>DFHF01000065.1 GCA_002371825.1 Ruminococcus flavefaciens | reverse complement strand
CGCAGGTATCTTCACACACAACAATGCATGGATCATCTGTGCTGAGGCTTTTGCAGGCCGCGGTGACAAGGCATTCGAGTACTACAGCAAGATCGCTCCTGCTTTCACTGAGGAGACATCCGATATACACAAGACAGAGCCTTATGTATACGGCCAGATGATCGGCGGTAAGGACGCAAAGAACTTCGGCCAGGGCAAGAACTCATGGCTCACAGGTACTGCTGCTTGGAACATGGTAGCTATTTCCCAGTACATCATCGGTGTACAGCCTGTTTTCGACGGACTTAAGGTTGATCCTTCAATTCCTCACGAGTGGGACGGCTTCACTGCTACCCGTAAGTTCCGTGGTGCTACTTACAATATCACTGTCAAGAACCCTGACCACGTTTGCAAGGGCGTTAAGTCACTGACTATTGACGGCAAGGCTGTTGACGGCTGTGTGATCCCTGCTTGCGACGGCGGCATTCACGAAGTTGAAGTTGTAATGGGCTGATCTATGCAATGAATAAAGGACAGGCTTTCTAAAGCCTGTCCTTAGTTTTTCTACAGCTCCATAATACCATATGCAATTTTTCGGGCGGTGAATCAACGTCCGGATAAAACTTTTTTGAAAGTCTCGGGCGGATATCTGTATCCGCCCTTAATATTTTATCCATAAAAAAGTAATATACTGCTTACATTATGATAACTGCCCCGTCCTCCGCCGCTGCCATATGCACAATAATCTCCTATAATTAAGACTATATTGCATATGCAGTAATATTTCTCATATGAATAATAATGCTTTTTTACTGATTATATCGGCAAATCCGCCATTTTTATATTGACATTGACAAAAAGCTGTGTTAGAATAAGTGTACAATAATCTTTCTGATCTGAAGCAGGTTTAGGCGCCTGCTGAAAAAACATGAGAAATCAATTATGGGAGGAACAAATATGAAGCTTTTTCAAAAAACTCTGGCCGGCCTTTTCGCTTTATGCATGAGCACTGCGTGTATATCTGATCTGGCTGCCGCAAAGCCCGGACTTTCAATGACAGCAGATGCAGCTACAAAAAACGTCTCTTCCACAATGAAGTGGGATACCCTCAGAATAGGCGGAGGCGGATTCGTTTCAGGCATAATCACAGGCAAAAAGGAAATGTATGCCCGTACCGATGTAGGCGGTGCTTACAAATATAACTACGAAACCGAAAGCTGGGAGCAGCTCTTCGATTTCATCACAGATGCAGACAGAGGTCTTCTCAGCGTTGACGCTATCGCTATCGACCCGACAGACGATAACACCGTTTACTTCCTCTGCGGATGCGCTTATTTCTCCGCTGAAAAAACTGTTATCTTCAAGACTACTGACGGCGGCAAGACCATGAAGGAGATCGACGTTACAAACCTCATCAAGGTAATGGGTAACGGCTATGGAAGACAGTGCGGTGAAGCTATCGCTGTTGACCCTGACAATCCGAAGGTGATCTATGCCGGCGGAGATGTTACCAGCAACGAAAAATCCGTTTCCGCACTTATCAAGTCTACCGACGGCGGTGAGACCTGGGCTCCTGTTAAAGGATATGATGACCTCGGCCTCTTCGATTCAACTACAAAATGGCCTACATGGACAGAAAATATTGCACGTTCCGTAACTAATGGTGAGTACCAGACTCAGAACGGTGTGGCTGCTATCGCTGTAACAGGCGGAAAAGTATATGTGGGTACTTCCAAGAACGGTACAGCTAATGTACACGTTGCAAGCACAAAGGATGATAAGTTCAGTGTGCTCTCAAAGGATCTCCCTACAAACTTCTTCCCCTCACGCATAAATATCGATCCTAACGGCGATCTGCTCATAACTTATATGGCAGACTTCAACTTCGGCGGCGCAGACGGCGGCGGATTCCGCTATCATCCTGCTGACGGCAAGGTAACACAGCTCTTCAGCAAAGCTGGCCTTGGCTCAATGTGGGCTGATCCTTCAAATCCCGATCACCTTATCACAAGCACCTGCGGTAAATTCGAGGATCAGGAGTGGCAGCCCTGGACTGATGAACACGGCGCTGTATGGGGAGATCAGTACTACCGCTCATTTGACGGCGGTGCCACATGGCAGAACTTCACTCCCGGCAAACAGGACGGCTGGGGCGGTCCGCTTATTTCTGACTACCTCAAGGACGGCGGCTTCGACTGGATCAAGGATGATTTCGCTATCCACTGGTCAGGAACTGTTGTTACCGATCCCCGTGACAGCAGCAGAATGTTCATAACCTCAGGAAACGGCGTGTTCCTGGCAAGCAATATATGGAGCACCGATCAGAATAAGCTCCCTACTTTCACATTCCACCCCAACGGCATAGAGGAAGTAGTTTCCCTTGATTTCGTCAGCACATCAGACGGCCTCGACCTCTCAGCCATAGGTGACTACGACGGCTTCCAGCATAATGCTATCGATGAGGTAGGCATACAGTACAAGCCCGTTATGGGAAGTACATCTGCTATTGCTGTTTGCCCTCAGAATACCGATGTATGGGCAAGACTGGCTGAGGGTGATAACGGCGGCGGATATTATACCACCGACAGAGGCAAGACCTGGACTGCCTTCACACCCTCCACCAAGGGCGGAAAGCTGGCTATCGCTGAGACTGCAAAGGGCAAATACCGTATCTTCAACACCGGCAAGAACGATGGCGGCGTTGCATACTCAGATGACTGGGGCAAGACCTGGACCAATTGCGAGGGTATCCCCTCACAGTACGGCTCCAAGCCCACTATGCTCCTGATAGAGCCTGATGACCCGAACACAGTTTATGCATATGCAACATACTTCAATTCTTCATGGCATTACTCAAAGACAGAGCCCGATGCTTCCGATGCACAGTACAAGCTCTGCATCAGTACAGACGGCGGAAAGAACTTCACATCCACAGATATCTGTATGTACGACCAGTGCGACAGCGCAGGACGTATCGCATATCTTGAAAAAGGACATCTTATCCTCGGCGGCGGCTGGTACGGAATGTACGATGTTGTTATAAAGGATGGCAAGCCCACTGTAACAAAGATAGACGGTGTAAGCTACTGCAAGACTGCCGGCTACGGCGCTCCCGAAAAGAAGGGCGGCCCCAATACTATCTACTTCTACGGCAAGGCTGCTGAAAACGATCCCGAAGGCATCTACCGCTCAACAGACGGCGGAAAGAGCTGGGTATGCATCAATACCGAGCACCTCTACGGCGGTACAGGAAACGGAAATTACATCGTCGGCGATATGGATGAATTCGGCAAGGTTTATATGTCCACAGTTGGCTGCGGTATCGTTGTTGGATATCTCTCAGACGGTACAGATCCCGATCCTCAGCCTGCAACTCAGCCTACCACAACTACTGAAGATAAGGATATCGTATGGGGCGATGCTGACTGCGACGGCTTTGTAAAGATGAATGATGCTGTTCTTGTAATGCAGAGCATCTCCAACGGCGACAGATTCGGTGAGGACGGTTCTGATTCCAAGAGGATCACTGCCAAGGGCAAGCGCAATGCCAATGTATATGAGAACTCCACCAGCAGTCTTACTCCTCAGGACGCTCTCTATATACAGAAGTATCTCCTCCACTCAGTAAAGTCCCTTGACCCCAAGGATTTCGTAAAAGAATAAGTTACCTCTCATAAAGCAACATATCCAAAAAATAACGGCGGTACGCTGAAAATGCGTGCCGCCGTTGTTCTTTTACAGGAGCATTACTGCCGGAGAAATTTATCGTGGTAGGCGCTGATCTCTGTTACCACACCCCGGCTGTCTCCCCTGACATTTACCGAGGCTATCCTCTCAGATGATATGCTCCCGAAGCTGATGATATCCGACAGATCCTCGCCGTGGTAGCCTGCATAGGAACAGAATATCCTGCTTCGGCCTCTGTAGGCAGCCTTGTCATGGTAGACAGGCGCCTGAGAGGGATCTCTCAGAAACTGCATATCAAGATCGAAATACTTGTGACGGACTATCTTAGCGGCGATAACATCCACATCCTCATAGTCGAAATTGCCGTAATCGCCGGAAATATCAGCCATATGGAAATTACTGACGAGCCTGCGGCCTGCTATTGAGCTTCCGACAGATATAAGCTCATCCGCTGAATATGAGAAGCGCTCCGGAGACGGGACAGCTGTCATCCTGACACAGTTAGTCTCTCTGATATAGGGATAGCCTCCGGTCAGCTTATATGTGAGATTGACTATATTCTCCCACATCGATGTATTCTTCTCAACATAGATATAACTGCTGGTATCAGAATTGTCCTCATGGGTCACATATGGAAGCGGATAGAAGCCGTCCATAAGTGCATTTATGGATATACCGTACTTTACACCCGGTTCAAGCTGATTCTGACAGAGCAGCGAAGTAAAGCTCCGGGAGCTGACTGCTGCAATGTCACAGCCGCCGGAGCGTGTTATAGTGAGGCTGTCGATAAGTCCGTGATGAAGCGTTATCCCGCCGATAACAAGACTTGCCTCAGCTATCTGTGAAGCGTCTGTACCGGAGACCACAAACCTTGCATTCAGGGACGTATAGGCAATATATGCATCCTTCCGGAAGCTGAATGAGATCACCTTATCCGAGGTTATCACAGCCCCGGAGATAGTTTTCAGAACTATACTTACACTCATCGTCCCTCCTCCTCTTCCGCACCGGTACTGAGCACCGAGAGCTCCGCATAGATAAATGCCTCCCCCTTATCCTCAGCTTTGAAGGACTGTATGCGGCAGTCTGAAAAGCTTAGCCCACGGTATTCCACCGTAAAGGACTGTCCGTCCCTGAGCATATCGCTTGCAGCCGCAACAAATCCCAGAGGTGAATCCGCATCACAGATACGTCCGCTGAAGGTGAGCTTCATAAGCTTAGGGAAACTGTTTGTAACAAGCCCTCCCCCGTCAGCCGACGAGGTCTCTGAAAATGCTCTTGTCTCCTCAGCACGGAAGCTCTCACACCACAAGGTATGATTCCCGAATGTTACCGGCACAGCCTCACGCTCTGTAAGGGTAGTGATACTGCTCATGCGCTGCTCCTTTCTGTCCTGATGATACCTCCTGCCGACAGCTTTACTGTCATAACAAGTCTGCGGATATTGGAATCCGGTTTAAGTGTAAGGCTCCTGAGAGAGCAGTTAAGGTCTGACATTGCCTCCACTGCCGGAGCGATATACTGGTCAAAATAATCGTAAAGCTGTTCCATGGTCCAGCACTCAGGAGCGGTTATCCTGAGGGAGAGCTCCGCCTTGAAAGGCAGATATATAGTGCTCAGCGAATATATCGGAGTGCTGCACTCAAAGGAGCTTACATCTATCACAGTAAATATGCTGCGTCCCTTTTTCTGTATATCCACAGCGTCAAAGGCGCTGTAAACGTGAGAAGCCCCGCTTGCACGGAGTCTTGCTGCTGTTTCCTCCATAAGCTTTCTGAGCATATCAAATCTCCTTTCCGCCGGAGAAGCTCATAAAGACAAATGTCCCTGAGCTGATAAGGCCGCTGCACAGGTCAAGATAATCCCGAAGAAGGCTCTCAGCGTAGGCCGCAGAGCTGTCCTGACCTGATGACGGCATTTTGCCGGCATAGACAAATTTCTCCCGGTCACGGGCTGCCATTATACGGCGGACCCTGTAGAATGCGATAGCTGCACTGAGAAAGTCAAGCCTTATATCCGAGGCATCAGCGTCCGGGAGCAGCATTTTCTCTGTTTCCTTCATGGCAAGGCGTATCATCGGAATATACGGGTCCGTATCCTCCTCGCCGGAAAACAGTGAAAAAAGTGATTTTACTGATTCGATATTCATAATACCTCCTATCTCATAGCAAACTGCTCGGAGCCGTCCTTTTCGTCGTCATCCGGTCTGAGCTGCACCATAGGCTCGCTGCGTGTTCTCTGGTTTTCGAGAGAACGCTTGAAGCTTACAAGCTGCCCGGTGTTCATAGAAGCCGAGGTCAGTGCAGCAGCATCCGAAGCAGTCCTTCCGCCCACAAAATAAGCCAGTCTCCGGATATCTCTGCGGAGCTCATTATCCGCCTCTTCAAGAGCAGGATATACCGCAGCCGCCGTTACAGGTTCCGATGAAAAATGCTTTGTAACACCGGCATTGACCTGAGCAGGTACAGCCACGAAGCTCCACTCATAGGTATCGGTGATACCGTCAAGTATGGTATGACAGAGCTTGCCGCTGTATTTCTTACCCTTGACGTGATCACAGGAGCTTACCGACTTATCGCAGCCGCAGACAGAGCAGAGCTTCTTTGCTGCCGAGCAGGAAATGCTCACCTCTTTTTTAATGCCGCCGTCTATCTCTGCAATGAGATTGCGGTTATCGTCAGTACGGACCATATAGGCGCTGGCCTTCACATATTTATAGGGAGCCCCGTAAGCGGTAAGCCGTTCAGGGTCAGTGATAAGCTCCGTATCGAAAATGCGGGCAGTCTGGTTGGCGGCAGAGGGCTGGTGGTCGGATATACCGGTCCTGCCAATAAAAGAGCGGCATATAGTCTCCAGAGCTTCATCGGAGAAGCGCTCGCAGTCACGGTCAATATCGTTATCGCAGAGTATCACTGAAAAAACATACACCTCATCCTCTGTAAACGGACGGCGTGTGAATTTATTTATCTTGTCAAGTATCTCCGGAGTCATTTTACTCCTCCTTTCATAGATAAGCAGCTTGCCCAAAGGGAGCAAAGCCCCTTTGGGAGCTGATACCGGGATTTATTCAGTTATCTTCAGCACCTTGACAGCGGCAGGAGTTATCTTCTTGAAGCCGCAGGTAACTGAGACTGTCATCTGGTCAAGCTGACGGTCGATAAGCTTATCGGTCTCCATTACAAGGTCGGTGCTGGTAATGAATTCGAGGGCGAAATTGCGGTCGATGCCGATTATCTTGCTGTTTCCGGCAGCAGAGGTCTTGATAAGCTCTGAGCCGAAGGGAAGGATAAGGCGGCCGTCTGCATCAGCAGAGCAGTCCTTGAGCTGTTCCATAGCAGCTATCTGTGAAGCAAGCTGCGGAGAAGCTATGATAGTAGTCATATCGAAGCAGTCGAACTGACCATAGAGCTTGGCAAGGTCACTGTAGGTAAGAGCAGAAGTGGTTATCTCAGAAGCGTCATCCACAAGAACATCAACAGCAGCCTTGACTACAGCCGCTGCAAGCTTCACTCCGATACTTCTGAGCATGATACCGAAAACGTCAAGTCTCTGCTGGCGGACAGCCTCATATGAAGCGGTAATAAGTCTGCCGTACTTTGCAAGGACGGTAGTCTCCTCGTCCTCTCTTACTGTTGCCGCAGGGAGAGCAGTGGCCTCCGCAGTATCGGTATAGGCAGCAGTATCAGTAAGAGTGCAGCCAAGATACTGACTGGATGAGCATACTGTCTTAGCAGCGCATACAGAGGAAAGAACTGTCTCATCAAAGCCCTTTTTTATACTGCGGGTGACGAACTCCGGGAAGAGTACAGCGGTCTCAGTGGAAGAGAAGAACTTCTCCACCTTATCGCACTCAGGACCGTTTATCCTGATATTGAATCTCTTGAGCTGTCTCTCAAAAGCGTCCAGCTTTTCAAGAGGGGTGCCGGCATATGCAGAGGAGGGGTCAAGCTCCTCAAGTGCAGCGGTGAATGACTTTCCGCTGAGGTTATAAAGGCCTTTTTCAAGTCTGATATTGTTATACATAAATTACCTCCTGATATTAATTGCTGAAAGCGTCGGTCAATGCGGGAGAAGTATGCAGCACTTCTCTGAATGCCCGTTTCTTGCCGCCATCAGCTTTTTATTTTGTGTTTTGATCCTGATAGCTTTCAAGCCTGAGCTCTATCTCCCTGGCCTGAGCGTTTTTCAGACGAGAATCCGCAAGCACGGATTCATCCTGAAGATTGATATTGCTCCACTCCACACTGCATACCGAATCCCAGCCGGAAGAGGCCAGAAACGCATTTCCGATATCACATATAACAGGAGTGAGCAGGCGCCGGTAGTATTCCAGCTCCGATGTGAGTATATCCGCCTGCTGCGAGGACATCCTCTCTGTGCTGCTCCAGCTCAGTCCCAGAAGGAACGGTGGTATTGAGAGCTTTGCAACTATCTGTTCCAGAAGCTGACGCACCGGCACATTGGTATCAAAGAGCTGATTGTCTGCGCCGATGACCTTGATATCCACATCTCCCACAGCCACAAAGTCCTTGACCTGGCCGCAGCGTGCGGAATTCATACCGTCCGCCCACTGTTCTGCGATGAGCTGAGCACGTTCACGGGAGTACATCATATCTCCCGAGCCGGCAGGCGGTCTGTAAGTCACAGCATATCTCACATTTCCGGCACGGTCATAGTTCTGACCGATACACTCGTATATTCTCAGCAATATGCTGCTGAGGGCAGGCAGGCCCCGGAGTATAGAATGTCCGCCGGTAAGCGAAGCATAGACTATACGCTCCGGATGAGAGACAGACTTTTCGCTGCCGTCAGCCAGTCTCAGCATATAGCGTCTGGTGAACGGGTCTGCTCCGGAGGTAACTCTTATACGGGAAACATCACCGTTCCAGAGCCCTGCAATGCGGCTCTCAGAGCTGTCCGAAGCTATCTCACCAACAGCGCTGCCATAGGTCAGCAGGCTATCGAGGAAATTATCAGCAAAGCAGCTCACCGACCTTCCTGAGATACCAACAGGAACGTTCTCGATAAAGCTGTCAAGAGCCTGCTGATGTTCCGGGTCCGAGCAGATCACTCTGAAGCCGCCGGTAAGACGGATTATCTTCATAATAGCAGCATCAATAATGGGAACAGCATATCTCAGCCTGTCATAGAGCTCCTTTTCAAAGGGCTCCACCGCAGGCGGAAGAGTGTTCCCCAGCCCTGAGCTGCGCTGAGCGGAAGCTATTTCAGTAACTGCTGCGGACTGCTTTTTCTTTTTGAAAAGTTTCATAATACCTCCTTGCGTCAAGAATCATGAACGGAGCCTTAACAGCTATCTTGCCACAGAAATAGCGAAAAGATCGCAGTCATTCCTGCGGCCGAACGTATCAGTGACGAAATAGCGCATATCGTCCATAGCGTGATCGTTTTCCTTTATGGGAGCATCTGCCCCAGCCTTTTCACTCCAGCGGTAGAGCTGAAATTCACGCAATATATCCCTGCATGATTCATGGAACCTCAGCTTATTCTGTCTGAGCACAGTGCTTACCAGTCTTATTCCTGAGATAACATCATTATCGGCTTTCACCACTCTGAATCTGCCGTGTCTGCGGATACACTCGATAAAGCTTGCTGCGGAGGGATCAACTATGATATGATCTATATCCCTGCCTGCGGCAAGCTCCTCCAGAGCGGCATAGTGTTCCTCGTCAGTACGGGAAACTCCTTCTCTTTTCGAGGAGTAGTAGTACTCCTTTATGCGGTGCCAGACACCGCCGGAGAGTCCCCAGAGGCCAAAAGACGAAGGATTCACAGTGCCGTAATCACAGGAAATGACGAATCGGCTGCACTCTTTCTCACCGCTGTAAACGTGATCCTCAGGACTGAACATAGGATAGACCACACCCTCGGAAGCGGTCCATTTTCCCAGCACGAACCTGTCATAAAAGGCTCCGGAATAAAGTCTTTTATAGCGTTCCTTAACAGCCTTTGACAGGGAGGGATTATCGTCCATGGTAAAATGGAGCACAAGTGCGTTTTTCTCGTCAGCCTTTTTTATCCACTCATTATAGAACCAATGGGAGGGATTATCCGGATTGCAGTTGAACCACATTTTTGCCCCGCTGACAGAGCATCTTGCCATAGCCTGCTCCACAAATGAACGAGGCATAAGTGCAGCCTCATCAAAGAACACACCTGCAAGGGTCATACCCTGAATAAGTGCAGCAGAGCTCTCATCCTTTCCGCCGAAGACGTAAAACCGGTTTGTCCTTCCCAGGAAGGTAACATCGAAGTAATTCCTGCTTACCTTTTCGATGCAGATAAAGCCGTACTCCTTCAGCATAGGCAGAAGAGGTGTAACAACATTTCTGCGGAGAGAGGTTATAGTCTTGCCGCATAGAGCGAAGGCTGCTCCGCTGAAAGAAGCTGAAGCCCAGAATATGAATCCCAGGGACATGGAGAGAGTTTTTCCGCTTCTCACAGCACCGTCGCATATTATAGCGTCACGGTCACGGTAAGCCGGGTCCTTCCACCAGTTCATAGTGAGCCGCTGTTTTACGGACAGTTTTTTAATCCTCAACAGCATCACCGTCCTCAGGCTGAGAGGTCAGTGCAGAAATGAGATCTGCGGCTCTGTTCCGGTCAGCGAAGGCATTTTCCAGCTCAAAAAGCTTTTCCAGTGCCTTCAGCCTGTCGAACAGCTTTACCTCTACTCCTCCGCCCTTGACTCTTTTTATCTCCGAGACGTTAAAGAGGTCAAGCTTTTCTATGACCTCCGGCGGCGGCAGCTCATCAGCAAATACAAGATATACAGCATCAGAGCAGTTCCCGAAAGCGAGTCTTTTCAGACCCGCAGCCACATTTCCCGTATCCGTCATCATTTCTCTCAGTCTGGCTATCTTTTTCCTGCAATGGGCAGAGCTGAGACATTCTATGCCCTCAGCGAGAGCATTTCCCCTGCTGAAGCCAGCCCTTACAGCCGCCTCAGTGACATCTCCCAGAACTGCATAATAGCAGCAGAAAGCGTTTCTCATGGAAACGAGTTGGTTTTTATCCTGCAAATGATAAGACCTCCTTTCAGTTATGAGCGGAAAGGCTCCGTTCATAAGGGGCAGGTTATCAGCCGAAATACAACGTCTGCCCGTTGTACAATAAAAAAATCTCTCCGGATAATCGGAGAGATGAACAAAAATATCATAATTTTTTATGCACAGATAACAAAAAGCGAACAGCATCAGCCGTTCGCATTCTTATGGTTATCCATTTATATAAAGAATCCTGCTGCAAATGCAGCTGCCGCAGCTGCAAGAGCCACGACTATAAGCGGAAGGCCGAAATAAGCCAGTACCACTGCAGCGACCGTACCCGCCACAGCTGTGACCACACTGCCGGTGCTGTAGAATATAGCAGGTATAGTCATAGCGCTAAGCACACCATACGGGATATAGTACAGGAAGCTGCGGAAGAAACGGGACTTTATCTTCTTCCTGAAAAAGACGAATGGTATCATTCTGATGAGGTAAGTCACCAGAGCCATCACGATAATATAAACAGCTATATTCACGCTTCAGCCTCCTCTTCATCCTTGACAGGGAACAGGAGAGCACCTGCGGCAGAGGCTGCAACTGCGCTGATAATAACCGCAAAGCCTCCGCTGACCGCCGTAATAACGTACCTGAACAGGATACTCACAGCCGCTGCTGCCAGAACAACTGCCAGCACACTTTTCTGTTTTCTTGAAGGCGGTATGATTATAGCAAGGAACATTCCATAGAGCACTATACCGAGCGCACTGCTGAGAGCTGCGGGAAGGAGCTGTCCTGCTGCAGCCCCAAGTGCAGTACCGCTGACCCAGCCTGCAAAGGCGACCAGTATCATGCCGTACATATAGCAAGGGGTAAGCGGTTCTGTCTGAGCTGAACAAACAGCAAATATCTCATCAGTAATGCCGTATGAGGCGGCAAATCTGTGGGGAGCAGTAAAGCTCTTATCCAGCTTCTGCGAAAGGGACAGTGCCATTAAAGAGTACCTTATATTAATAGTGAGCTGCACAAGTATCATTTCGATAACCGCTCCGGAAGCGGCAATTATATCCACACCGGCAGCCTGTCCTGCGGATGTGAGATTAGAGGCAGATATCACAGTAGCCGCAGCAGGGGTAAGCCCTGCCCTGACAGCCATGATACCGAAGCCGAATGATACCGAAAGGTATCCGAGTGCAATAGGGATACCGTGGACCATGCCACGAAGAAAGTGTCGGCTCATTTATTTTATAGTGCTGAAATTGCCTGTAATGCTTGAGAAATCGTCCTGAGCGGAGGTATAGATTATACCGAAGTAATAATCATCCACCTTCTTGCAGGCATAGGTCTGATAGAGAGTACCTGCCGCAGATGAATCATTTGTAGTGGTAAAGTACTTATACTCATCACTGCCGATATTGAAGCTCTTTATCTCCGAGTAATTGCCGTATTCCTCATCAGGAGATTTATTGAGGTTGAGCTGGAGTATCTGGAGGAATGACTCAGCATTGAGAGCATCCGGGTCTGCGCCTTCTTTTCTGACATTCTCAAACATGAATATAACGTTTTTCTGGCCGTCATTTTTAATTACATGAGCATCATATATTACAGCCTGGTCAGCAATGAGCTTATCTATCTCATCCTTTGTACCGGTCTGGCTTGTAGCGATACCCATAAGCTTAAGCATCTGCTCTTCTGTAGCGTATGTCCAGTCAGCATCGGCATCGAATCTGAAATTGGCATACTCTGAGATATATGAGTTATTCTCAGTGCGGCCTCTTACAAAAGAGATATCCTCCTTAGCCTCAGTAGGAGCCTCTGTCGCTGCTTCGGTAGTTATCTCCTCTGTAGTTTTCTCTTCTGTAGTGATCTCTTCTGTGGTAACCTCTTCATCATCGGTGGTTTTCTCAATATCGTCATCGTCATTTGCCTCATAAGCCGGTGAAGACTTTGAGGAGCTCTTCTTGCTGCTGCCGCCGTCATCAGTATCTCCGCAGGCAGAAAAAGCGCTGAGGCAGAGAAGAAGTGCGGTTATAAATGCAAATTTTTTCATAATATTCTCCTTACATGATTTTTTCGGACAAAGCTTAAAGCAATGCTGTAGGTGGGGATGATATCCGGAAAAATGTCCCGTCAATCTTCATTTTCAATGGCGATACTCTTATCCTTGTAAGTAACAGGCTGTCTGTCCTCTATTACCATACTGCTGCTGTCATCGGACTTACTGCTGCTTTTAGAAGGGCCGCAGGAAGCAAGGGCACAGATACTGAGTGCAAGAGTCATAATGACTGCCATTCTTTTTATTAGCTTCATAATTCCATCCTCCACAAATTATCAAAAATAATTGACAAAATAAATTATAGCACAATTACTTTTCTAAGTCAAGGGTGCAGACCGACACCACATACTCTCCGTTTCCAAGGATATACTGCCGGAAGCTGCATCCGTCAATGCTGCATGAGATACCCTCATCCGAAAATGAGAATCCAACATCGCTTAGCGGGAATGAAAGACCAAGCCCTATAGCCTTGACATAGGCCTCCTTAAGAGTCCACAGGCGGAAGAAAAGCAGGTCCTTCTCCTCCTGCGGAGCCTCCTCCAGCAGCTGCTTCTCACTCTCAGAAAAAGCCCGCTTGACCACTCTCGGCCTGAAAGCCCTTACCCTTTCGCAGTCAATGCCGCATTCCCTGCCGGAAACTATACAAGCGGCGATACCCTCGGCATGAGAGAGATTATAATGCACCTCCGGATGTTCAGTCAGGGAAGGCTTTCCCATTTTACCGTAAGTGACAGGAGTATCTCCGGAGTAGTCTATACCGCAGGGTCTGAGGCACTCCCTTAGCATAGCATGAACATGGGAGTGCTGTAATTTTCTATCCATATCCATAATTGATATCATAAGCATAACATCACCGAAAAAATTATAACATATAATCATACAAATTGCAAGGCTGTATGACCATATGTTATATCTTTGCAATATCAGATCATAAAGTCCCCTTCTCCATAGCCTTGCAGGCTTTTTCCGAGAGTATCTCAACGAATTTCTCCGGAGACAGCCTGCTGCCCTTTCCTGTATATTCAGCCCAGAATTCTCTTGCCGCAGGGTCCGGACTGTTCATTGCCTCGTTCATGGCAATAATAAGCTCCCTCCGCACCTCCTGAACTGACACTCCATGTATTTTCGCAGTTTCTCTGATAATATCCTTACCTTTCATAAGCCCTCCATACAATTTTTACTGGTAATATTATAGCATATACCTCTAAAGAATACAAGTATAGCCTGTATAATTATTAGTAAAAGAGGTGAGAGCATGAACAGGATAAAACAACTCCGTGAAGAAATGCACATGACTCAGGTAAGACTGAGCACAGAATTATCAGTCTCACAGGAAACTGTGAGCGCATACGAAAAGGGAAAGCATTATCCCGGCATCCCTATCCTGCTGAAAATGTCCCGGCTTTTCAATGCAAGCTGTGACTATATCCTCGGTATTTCCGATATAAGAGCCATACAAAAAGGAGCAGAAAACGACGATGATATCCAGCTGCTTTCAGAATATCATCTCCTCTCCCCTATGGAGCAGGCCATGACAAGAGCATATATACAGGCTCTTATGGACAAGCGCCGCTGAATCCCTGTAAAAAGCCGGATATTGTATAAATCACACAATAAAGCGAAAAAAATTTTTTCATCTTTTTTCTGCAAAGGACTTGAAATATCCTTGAAACTATGGTATAATACTATAGCTAATTGAAATATAGAGGCATTTTTGCCGCAGAGAATAGTACGGAGGTAGTAAAACAATGAGTACTTTAGAGATCGTCGGAGGCATAGTTCTCCTTATCGTATCAGCATTGGTAATAATCCTTTGCCTTTCACAGGAACAGAAATCACAGGACAGTATGTCTGCTGCACTTACAGGTGCAAGCACAGATTCTTTCTACGGAAAGAACGAGGGCAGAACTAAAGAGGCGATCCTCAATAAGATCACAAGAGCACTTGGGATCCTCATGTTCATAATAGTTCTTGCAGTAAACATTATTCCTATTGTCAGCAAGTAATAAAGCTGCCCTGTGACTAAGGTCATGGGGCATTTTTTATAGGCTCACTATACACAAAGGAGGAAACATGGCAAAAAAGAAAGCCGCAGTAAAAAAATCCGGCGGAATGACCGTCGAAAGCTATAAGAAGAAAATAGTTACGTTCCTGAGCACCTATGATAAAAAGGTAATGCCGCTCAGCGAACTTGAATCAAAGTGCCGCACTAAGAAGCAGGGCCGTGAAAACTTCACAAAAGCCTTTGATGAGCTCCGCACTGAAGGAGTCATCATGATGAAAAAGGCCATGAAGGCCGGACTTTGCTCCCGTCTGAATGTGCAGGCAGGAACAGTATCCCGTCTCAGCCGCACCTTTGGCTTTGTAATGACTGACGGAGGAACAGAATATTTCGTCCCCGGAAAATGTATGCTTGGTGCAATGCCCGGAGACAGGGTGCTTGTAGGAGATATCCCTTCCCGGTCAGGAGAGCCTGAGGGAGAGGTGCTGGATATAATCAGCTTCGGAAGCTCCCAGCTCACCGGCCGCATAGAATTCGTGGACGGCTCCCCTTATCTTGTTCCGGATACAGCCTCAAAGAACCATATCGCTATTGTGACCGGAGAGAGCATAAAATTCAGCGACGGCGACAAGGCGCTTGCAGAAATAGTGTACCGTGGCCGCCGCCATGCAGAGCATAAGGTAAAGATAACCTCTGTATTCGGAAGCTCTCAGCAGGCCTCATCCTGTGCAGCTTCGATACTTGCTATCCACGGAGCAGAAACGGAATTCCCCGATGATGTTCTAAAAGAAGCAAGAAAAATAGAGGAAGGCGGAATACAGGAGTACTCCTTCAACAACCGTGAAGACCTGAGAGATATGGCCATATTCACTATCGACGGTGCTGAGTCAAAGGACCTTGACGATGCTGTTTCCGTAGAAAAGACCTCACAGGGCTGGCTTCTGGGAGTTCACATCGCAGATGTCTCCCACTATGTCAAGGGCAACAGTGCTATTGACAAGGAGGCTATGAAGAGGGGCACAAGTATCTACTATGCCGACAAGGTCATACCGATGCTCCCAAAGGAGCTCTCAAACGGCATATGCTCACTTAATCCTGATTAGGACAGGCTCACACTCTCCGCATTTATGGAGCTTGACAGCGAAGGCGGTATCATGTCATATCGTTTCTGCAAGAGCGTTATCCGTTCAAGGGTCAAGGGAGTTTACAGTGAGATAAACTCCATACTCAGCGGAAATGCCGCTCAGGAGATACTTGATAAATATGCTCATGTTAAGAATGAGATAGCTCTTATGGACGAGCTTGCCGACGTACTTATAGCTAAGCGTCAGCGCAGGAATGCTCCGGACCTTGACACCACTGAGAGCAAGCTTATCATAGATGAAAACGGTGTCTGCTGTGATGTTGTTCCAAGGGAGCGTGGAAAATCTGAGCGTATCATCGAAGAATTCATGCTCACCGCCAATGAAGCAGCAGCCAGACTTGCAAGGGACAAGAAGGTCCCATTTGTATACCGTATACACGAGGCTCCGCCCGAAGCAAAGGTGGAAGCCCTTCAGGAGCTGCTTCCCAAATTCGGACTTGAATGTCCCCATTTCACCGAATTCAAGCCTTACCACGCTTCAAAGATACTGGAGAGCGCAAGAGGCACTGACAAATACGAAGCAGTGAACCTCATGGTGCTCCGGTCAATGGCAAAGGCTAAGTACTCTCCCGAGCCACTGGGACATTTCGGTCTGGTGCTGGAGGACTATGCCCACTTCACCTCACCTATCCGCCGCTATCCCGACCTTGCTATACACCGTATAATCACCGATATACTGGCAGGCTATGATACACAGTGGCTGGAAAAGAGGTACTCAGGATTCGCAGTGAATGCATCAGAGCGTTCATCGGCAGCTGAGATAAAGGCTGTCACCATAGAGCGTGAGTGTGAGGACTGCTACAAGGCAGAGTACATGAAGGCTCATATAGGAGAGAGCTTTGAAGCAAGGATATCCAGTGTTACCGAGTTCGGATTCTATGCCGAGCTGCCAAATACTATCGAGGGACTTATCCATATACGCACTCTTCCTGAGGGAGAATATGCGTACTCTGAACCGGTCTCACTTACAGAAATACGCAGCGGTGTTACTTATTCTCTCGGACAGACAGTCCGTATAGTATGTGCCGCCGTAAATGTCAGCGACGGCATGATAGATTTCGTTCTTGACACCGCCGATAAACAGGAGTGATAACAATGAAGAAAATATTAGCTGCCGCTGCCGCAGTAATGCTCTGTCTTTCAGCAGGCTGCGGAAAGAAGACATCAAAAGCCTCAGAAAGCGATACCGCAGAAACGACCTCCGCATCAGCTGAGGCCACATCGGTGGAGGCTGAAAGCCAGACAGAGGCCTCATCATCCACTGACACCGATATCCAGACCACATCTTCCGGAGCTGTCTCATCAGATACCGTGACCACAACTGCCGGAAGCTCTGAAAAGCCTGTGCAGCCCGACCCTCTTGGCGGAGGAGTATTCAAGTACAATGAGGACGGCGCTGTTGTCTTCACAGAGGACCCTGCTTCACAGGAGGACACTGTCCTTATATCAGCAGCACAGGCACTTTTTGAGTCAGCCTGCCGCACAGAATGGAGCTATACCGTAGGATGTCCCTACGAGCTCGACTCTGAGGACTATGTTGAAAACGAATTCGGCTGGCAGTTCCACCGCATAAAAGATGCTGATATCAGCTCTATGGATGATCTCCGTGCGGATTACAACAAGGTATTCAGCGGACGCTATCCCGATCAGCTCTCCGAGATATACACCGAGAGCAATGGCAGCGTATATGCTATGGATGCTGCAAGAGGCCGTGACCTTTACTATACGGATTCAAGGATAACAGGGATAAAGTCCAGAAGCGACGATGAAATAGTATTCACTGTAGAAAACAACTACACCGGCTCAGATTTTGAACCGGATAAGCCTGTTACCGAGAAAGAAGAATTCTCCGTCGTAATAGAAAGCGACGGTACATGGAAGGTAGGCCAATTCCGTCTGCCATACTGATACAAAAAGAGGGAGACTTCGTCTCCCTCTTTTTTATTTTATAGCCTCAACAGCGATCTCATAAAGCTCTTCCATACCGAGCTTTTCCTCGTCGCTGGTCATTGGTCTTGTATCAAAATAGCTTGTGGAATCATCATCTTCCGGAATTGACTGAATAGGATAAATGCCTGTATATTCATTGTCCTGATCCTCACAAGAAACGTATACAGCAGTTCCGTCGCTGATAATGCAGAAAAAATAGAGATCATCCATTTTATCGAAATAGTTCCTTATTTGCTTATTGAGTTTATCCAGATCCAGATCCTCCGGAACATTATAGTTCTTAGCCGGAACAGAGCTTATGATATATGTTCCGGAAATATCATCTCCGTCACTATCCAGATCTATAAGTGCTGAATTTACAGCCTTTGAAATGGAACTTGCACTTGCATTAAGAGATGTCTGCCGTGACTTCTCCAAATATTTTCTCATAGACTGTTCAAACAGCCAGCCCTCGTCCTCAACGTAGTAAGCATAGAGGGAATCCTCTCCGTCCTCACCGTCCTGAGTATACTTTACAGTAACGTCAAATGCCTTTGTAACGTCATATTTTGTCTCAGAGACATCGCCTTCCTGAACCTTCTGCATCCTCTCACTTATTTTTTTCTGATCCTCTTCGCTCAGGTCATACATGGTTTTATCCGGACTGAGATCGTATTCTTTGGCTATGATCATCATTTCGTACAGTCCATTTATAGCTTCTTCAATATCCTTGTATTTATCCTCGCCCAGTTCTTCCTCTTCAATGATCTCAGTGATTTCCTTCTCCTTATTTTCGCCGGTGGTCTGCTCGTTAAACGTATCTGCATAGCCGGCATCCACAAGGTAATCATAGAGCTCGCTGGGATACATATGTTTTATCATAGCTTCAACGTCTTTATTATTTGAAGCCTCATACATATCCCTGAGAGCGTCCTCGTAGCTGTCTGACTTGGAAGAAGCGCCCTTGGATGAGCTGTCAGTGCTTCCGCAGCCTGTCATAAGTGAAAGAGCCGCAGTAAAAGCTGTCATAGCTGCAATAATTTTTTTCATAAATGATCCTCCTATACCCTTCTTGATTCAATAAAAAAATCGTATAACTATTATATCACTGTTTTTTTGCTGTGTCAATAAAGCATACAAAACAAAGCCCTTCCGTAATGGAAGGGCTTTTCAGATCAAGCGTTCATACCGAGCTCGATAGCCTTGAAGTTATTGGGGATAAGAGCAGCCTTTTTAGGCGGAACGACCTTCTCGATAGCTTTCTGCATAGTCTCAAGAGAGCAGATATTTGTCTCCTTGAGGAGCTTTCCGAGGAGGATGATATTAGAACCGCCCTTGAGGGCATTATCGTCAGCCATCTGCTGTGAAGGGATACCGAAGAGCTCGATATCAGTTCTGTCGCAGTCAGGCTCAATGAGAGTGCTGTCGAAGAAAACCTTTCCTCCGGGTCTTACGCATGAAACGAACTTATCAAAAGAAGGCTGATTCATTGCAATGAGGAGGTGAGGAGTAAGAACGAGGGGAGAACCGATGGGGTCATCGGAGATAGTAACGGAGCAGTTGCAGGTACCGCCGCGCATCTCAGGACCGTATGAAGGGAGCCAGGAGAGCTCCTTATTGTCCATAAGGCCGCAGTAAGCGAGAATTTTACCGGCAAAGAGGATACCCTGTCCGCCGAAACCAGCAAGAAGGATCTCAGTAGTCATTATTCATTACCTCCCTGAACATTATCGAAAACGCTCTCAGTAACATCCTTGTAAACGCCGAGAGGATAGTAAGGGATCATTTCGTCCTGAAGTCTCTTGATAGCGTCAAGAGGAGCGAGTCCCCAGTTTGTAGGACAAGTAGAGAGCACCTCAACGATAGAGAAGCCTCTGCCGGCCTTCTGATTCTCGAAAGCCTTTCTGATAGCCTTCTTAGCGTCACGGATATGGGGAACGCTGTCAACGGCAACACGCTCTGCATAAGCTGTACCGGTAAGAGTAGAGAGCATCTCGCAAACTCTTACAGGGAAGCCTGCAAGCTTAGGATCACGTCCGAAGGGAGTGGTCTGAGTTACCTGGTTAGGCAGAGTTGTAGGAGCCATCTGGCCGCCTGTCATACCGTAGATAGTATTATTTATAAAGATAACGACGATATTCTCGCCTCTTGTAGCAACGTGAACAGTCTCAGCAGTACCGATAGCAGCGAGGTCGCCGTCGCCCTGGTATGTAAATACGAACTTATCAGGGTTTGTACGCTTAACACCTGTAGCAACAGCCGGAGCACGTCCGTGAGCAGCCTCGATCATATCGCAGTTGAAGTAATCGTAAGCCATAACGGAGCATCCAACAGGACATACACCGATTGTATCGCCCTCAATGCCCATTTCATCGATAACTTCGCAGAGGATCCTGTGAACTATACCGTGAGTACAACCAGGGCAGTAATGAGTAGGGACATCGATAAGAGACTTAGGTCTTTCAAAAACAACAGCCATTACAGATTACCTCCGATCTTCTTTATCTCATCCAGCACCTCAGCAGGTGTAGGGATGACACCGCCGGTTCTTCCGAAGAAGTGAACAGGCTTTGAGCAGTTGATAGCAAGCTTGATATCGTCTACCATCTGACCCATTGACATCTCAACGCTGAGGAGAGCCTTAGCGTTCTTAGCAGCCTCATTGATCTCCTTTACAGGGAAAGGCCACAGAGTCTTGGGACGGAAGAGACCAGCCTTGATACCCTGAGCTCTTGCATCGTTTACAGCAGACTTTACGACTCTTGCTGTAGCGCCGAAAGCACATACGAGAACATCGCAGTCTTCTGTGAGGTAGAGTTCAGCCTCTGTCTCAGTCTCCTTGATGATATCGTACTTCTTATAGCGCTCAACGATAGAATTCTCCAGCTCATCAGGCTTGAGGTAGAGAGAGTTGATGATATGGTGTTCTCTCTGCATCTTATGGCCGTTAGCAGCCCAGCCGCTCTTATCGTAAGCGTCGGGATTGATCTCAGGGAAAGTAACAGGCTCCATCATCTGACCGAGAAGACCGTCAGCGAGGATCATAGCGGGCATACGGTACTTATCAGCACGGTCGAAAGCCTTTACAACGTAGTCTACCATTTCCTGAACGGAAGCGGGAGCGTATACGAGAAGCTGGAAGTCACCGTGGCCGAGAGCCTTTGTAGCCTGCCAGTAATCAGCCTGTGAGGGCTGGATACCGCCGAGACCGGGGCCGCCTCTTTCAACGTTGATGATAACAGCCGGAAGGTCTGAACCAGCGATATAGGAAACGCCTTCGCTCTTAAGAGAGATTCCGGGAGAAGATGAGGATGTCATAGCTCTTACGCCTGTAGAAGCGGCGCCGAGAACCATATTTATAGCGGCGATCTCAGACTCAGCCTGAAGGAAAACACCGCCTGACTTATTCATACGCTTAGCCATATAAGCGGCAAGCTCTGTCTGGGGAGTGATCGGGTATCCGAAGAAGCACTTACAGCCTGCTCTGATAGCGGCCTCTGCGAGAGCCTCGTTACCCTTCATAAGATTTCTTTCCAAAGCTAAACAGCTCCTTTCAAGTAACGATAATTATTTTTCAACGGTAATAGCGCAGTCCGGGCACATCATAGCGCACATAGCACATCCGATGCAGGCAGACTGGTCGGTACATTCAGCGTAGAAGTATCCCTTTTTGTTACGCTTCTCCTTCTGGAGAGCAACTATCTTCTTGGGACAGGCAGCAGTACAAAGTCCGCAGCCCTTGCAGCGCTCAGTAATGACTGTCATTTTTGCCATACGTATTTCGCTCCTTTCAGAATATAGAATATATGGATCCATAATACGCAATGCAGAATCACATCACATATCACGACTTGCATAAGCGGTACCCGGAGATCATTTCTCCCATGGTTTTTTGACATAGATCTCAGCAGCAAAGGCATCAGGCTTATCTGAAAGCTCTGCGCAGTTCACCGGATATACGGTAAACTTGACAGGGATGCCTGTCCTTTTTGAGGTCTCCTCAGCAAAGCTGCGGGAATCCTCAATGATAGCGGCAGTAGTCTCGTCGCCGAGATTTGTATTATTTACGATAGCTGTATGCTTCATACGAGAAGCAGCCTCTATCTCATACATAAGAGTGATGACCTCATCAGGGGTATGGGTCAGGTAGCGGCGCTGATTGATAACGTACAGCATTTCCAGCTGATCCCCGTATTTTTCCAGTGACTCGGCATATCTTCCCAGAGCGACAGCTCCTGCGTCATCTCCGCCAACATCGATTATGAGGCAGTCCTCGCTGGCTGCGAGCTGTTCCACATCGAACTGTATAGATGGGATATCCAGGTTGGAGTTTGCAAAATCCGGAGCAATGAGCTTTACGCCCTTTTCAGCGAAGAGCTCCCTGAAATCGGTAGTCCTGAAATAGGGATTGACGATATCCAGATCCACAATAGCAACGGAGCGTCCCTCCGCAGCGGCATTAACGGCCAGATTTACAGCGAGATTAGTCTTTCCGCTTCCGTAATGGCCGGTGATAACAATAATTTTTTTCATATAATAAGCATCCTTGGTCCATGAAAAATTCTATAACTTATATTATACCACAACATTAAGATTAATGCAAGCGATTTTTCTTATATTGTTCCACCAATTAAATATTGCCAGAAGACAAAGTTAAAATCAAATTTATCAAGGACGACGGCAGGTTTTATTTTTTTGGTGCAATAATAACGCAGTCCTTCCTGCATTATAATGTAATGAATGTAAAATTCAGGTTAAATTCCGTGAAAGTCTCTTGACCTTTTCAGTTTATACCATTATAATAAAACCGGATAGAAAGAATATGGATCAAAACACAGTCCGGCTTCGGAATGGGCTGAAAGGAAAGCAGGAGAAATAACATGGACGAAAAATTCTCGATTTTTAACATCTTCACAATGCTCGGAGGACTTGCCTTCTTCCTCTACGGAATGAACGTAATGTCCACAGGACTTGAAAAGCTTACCGGCGGAAAGCTGGAAAAAGCTCTTCAGAAAATGACATCAAACAAACTGAAAGCCATAATGCTGGGCATGGGAGTTACCGTAGCGATACAGTCCTCCTCAGCCATGACAGTAATGCTGGTTGGATTTGTAAACTCCGGCCTGATGAATCTCGATCAGACAGTAGCAGTTTGCTTTGGATCCGATATCGGAACTACTCTGACTGCATGGATACTAAGCCTTGCCGGAGTAGACGGAAAAAATCCTTTTATAAGGATGCTGAAGCCAACTTCATTTGCACCTTTAGTAGCACTTCTGGGTGTTATATTGATAATGGGTGCAAAGAAAAACAAAAAGAAGGATATAGGCAGGATACTTGTTGGATTCGCAATTATAATGACAGGTATGTCGCTCATGTCCGGAGCAGTAACACCTCTCGCAGATTCACCTAAGTTCCAGAGCGGACTTACTGCATTCAAGAATCCGATACTCGGAGTTATCGTTGGTGCCGGATTTACAGGTATCATTCAAAGCTCAGCCGCTTCTATTGGTATATTGCAGGCCTTTTCACAGACAGGTGCTTTAACATACGGCATGGCTCTTCCGATAGTAATGGGACTTAATATCGGCACTTGCGTTACAGCTCTCATATCGAGTATCGGTGTAAATAAAAGCGCAAAAAGAGTTGCTTGTATACACATTCTTATCAAAGTCCTTGGAACTCTGATACTGCTGCCTGTAGCAATGATACTTCAGCATGTCATTGAGCTTAGTATTTTTGACCAGACTGTAGGATATATCGGCATCGCTGTAATGCATTCGATTTTTAATATCGCAATAACGATTATCCTTCTGCCGTTTTCTAATGTGCTTGTAAAGCTTTCTCACATTATCATTCCGGATAAGGAAGAAGCAAACAGCACTGAGCCGGATTCACGCCGTCCTATCGGTCTTGATGAACGTTTCCTCAAAACCCCCAGCGTTGCCATAGAAGCCTGCCGCAGAGCAACCGAGGCAATGGCAGAACTTACTGAGCAGACAATTCTCTCAGCCCTTGGCGCACTGACATCCTATGATGAAGAAACTGCAAACCTTGTAATAGAAAACGAGGATATCATCGACAACTTCGAGGATAAGATAAACAGCTATCTCGTAAGAATATCAAAGAGCAGTGTTACCGGCAAGGACAGCCGCCGTGTATCAAAGATGATGCACTGTGTAGGCAACTTTGAGCGAATATCTGACCACGCAGTTAACCTGATAGAATCAGCACAGGAAATGCATGAAAAAAACATTACTTTCTCAGATGAATGCCTGAATGAGATATCCGTTATCAACGAAGCTATTTCCGAAAATATCAATATCGCCTTCACAGCGTACAAAGAAGACGATCTTTACAAGGCACATAAAGTGGAGCCGCTTGAAGAAGTGGTGGACAACCTCAGCACAGAGCTGAAGAACCGTCATATCCGCAGACTTCAGAACGACGAGTGTACCGTTGAACTGGGATATATCTTCCAGGATATACTTACCAATCTGGAGCGTATCTCGGATCACTGCTCAAATATAGCAGGATGCCTCATTGAGACTGACGAAAAGACCAATATCCACGCATATCTCCACGATATCAAGGAAAACGACGAGACCTTCCGCAATGAGTACCGTGCATATGCAGAAAATTACTTTGCAAAGCTTGACGCTTCAGTATCAGCTGAATAATAAAGAGAGGACTGCACTCATGCAGTCCTCTTTTAATATACAAATAAAAGCCGGCCATATGGCCGGCTTTAAATCAGTCTTCAGATTCCTCTGAGTTCTTCTCGATATAGTTAGCGATATCGCCAACAGTCTTGATCTCTTCAACAGCCTCATCGGGGATAGAGATATCGAACTCGTCCTCGATAGTAGTGATAAGATCAACAACATCAAGTGAATCAGCGCCAAGATCGTCCTGAATGTTAGCTTCTGTTGTAACTTCTTCTGCATCTACACCGAGCTGCTCAGCAATGATATCCTTCAGCTTGTCAAAAATCATATTTAATTCCTCCTTTGAACTTAAGATCGGTATCAGTCCAGAAACTCTCCGATCTTTCTAAACTTAGTATAACGTTCTTTCAGCAAAACGTCAATATCTTTTTCACATTTTTCTGGAATTTTCTGTGACAAATATTCTTTAATATTTTCCGAAATTTTGTCTAAATCGTTATGTGCACCGCCGAGAGGCTCTTCAATGACAGCCTCAGCCACTCCAAGGGTCACCATATCCTCGGCTGTAATGCGCATTATTTCGCTTGCTTCCTGTTCACGGGAGGCATCCTTCCAGAGTATGCTTGCGAAGCCTCTCGGAGAGAGAACAGAATACTGAGCGTTCTCCAGGATAGCAAGATCATCGCAAACACCGAGAGCCAGAGCTCCGCCGCTTCCGCCCTCGCCGAGGACAATGGAAATTATAGGTGTACGGAGAGTCATGAACTCAGCAAGATTCTTTGCAATAGCCTCACCGATACCTCTCTCCTCAGCAGCAACACCGCAGAAAGCACCGGGAGTATCTATGAAGCATATAACAGGTCTGTGGAATTTTTCAGCCTGCTTAGCAAGTCTGAGAGCCTTTCTGTAGCCCTCAGGATGAGGCATAGCGAAGTTGCACTCCTTATTCTCGTTAAGGTCTCTGCCCTTTACCTGACCGATAATAGTCACAGGGCGGCCGTCCAGGCGGCCTATACCGCCCAAAATAGCCATATCGTCACCGTAATGTCTGTCTCCGTGGAGCTCATAGAAATCGGTGAAAATAAGCGGTATATAGTCGCTTACGGTAGGTCTGCCCTTGGTATGAACAAGCTGCAGGCGTTCCCATGCTGTTTTTTTCTCGTCCATAACTCAGACCTCCTTTTTATCGTAGCCGTGAAGCTTGAGCAGATGAGAGAGTACGCTTCTCATTTTTCTGCGCTCAACGATCATATCCACGAAACCTTTTTCATGCATGAATTCTGCCAGCTGGAAGTCCTCAGGCAGACGCTGCTTGATAGTACCCTCGATAACTCTTCTGCCTGCAAAGCCGATAAGCACCTTAGGCTCGGCGATTATGATATCGCCCAGAGAAGCGAAGCTTGCAGTAACTCCGCCGGTAGTCGGGTCTGTGAGTACTGTTATGTACAGTCCGCCCTTGTCGCTGTGGAGCTTTACTGCTCCTGAGGTCTTAGCCATCTGCATAAGGGAAACAATCCCCTCCTGCATACGGGCACCGCCGGAAGCTGTGAACATAACGACAGCCATATTATTTTCAGTAGCATACTCAAAAGCTCTTGCGATCTTTTCACCCACAACGCTTCCCATACTTCCCATCATATAACGGGAATCCATTATACCTACGACTACAGGTGAGCCCTTGATAGTAGCAGTACCTGTGACAACAGCGTCATTAAGGCCGGTGCTCTCACGGAGCTGTTCCTGTTTTTCCATATATTCCGGGAAATCTATAGGATTTCCGCTCTTCATGTCAGCATCGAATTCTTTGAAGCTGTCCTTGTCAAGTGTAATGGAGATACGCTCCTGAGCGGAAAGTCTTCCATGGTAGTTACATTTAGGGCATACCCTGTGAAGCTCCTCATAGCGGGAAAGCGGGCTGAGCTGCTGACATCTGGGGCACTTGAACATCGGAGGTTTATATTCCTCTTCACTGCCGCCGTTGAATCGTTTTTTTACAACGTCAAAAAAATCTTCAAACAATAGTATTCACCGCATTTCTTTATATAATGTTATATTGCAGGGGCAACTTAAAATCACTTATTTTTCTTATACTTTTCCATATATCTTCCGAGGAAGCCTATATCGTACTTACCCTCTCTGAAATCGGGATTTCTTATAAGAGCCAGCTGGAAATCAATATTTGTATCCACACCCTCAACGATAAATTCAGCCAGAGCCCAAGTCATCTTATTTATAGCGTCCTGACGGTCAGAGCCGTGGGCAATGAGCTTGCTTATCATAGAGTCGTAATAAGGAGTAATGGTATAGCCCTGATAAACGGCACCGTCTATACGGATACCGGGGCCTCCGGGCATATAGAGGGCTGTTATAGTACCGGGAGACGGACGGAAATCGTAATCCGGATTCTCAGCATTGATACGGCATTCAATAGCATGGCCCCTGAGCTTTATATCCTCCTGATTTACACTGAGAGGAAGTCCGGCAGCCACTTCTATCTGAGCCTTGACGAGATCAAATCCCGTTACCTCCTCAGTTATCGGATGCTCGACCTGTATTCTTGTATTCATCTCCATGAAGTAGAAATCCCTGTTGTCATCAACGAGGAATTCTATCGTACCTGCATTATAGTAATTGCACTGCTTAGCGGCAGTAACGGCAGCCTGTCCCATACGCTTTCTGAGATCTTCGCTTACTATAGGACTGGGGCACTCCTCAAGCACCTTCTGATTTCTTCTCTGCATAGAGCAGTCACGCTCACCCAGATAGATATAGTTTCCGTGCTGATCGGCCATTATCTGTATCTCAACGTGGTGAGGATTTATGAGGAATTTCTCGATATATACAGAATCATCACCGAAGAAGTTCTTAGCCTCCTGCTGAGCAGCGGTTATCTGAGCCTCAAGCTCATCTGGTGAATCTACTCTTCTGATACCACGTCCGCCGCCGCCGGCAGATGCCTTTACCAGCACCGGATAGCCAGCCTTTTCAGCGAACTCAGCCGCCTCCTCATAGGACTTTACAGCGCCCTTGGTGCCCGGGATAACAGGAACTCCGGCAGCAGCCATAGTCTCCTTGGCAGCAGCCTTATTTCCCAGCATTTCGATAGCATTATATGATGGGCCGATAAATACAATCCCATTTTTTTCGCAAAGTCTTGCAAAATCGGCATTTTCTGAAAGGAAGCCGAAACCCGGATGAATAGCCTCAGCTCCGGTATTCAGGGCTGCCTGTATGACAGCATTCATATTCAGGTAGCTGTCCTTTGTTGCAGGAGGTCCGATACAAACGGCCTCATCTGCTATCTGTGCATGGAGAGTACGTCTGTCGGCAGTAGAATACACGGCAACAGTGCGAACACCAAGCTCACGGCAGGCACGAATAATTCGTACTGCGATCTCTCCTCTGTTTGCGATCAATACTTTCTTGAACATTTATGTAGTTCTCCTTTGGTTAGAGAAATTATTATAGTGGATAATATCTTATTTTTTCTCGCCGTCAGTAACAATGAAGGTTATCTCACAGGAAACTGCTTTTTTTCCATCTACAGATGCAACAGCTTTTCCTGTACCTATAGGTCCTCTCTGACGGATCATCTCAACTTCCAGGTCGAGCACGTCCCCCGGAACCACCTGTTTACGGAACTTAGCCTTGTCGATACCGCCGAAAAGTCCTAACTTGCCCTTGAATTCAGGCTTTGAGAGCATACAAACCGCACCGGCCTGTGCCAGCATCTCCACAATGAGAACACCGGGAGTTACCGGATATCCCGGGAAATGTCCCTTGAACCAGAAATCATCTTCCTTGATATATTTTCTTGCATGGACCTTCTCGCCCACCTCCATATCGACTATCTCATCGATAAGGAGAAACGGGTCACGGTGTGGGATTATCTCCATGATCTGTTCTTTATTCATAAGTACGTCGGACATTGTTTTATCCTCCTTCACAAACTTTCCATTTCATCATCGATTCCGTCATATCTGTTAAAGTCATCATAGGATCTTACCTTACGGCTGCCCTCATAATCAGTAGTGACCACCAGAATAGTAAAATCTGGATATCCTTCTTCGCCCCTGACTCTTCTTTCGTGCATATCAGTAAAGACTGAAACAACTATTATCATAAGTGCATACACAGAAACCACAGGATTCACAAGGAACAGCGCTGCTGCGCCAATAATAGATACTGCTATATTCCATCTTTTCGGAACAAACACATAGAATATCATCATCAGCGTACACACTACTATAGCTGCAAAAGACACCACAGCATTAATAGTGGGCTTATCTTTAAGAAAAGCAACGCTTAAAGCGACCAGGATAAAGCCTATTATAAATGAGGCTATAGTGCCGAAGCTTGCACCGGTCCTGATCTCCGTGTAATTACCGCCGAAGGAACTCAGGCCTCTGCTATAGCTTCTGCTTGAAGACACCCTGATAACGGTGTCATTGCTTCCGAAATCAGGAATGATATATCTCCACAGCAGGTAGAAGTAACCTGCTCCTGCGATCAGAGCCGCAGCAATATTTATCCCGCCTACGCCTTTGAAGATAAACGGCTTGAGATAAAGACAAAGTGCCATAAGATAGGCTATAACATTCAGCAGCATATATATCTCATGAACAGACTTGCACTTATATTTCATCATCTGTTTAGCAGACATCTGCTTATTGTATTCCTGGACCTCATTGTACTGTTCGACATCCCGAGCCACAAATTTTCCGGAGCTGATAACTTCCGGAGTTATATATTTCCAATTCATTTTTTTATTTCCCCAATATCTGAATCTGCCAGCATCCCCATATCATCATCCGGCTTGATCCTGTATTTATCAAAACTATATTTTGGTTCAGGCTCATCCATAACACCCTCATCTGCGTTCTCCTCATCGCGTATATAAGAGGTAACGAGCTGAGAGAAGTAAGGATAACCGGCCTGATCCTTTATCTCGTTATCGATCTTCTCCATAAAATGAAGCAGAACAGCATTAGCTGCCGCACAGACCGCTGTACAGCAATTCACCGAAACGAGCAGTATCATTGTTATTAAAAAACCGACCTTCCAGTTATAGTACTTGCGGTAGAAGATAAAGTATCCGAAGACGAGGATAAAGGCCGCCGTCACCAGGAAACAAGGTCCCACTCTTTCTCCGCATAGCCTGTAGAGCAGTGAATTGCTTCTGCTGATGGCAAAAAAGCCAAAAAACGAGGCAACAGCGTTCAAAAGGACAAGTCCCCAGAAATCACGCAGGAACTGATATCTTTTCCTGAGCAGCCGCAGAGCCTCAGTATTATAGGTCTGCATCTCCGCAAACATCTCAGCCGAAGTCACATTGATATATGATTCATCAATATTATCCTGAGTTATGTACTTCAGTTCTGAGAGTTTCATTATCTGATTATCATAACAGGCTGATCGAATTCCACAGCCTGACCGTCATCAACAAGGATCTTGTCAACGACACCGTCAAACTCAGACTGTATCTCGTTCATCAGCTTCATTGACTCGATTATCATGATAACATCGCCCTTCTTGACCTCGTCTCCCACCTTGACGAAGGGAGCCTTATCCGGTGAAGGAGCAGCATAGAATGTACCCACGATAGGAGCCTTTACCATGTTTCCGCTGATCTCACCAGCCATAGCAGCCTCACTCTCAGAGAGAGTGCTCTCTGCAGGCGGTGCAGGAGTATTTGCCGCCGGTGCTCCCATAAACTGTACAGGCATAGGAGCAGGCGGAGGAGGCATTATCCTCTTGCCCTTTATGGTTATAGACTTATCGCCGTCAGTAAGAGTGATCTCAGAGAGCTCCTTTTCTTCGACGATATCAGCGATTTTTTCAATTGTTTCGATATCAAACTGACCGTAGATCTTCTCCATTCCTTATTTTCTCCTTTATTATATTTTCTTGAAGCAAAGTGTAGCATTGTGGCCGCCGAATCCGAGAGAATTTGAAAGAGCGGCACGAACTTCCTGCTGGATATTTCCCTCTGTACAGTAATTGAGGTCACACTCCTCATCGGGCACCTTGTAACCGATAGTACGGTGGATGAATCCCTCCTGGATCGACTTTGCACAGATGATAGCCTCAACACCGCCGGCAGCGCCAAGAAGGTGTCCTATCATTGACTTAGTAGAATTGATCTTTACGTTATACGCTTCCTTGCCAAGAGCAAGCTTGATGGCAGCTGTCTCGTACTTATCGTTCAGGCCGGTGGAAGTTCCGTGAGCGTTGATATAGTCAACCTCAGCCGGAGTGATACCTGCCTCCTGCATAGCCAGAGTCATACCCATGCCGGCAGCCTCTCCTGTAGGCATTGGTGAAGTCATGTGATATCCGTCGCAGGTAGCTCCGTATCCGGCAACTTCAGCATAGATCTTAGCTCCTCTTGCCTTTGCGTGTTCATACTCTTCAAGAACAACTACTCCGCAGCCCTCTCCGAGAACAAAGCCATGTCTCTCCTTATCAAAGGGGATAGAGGCTCTCTCCAGATCAGATGACTTGCAGAGCGCCTTCATATTTGCGAATCCTGCAAATGTGAACTCAACATTTGTACTTTCTGTACCGCCTGCAACAGCAACATCAAGATATCCATCCTTTATCTTGCGGAACGCCTCTCCAATTGAGTGGGTAGCTGTAGCGCAGGCTGTGGTGATATCAAAATTAGCACCTCTGAAACCGGTCTTCATAGAGATAGTGCCGGCAGCCATATTGCTTATCATCATAGGGATATAGAATGCTGATATCCTGTTCGGGCCTTTTTCAAGATACTTGGTGTGTTCAGACAATGTGAAGTCTATGCCGCCGATACCTGAACCGACTATGACACCCGCCCTGTAGGGATCAATGTCAGAGAAATCAGTGCCTGCATCTGCAAGGGCTTCATTTGTACATATCACAGCATACTTTGTGAATCTTTCCATATGACGTGCTTCCTTCTTGTCGAAGCAGCCCTTTACACCATAATAAGCAGTCTCATCAAAATCTCTTACTATGCCAGCTATTTTGATGCCTGTGCGCTCAGTATCAAAGCTGTCGATAAATGAAAAGCCTATTTTATTTTCCTTTATTCCATCCCAAAACTTGTCAACTCCGGTACCAAGAGGAGTTACGGCTCCCATTCCTGTTATAACGACTCTTCTGCTCATATATAATCCTTTCAAACCAATAATAATTTATATAAAAAATCTTAAGATACATCTTTTCTCACATAGAAAGTCCGCCGGATATCTCGATCACCTGTCCGGTAACGTAGGAAGCGTCTTCAGAGACAAGGAACGAAACAACAGAAGCGATCTCCTCAGGCTCACCATAGCGCTTCAGAGCAACTGCTTCCAGCATTTTAGCCTTTATCTCATCACTGAGAACATCAGTCATAGGTGTTCTGATAAGTCCGGGAGCTACAGCGTTGCAGGTGATATTCTTCTTGCCGTACTCTTTGGCAATAGTCTTTGTCATACCGATAACAGCAGCCTTTGAAGCTGAGTAGTTTATCTGTCCGGGGTTTCCGTAAAGACCTGCAACAGAAGAAACATTTACTATACGGCCGAATTTCTGCTTGAGCATAACGCTGCACACATTCTTGAGCATATTGAAGATGCTCTTCTGATTAACTGCGATAACTGCATCATATTCGTCCTCAGACATACGAGCCAGAAGCTTGTCCTTAGTGATGCCGGCATTGTTTACCAGCACCTCAATAGAGCCAAAAGTCTCCTTGACTGCCTTGACCATAGCCTCACAGTCCTCAAATTTTGACACATCCGCAGCAAATATCTCAGCCTTGACGCCGAGAGCTCTGCACTCTTCAGCTACTTCAATAGCCTTGGCCTTATCGCCTTCACTGGGGTAGTGGTTGACAGCTATATCAAAGCCATCCTTTGCAAGTCTTTTTGCGATACACGCTCCGATTCCCTGCGAAGCGCCTGTTACTAATGCTGTTGCCATAAATTACCTCCATAATATATATCAATATAGAACATTGATAAACTAAAATTATCATCCGGCTGTGCAGCCGAAGCCGTTTTATAACTTCAGGAGCTTCTCAGCGCCGTCGTTTATCTCCCTGACGATATCAGCGCAGGGCTTGATATCATTTATCATACCGGCAATCGCTCCGCAGAGGAAGGAGCCGCTTTCAAGATCTCCGTCAACTACAGCACGGCGGAGCGCACCTACTGTAAGCTGTTCAAACTCCTCAGGAGAGAGTGAACCGTCTCTTTCGCCCTTTTCGAGCTTCTTTGCGAATTTTGTCTTGACATTGCGGCACGGATGGCCGGTGTAGCGGCCTGTTACGACGCTGTCTGTATCCTTTGCCTTTATAACAAGGTCCTTGAAAGTCGGATGTATCTGACACTCTTCAGAAGCGAGGAAACGTGTACCTATCTGCACACCCTCAGCTCCCAGCATAAATGCTGCAGCCATACCTCTTCCGTCAGCGATACCGCCGGCAGCTATCACAGGTATTTCCAGAGCATCGACTACCTGAGGCACAAGACACATAGTGGTATTGTCACCGATATGTCCGCCTGACTCAGTGCCTTCAGCAATAACAGCATCAGCACCGGATCTTTCCATTCTCTTAGCGAGAGCTACGGAAGGAACTACAGGGATCACCTTGATACCGGCGTTTTTCCATGCCTCCATATATTTCCCCGGATTTCCTGCTCCGGTAGTGATGACCTTTACATTCTCGTCGATCACGAGCTGAGCCAGATCGTCAGCATTCGGACTCATGAGCATTATATTAACTCCGAATGGCTTATCAGTCTTTTCCTTGCAGAGTCTTATCTGCTCACGGAGATAATCTATAGGGGCATTTCCGCCGGCAATAAGTCCTACTCCTCCTGCATTTGAAACAGCAGAGGCCAGAGTGTGTTCAGCGACCCATGCCATGCCGCCCTGTATTATCGGGTATTTGCAGCCTAAAATTTCTGTGATCCTTGTTTTCATAAATTTACTCCCTTTAATATTCAAGAATGATGCCGCCGTATGTAAGCCCCGCACCGAATCCGATGAGAGCCAGCTTCTGTCCTCTTTTTATAATGCCCTTATCGATGGATTCGCTAAGAGCCAACGGTATTGAGGCACTTGATGTATTTCCATAGTGGTCGAGTGTTATTATAAACTTCTCCATAGGAGCGTCAAGCTTCTTTGCAGCAGTTTCGATAATTCTTATATTAGCCTGATGAGGAACGAACCAGTCGATGTCATCCTTGGTTATCCCGATCTTTTCAGCAGCGCCCTCAAAGGACTTAGGCAGAGCCTGAACTGCAAATTTATATACATCCTTTCCGTCCTGATGAAGTTTATGGAGAGGAGTTTCAGCATAATCAGTCGTAAATCCCTCCGGCGGATCGCAGGCCACCTCCGGGGCTACCTGCATAGAACGGGCATAGAGGAACTTTCCGCCGCTTCCGTCCGAACCGAGCACCGATGAATAGAGCTTATCGCTGTACTCTATGACTGCAGCAGCAGCACCGTCTCCGAAGAGGATGCACGAACCTCTGTCAGTAAAGTCGAGGAACCTTGAAAGTGACTCATTTGCCACTATCAGGATATATTTCATTGACCTGTCAGTCTCAACGAAGCGTCTTGCTGTATCGAGAGCATAAACAAATCCGGTGCAGGCAGCATTCAGATCGAAGGCACCGGCATTTACAGCTCCGGTCTCATGCTGGATGATGCTCGCCATACTGGGAGTGTGAAAATCAGCCGTAGCCGTAGTAGATATGACCAGAGCGATATCCTCAGGAGAGATACCTGCATTTTCGATAGCCCTCAGAGCAGCCTGCTTGCCCATATACCACGTTGGCTCCCAGCCGGCCATAGGCCTGCTTACAATACCGGTGCGTGTCCTTATCCACTCATCATTAGTCTCGATAAAGCGAGTGAAGTCGTCGTTGGTCAATACCTGCTCAGGGACATACCTTCCCATTCCCAGAATGTTTATTCCCATTAAAAAATCTCCTTATAAATCTTAAATTGTAAAAATATAGTTGTAAAACTAAAAAAAATATGTTATAGTATATATGGGTGCAATGACCCACATATTTATATTGTAAATCATTTCCGGATTTTTTGCAACGATATTTTAGCACTTAATCATCACAAAAATAAAATATCGTCTTTTTGCACAAAAAATACTGGGGATATTCGGCATCTAAAACATTACATTATGTATAACGCACAGAAAGGAACGTATCAATTATGACAATTTCACTATTTTCCGGACAGGGAGCCCAGGTACCAGGTATGGGCGGAGACATCGTCGCAGCAATGCCCGAGTTGCGTCAGGTTTACGAAGCAGGCTCAGATATTTTAGGCATGGATCTTGAAAAAATATGTCTTGAAGCTTCCGCTGAGGAGCTGGGCCGCACTATCAACTCCCAGCCGGCAATCATGGCAACCTCCATTATATGCCTCAAGGCAGCGCAGTCAAAGGGCTACACCTTTGACGGAGTTGCAGGACACTCTCTCGGCGAGTATGCAGCAATGTATGCTTCCGGAATGGTTTCCCTTGAAGATGCATTCCGCCTTATAAAGGCAAGAGCAGCTGCAATGGAAGAGGCTGTCTCCCAGACAAAGGGGGCAATGGCCGCTGTAGTAAAGGTCGAGGCATCAGTGGTTGAAGAGGTTTGTGCTGCTGCCAAGGAATATGTAGTACCTGTAAACTACAATTCCCCTCTCCAGACAGTTATTGCAGGAACTCCCGAAGGCATCGAAGAGGTAACTCCTGTATTTGCAGAAAAGAAGGCAAGAGTAATGCCTCTTAAGGTAGCAGGCGCCTTCCACTCAAAGCTTATGCAGCCTGCAGCAGAGCTTTTCTATGAAGCCGCAAAGAGCATCACATTTGCCCAGCCGAATGTTAAATACTACTCTAATGTTACCGGCGGAGAGCTCACAGACTTCTCAGATATGGCTTCACTGCTTTCAAAGCACATCGTCTCCCCTGTACGCTTCACATCAGAGCTTGCTGCAATGACAGAAGCCGGTGCTGACAGATTTGTTGAATTCGGACCCGGAAGAACTCTTACAGGCCTTGTAAGAAAGACACTCTCCGGAGTATCCGCCTGCAATGTAGAGAATATGGCCACACTTGAAGGAGCTGCTATATATGAATAAGTTTGCACTTACAGGACATCCGCTGGGACATTCCATGTCTCCGCTCATACACGAAAAGCTGTTTGCGCTCAGCGGCTATGCGGGAGAGTATTCTCTCATCGATATAGCTCCTGAGGATATCGCTTCAAGCCGCAGACTGCTTGAGGAGCACATGGGAATGAACGTAACTATCCCCCATAAGCAGGCAGTTATCCCGCTTATGGACGAGCTTGCTGACAGCGCTGAAAGATACAACTCTGTAAACTGCATAAAAAACGACAACGGAAAACTTATCGGCTACAATACCGACTGTGACGGATTCCTCCGCTCTGCCGAGGGACTTCCTATCGGCGGAAATGTTGCCATACTCGGCTGCGGCGGAGTAGGCCGCATGATAGCCATTGAGACTGCTCTTCACGGCGGCAGGATCACTCTTGCCGTAATTCCTCAGGACGTAAAGAATGCACAGGCTCTTATGGCTGAGATACTTGAAAAATGCTCCGGAGCCTCAGTGAAGATAGCGGATATCTCCTCGCTGGAAGGCTGTTTCGACCTGCTGATAAACGCAACTCCCGTAGGAATGTACCCGAAGACGGAGGCCTGCGCCGTAAGCGACAGTGTTATTGAGAACTGCGGAAGCGTTTTCGATGTTATCTACAATCCCACAGAGACCCTGCTGATGAAAAAGGCAAGAGCTATGGGAAAAACTGCCGTAGGCGGAACAGCAATGCTGGTATATCAGGCAGTAAAGGCTCACGAGATATGGTACGGCGGAAGCTTCCCTGCTGAAGATGTCGCAAAGATAATCTCAGAGGTCGAGGAAGCGGTAAACGCAATGAACAAATAATGATCATCCGAACGGAGGAAAGCTATGACAGTTTTTTTATGCGGCTTCATGGGCTGCGGAAAGACCACTGTAGGCAAGCTTGCAGCAAAAAAGACAGGCTGCGGCTTCACAGATACCGATGACCTTATAGTGCGGACACTGGATATGACAATACCTGAAATATTCGAGCAGAAAGGCGAGCCCTTCTTCCGCAGGACAGAAGCGGAGATAGTAAGATCTCTCTGCGGCAAGACCATAGTAGCGGCCTGCGGCGGCGGAGCAATGCTGAATCCTGATACCGCTGCTGCCGCAAAAGCTGCCGGAAGTGCAATAGTATTCCTCGATGTTCCTTTCGAGACCTGCTATGAGCGTATCAAGGACGACGAAAACCGCCCCATAGTTATGCGCTCCACAAAGGAGGAGCTCCGGGCGCTCTACGATCAGCGCAGAAGCGTATACCTCCAGAATTCGACTATACAGATAGACTGCGGCGGAAGCCCCGTGGAAACTGCGGAAAAGATCGCTGCCGCTGTCAGGAAATAAGCGACGGGAGACAGATATGCTTATATATAACGCAAGGATAATCACAATGACTGAAGCCGGCATCATCGAGAATGGCTGGCTCCTGACTGAAGGCGGCTGCATAAAGGCCGTCAGCGAAGGAGTGCCGGATTCTCTGCCGGAGGACAGTATCGACGCTCAGGGAGGAACAGTCCTCCCCGGCTTTATCGACGCACATACACATCTCGGCATTATCGAGGACGGCCTTGATTTTGAGGGCGACGACTGCAATGAATCCACAGACCCCTTCACTCCTCAGATGAGAGCTATCGACGGCATAAATCCCTTTGACCGCTGCTTTGAAGAGGCCCGTATGCGTGGTATAACCGCAGTTGCCTCCTCACCGGGCAGTGCAAATGCCTGCGGCGGAGAGATATGTGCTATAAAGACCGACGGCCGCCGCATAGATGATATGCTGGTAAAGCCCTGCGGCATAAAATTCGCCATGGGAGAGAATCCGAAGAACGTCTATAATGACCGCTCCGAGACTCCCATAACAAGAATGGCTGTAGCCGCACTCATTCGTGAGGGACTCTACAAGGCCCGCCGTTATGTACACGATATGGACAGCTACTACTCCGACAGCGAAAACTACGACCCGCCGGAGTATGATATAAAATGCGAGGCACTTATGCCTCTGCTTGACCGCAAGATGAAGGCCTTTTTCCACTGCCACCGTGCAGATGATATCTGTACAGCCATAAGGATAGCCAAGGAATTCTCTCTCGACCCGGTAATAATCCACGGAACAGAGGGCTGGAAAATAGCCGATATAATAGCAGAGCAGAAGGTCCCGGTAATATGCGGACCGATAATCTGTGACCGCTGCAAGCCCGAAATGAAGGGACTCGAACTAAAAAATGCCTCAACAATGCATGAAAACGGCGTTAAGCTGGCAATATGCACAGACCACACAGTTATCCCGATACAGTACCTTCCCCTGTCAGCTCAGGCAGCAGTAAAGGGCGGCCTCGATACTATGGAGGCGCTGAAAATGCTGACCATCAATCCGGCTGAGATACTTGGGATCGACGAAGAGACCGGTTCCCTCGCTCCCGGAAAGGACGCTGATATCCAGCTCTACCGCAAGGGCGAGAATCCTCTCGACCTTATGTCAGAGCCTGCGCTTGTAATGATAAACGGAAAGATATGCCGCAGGGAGGTATAATATGAAAAAGCAGATGATATGTCTGATGACAGCACTTTCGCTGGCAGGAGCTTCCGTGCCGGCTGCTGTCTCTGCCGAGGTGCCGGAAAGCATCTCCTTCACCTATGTGAACAACAACGGCAGTGTCGTTATCACAGGATATAACGGCTCAGATACCATACTCATCATCCCCGATACCATTGACGGAGCTCCTGTTACCGATATCGGAAAGAATGTATTCACAGGCATGAATGAACTCACCGCCGTTGTGATACCCGATACCGTAAGATCCATAGGAGAGCGCAGCTTCTCAGCCTGCCCTAATCTCAGCAGTGTGACCCTTGGCAAAAGCGTCAGCGGAATAGGCGGATACGCTTTCTCAGCCTGCCCTAAGCTGACCTCATTCAGCGTCAGCCCGGATAATCCCACATATGTCTATTCAGAAGGCTGCCTTACCTCGGAAAAGGGCAATCGTCTGGTTCTTTATGCCGGAGGTCCCCATGCAGTTATCCCACAGGGACTAAGAGTAGTCACAAAGGGCGCCTTCATGGGCAAAACTGACCTTATATCAGTAAGCATCCCCAATTCCGTTATAAGTCTTGGAGACTATGCCTTCTCCGGATGCACCTCACTGAAGCAGGCGGAAATCCCTGACCGTGTGACCAATATCGGAGCAGGCTGTTTCATGTCCTGTTCAAGCCTCAGCAATGTAAAGCTTGGAACAGGAATAACCGAAATAAGGGACAATTCATTCAACTCCTGTGTCTCACTGGAGGATATAAATATCCCCGAAACAGCCGCTGCTATACGGGAGAATGCATTTTTCAACTGCCCCGGACTTAACGGGATATACATACCTGATACAGTGACAAGCATGGACACTCAGGCTATAGGCCAGCACTTCGACCTCAGAAGCGGAAGCATAAGCAATATAAACGACTTCGTCCTTCACGGAGAAGAGGGCTCTGCCGCTGAGACCTATGCCGGTGAAGCAGACCTCACATTCCGCCCATACCTTCTGGGAGATATTTCCGATGACGGAGTTGTTGACGGCACTGATGCCACACTTGCTCTGAGAGAATACTCCTACTGCATGGATCATCCCGGCTCAACACTTAGCAAGTACGGCCGATTTATCGCAGACTATGACAAAAACGGAGCTGTGGACGGCTCCGATGCCACCCTTATACTCCGGGAATACGGACGTCAGCTTGCTGATATGTAATACTTTGAAGTGCTGACGCTTTAAAATATTACATTGCTTTTTTCGCTAAAACACATCTTTAATAAACGAAAAATTTCTCTACCCGTCCTTTGCGGCGGGTATTGACATATTCCCGTAAAAATAGTATGATTAAAGGTAATAAATTATTAATCGATTGTTCTTTTGAAGCGCCCTGAGATTATTTCCGGCGCCATTGGCTTAACACAATAATCGATACTGATCCATAAATAACTACAGACGGTCCCCGGCACGGTTCATGCCTGCATTCCCCTGTATGGCCATATTTCGTCCGGATCCTGTCTGCAGGCATTTCAGGTATCAGTATAATAAGTTATAACGTTGTAAGGAGGAATTATTATGCTGACTGACATGAACAGCAAATTTCAGAAGGAGGGTCTGACCTTTGACGACGTGCTCCTGATCCCGGCAGAATCAAACGTTACCCCTAACATGATAAAGCTGGGCACACAGCTCACAAAGACTATCAGACTCAACACTCCTATCATGACTGCTGCAATGGACACTGTTACTGATTCACGCATGGCTATTGCTATAGCTCGTGAAGGCGGTATCGGTATCATCCACAAGAACATGACTATCGAGCAGCAGGCAGAAGAGGTAGATAAGGTAAAGCGCTCCGAAAACGGCGTTATCGTTGATCCCTTCTCACTTACAGAGGATCACATTGTTGCCGATGCAGATGAGCTCATGGGCAAATACAAGATCTCAGGCGTTCCGATAGTTGACGGAAACAACAAGCTTGTCGGCATCATCACAAACAGAGATATGCGTTTCCTTACAGATTTCAACGCAAAGATCTCAGAGGTAATGACAAAGGAAAACCTCATCACAGCTCCCGTAGGAACAACTCTTGCTCAGGCTCAGGATATACTCCGTGCCCACAAGATAGAAAAGCTTCCCCTTGTTGACGAGGGCGGCTACCTCAAGGGACTTATCACAATAAAGGACATCGAAAAGTCCGTACAGTACCCCAATTCAGCCCGTGACAGCAAGGGCAGACTTCTCTGCGGCGCAGCTATCGGCGTAACAGCAAACGTTCTCGAAAGAGCAAAGGCTCTTATCGACGCACAGGCTGACGTACTGGTGCTCGATTCCGCACACGGCCACAGTGCAAACATCATAAAATGTCTCAAAATGGTCAAGGAAGCATTCCCGGATACACCTGTTATCGCAGGAAACATCGCAACAGCAGAGGCTGCTGAGGCACTCATCGCAGCTGGCGCAGACTGCCTGAAGGTAGGTATCGGCCCCGGCTCTATCTGTACAACACGAGTTGTAGCAGGTATCGGTGTACCTCAGATCACAGCAGTATATGACGTTGCCTGTGTAGCTCAGAAGTACGGCATCCCCGTTATCGCAGACGGCGGTATCAAGTACTCCGGAGACATTGTAAAGGCACTTGCTGCCGGCGCAAATGTAGTAATGCTCGGTTCACTCCTTGCAGGATGTGCAGAGGCTCCCGGTGAGACAGAGATCTATCAGGGACGTCAGTTCAAGGTATACAGAGGAATGGGAAGCCTTGGCGCAATGGCTAACGGCTCCACAGACAGATACTTCCAGGAAGGTGCAAAGAAGCTTGTTCCCGAGGGTGTTGAGGGACGAGTTCCCTTCAAGGGTCCTGTTGCAGATACAGTATTCCAGCTCGTAGGCGGAATCCGTTCCGGTATGGGCTACTGCGGCTGCGAGGACATCCCCACTCTCCATGAGAAGGCAAAGTTCATCCGCATCACAGGTGCAGGACTGAAGGAGAGCCATCCTCACGATATCTACATCACAAAGGAAGCTCCCAACTACTCAACACAGATCTGAATATGATAAAAAGGGTGCGGTGATCCATTTCACTGCACCCTTTATATTTATAAATACCCCTTTTAGCCGGCAATTAAAACTGTTAAAAAATTCCTTTGGGGCGCCGAGGGCGGCATCCCCTACAAAACATCTATGTAGAATAGCCGAATTGTAGGGGCGCCCAATGACCGCCCCTGGTATCTCATATAATACCGACTTTATTGACAAAATGAAAAGCCCTCTAAAGAGGGCTTTTTTCATACTCAGCTTATTATATAGCTCTTTCCGTCTATCTCATAAATACATATCCAGATATAGTCGCTGTCGCCGAGCTCAGCGCCCTGAGGGAAATCGTAGGTCTCACGGGGGATAACTTCACCGCCGCCCTGTCCGTTTTTCAGTTCATAGTTCAGGTAAACCGGAACGACCTTCTTTGAAGTCACCTCAGCATCCGGAGCGACCTCTTTCAGCAAAGAATCGTACTTTGAGAAATTATATCCGCTGTCCTCTTTTTTGCAGTCAACAGCGTAAATATAGCTGAAATCATAATCATCGCCGATAACGATATAATAGTGGCTGTAATACTCCTCCATATATTCCTGCGCAGATCCATATTCTCCGTCCTCAAGCTGACGATCAAGATATGGCTTATAGCTTACGGACTCAAAAAGAGCGCCGTCCTTAGAGCATATTGACCAGAAATAATTGCAGATGAGCTTTGCCTCCTCAGTTGAGAAATAGCGTGAATCCACCTCAGTAGTAACCGGTACGCCCTCATTGTCAGCATTGATCTGATAGAGATTTGCACCATAGGGCATATCCTCAGAGTTAACATTAACATCGTCCCCGATGTCACTGACGAGTTCATTTCCTGTAGGAGTCTCAGAAGAAGATCCCTTTCCGCCGCAGGAAGCAAAGGAGATAGTCATAGCAGCTGCGGCAGCGAATGCAGCAGCTTTAAGAAATAATTTCATATCAAAGCCCTCCGTTATCCGAAAGTATAGTATTTACCGTCCTTAACGGCATACACCGCATTGTTTTCCTCATCGCTAACGATGATCTGCTCCTTGCCATCAGCGTCCTTAGCCATGACATAGAAGGTAAAATAGCGGAAGCTGTCGCAGTCCTCACGGACCTTATCGCCAAAAGAATCGTCCTTTAATATCTGTCCCATATAGTCCAGGAAGTCTTTTACCCCTTCCTCTTCGGTCGCAAAAAGAGTAGAAGGCTCGATCTTGACACGGGTCACCTCGAAGCTCCCACCCAGACTTTCGCAGATAGATTCCACATGCTTTTCAAAGGACTCCTTCTGTCCGTACTGATAATCTTCCTGAAGGAACTGCTCCATTTTTTCATTATAGAGGGGATAATTCTGAGCCTTGAAGCTTTCAAAATCCTTATTCTGAAAAGCGAGGAAGTGATTTTCGAGAGCAAGAGCAAGCTCTCTCGGGAACTCTGTCTCCTCATAATAAAGCTTCACACCTGTATCGGGGTCTATTCTGTAGGAGCCCAGATTTGCGTCCTCATCGTCCTCATCAGGAGTTATCAGTTCCCAGTCAGCATGGACCTCAGAGCTGCTGTCGGATGAAGACTTCTTACTGCCGCAGGATGTAACTCCTGCACATAAAGCTGCACACAGCAGCAGGGCTGCAAATTTAGTATACTTCATTACTGTACCTCCTCAGCTTCGCCGCTGTTGATCTTATCAGCCCAGACTGACGCTGCGGAGCCCTCCGGAACGCTGACCCATACTGAAGGCAGTTCTTCCAGTCCCCAGCTTTCGTAAGCAAGGTCAGGATTCTCAATATTGAGAGAAGCAAGTGAAGTACAGCCTGTAAATGTCTCCTCCCCGACCTTTGTGACAGAGGCGGGAATAGTCATATCAGTAAGAGCAGTACAATCCACAAAAGCGCCTCTCTGTATCTCCTGCATACCCTGAGGGATATTGATGGAATAGAGCGAAGTACAGCCGCAGAAGGCACATTCGCATATCTTTGTAACGGTCTCCGGCATAGTAACAGTAAGCACCTGATCCTTAGCCTCAAAGGCATAGAAGCCTATGCTTGTAACAGGAGCGCCGCCGATAGTATCCGGGATGACCACCTCTGTATCAGAGCCCTTATAGCTTGTGATAGAAGCACCGCCGTCAACTATCTCATAATCGTACTCATCATCGGTAGAGACAATATCACGTTCCCTGACGGTAGCAAGAGGAGCCCATGAGCCGGGCTCGGCAGATACATCCTCTGTTTCCGTCTGAGCCTGAGTCTCAGAAGCAGGCTCACTTGAAGCCTGTCCGGTCTTATTACCGCCGCAGGCAGTGAGCATAAGAGCGGCAAGGGTGATCGAAAGCGAAGCAGCAATTTTCCTCATAATAAACCTCCGGTATGCAAAATAAGTGAAGGTGATATGTTTATTCCATGAAATTATCAGACGGAAGCCTTAGCGGCATTTCCTCTGATCTTAGCTCTCTGAGAGTTGCTGAGTATTCTCTTTCTGATACGGAGAGATTCAGGAGTTACCTCAAGGAGCTCATCGTCAGCCAGGAATTCAAGGCAGTCCTCAAGGCTGAGAACTCTTGGCGGAACGAGGCGGAGAGCATCATCGCTTCCGCTTGCACGGGTATTTGTAAGGTGCTTTCTCTTGCAGACATTGACCACAAGATCCTCAGTCTTAGGAGAAGCTCCGACGATCATACCCTCATAAACGGGAGTACCTGAGCCGATAAAGAGCTGTCCTCTTTCCTGAGCGTTATAGAGACCGTAGGTAACAGCCTCACCTGTCTCGAAGGATACGAGGGAGCCTGTGTTTCTGCGCTCAATATCGCCCTTATAAGGCTGATATCCGTCGAAAACGTGGCTCATGATACCCTCACCCTTTGTATCGGTAAGGAATTCGCTCTTATATCCGAAGAGGCCTCTTGCAGGGATAAGGAACTCTATACGCATACGGCTTCCCTGGGGGTGCATATCAAGCATTTCTCCCTTACGGGTACCGATCTTCTCCATAACGGAACCTACGCAGTCCTCAGGAACATCGATAACAAGGCGCTCCATAGGCTCAAGCTTCTGGCCGGTCTCCTCGTCGGTCTTGAAGAGCACACGAGGAGTAGAAACTCCCAGCTCATAGCCTTCACGGCGCATATTCTCGATGAGGATAGAGAGGTGCATCTCACCTCTTCCGGCAACACGGAAGGAATCTGTGCTGTCTGTTTCAGTTACACGGAGAGAAACGTCACGGAGGAGCTCACGGAAGAGTCTCTCACGGAGCTGACGTGAAGTAACGAACTTACCTTCCTTACCGGCGAAGGGGCTGTCATTTACAGAGAAAGTCATTTCAACAGTAGGCTCGCTTATCTTAACGAAAGGAAGGGGCTCGGGAGTGTCTGTAGCGCAGATGGTATCACCGATAGTGATGCCCTCGATACCGGATATCCATACGATATCGCCCATTTTAGCCTCCTGAACGGGAACACGGTTCAGTCCCTCGATCTGAAGGAGTGAGACTATCTTGGCATTGTAGTTCTTCTTTGAGCCTGTATAGTCACAGACAGTTACCTGCTGATTGACCTTGATATTGCCTCTTACGATACGTCCGATACCGATACGGCCGACGTACTCATTGTAGTCGATAGAGGAAATGAGCATCTGGAGAGGCTCTTCCTCCTCACCCTTAGGAGGCTCGATGTAGTTGATGATAGTATCGAAAAGGGGCTTGAGATCGGTGCCTGCCTCATACTGGCTGAGAGAAGCAGTACCGCTTCTTCCTGAGCAGAAGAGGAGCGGAGATTCAAGCTGCTCATCGTTAGCATCAAGGTCAAGAAGGAGTTCAAGGACCTCATCGCCGATCTCATCGAGACGAGCATCGGGACGGTCGATCTTATTAACAACAACGATGATCTTGTGACCCATTTCAAGAGCCTTTGAGAGCACGAAACGTGTCTGGGGCATAGGGCCCTCAGCAGCGTCAACCAGGAGCAGAACTCCGTCTACCATTTCGAGGACACGCTCTACCTCGCCGCCGAAATCGGCATGGCCAGGGGTATCGATGATGTTGATCTTAGTACCGTTGTACATAACGGAAGTATTTTTTGCGAGGATAGTGATACCTCTTTCACGCTCTATGTCGTTAGAGTCCATAACACGCTCAGCAACGTTCTGGTTCTCACGGAACACACCGCCCTGCTTGAGCATCTCGTCAACGAGGGTAGTCTTACCGTGGTCAACGTGGGCGATGATAGCGATGTTTCTCAGATCTTCTCTAATCATATTTTCTTTCCTCCAGATTAAAATCAGCTTTATCTTTATATGTAACGGCATTCGCCGGTTTTCACATTATTTGGACTTGTATTTTTCATGGAACACAGCTCCTGAACTTCTCGTGGAGCGATTTCTTTTATCAGGAACGAGTAATGCTTCAGATCTGCATTTATTGCGGTTTTCATCATATAGATTCTCCACAATCTTTATATATTTGTAAACACGCAGGCTGTATTTCCGTGCAAAACCTCTTTTTTTCCGGGCATAAAAAAGTCCTTGCAGGGTTTGCAAGGGTTATGAAAGCGGATGTTCTGTCAAAAGAAATCGCCCCGAAATTTATCGGGGCGTTTCTGGTGGGAGAGGATGGATTCGGACCATCGAAGCTGAAAAGCAACAGATTTACAGTCTGCCCCCTTTGGCCACTCGGGAACTCTCCCAATTATAGATTCTGCATAACAAGAATGCAAAATAATGGAGCTGGTGGACG
>DFHF01000003.1 GCA_002371825.1 Ruminococcus flavefaciens | reverse complement strand
GAATCTCAAGGGTCGTTACTTTTTCTTGCATTGTTTGGTTTTCAAGATGCTGTTCGCTTGCCTCCCTCAGAGACAGCTTTAATATTATATCACATTCATTTCAGTTTGTCAAGTACTTTTTTCAACTTTTTTCAAACTTTTTTCTGTGATCGCTCTCCCTTTCAAGACAGCTTTAATATTATAGCACTTCTCTTTTCGTTTGTCAAGCCTTTTTTTCAAATTTCTTTGAAATTTTTTTCTGTCTCTCGGTCTCCCCCGTTCGACAGCTTTATTATTATATCACCTAAATCATGTTTTGTCAACTAAATAGTTTTCAACTTTATCAATATCAAACTGTTAAAAACTTCCACTCAGCTTTTTTCATACAATTATATAGCATATATATAGCATAAAAAAACATCCCCGCTTATCGCAGGGATGATAATATTCATATTTTATTCTGTTTCCTCGTCGTCAGCCTTAACAGCATGTTCTGCATCAGCAAAATTGAAATTCTTTATATTGCTTGAACTCTTCTTTGCGCGCTGTTCCGGATACGATCCTAATGTACGGTCATTATCGCTCTTGGCACAAACAACTGAAAGAACCTGATAATTCTTAATGTGGATCTTATACACTACCTCATCAGGAGTTTCTACCTTGCCGTTTACTGCCTTTGCAAAAGCATCATCAGATGCCTGCGGCTTACCGACCGATGTAAGAGAACTATTGCAAGCAAATCCTTTTTTGCCGTCCCAGTAGAAGTAGAAGTCTTCATCAGAGCCTCCGAAATAAAGCTTAGCTTTATCCTCAGCGATTTTCTGTGTTGTAGCAGCAAGCTTATCGCCTGTCTCAGTCTTTTTTCTTTCCTCCAGAGTTGCGATCTCCTTATTGAGCTCACGATCTCTGAACTTGTACTTTATGCATTCACTCTGAGCAGCATTGAAAATAACTCTCGAATTATTATTCTGTGTGCTGAGTCTTGCTTGTGTAATAAAATAATTCCATGTAGGAATAAGTATTGCGATCAGAATGCCGATTATAGTAACTACGATGATCATTTCAACCAGCGTAAAGCCCTTTTTGCTCTTATTTTTCATGCAAACACCTCCAACTAAAATGTTCAACTATATTATACCAAACTATTCATAATTTGTCAATAAAAATTTTGGCTTTTTACTCACAAATTTCTATGACAGTTATTGTGCAATCAGCCAAGTATCTCAAGGGCTTTTTTCAGCTGTGTATCGCTAAAAGTCCCTATAAGCGATTCATCCATCTCTAAAACGATATCAGGTGTGATACCCACCTCATTATAGCATTCCCAATCTCCTACTGTGTAGTAGCCGTTGGCTATCATTATCTCATCGCCATTACTAAGTTTCCTAATATCCTGAAAAACACCTTTTCCAAAAGTCTGTGTTCCAACTACAGTCGTATCCCCATGATTCTGCATGAATAATGCAGTCATTATCTCTGAAGAGCTTGCGGTATTTCCGTTCACAAGGATCACTGTTGGCAGCTTTATCTTATCACCTGTGTCTCTCATTTTATAGGAAAATTCCTCGCCGTTATAATAGTAACAGTTTACAATTCCGCTATCAAGGAACATATTTGAAATTTCATTTTCAGCAGTTGTGACACCGCCTTTGTTGTTTCGCAGATCAATTATCATGCTTTTTGCCTTCGGCAAAAGAGGCTCTATTTTTTCTTGAACACTTATGTGCGTTGACTCAAGAAATCCGTTGATCTTAAGATACAAAACATTGCCGTTCATTATCTCTGCTTCAACGTCTTGCTTGACCTCCTGTTCTTCAGTGGGTTCACTATTTTCCTTATAATAAGTAAACCTGTCAAACTGAGTCAAGTATCCCTTTGCGACGGCTTTATCACGTTCCATTCCATCCGGAAGTTCTTTTCCTACATCATCGAGTTGTTCCTGGACCTCCATGAGCAGGCTATTATCTTTTGCGAATCTTATATTTTTTCTCTGTAAACCGTACATTCCGCCCATGCCTGCTGCGACACCGGCAGCAAGGCAAACAGAACAAATCAATATCTGTTTTAAGCCTTTCATTTATATCTCCTTAAAAAAAACCTCTCTCTTACGAGAGAGGCCTTTTTATTAAGTTTAATTAGATTCAGGTTTTACTCAATCTTTCTTATCATCTTTCTTATCATCAGACGGGGAAACCTTCTTCTCAACTCTTGACTGAGCTTCAGCAGCATCAGGTCTGTCGCTTTTTTTAGTTGTTACCTTGTAATCAGAAGCTGTAATGAGTCCACCAGGATATGTGCCGAAGTATGTACCGTCTGTGCAAACATATGCGCCAACAGCTGTACCGTCTACGAAGTAGATACCAGCGTCCTTACACTTCTTGATATCGCTGAAGTAGTTCTCGATGTACTCCGGAACTTTTTTCAACTGATCGGCATCAAGCTTACAAGCATCGGGATCAGTATTTTCTTCTGCTCCGATTTGGCCATCTGTAAGCCAGAACCTTCCAGAGATGTTTGCGTTCTCCTTGTTCTCGAGATCCATCATCATTGAAGAACCAGCCTTAGCGAGTGAGCTTGAAGCTGAATCAGCAGCTGAGATCTTGGACTTCTTTACATAGCCGAGCATAGCGGGAACGAGGATTGCTGCGAGAACACCGATGATAGCGATAACAACGATGAGCTCAATAAGTGTAAAACCTTTCTTTGTAGTTTTCATAATGAAAACCCTCCTTATTAAAAATTTGTGTGGCCCTTAGCCATCACACGTTATTTTGGTTCGGGGAATTATATACCCTTGGTAGATTTCCTCAGGTTCTGATCTGACCTCTTTGGTTGGATCAGATACTGGAGAACTCCCTTCGGGTTATCTCCCTTTCCCTTCCCTGTGATTATAGTATAGCACTTTATTCATAGAATGTCAACAGATTTCTTAAAAAAAAATGGCCAAAAACTCATTTTTTACATTGAAACGGTAAATAGGCACTTTTTTTTTGGTGTTTCCGTCAAAATGCACAACGTTCTGTGAATATGTAAAATGTATTGCTTTATTTTTGAGTTTTTAATATTTCAATGTGTATACCGTTCATTTTTTATTACATTTTGTATAGCGCCTTCCAGACCATTTTTTGTGCCTGTTTTTCTTTAATTTACAGTTTTTTATGAGAAAAATTATAAAAACTATTGTTATTTTTTCGTATTGTTTTTTCATATGCCCCCTCCGGAGCACTTTTTACTGATACATTATAATATAAAAAGAGCAGACCGAAGTCTGCTCTTGATCTTTTATCAGCCCTGAGAAATATTCATGCCGCCTGCAGGTGTGCCGCCGAACTGGCTGAGGAAGCGGTAGTACTCCTGCTTATCCTGGCACTTCTCGATAGCATCGATTTCGCCGATGATATTCTTTGCGGTGAGTCTTGCAAGCTCCTGGTCGAGGGACATCATGCCCTGCTGCTTACCAGTCTGGATAGCGGACTGGATAAGGTGGATCTTGTTATCACGGATCATAGCTGAAATAGCGTCTGTAACATTAAGGATCTCCATGCAGGCGATTCGGCCTGTACCATCCTTCTTCGGGATGAGGGTCTGTGAGATAACGCCTACAAGGTTGTTAGCAAGCTGAGTTCTGATCTGCTGCTGCTGATGTTCAGGATAAACGTCGATGATACGGTTGATGGTATCAGCGGCAGATGTTGTATGAAGTGTTGACATAACGAGGTGTCCGGTCTCGGCAGCGGTTACGGCAGCCTGGATAGTCTCGAAGTCACGCATTTCTCCTACGAGGATTACATCCGGGTCCTCACGAAGAGCAGCACGGAGTGCGAGAGCGAAGTCAGGAACGTCGTCACCGATCTCACGCTGGTTTACCATACATCTCTTATGCTCGTGAACGTACTCGATAGGATCCTCAACAGTGATTACATGGGCACTTCTGTTCAGGTTAACGAAGTCGATCATACCTGCGAGGGTAGTTGACTTACCTGAACCGGTAGGTCCTGTTACGAGAACGAGTCCACGGGGACGCATTGCGAAATCAGCAAGTATCGGAGGAAGTCCGAGATCCTCAAGAGTAGGGATATCATTTCTCAGAAGTCGGATAGCGATAGCTGGCTTACCCTTCTGGAAGTATACGTTAACACGGTGACGGTATCCGCTTCTTGTCTGGAAAGAGAAGTCGGTATCGTGGTGGTTGTTGATGCTGGTCTGCTGAGCATCGTTAGTCATCTGATGAACGATATCGAGTATTTCCTCCTCGTCCATTTCCGGGTACTGTGAACGCATGGTTCTGAGGGTACCGTTAAGACGAACTACAGGAGCGATCCTGTCTGTAAAATGAAGGTCTGAGCATCCGAGAAGACGAACCTCATCCAGTATTCTGTGAATTTCTATAACACCCATTGCTAAAAGTCCTCCCTATATTAATTAAACGGTGTATGTAGTTCTGATAAGCTCAGCAATTGAAGTCTGGCCGGCCTGAACGAGCTCAGAAACGTTATCACGAAGGAGCTTTGTTCCGTTTGCCTTAGCAGCGGCCTCGATCTCTTCCTTTGAACCGTTTCTTGCAATAATATTTGAAACACTTGTGTTACAATGAATGATCTCATGGATAGCAGTTCTTCCCTTGTAACCTGTGTTATTGCACGACTGACATCCGCAGGGCTCAAAGATCTGGATAGAATGAGGAACCTGCATGAGTTCGTTTTCTTCTTCTGTAGACATTCTGGGAGTCTTACACTCAGGGCAGAGCACCTTAACGAGTCGCTGTGCGATAACACCGATGAGTGAAGTTGCAACCATGTAGGGAGCAACGCCCATATCAACAAGTCGAACAACTGTTGAAGCAGCGTCATTAGTATGAAGTGTTGAAAGAACAAGGTGTCCTGTGATAGCGGCACGGATACCGATATCTGCGGTCTCCGAGTCACGCATCTCTCCGACCATGACGATATCAGGGTCCTGACGGAGAATTGAACGAAGGGCAGCAGCGAAAGTCATGCCTGCCTTCTGGTTAACCTGACACTGATTGATTCCATCGATAGCCTTCTCGACAGGGTCCTCAACGGTAACAACGTTAACGTTTGGCTTAGCGATCTCACCGAGAGCGGCATAAAGGGTTGTTGTTTTACCTGAACCGGTAGGTCCTGTTACGAGGATAACTCCCTGAGGAACTCGAAGCATTGATTCGAAGAGCTGGTAGTTATAGTCTGACATACCGAGGTCTGTGATCTTACGAAGAGCGATCTGTCCTGTTGAAAGGATTCGGATAACTATCTTCTCACCGTGTACCATAGGAAGTGAAGATACACGGACATCAAGAGTAGTACCGTCAACCACCTGAGAGAAACGTCCGTCCTGCGGGATTCTCTTCTCGGCGATGTTCATACCGCTTATGAGCTTGAGACGTGTTGTAAGTGCGCTGTGAACTGCACTTGAAATATTCATAAGTTCTACAAGGTCGCCGTTTACACGGATACGGATTCTTGTATACTTCTCGAAAGGCTCGATATGAATATCGGTAGAGTCTGCTCTGTAAGCGTTCTCTATGATAGTTGTAGCAAGCTTAACGATAGGAGCATTTTCTACTCTGTCCTTGGACTCAGCGTCCTCATCCATGCTTCCGAGATCGTTGTTCAGAGCGGCGATCTCGCCAACCACGCTGTCAACGTTCTGCATTGAATAGCACTTACCGATCGCTTTATTGATGGCTGATGTAGTAGCCAGTACAGGAACTGTATCCATACCGGTGGATACCTTGATATCCTCGAGCACTATGAAGTTTACAGGGTCGTTAGTAGCAACTGTGAGTCGTTTACCCTGTACATTGATAGCGATGACGGTGTGCTTTCTTGCCAGAGCCTCGGGAACCATCTGAACAGCTTCCGTATTGATATCGATATTATCGAGATCAACATACTGTACTCTCAGGTTTCCTGCAAGAGCCTTAGCGAAGTTTACCTCCGACATAAAGCCCAGCTCAACAACGACGTCACCGAACTTCTTGGTGCCTCCGGCCTCTTTCTGGGCCGCAAGAACCTGCTGGAGCTGATCACTTGTGATCAGTCCCTGATTGACTAAGTAGTCACCAATTCTCTCGTTTCTCATAACAAACCTCCGCTTATAAAAATTTACTTGAAATTTTTTGCATATGTGATATAATATAAATATTACATTATAATTTTATTAAAGGAGGGTAAAACTCATGATGGACTTTGAAAATATGCTCCATGACGAATTTACCAGCAATTCCTTCAGATTCATTTTTCTTGGACTGATCTTCCTCCTTGGAATTTGTATCGGAAGCTTCCTCAACGTAGTAATACTGAGGGTACCAAAGGGTGAATCCCTTGTTAAGCGCTCCTCACACTGCATGACCTGCGGCGCAAAGATCAGACCGATCGATCTTATCCCGGTATTCAGCTGGCTCATGCTCAGGGGCAAATGTCACAACTGCGGCGAAAAGATCTCAGCACGTTATCCTTTGGTAGAAAGTCTGAACGGAATACTTTTCGTACTTACTTTCTGGGTACTTGATATCAATGCTAAAGCCATAATAACCTGTCTGCTCATGTCACTGCTCGTCGTTGTAGCTTTCATGGACTGGGACACAATGGAGATCGATATGAGGATACTCGCTATCATACTCGTCTGTGCCGTTCCGATGCATCTCTTTGCAGATGACTGTGTATCCATAAAGCATCATATTATCGGAGCACTTGTCATAAGCGTTCCCTTCTTTATAATAGGTGAAGTCAGCAGACCGATCATCCGTAAGAAATTCGGAGAAGACTTCAGAGCTATCGAGCTTGGCGACACACTTCTCATGGTGGCTGCCGGAGCTGTTGTGGGAACTCGTGTTATTATCGTTTCAACACTGATAGGTTTAGTTGCCGCAGCGATCGGCGGCATGATAAATAAGATGGCAACTAAGGAATCAAAATTCGCATTTGGTCCTTTCCTTTCAATAGGTATCGCCGTCGGACTTCTCTGGGGTGAAAAGATAGCAGATTGGTATCTCGGCCTCATGAAGTTTGAATAAAGCAAAAATAAATTACAGGCAGCAGCATTTGAACTGCTGCCTGTTTTTTTATTTTATTTCATTTCGGGGAGAGTGTAGATGAAGTAGAGGCACTCACCGGGCTGAGCAGGGTAACCGCAGTAACGCTGGTTGCAAAGCTTAGCTTCCATAGTGTTGATCTCTTCATAATCCCACTTTCCGTCAGTAGGAGTACTTATATCCACCATTTTTGTAGGTGTGTAATTACCCTCACTTGTCTCGCCGTTCCATCTTATAGGACCATACTTATCGGATGCCTTATCGCTGCTGAAAGAAGAGTTAATGTTTACAAGCGAAACATTGATATTTGTCAGAGCGAAGGGTGATTTGAACAGAAGACCTGAATAATCAAAAACCTTTGTATCATCATAGCCCTTTGTGTTTCCTATAGAGTCGTCCTTCTTATAGGTCATGACACTCAGTGAGAAGAGGTCACGGTTGAATCCATAAGGTGAAACTGCAGGATCTACAGGTTCAACAGATGCATAATAGATATCTGTCTTGTCTTTAGATGAATCAAATACCTGATTTCCGTCTTTATTCACAGCAGAATCTGCTTTTGAACCGTCGGTAGTATTCACCTGCTTGTTATAGCCGGGAATGAAATAGAAATTATAATTCTCGTAATAAACAGGGTTTATAACGCTGCTGTCCTTCTTAACGAGCTTGATCTTACAAGGCTCTGTACCATAAACGCTTACGTTGTTGCCGAGAGCGTCCTTAGTGGTCTTCTTGCTCTTGTTTTCCCACTCGTAATAAGCATAGCCAGCTTCAAAGTCATACTCAAACTCAGTGACCTGACCGCCGTTTGCGTTATCGACCTTTAACATTCTTACCTTACCGGTAAGAGGATCCTCTGTACCGGGGTTAGTTCTGTTATTATAGTGATTAGTTACGAAGTTCTTTATAGCGTCTTCCTCTGAAACTTTGTTACCGTCCAGGTCTACAAGATCTCCGTTGAATACGTCGATAGCATCGGCATATCTCAGAGTTCCTTCAAAGTAACGCTTCATATTGTCAACTGCTGCGGAGTTAGCCTCCTGCAGTGAGGCATTCTTGATGATCTTATTGACAGGATTGATGATACTCATCGTTCCCACCATAATGATACCAAAGATCGCCATAACTATAATAAGTTCGATAAGGGTGAAGCCCTTCAGATTTTTCTTATTTTTCATCAGATCGCCTCCCTATCATGTAGCAGGACCAGTCGTTGCAGGCTGAGTAGCTGCTTCAGGCTTAGTGATCTCAATGAATCTGAAGTTACCTCTGTCGTTATTAGGATCAGGAATTACGTTTCCATCTTCATCGGTAACGATATTTCCATCCTCATCAAGCTGAGGCGCTTCGACGCTGTACATTTTTCCGGAAACTGTTACAGGTGTGCCTCCTGTCTGGCCCACAGTGATCTGGTAATCCTTATTGATAAGGATCGCATTGCTATCATTCTGAGCTTCAGCAATAGGCCCCTCTTCGTTTACCTTATTATTATACTTACGGGCTGATCTCTGGTGGGCGTCGGTAGCGTTACCGACACCCATAAGAACCATACCGAGCAATGCAAACACCAGTATTGCGATTATAACTTCAACCAGAGTCATGCCACGAAGCTTCTTTTTAGTTTTTTTCATGAGTCACTCCTCCTTAATAGTCGAGATAATCAACTACTGCGTATGTGTGTGCTCCATCAGCAGATGGAACGGAGTTGTTTGGACCTTTATCATCGGTCTGTTTGATGTAGAGCAGTGTCCAGTCATTCTGTGAAGGATAGTCATATACGTTGAAGCATCCAACGATTCCGAGACGCTGGCAGTTCTTTCCGCCGCCCTTCCAACCGGAAGTATTCATTGAACCAAGCTTGATTCCGTCGTAGTAGAGGTGATTGAGCATGAATGAATCATAGAAACCGCCAAAGTTGCTTACATCACATATCATGTAAGGTGCACGAACGTAAGCTGTAATAAAGAAGTTGTTCTGCGCCTGTATGGTAGCTGTATATGTTGTATCAGAATAGAGATTTACCCTTGGTGAAGGGATAGTATTCTCTGCCGGAACCTTGCTGGAGTAAAGTGAAGGGTTGCCGGGATCTGAAACTATCTGATAATCCTTGCCTGATGTTGCAGCCTTATCAAATGAATCGGTTACAATAGGTGTATTATCGAGATTGTTTGTGCCTGTTACATAGAAGTTAACAAAGCCGCCCTTCTGCTTACCGTTATTATCCAGATCGTGAATGAGGAACTTACAGTTGTTTCTTGCCTTTACGTTATCAAGGTGAACCCAGAGAGTTCCGCTTGCAGGAGGATAGATATCAACTGTCTTACCTTCAAGGAAATTCCACTCGCCATCGCATCTGATCTTAGTGCTTCCGGTTATTGAGATATGGTTGCCTTCTTTTACCTCGAAACCAGGGCCCTTTGCCTTGTTTGTCTGACCATTCTGACCGATCACCAGAGTCTGATCTTCAGTCAGAGCAGGCTTAGGCTCGTCGATATTGTCTTCGATTCCCCACTTGGACATGAGGTCCTTAACTGTGTCGAAGAGCTTTGTCTTTTCAACTTCTGAAGGATTGCTGTAGTTTGAAACGATCTTGCCCTTGAAGTAGAAATAAACGTGTCCGCCGGCCTTTTCGTCAACGTAGATACGAGCTTCACCGGGGTTCTCAGGGTTATCGAATGTAACTCCGTCGAGAAGAACGTGGATATCCTCGCCCTTTGTCTTGACTGTTACAGTTCTTGCCCATGAACCAGTAAGAGTACAGCTCTCTTCAACATTTCCTACAAGACTTGCAGAAGTATATACCTTATTGTTTACAGCAGCAGGAGCTGCAGACTTTGCAATATGGCCTTCTGTTCCCTTTACAGGACCAGATACGCCCATGAGAACTTCTCTCTTGGCATTCTCAGGATAAATGGGCTCATTACGATCCTTATAGAATTCCTCTACAGGCTTGATAGTGATAGTGCCCTTTTCTCCCTTGTACGTCCAGGACTTAGCTGAATCAGCGGCTTCGTTAGCAGAAACCTCCTGGCCGTCAGCGTCTCTGATATATACATTTGCCTTGTAAACCTTTTCAAGGTTTGTATCGTCGTCATTTGCCGGAAGTCCTTTAAAGATTTCTTCATCATAGAAACCCTCGATACTTGCTCCGCCGAAGTCTATAGCATTTCCGCCGGCAACAGGTGTTCCTGTATGCGAATCCATGAATGAAGGTAATACCCATGCATAATCAGCGTGAGTCATTGTAATTGATCCATCATCTTCTACACCAGGATATTCTATATTCTTTGCAAGGATATAGTTTATATTGCCCTGATGATAGCCAGGCTTTACACCGCCTGCATTGTTTGCAGTGATATTTGTACCTGTTACAGCCTTTGCGTAAACTGTTCCGTTCTTGACAGATAACTTATTTGTGTCGATGTTCAGTGTACCGCCGCAGACGATATCACCATTTACTGACATCTCAGAGGATATCTTAAGATTTTCTTCAGTTCTGATGCTGCCGTTGATATCAACAGGACCGTCGCCTGTGAAATCGATGCTTCCCATTGAGTAGAAGCCTGATGCCTTATTATAAGCATCGCTCTTGTTATAAACAGAGCTTACCCATGAACTGAATTTTGTATCTCCCATCTGAAGAGTTGATGTCTTGCCAGCGTCCATAAGATAAACGTTTGCATTGATCAGTGCATTACTGTTCTGCTTTGTGTTCATTGTACCTGCGAAGAAGTTGAACGGAATATCTCCATCCTTGCTTCCTATGATACAATCACTTGCAGTTGAAAGCCAAAAATCTCCATCTACATAAATATAAGGTATCTCAGTGAACTTAAGCCCGGAATTTGCTACTTTCTTAAATTCATCAGTAAAATCACAATAAACAGCACCATTTTTAAAACTGCCATCTTCAAGATTCTTATTAATAAGGTCTCCCCATATTACAGCACCTTTTCCTTTTTGAGTAAAGTAAAATGCCATTTGGGTCTGTATATTATATGTTCCGTTAACAGCTATAGGAGCTTCCTGCTTGTTCTGATCCTTAGGAGTGTAGGTGATTCCTGTCCAGTACTTACGATCCTCAAGAGTGATCGGATAGGGATCGCCTTCCTTGTAACGGAAATATGTAAGACCGTCGTTCCAGGACTGATTTTTTCCTGAATCATCAGGTGCACCGATACCCATACCGATGTAAGAACCACCGAGAACGGTACCGCCGTTTCCGTTAGGGCTTGTTCCACCCATTGTAAGGTAACCAGGGCCGTCGTCAGACTTGACAACGGGATCCTGAATTACATGTGATGTTATTGTTGTAGTCTCACCGCCGAGTGTTACATCAGCGCTGATGAGGAGTCTGTTCTTCTCCACCCACTGCATTTTCTGGGGATCGAAGATACTTACTGTGCCATCGTAAGAAATAGTTGCATTTGTGATCTTACCCAGTGAAGGTTCATTAATGCCGACATCGACACTGATGCTTCCTCCCTCTGTTATTCCGGCAACTGCATTTGCGAATTCGTTATCCGTTCCCACCGCTGCGAGGATACTGTCGATCGCAGCACGGGCGGTATACGAAGCCTGAGATGCCGAGTAAGATTTGTGAGCTCGCCTGTTTGCAGCCGATGCCAGTGCCAGCGCACTTGTCATGAAGATTATCATGAGCGCCAGAACTGAGACAACTGTGAACAGTACCGAACCCTTCAGGGTTCTTTTTTTCTCAGTTTTCATCTTTCTTAACCGCCTTTCTGGTTATCATTTCTCAACAACTGATACGGATAGTGCGATTATTCTGTAACTGGTTTTTCCATGTTATAGATTGAATAAAGCTGTATAACGATTGAAGACTTGAGAACTGTATCGTCTTCGATATTCTGTCTCTTTTCGTCCTCATCATTATTCTGATTCTGATTCTGCTGATCATTAGCATTATTGTTGTTATTCTGAGCAGCAGGCTTCTGTTCCTTCTCATCGTCATCTTCATTATATCTTTCAAAATCGATTGATGTAATAAGGATAGCACTGTCTGTCTCAGCTATCTTATCCATGTACTTCCAGAGGTTCTGCTTTTCGCCGATTACCTCAAGACCGTATCTTGTAGACATGATAGTTTCAACGTTTCTGCCTTCAATAGTATCTGTTTCTTTTCTGTCTTCTTCTATCTGCTTTTCAAATGTGCCATTGATATCTGCACTCTCACGAAGTGATGTAGCAACCTCTGAATAAGGCTTATAGTAGTATGAAAGTGCATTTGCTGCAGTATCATCCACCTTAAGCTCTGTTACACGGACCTCACAGTCATTTGCATAGCTCTGCATGAACTTATCGAGGAGTGTAGTCTTGTCGATATCGCTCTTTGTTACGAATATCTTTCCAAGTTTTTCAGCATTGGTAAATGCTTCATCGATGTCATTCTTAAGGCCTGTAGCTGTTGCTATACGTCTTTCAATTTTGTCTCTCTCATCCTCGACCTCTGTGCGCTTATCTTCATTATCCTTGATAGTCGCTCTCAAAGGCTTTATAAGACCAACGAAACCGCCGATAATAATAAATACAGCAAGAATGATACCGAGTATTACCTTATCTCTGTAATTTAATTTCATTTCAGCTCAACCTCCCTTAGTTATTCTCTTCTTCTACTGCTTTTTTGGCAGCTTCTTCAGCAGCAAAAATGTCAGCAGCAGCACTCTTTTCTCCTGTGAGCTCGAGATCAAGCTTGATATGGAGTTCGTCTTTTACTTCCTTTTCAGGATGCTCATCATCCTTCTCGCCCTTAGTTACTTCATAACCTGAATATACTATCTTTCTGAAGATCTTCTTGTGTGATTCATCCTCAAGTTTAAGGATCTCTTCAGCATATTCTGCCGGGAATTTCTGAGCCATTTCATCATCTCTTGCATCTATATAGAGATCAACGCTGAGATTGCCGTTTGAATAGCCATGGTATTCAATAACACCGTTTATTTTGTCATCTTCCTTGCCCTCGTAGAGCTTCTTCTCCCAGACATTTATAGCTGTTGTTCTGAGAATATCAAACTTCGAGCCAAGGATAACCGGCTGTGAATCATAAGCAGCACGAGCATTCTGGATCCTTGTTTCGTAGGAGATCGCCATATCTCTCTTGCCTTCGAGCTCGGTAATATGGTCGAGCTTCTTCTTTGTATCAGCACTGTCGATAAAATCCTGAGCCTCTGTGATATCCTTCTCGATGCTCTTATTCTTAAGATGGAAACCAAGATATGTGCCGCCTACGATAAGGAGAGCAGCTGCAAGAGCTCCGAGGAGTACGATGTTGCCTGAGTTGTCATTCTTTACCTTGCTTCTAACGATAGAGCCAAGATCTGTTTCGAGAAGGTTGATCTTCTCTGTATCCTTGTTTCTCTTGAACATAGCGCCGATAGCGTTAGCGTAGAGAGAGAATTCAAGGTTTTCGTGTCCGTGGATCTGAGGAGGAACATTGATAAGGCTGGTCTTAAGATCGAGCTTTTCAAGTTCATCTGTAAGTCTTACATACTCATGTGTATCTCCGTAGAAGATAACGTTCTCGATGGTCTCACCGGTGTTACGGCTTCTGTGGAACTGTAACATACGGAAGATATTCTCATTAACGGCCTCGAAAACGTAGTCATCGGAGTAGCCGTAGTCTGCGGCATCGATGGAGGCGAAACGTGAGAATGAAAGTGAGCCCTGCTCATAAAGGTTGAGTGAGATAAAGTTATTATCGATCTGAACTGCAAGGAGAGGCATCTTGGATCTGATCTTTGTATCAGCAAGAAGAACCTTTGTTATACAGTTGCATCCGATCATTACGGATCTGAGTGAGATACCGAGAAGCTTAAACACTTCTCTGTAGCTGTTTACGATCTCATAGGGGCAAGCAGTAGCGAGGATCCTGTAAGCAGGCTCGCCGCCCTCTGTGTCCTCAGCGTCACCTACGATGATGTAGGATACGCTGTAGGAATCGTCCAGATTGAGCTCAGCCTGCATCTGCTGCTTAACTACCTTCTGGAGATCCTGTGTCTTCACCTTGGCAACATTCATTTCCTTGAATATTGTAAGGTTGGAGGAGATCGAAACGATAGCCTCCTTATCGGGCATTTTATGTGTTTTAAGAACTGCATTGATGAGTGTAGCCACATTGGGGACATCCTTAACATGGCCGTTTACGATGAGGTTTTCCTCTACATTAAGGTTTGCAGCGGAGCTGATCTTGATCTTTCCGTTGCTTTCTGTTCCCTTAACGACACGTATATTTCTATCGGTAATATCAAATGAAAGCATTTATCTTTCCACCTTTCCGTTTTATTCGTTTTCGATACCTTCGAACGCACCATAGAGTGCAGGGTAAATACCGCAGACTACAAGACCGATGATAACGCCCATGAAGATAAGGAGCACAGGCTCGATTATGCTTACGAGACGCTGAACGGCTGATTCAGATTCATCCTCATAGTAATCTGAAGTCTTTTCAAGGATCGAATCCAGCGCACCGGACTCCTCGCCGACATAAAGAACTGATGTGAACATCGGCTCGAAGATCTCTGTTCTGGTGATAGCAGCTGATATTGATTCACCCTGTTTTACCTCGTCTACAACGTCGATGAACTTTTCATCGATGTAGGAGTTGCCGAGGATAGCTGAAGCTCTTTCAAGGCTCTCTACCATCGGGATACCGCTGGAGTAGAGTGAAGAGAGAGTACGTGCGAAACGACCGGTATATATCTTCATGATAAGAGGTCCGAAGCCCGGTCCCTTTACCAGAAGCCTGTCGAATTTAAGTCGGAAGCCTGGAGATTTAAGTGCATATCTGAAGCCTACAACAAGTGCAACAACTATTGCAATGAGCAGATACCACTTTGTTCTCAGGAAGTCGCTTATGCCCTTCATCATCTTGGTAAGAGGAGGCATGGTCGACGGGTCTTCATACATATCGATAAACGTAGGCATGATGAACGTAAAGAGGAAGATAACGATAACTATACAGAGTACCAGGAGTATGATAGGATATATCATAGCGCCCTTGATGGTATTCTTCAGTTTGTTTTCCTTCTGGTAGTGATCTGACATACGCTGCATGATGATATCCAGTGAACCACTGGTCTCACCTGCGCCTACCATTGAGATCAGGAAGTCCGGGAATGATCCCTCGTGCATTTCGAGAGCTGAGGAGAAGGATTCACCCTTCTGAACATTCTCGTAGATGTCCTGCCAGATCGCTCTTGCCTTTTCATTCTCCTGTTCTTTAGTGAGAATGTCGATTGATTTTACAAGCGTAAGACCTGAGGTAAGCATAGCGCTGAGCTGACGGCAGCAGAATGCCAGATCCTTGGTTTTAAACTTGTACAATGATTTTGACTCGGTTGAATCGCTTTCCTTGTAATCCTTAACGTACAAGCCCTTTTCCTTAATCTTCTTTAAGAATTCCTGCTCGTTTTCCGCATTGATTACGCCCTTGACCTGCTGGTTTTTTGCGTCCTGGGCTACATAGGAAAAACTCTTCATGAAACCACCTCCATAAATATTGCTTTTGCTGTTCGTTCACACTGTCTTAACAATTACAATTATAACATTTTAACAGTTACTTTTCAATCGCTTTTTTGACTTAAATAATCCTACCATTTTTATTAATATTCACCAAGTTTTATACCCTTCGTAAAATCTTTCTCAAAAAGGCCGGGGTTATTTCTACAAAAATCAAAATTTCAAGACAGCACAATAGGAGCATTGATGTCCCAATGCCACCGATTGTTAAACTTATACAAATATTATATCACACTCAACTTTAAATTGCAACATTTAAGCGCAAGTTTTTTCACTTTTTTTATAGAATTGTTAACTACAGCAAAACACATAATCCCAATTTAGGCATTTTGCCGTCACTGACAAAAACCGCCTTGTCCAATTGTCATATTTTTGCCATATAGATATATGATTATTAATATAAAATGGGCAGTAAGTATAAAAAAAGAGGCCCCGGAGGACCTCAAAATGTAACCCTTTTTAAATAGTATAGCTCACTGCTGCTGTTCAGGACGTCTCCGTCCGGACGGGAATGGTCTCACCCTTACCGGCTGCATCGCATATCTGATGATATGATCGATCTCTCCATATTCCGGCAATGCCGTCATACAGAGCTTCAGCTCCCCTGCGTCCTCAGTAAATCCGGCGGCTATCTTCCAGATCAGCTTCAGTCTCTCCGCCTCCACTTCCTTTTCAAGAGCCTGCTCGACCTCATATCCCTCAGAGGTCAGGCCGGTAATGACAAATGAATGATCCGAAAGGTCATATTCGTTGTAAAATCGGTCCACATAAAAGATTATCGTATCCGCCAGTTCCTCCCCCTGAATCAGCAGATCCCCGAACTCATAAGTGGGAATATTTTTTCCGTTTGCGATTATCTCCATAGTTCCTCCTTCCGGAGAGTTCCGCAGTCCCCTCCTGTAAAAGAGCAAAAAAATTTGTCTGTACAACTAAAAAGCGTTGTACAGACAGAGATCAGACAAAAAAACGGAAGAAATTATATGAAAAAAACTTGAAACTGTCGGAACTGACTTTATATTCCGGATACAGTGAAGTCCACCTCCACCTGTGTCCATGTCTTAAAATCTGCCGGATCCACGATCTGTGCAGAATACTCGGTGCTGTCCGGAGATACCGCTCCGTCAGCTGACATCGCATCTCCCGGGATACCGTCCACCCACTGATTATAGATATTTGAGCGCAGCTCGATCCCGTCATCCGACGAGGTATAGCCCTTGGCTTTGAGCTTGATCTCGCTGCCGTTCACTCGTATAGCATCTATGGTGATAGCTGCATTCGGATAAAGCTGTTTTCCGTCCTTTATGACAACTGCCGCAAACATAAGTCCGCTGGGCTTTATGCTGTCATCGTTCACATCTCCTGTGGTATCAAACCTGAAGCCTTCTGTATCAGCTGTGACACTGACCGTATAACTGCCGTTTCCGGTTATATGCGGGACTCCGGCATCATAGGCAAGCATCGTGTGAAGAGGATCGTCCTTCTTGCCGGCATATTGTATCCAGCCCTGCTCCTCGTTGATGTAGAGAAAAGCGTCTCCGGACTCTGCGCCTACTGCCTCTTCGATATTATCTTCTGAGGCAGCTGTAGGCACCTCAGAGCTGGAGGAACCAGAGGAACTGCTGCCGCATGAGACCGAGGCTCCGCAAAGAACAGCACAAAGGATCACTGCTGCTGTAAATCTTTTTCCTATCATATCCATGTCCTCCTTAATACAATGTCTATTAATATAATACACAATTTATTTCAATTTTTCAATAGTTTTATTGTACAAATTTCACTTGAAATACATATGCGTATTATACAAACACTGTTATCCAGCTCATCAGGAAAGCTCAAACATACCAGTATAAAGCTGATAGTATTTTCCATGCTTTGCTATGAGACGGAGGTGGTCTCCCTGCTCGATTATACGTCCATGCTCAAGCACCATTATCGCATTGGAATTGCGTACTGTAGACAGTCTGTGAGCTATAACAAATACGGTTCTTCCGTCCATGAGAGAGTCCATTCCCTTTTCGATCATCGCCTCTGTTCTGGTATCTATGGAGCTGGTGGCCTCATCAAGTATAAGCACCGGCGGATCGGCTGCAGCACTCAGCCTTCCTGCCAGCGCTCCGAAAAAAAGTGAGACCAGTGCCATACATACCATAAGTATGCCCATACCTGTAACATAGCTGATATTTCCGGCCTTTATGCCGTTATCGATCATTCTGGCTGTAACAAGAGGTATAGTGACCTCCATAATAACCTCTCCCACTATTGAAAGCGGACACAGTACAGCCTGTTTCTTGTATTCTCCCACATGGGAAAAGATAGTCCTGTACATAAAACATCTCCATACATTTTTCTTTAATTCTAACACTTTTTAAAAATGATGTCAATCTCTGCATATGCAGGTATAATGCACAATAATGCAGAAAAAGGACCGCATCAAGCGGTCCTTTAAGTGTTTATACGTTAGGGTCGAAATTCTTTGGGTCAAGCGATGGGAACTTCTTCAGGAGCCATTTCTGTATGTAGAGAGCATCCTGCGGAGTGATACCGCTGGTGCTGTTCTCATATACGTTGGCATTGGCCTGTCCCTTTTCTGTTATATGACCCTGCTCGTTAGAGTCAACTCCGTACTTGTCAGCATTGGATATGGACTGCATTACGAGAACTGCGTCATTCATCTTTACATTTCCGTCGCAGTCTGCATCGCCCCATACTCTGTTCGGATCGGGCTGCGGAGAAGTTGTGGTAGTGGTCGTAGTTGTGGGCTGAGGAACAGTTGTAGTTGTGGTGGTGATACCGGGATCGCTGCTGTCAGCTTCATATACTGCTGTGATATTAACATCGGATGTGAGCTTGAATGAAACAACAGGTGATGTAAGGTCAACACCGGCCACATTGCCGCTGATATCCCATGTCCTGAACTTATAACCCTCCTTAGGCTGTGCCTGGATGGTCATTGTCTGCTCATCATAGTACTTTCCTGACCACTTGCTGTCGCTGTCTGCAAGCTTTATCGTATTGACCATGAGTGTACCCTTATCGGTCTGATTGTTAACTGTAAGGGTATTGGTATTTCCGGTAAGGCCTGAGGCCTGTCTCATATGCTGCTGGATAGTCTGAGCTCGCTGGCTGTAGAAATTCTGTACAGTACTGAGTGCGCTACTGTAGGTCTGCTCAGGGCTTCCTCCGCCGAAAGAGGATACTCCGATATTGTATCTTTTGAAGGTATCTATTATCTGCTGACGATAATTCTGGTCGAAATAATTGATAACAGACTGAGCCTTCTCGTTATCGAAATTGTAATTTATGAGATCCATCATAGTCAGGTTGAACTGCTCACGGAATTTTTCATTTTTCAGCAGGTTGTTGAACATCCTGCTTTCGTTATCGTTATTTCTCTGGATGCGTGAGAAGGTATTGTCTGAGACTGTGGTGTTCATATTGTACAGTCCTGTTGAATACTCTGTATCAAAGAGGAACATCCTCCACTTTCCGTCTGCATAGGGATTGGTCTCATCCAATAATGCTGAACGCCATACAGCAAAATTATTCTGCGGCCAGTCAGCATTGTTCCAGTATATCTGAGCTGCGAAGTAGTCGATATAACTCTGTATATCGACCTTCTCACAGAGCTGTTCATAGTTCTGGGCATTGGTCATATCGGCAGAAGCATAAGTCTGGACGAGCTGATTCCAGTCCTGAAGGTCCTGCTCGGTACCCTCTTCCGCTTCACCGTTCTTTACGATCACCACATCGCTCTTCTTGATGCCGTAATGGCTGTTTATGTAGTCATCGCTGACTCTCTCTATGAGCTGATAGATGCCCCAGAATTCGCCGTCGATGAATACCATGCACTCGCCGGTAGCCTCGACTGCCATATTTCTTCCCTCAACAAGGCGCTGATTTACCGAATCACGGAAGAACATACCTCCGTTATCATTTCCGCCGTTACGGATTGTAACGCCTTCATAGGTATTTATCTTCTTTCCGTTTTTAGCCTTTGTTGCTCTGCCGTCGAAGAAATCGTACTCCAGTTCTGCCTTGCCGTAGTCTATACGGGCATAGAGATTGAAGCTCTTCTGAGGAGTATTTCTGGAAGCAGCACCCTTGATACGGATACCTACGTTCTGTGCAAGAACGCTCTGACCGTTTTCAAATACCTCGATAGAAGCCGGACGCTCCCATTCACGTCCGTGCTGAGTATAGTTGGCTTCCATTTCCCAGGGATTCAGCATACCGAATCCGCCGCCGGGCATTCCCCAGTTTCCGAAATCGCCCCAGTTGAATCCGGGACCTCCCGGATTGCCAGGGCCAGCAGGATCACCCGGATTTCCGGGCTGCTGACTGCTCTGGCCGTAAAGATCATCATAGATCTTGCCCTTTACATAGATGCCTTTTTCATAATCAAAGAGATTATCCGGATCGGTAACAAGGGAGATGACCTTCATATCCTTATAATAAGAACCGTTCGTAGTTCCTACAAAATAGGTCTTTGTGACAATATCACTGACTCTGCCCTGACCGTCAACTGCAACAGCTCTTACTACCATAGCTTTGTCAACGTTTTCACTGGGAGCAGTTACCTTATCAGCACTGATATCAGTTCTTGCACTGTATACATTAGGCTCATTTGTGCGGTCATATATACGAATCGCTCCGGAATATCTTTCAGATGAGGTTGTTGGGTCACTGCCGTCTGTGGTATAGTATACAGTTGTTCCCTGAGGAGCATTTATGCTGAGCTGGAACTCACTTCCATAGAATCCGCTCTCTGCTGAAAACTCCGGAAGTCTTACTGCATTTGCCCCCTCAGGAGCTGCATTTGCTGCATTGGGAGTGCCTCTGAGAGTGAAGTACTCACCGCTGCCGTCGGGATACTGTCCGCAGGAATCGTCAGAGGCAAGGGACTCAAATGTCACGGTGCTTACTGCGTTGCCGGAAGTATCTGTCAGAGTGAGTGTCTCACCTGAAGTTGAGAGGCCGAAGGGTACGATAGAAGCATTATCAGCACCTGCTGTTCCGTCGCAGAATATAGTCAGACGCTGACCTGCGCCGATAACTGTTCCCGACGGAAATGTGTAGCGATAAGGCTTTGTATCCTTATCTGAAAGGCCCCAGCCGCTGATATCGACTGAGCTTCCCGAGCTGTTATAAAGCTCTATCCAGTCGTATAATCCTCCGTCAGGAGCCGGATATGTTGTGTTCTTAGGGCATACCTCATTTATAGATATCCCCTGCGAAGCAGCTTTTACTGAGGGTGCTGCTGTAAACCCTGATGAGGCCAGAGTCAGTGCCAGACTCATTATGCCTGCTGCAGTACGCCTATAGAATCGTTTCATAATGTCCTCCGTTAATCATTAATTAATAAAAGTGAGAGTGAATACTGACCGGAAGCCCTTTCTGAGCCCCCCTCGCAAGGTGCATCCGTTATCTCTTTTCTATACATCAGAAATTCACATATAATTCACTAATATTTAATAATAGTATATCATTCCTATAGTTTTTTGTCAACTATATTGTTAAAATATAGCAATTTTTGAAACTATGTTCCTTTTATTCACAACCAGTAACTTAAGATTATTTTAAGCTTATTTTAAGGATGTAAATATGGACAAAAAACGAGATAACGATTTGTTATTTTCTCCCAAAATTTTAAAAATCGTATAATATTTCGAGGGAATTTTAAAGAAAGTGTTGATTTTTTCTCCTGTTTAGGGTATAATATATGTGTATTTATATGTCCCGCATGAGCGCAGCCCTGTCTCTCCTCTCCAAACACACCGGCTGCATCTGATACGATGCGTGGATCTTGGGAAATCGGCGGCCGCTGCCGTAAAGCGGAACTCGCCTTATCGGTGAGGGATGGAGACTTTTATGGATATTACACTCGTAACAGCTTCGTTCAACGATGAAGTACACGGCACTTGCGATGAAAAAAAGACAGGCTGCGGCATAAACCTGCTCAGACCTGAGAACGTGACCAAATACCGCAGGGGAAATACTATGACAGACCTCAAGGAGATCACCTGCGAAAAATGTAAGGAAAAGCTGGCTAAGCTCATCATCAAAGCCGATAAAAAAGAAATGTCCCGTATCCTCAAGGAGGAAAAGGCAAGAGCTAAACGCGGTCTCGATGACGAGGGCATCGTACCGCTGGGAAATACTACCGCAAAGATAACAAAAACTCCTGAGGAAAAACGCCTCGAAGAGGAAAGAGCTCAGGAAGAAGCCCGCAGAAGAGCCGAGGAAGAGGCAAAAACTGCAAGAGAAGCTGCCGAAGCTGCAAAGGCTGCTGCCGAAGAAGAGGCAAGAAAAGCCGCAGAAGAAGCTGAGCGTCTCGCTAACCTCCAGACTATCCCCGGCACAGGCGTCCCTATGGATAACGACCTGGCTGCATTCGCTATAAATGTTCCAAAGGATGAACCCCAGCAGGAAGACGATTTCCTCGCTCAGTTCGCCGTTCAGAAGCCAGAGGAAGATATCGCTTCCACTCCGGCTCAGGCCGCTGTTCAGGATGACTTCCTCGCTCAGTTTGCTATTTCTGCTCCCGGCGCTGATACTGTTGAAGATCAGTACGCTCCGCAGACTCCGGCTTATAACGAACCGGAGGAAATGGCAGATATCGTTCCCGGCGGACAGCCTGCTCAGGCTGAGGATGATATCATGAAGATGTTTTCTATCGGTCATCCTCAGGCAGAACCTGCTGCAAATTATTCCGGCTACGAAGCAGAGCCCACCGGCAGCTACAGCAATGATAATTCTGTTGTTGATGTGGATGAAAGCGAGCTCGCTCCCGTCCAGAATCCTTATATGGCTGCTCATAATCCTTTTGCTCAGGCTCCTTATTCACCACAGGATGTTCCTGCTTATGAGCCTCAGCCTTCATATGAGCACCAGCCTGTATACAATGCTCCCAACAACTATGCTCCTCAGCCCGGATATGAAGTTCCGCCTGTATATGAGCACCCGGCTCCTCATGAGGAACCGGAGCAGCAGTGGAACAACGTTGCAGACCAGCTCTTCAACGGAAATGTACAGTCTGTATCTCCTCAGACAGAAGTGCTCGGCACTCCCAACTATGGTGAGACAGAAGTTCTCGGCACTCCCAACTATGGCGAGACTGAAGTCCTCGGTACTCCCAACTACGGTGAGACAGAAGTCCTCGGCACTCCCAACTACGGCGAGACTGAAGTCCTCAGCGCTCCTGCTGCATATTCCGATGATGAATATGATGAAGAGGAAACTACAGTACTCAATTCTTATGATGCATACGGCTACAGACCTGAGTCCGTAAGCGGATCAGCTACAGCTCCCTCAATGCCCGCAGAGATGGATGAACTCCCTATTCCTCCTGCTGCGGAAACAGTTGCCCCCGCTATCGGGGATATAACTCCTCCTGTACTGGACGATATCGCTCCCACAGCAGCTCCCATGCCTGAAGATATCGCTCCTGCTGTACCTGAGGAAGCCGTTCCTGTTCTGGACGATATCTCCTATAATGCTCAGGAAGCTGTAACAGCTCCTGTTCCTGAGACTATCGCTCCTGCAGAAACAGCTCAGCCAGTCCTTGAGGATATCGCTCCAAGCGCTCCTCTTGGCGCAGAGACAATGGCTTCAGCTCCGGCTGAGCCTGATACAACAGAGCCGGTATACAGCAGTGCTGCTCCGGCTGAAAGCGATGAGGTAAATATGGATAAAACTAATGTTTCAGCAGCTCCATTCAATGCTGCCGCTGCAAGACCTGCAGCTCCTGCACAGCCCCAGATCATCAACGTTCCACAGTTTGCAGGATACGATCAGAAGGGTCAGCCTGTATATACATACATCCAGATGCAGATGACAGGCATAGACCAGAACGGTCAGCCAGTTTTCGCTCCCGTTCCCGGACAGAAGCTTCCTGTGCCTCCTATGGCAGCTGCTCCCGCTCCAAAGCAGGCAGCTCCTCAGGCACCTGCGGCTGCACCACAGGCACCCCAGGCTGCTCCCGTCCAGCAGCAGGCTGCAAGACCAGTTCAGCAGCCTAATGCAAACGTTCAGAGGTCTGCTCCTCAGCACACCTACGTTCCGAGAAAGCCTAAGACTCCGGATCCGAACGCTCCTTACCAGACTCCTACAGCTAACATCTCAAAGATCGCTGTTAACCCCCATGCAGTTTCTACTTCACAGTCCTTTATCAATGCTATCGCAAGCTCCAAGAACTATGCCGATAAGAACCTCATTGAAACACAGGGACTTAAAGCTAATTCTCCTATCCTTACATCAGTTGAGGACGTTCTCACTCAGATGGGCGACAGCTCAGTGAAGGAAGCTAAGGCTAAGAAAGCTGCACAGGCTGCTCAGAATGTTTCCGGATTCAGCGAGTATAAGGCTCCTACAAGCAGCAGACCCGCTTCCCGTCCGTCATCAGCTATGCCCTCCGCTCCTGTAGAGAAGGACATACGCTTCATGACTAAATCCGAACTCAAAGCAAAGAAAAAGCAGGATAAGATCGATGCCAAGTTCAAGAAGGACATGGCTAAGAGAGGTTTCTGATAAAGACTTTCACTTCCCTGTTATACCGCTACCCAATGCACTGGCAGCAAGCTGTCAGTGCGTTGGCTGTTTATCAGCCGGATATCAACGAGAATAGAATATCCGCTGCACAGGGCCCTTGAGCACAACGGCCCGGAACATGAAAAATGAAATGAGGAATCATCTATGGCTTATGAAGAGATATATAACGAACTGAAAGCTAAAATGACCGACGATAAGGCCGGCAACGAAGCTATGCTCAGACAGGAGGTCGAGCGATTCATCAAAGAGGATAACCGTGAGGGCGTTGATGCCGCAGGTGCACTCATCATGGAAAATATGCCCGATGAAAAGCGTGAGGAGATAATCCGCCTCACACATATCGACGGCGAAAGACTGGACTCTATCTACAAGAAGATAGATAAACTCATCATCGACAGAGATTTCAATGAGGCTAAGAAACTGGCTGAAAAGCTCTACAAAAAGATCACTGTGGAATTCAAGGAGGGTGAGACCGCTAAGTTCGTTTCACTCCGCAATCCCTTTGAGGACGAGCTCTATCAGTTCCTCTACAAGCCGGAGAAAACTCTCAACAGAACTCCTTTCGACTTCTGTCAGTTTATCAGCACCTACGGTTACATACTGGTAGAGACCGGCGACCCGCTGGCTGCTATCCCGATCCTCGAAAAGGCTCAGGAATACAACCCTGTTGATGTGGGACCAAAGTTTGAAATGGCTGAGATATATAAGCTCATACACAATAAGGCAAAAGTTATCGATGTCTCCCGTGAGACTGTAAAGGTAGCTTCTTCCCCTATCGCTCTTGCAAGAATATATGCAAACGTTGGTTATATCCTCACTGAACACGGCGAATTCGATGATGCCGTTGCCTTCTATACAGCAAGCGCTATGATGGCTCCCGGACCTGTTGTCCCCCGTGAAATGCAGCACCTGGCTGACCTTAAAGGCTCTCCTGTAGGCTATATCGGCAAGGATAAGGTAAGAGAGATACTGGAGGAAAAATACAATATCCACTTTGGTCCTGATCCGGATGTCATCAGTGTTGCCGGAAAGCTTGCAGCAGTTTTCCTCACAAAGAACGATATTCCCAATGCACTTAATGCCCTCAAAATAACATACAACCTCACTCTTGATGAGGAGATAAAGAACCTGATAATCAAATATGACCCTAAGGCTGCTATGATACTGCCTCAGGGCGAATCAAAAAACAGATCTGATATAAAGCAGACTATAAATAATGATCCACAGGAATGATCTATTCCGCTGAAATTTGATACCGTTCTCTAACAGGAGCGCTCTGAAATGTCGGAGCACTCCTGTTTTTTTGAGTTTTCTCAATAAAAAAATTTCCATAAACCATTGCAGAACATGAGAAAATGTGTTATAATAATATTTGTATAGCGTTTATTTCACATTAAAGGCTCAAAGAAAGGATATGAACCTATGATTATTTTAGACGATCTCAGGGTCGAAATGACAGGCTACCGCAAGGAAATGACCGAACTGGCCGATGTTCTCAACATTAAAGCCGCTAAGGACAGAGTTGCCGAGCTGGCAGAAGAGACCGCTAAGGACGGATTCTGGGACGACCTTGAAAATTCACAGAAGGTCCTCAAGGAACAGAAATCCCTTGAGAGAAAAATAGATAAGTACAATAAGCTCAATGCCTCACTGGAGGACCTCATCACTCTCATAGAGCTCTCTATCGAGGAGGAGGACGACTCATCAGTTGAGGAGATAAAGGACGAGGCCGAGACCTTCAAGCGCAAGCTGGAAGAGGAAAAGCTCTCTACCCTCCTCACAGGCGAATACGATAATTCCAATGCTATCCTTACATTCCATGCCGGAGCAGGCGGAACTGAGGCTCAGGACTGGGCTGAAATGCTCTACCGTATGTACAATCACTGGGCTGAGCGTCACGACTACAAGGTTACTCTCATGGATTACCTGGACGGCGATGATGCTGGTCTGAAGTCAGCTTCCATCCTCATTGAAGGCGAAAATGCTTACGGCTATATGAAGTCAGAATCAGGCGTTCACAGACTTGTCCGCATCTCTCCTTTTGATGCCTCCGGAAGACGTCACACATCTTTTGCAGCTCTCGAAGTTATGCCGGAAATCGATGACTCTATCGAGGTAGATATCCGCCCCGAGGATATAGAAATGGAAGTTTACCGTTCCAGCGGTGCAGGCGGTCAGAAGGTAAACAAGACCAGCTCTGCTGTACGACTTATCCATAAACCTACAGGTATCGTTGTTTCCTGTCAGACACAGCGAAGCCAGTACCAGAATAAGGACTATGCTATGAAGATGCTCCGCTCAAAGCTCATCGAGATCAAGGAGAGAGAGCACCTCGAAAAGATCGAGGATATCAAGGGCGTTCAGAACCAGATCGCATGGGGCTCACAGATCAGATCCTATGTATTCATGCCCTATACCCTTGCAAAGGATCACCGTACAGGCTTTGAAAACGGTAATATCCAGGCTGTTATGGACGGCGATATCGACGGCTTTATCAATGCATATCTGAAATCACTTTCACACGGCACACTCAATAAATAATAGTGAATAAAAGATCGGGCGAACAGCATTGTTCGCCCGATCTTATTTTTTGATATTAATAATACTTTTCCCGGAACTCCGCCGCTGAATCCTCATCTATGAAAAATGAGAAGTCACTGTCCGTGCTTGTGCCTTCAAAGCTGTATTTTTCAGGCTTTGCGCCGCTGCGGAGCATGGACTTTATAGCATAGCTCTTTTCATCAAAGTCGCTCTGGTCAATATCATTATTTGTGCTTCTGATGAGTATCGAGAAGGCTCCGTCGATATTATCAGCAAGATAATTTCCGCCTGCCTCTTCGACCATATCAGATATTATTTCAGCAGCATTGTCAGCCCGCTGGCTTTCAGTAACGCCTTCCCCGGATGTGATGCTTTCGAGGATGCTCCTGCCTGAGGAGCCTCCGCTCACCATATCGCAGAGCTGAACAAAGCTGTCCTGAGAGAGCTCCATAAACCAGTCTATGCTGATATCAAGCATACTCTCCGCAAGGGAGACTGCTGCACGGGCTTTTTTCTCCTCATATAGCTCACCCACCGTTTTTTCATCATAGGATGCATTCGACGGTATACCGGCAAATACCAGTTCTCCGTCCACCGGTACGGAACGCATGAGCAGAAATGTTGCCGGCTGTTCCTGAGCACCCTCAAGTATAAAGAGTACACTGTGGTCATCGCTGTGATTGATCTCTCGCTCCTCTGCCGCAGAAGTCTGTTCAGCAGAGGAAGAAGAACTGCTTCCCGATGAAGAGCATCCGCAGAACGACACACTCATCACAGCCGCAGTCAGCAATAGAGCTATCCTGTGTTTCATATCATCATATATCAAGGGGATTTTTTCCGCTCATCATGTTCTTATTGCTGTTTGCAACAGTTGAGCTGAGCTTTCCCTTTACTACCTTTATGCTCTGGAGATTGCGTGAATAATAGTTCTCTGTATCATTGAGCATCTTTGCAACAGATGCAGCTGCATTCTGCTGGAGATTCTTAGCGGCTGTCTGTGCCTTCTGAAGCATATCAACAGCCTTCTTCTTAGCCTCTGTAACGATAGCCTCACGGGAAACTATCTGTGCAGCTCTCTCCTCAGCCTTGCGGATGATACCCTCTGCATTGAGCTTTGCCTCGTTGAGGATACGCTGGCAGTCGAATTCTATCTTCTTTGCTTCCTTGAGCTCATGAGGCATATTCAGTCTTACATCGTTGATAAGCTCACGCATACGCTCGCCGTCAATTACCTTCTTATGTGATACAAAAGGCATTGAAGATGCCTTGTCAAGGAGCTCGTCCATCTCTTCTAAGATCTCATCAATACTCATAGCAATTACCTCTCTTTAACTAATCTTTGTTTTATATCATCAAGTATGGTCTCGGGGACGAAATGGCTTATATCGCCGCCGAAGTAAGCTATCTGCTTTACAACGCTGGAGCTGAGATACATATTCTCCGCTGCTGTGGTAAGGAAAACAGTCTCTGCGCCTGCATAGAGCTTTTTATTTGCAAGAGCCATCTGGAACTCATACTCAAAGTCGCTGACAGCTCTGAGTCCCTTGACTATGGCAACAGCTCCAACACTTCTCACATAGTCAGCAAGAAGGCCGTCAAGGATATCTATGACCACATTGTCAAGGTCACGGGTCACCGACTCTATCATAAGCATACGCTCTGTAGCCGTAAAACTCGGCTGAGCCTTGCCTGCATTTCTCGATATCAGCACTATGACCTTATCGAACAGCTTCGATGCTCTTGTTATTATATCAAGATGACCGAGGGTCACCGGATCGAAGCTTCCCGGGCAGACTGCTATCCTTCTCATTCTTCATCAGCCTCACTTTCGGGTCTGTCAAAAATCGTAACATTGATCCTTCCGTAGTGGTAGGTCTTCCTGAGGGTGAGCCCCTCCGGAACAGCCGGCTCCTCCATTTCCGCTTCGTACTCGCATATGATGCAGCCGCCCTCCCTGAGCTTTCTTGCAGCTACAGGCAGGAGGTTTGCGATATGGTCGTGACGATACGGCGGGTCGAGGATGATTATATCAAAGGCCTGTCTGGTAAGCTTAATGAAGTCGTAGCCGTCCCGGCTTATGACCTCTGCCTGCCTTTCCAGCTTTGTAGTGCGGAGGTTCTCGTTTACGCAGCGTATCGAGCGCTGTGAATTATCCACGAATACCGCACGCTTTGCGCCTCTGCTGAGAGCCTCTATGCCCATCTGACCGCTTCCTGCGAAGAGATCGAGCACATAAGCTCCTTCTATCTGGAACTGTATTGCTGAGAAAATGCCCTCCTTGACCTTATCTGTTGTAGGACGGACATCGAGGCCTTCCGGTGCAGTGAGCCTGCGGCCTCTTGCGATACCTGTAATTACTCTCATTTATGTTTTTCTCCTGTGGATGCCGGACAAAGCTCCGGCCGTTAAAATTGCAGTACACACCTGCGGTTATATACAATCTATTATAACCGATTTTTTCCGGCTTGTCTATATTTTTTTGAAAAGATAGGTGAATGTGACCAATTTTATCTCCTGTGATTTATGCATTTTTTATCAGCTGTCCGGCTTTGGTGCTGTTTTATCAGAAAAAACAGGTCAGATCCCCTGTTCTGAGGCCTGAAAATAATGAATTATCCAATAATCATGCCTCTGGGTATAGAATATTTTACACTCCGATAAAAATTTAAAATACCTCTTGCATTATAAGCGGATTTGTAGTATTATTAATAGTGTATTGGTAGATTTATCTGCCTCTGAAAATTCTTCCAGAAGGAGGCTTTTTGTGAAACTCGTTTCAATTGTCGTTCCCTGCTATAATGAGCAGGAGGTACTCCCCATGTTCTACGATGAGATAACCAAGGTCACAGACGGAATGTCTGCAAAATGGCCGGAGCTCGAATTCGAGTACCTTTTCATCAACGACGGCTCAAAAGACAACACTCTCCCCATTCTCCGCTCCCTTGCGGACAGGGACAAGAGAGTAAGATATATTTCCTTCTCCCGTAACTTCGGCAAGGAATCCGGTATGTATGCCGGCCTGAAAAACTCCAGGGGCGACTATATCGTCGTCATGGACGCTGACCTCCAGCATCCGCCGTCATTCCTCCCTGAGATGTACAGCTACGTCAAGGACGGAGAGTATGACTGCGCTACCACAAGAAGAGTCAGCCGAAAGGGCGAATCAAAGATACGCTCATGGTTTGCCCGCAAGTTCTATAAGATCATGAACAAGATCTCTCAGACTGAGATCGTTGACGGAGCCCAGGATTTCCGCTTCATGTCAAGACAGATGGTGGACGCCATACTCGATATGAGCGAATACAACCGCTTCTCCAAGGGTATATTCAGCTGGGTCGGATTCTCAACAAGATATATCGAATACGAGAACGTTGAAAGGCCTGCCGGCACAAGCTCATGGTCCTTCTGGGGACTCTTCAAATACTCTCTTGAAGGCATCATGGCCTTCTCGACAGCTCCCCTCGCTATCTCGTCACTGCTGGGTATCATAAGCTGCATCATTGCTTTCATACTCATGATAGTGACTGTAATAAAAACTCTCGCATTCGGCGAGGACGTTGCAGGCTACCCTACAACTATCTGCGTGATATTCCTTCTCAGCGGACTCCAGCTCTTCTGTACAGGTATTCTTGGACAGTACCTCTCCAAGACTTATCTTGAGACAAAGCGCCGCCCCATTTATATCGCTAAGGAAACTGATGAGCTCTACCGCAGCCGCAAGGAAAAGAACAGCAGCTCTGATGAAAAAAGTGCCTGAATCCCACTGGTCTCCGGTAAAGGAGGTGCGTGCCTTTGACTAAGCATATGAGATTCATTGTCTCGGTACTCTTCATAATCGTAATAATACTGGCCGTTGCTATCACAAGATTCTACTCCAGCACCTCAAAAAGTGCAGGAAGCGGAAATACAAAATCCGATATCTCAAAGCTGCTCGCCAGCGACAGCGCCGGCAACAGGATATTTGAGGACAATAACGGTATGTACGGCCTTGTGGACAGCAGTGAAAGGATCACCGCCGCTCCCGAATGGCTGGAGCTCAGCTTCGCCGGCAGCGGACGCTGTATCGCTTCAAAGAGGATAGGCGGAAGACTTATGACAGGCTGTGTGGACTATGAGGGAAATGTTGTGGTACCGCTGATATACAGGGATATCACCAGACACAGCTCCGGTGACTTTGCCTTTTATACCGCCGAATCCTCCTCAGACAACTCCTGCGTCCTCTACAATGATGACCTGACGCCAATGTTCTCCCGCTCATGGAACAGCTGCTCGGTCAACGGAGATCAGCTCGTTCTCACAGGTGACAGAAGCGTATACACCTACAATCTCAGCAGCAGCGGTCTCAGTCTCGCAAATGCAAAGATAACCGGCTCCACCTTGGATTGCAGCTATACTATGGAAATGACCAGCAAGCTGCTGCTCGAAAGGCTGAACCCGGATATGCTTGAGGAAATGACCCGCATCGCCGGAAAATATATAGAATTCGCCTTTACAGGCAGCGGAGAGTATATCTCCGATATCCGCTCGGGAAGCCGTCCTTCATTTTCAGTACTGTTCCCCGACGATAAAAAGATACTCTCCAAAAAGCTGACCGACATAACTAATATATACATATATTCAGCAAAATCCGATGACGATACTCCCCACTTTGCAGCATCAGTTACTGCAAGGACGGAGATAACCTATACCGATGACGAGGACAAGCCGCCGCATACCCTTACCGACGACTATAAAGCTGTCGTCGAATTCAGCGGAGCCTCTCTTACAGAGCTGACTACAGTCTCCGGAGAGTTCCTCCAGGCTCATCCTGATTATCCTAAGCCGGAACCGCCGGAAAATGAAACTGCTCCGGAAAAAACAGCTTCCGAACCAGCAGCACTTCCAGCTAAACAGGAGATATGATACTATGAAAAATACAGGCTTCAGAATAATGGCGCTCCTTGCAGCCTCAGCTCTTATGCTGACAGGCTGCGGAAATAAAGACAAAGGTACAGACGACAGCGATGAAGTCGTAGTTACTGTTGCACCAACAGAAGAGACCTCCGTTGAGGAGACCGAGGCTGCGACTGCCGATACAACAGAAGATATCACTGAGACCGAAACAGAGACAGAACCCGAAACTACTGAGGCTGTCACAGAGGAAGATACCACCGAGAACGTTTCCGAAGCTCATCTTCCTGATACAGCACAGGGCCCCACAGACGGTCTTAACGTCTTCACCTCTCTGAAAACCGGCCTTTCAATGGATGAGACCTTTGCTGTTACCGGTACAGATTATGACTTATCCGAAGAGACTTTCAAAGGCGGAGAATGCTATACATGGCTCCTCGATAAGGAAAATGTTTTCGGTACAGGCATCGCCGGAAATATGTTCGTTGAATTCGACAGGAACAAGGCTCTGACCTGCTTCGGCTACCATTTAGGCGGAAAAGCAGACGGCAAAGGCGGTACCAAATATCCCTACAGCCCTGAAGAACTCGAAAGAGCATTCAACACCATTTACTCTCAGTTTTTGTCTCAGTACGGAGACCCCGACCATGTCGATACTCTCCGCAATGATTCCGGAAGCGATTATGTGAAAGGTGAAAAAGAATGGCTTTTTGAAAACGAGGACAGCCTGTGGCTCATGTATGGTATCAACCTCTGGGTCGACGGAGAGCCGGCCAATTACGAGGACGGTATAAATGAACTGATAGTTTCTATGGCAGCACCTGTTGACTATAGCTTTTTAAATTGAACCTAAGGCAAAATGCCTGAAATATAAAATGACTGGAGAATAGAAAATGGCAAAGAAAGTTGCAGTAATCATGGGAAGCGACAGTGACTTCCCGGTAGTAAAATCAGCTCTCACTGAACTGAAAAAGTACGGTGTGGAATTCGAGTGCCGTGTAATGAGCGCTCACAGAACTCCCGAGGAGGCTTGCAGATTCGCTTCTGAGGCAAGAACAAACGGCTTCGGTGTTATCATCTGCGCCGCAGGTATGGCCGCTCACCTTGCAGGTGTGGTTGCAGGCCACACAACACTCCCGGTTATCGGTATCCCTATGAAGTCAAAGGCTCTCGAAGGTATGGATGCTCTTCTGGCTACTGTTATGATGCCCCCCGGAGTACCTGTTGCTACTGTTGGTATTGACGGAGCTAAGAATGCCGCTGTACTGGCTGTACAGATACTCTCCCTCTCGGATGATGAGCTTGCAGGAAAGCTGGCAGATGAGAAGAAGAATATGGCTGACGGCGTTATCGCTAAAGACAAGGCTTTACAGGAGCAGATAGCTGCACTGTAATGAACAGATACAAGTACCTTTTATTTGACCTTGACGGTACCCTGACTGACTCAGCTCCGGGAATAATCAACTGCCTGCGGCACTCCCTGACTATTATGGGATATGATATGCCGGAGCAGCCTGAAAGATTCCTGGGACCGCCGCTGTATGAATCCTTTGCGGAATACTGCGGTATGAACGAGGAGCAGGTGCTTGAAGCTGTAAGGATTTTCAGGGAGCGCTACTCCACAAAGGGTCTCTTTGAAAACAGCGTCTATCCGGGTGTGCCGGAAATGCTGGAGAAACTGAAAAGCTCAGGCCTCCGCCTTATGGTGGCTACAAGCAAGGTGGATGAATACGCTGAAAGGATCCTGGACCGCTTCGGTATCGCTGACTATTTTGAATTTATAGGCGGCGCCCGTATAGACGGCACCCGCAATGAAAAGTGGGAGGTCATAGAGCACGTCCTTTCAAGCATGAGTATCACCGACAGGTCCTCTGTCCTTATGATAGGCGACAGAAAAAATGATGTCGCAGGAGCCCATAAAACAGGGCTGAAATGCATGGGCATCCTCTGGGGCTACGGCTCGGAAGAGGAGCTCAGGACGGCAGGAGCTGACTTTATCGCAGATACACCGCAGGAAGCAGCGGATCTGCTGCTGGCATAAACGATACAGGAGGGAATGATATGTTCAATAATATTCCGCAGCTGCCGCCTCGCTTTGATCTTCTGTCGGCACAGCGAATATGCAATTCAACCTATGTGACTCTTGTGGACAAGGTCACAGGCGTGACCTACGTCAGCGTGACACATAATGTGGATTCTTCTACTATCATGCAGCCCCTTCTCGACAAGGACGGCAAGCCCTATGTTGATCCCCGATACAGCGGGAAATAATTCACTCACACCTACAATTTCCGCAGTGATGCGGAATTGCATATAATCATTTACATAATTCTCAAGGAGGAATTTTAAAATGGAAAACATCGAAAAGAAGGAACAGCTCTACGAAGGAAAGGCTAAGAAGGTCTTTGCTACTAACGATCCCGACCTCGTTATCGTTGACTACAAGGATGACGCTACAGCTTTCAACGGCGAAAAGAAGGGCACTATCTCAGGTAAGGGCGTTATCAACAACCGCATGACCAACTTCATGTTCAAGATGCTCGAAAAGGAAGGCGTTCCCACTCATCTCGTAGAGGAGATCAGCGACAGAGAAACTATCGTTAAAAAGGTTTCCATCGTTCCCCTTGAGGTAATCATCAGAAATGTTGCAGCAGGCAGCTTCTCAAAGAGAATGGGTGTTGAGGAAGGCAAGCAGCTCCTCTGTCCTATCCTTGAATACAGCTACAAGAACGACGATCTCGGCGATCCCTTTATCAACGATTACTATGCTCTTGCTCTCGGTATCGCTACAAAGGAAGAGCTCGATACTATCGCTAAGTACGCTTTCAAGGTAAACGAGTTCATGGTCAAGTTCTTCAAGGGACTCAATATCGACCTCATCGACTTCAAGATCGAGTTCGGTAAGACTTCAGACGGTACTATCATCCTCGCTGATGAGATCTCACCTGATACCTGCCGTTTCTGGGACAGCACAACTCACGAAAAGCTCGACAAGGACCGCTTCCGTCGTGATATGGGCGGCGTTGAAGAGGCTTATCAGGAAATCATGAAGAGACTTATGGGTGAATAAGCATGGGCGGATTCTTCGGTGCAGCTTCTAAAAATGACTGCGTAACAGACGTTTTCTTCGGTACTGATTACCATTCTCACCTCGGAACAAGAAGAGGCGGTATGACCTCATACTCCTCTGACCTCGGATTCCAGAGAAATATCCACAGTATCGAAAACTCTCCTTTCAGGACAAAATTTGAAAACGACGTTGTGAAGATGAAAGGCAAGCTTTGTATCGGCTGTATCAGCGACACTGACCCTCAGCCTATACTGGTTCGCTCAAAGCTGGGACTCTATGCTGTATGTTCAGTAGGCATAATCCGCAATGCTGAGGCTCTCACTCAGGAGCTTCTCGACAGCGGATGTGCAAACTTCGAGACTATGAGCTCCGGTGCTATCAACTCCGGAGACCTCATCGGTGCTCTCATCGCTCAGAGAGATTCCTTCGTGGAAGGTATCCGCTATGCTCAGGATAAGATCGAGGGTACTATGTCCCTTATCATCCTTACTAAAAACAGCATTATCGCTGCAAGAGACAAGTTCGGCAGACTGCCTATCATCATAGGCAGAAGAAGCGACGGATTCTGCCTCTCTACAGAATCATTCGCATTCCAGAAGCTGGGATACGATACATATAAGGAACTCACTGCCGGTGAGATAGTTGAGCTCACTGCTGATGAATGTACCGTTCTCAGCGAGGGTGATCCTTCAAAGATGAAGATATGTACATTCCTCTGGACCTACTACGGCTACCCGAATGCTGTGTACGAAGGAGTGAATGTTGAAGTAATGCGTACCCGCAACGGTGAGATAATGGCCGAAAATGATATCAAGAACGGCTGTCTCCCCGATGTTGACTACGTCTGTGGAGTTCCGGATTCAGGTACTCCCCATGCTATCGGCTATGCAAACAGGAGCGGTATCCCCTTCGCAAGACCCTTTATAAAGTACACTCCTACATGGCCAAGAAGCTTTATGCCTACCAATCAGTCCATACGCAATCAGGTGGCTAAAATGAAGCTCATCCCCGTACATGAGCTTATAAACGGCAAGCGTCTCCTCTTCGTTGACGACAGTATCGTAAGAGGCACTCAGATGAGAGAAACTGTTGAGTTTCTCTATGAGCACGGCGCTAAGGAAGTGCATATGCGCTCTGCCTGTCCGCCTATAATGTACGGATGCAAGTACCTTAACTTCTCCCGCAGCACTTCTGAGCTGGAGCTCATTGCCCGCCAGATAATCGATGAATTTGAAGGCGCTGAGGGTGTTAAGTACATCAATGAATACAGCAGCTCCGCTTATGAGAGAGGCCGCCGTCTCAGAGATGAGATATGCCGCCGCCTCAAGCTCACTTCCCTTGAATTCCAGACCCTTGAGGGTACAGAAAAGGCTGTGGGCATTGACAAATGCGGACTCTGCTCCTACTGCTGGAACGGCAACGAATAACTTTGAATTGAGAAATGAGAACTGAAAGGCGGGAATATCTTTCCTTCATTCGTTCTCAGATGTATGAATGGAGAATTAGTGAACTACTTTCTATAAAAGCGGAACGATTAATTCTCCATTCTCCATACTCAGTTCTCCATCATATAAAACGGAGGATATAACATGAATAACAGTTTTTCCGAAAGCTACAAGAAGGCTGGCGTTGACGTTACTGCCGGCTATAAGTCAGTTGAGCTCATGAAAGCTCATATCGCCCGCACTATGACTAAGGGAGCTCTCTCCGGCATCGGCGGATTCGGCGGTCTCTTCGAGCTCGATATGACCGGCATACAGCACCCTGTACTTGTTTCAGGCACTGACGGTGTCGGCACAAAGATCAAGATCGCTTTTATTCTCGATAAGCATGACACAGTTGGTATCGACTGCGTTGCAATGTGCGTCAACGATATCATCTGCTGCGGTGCAAAGCCCCAGTTCTTCCTTGACTATATCGCCTGCGGAAAGAACATCCCCGAAAAGATAGCTACTATCGTTTCTGGTGTTGCAGAGGGCTGCGTTCAGGCTGAATGTGCTCTCATCGGCGGTGAAACAGCTGAGCATCCCGGCCTCATGCCTGAGGATGAGTACGACCTTGCAGGCTTCTCTGTAGGTGTTGTTGACAAGTCAAAGATCCTTCAGCCCGATACTCAGAAGGCAGGAGATGTGCTCATTGCTATCAAGTCAAGCGGTGTTCACTCAAACGGCTTCTCACTTGTAAGAAAGGTTTTCGATGTTAATGAGCATAACCTTGCTATGCACTTCGATGACCTGGGAGCTACTCTCGGTGAGACACTCCTCACTCCTACACGCATTTACGTCAAGGCTGTAATGAGCCTTCTTGACGCTGTTAACGTAAAGTCCATCTCACATATCACAGGCGGCGGATTCTATGAGAATATCCCCCGTGCCCTCCCCAAGAACCTCTCTGCAAAGATAGAGAGAAATGCTGTTCAGGTGCTTCCTATCTTCGACCTTATCGCAAGAACAGGAAATATCCCGGAGAGAGATATGTTCAACACATTCAACATGGGCGTTGGTATGATCGTTTCTGTTGACAATAACGATGCTGACAAGGCTATCGCTGCTATCAAGGCTGCCGGCGAGGACGCTTATGTTCTCGGTGAACTGGTCGAGTCAGAAGAGGGAGTTATCATTCTCTGATAGATAATACGGAAATTCTTCCGTCGGTCATGCCGGGGTCAGCAATGCGGGGAGTGCCCGTCCGGAATCGCTTAGCTGTCCGGACTGCTCTTAAGGGAAGGCTCAGCCTTCCCCCATACCCCCATACGCCAAAGGGATAACATCCCTTTGAGATCCCATTTCCTGCCGACTTCGGCACTTTATAGAAATTATTATAGGGTGATGTTATGAAAAAGCAGATAATATCGCTTCTGGCCGCTTCAGCAGCAGCTTTTTCAGCTGCTGTATTTCCGGCTTTTTCTGCCGGAGAGCATTTTGATCTGGACGGCGACCACAAAGTCGATGCTTTCGATATGGTGCTTGCAAGACAGGGCGGTCTGCCCGAAAGTGAGCTTGCTGACCTTCAGGCATTCCTGCTCGGAAACAGCGGACCGGGCAGCTCCGATACTGAATATACCATAGATGAAAGCTGCATACTCGAACCAAAAGGCACTGTTCATACCGGCGAGGGTACTTTCTACGGCGGCGGATATGAGGGCGGCTGCGCTATGCTGGACCCTGTATCCCGTGACTACTGGATAGTCGCCATGAACCTTGCCGACTATAACGGCGCTCAGCTCGCCGGAGCTTATATCCAGGTAACAGGCGAACTGGGTACTATAAATATGCTGGTAACAGACCTGCTCCCCGAAGGAAAGAAAGGCGATCTCGACCTCTATACAGACGCTTTTCCGCTTATCGCTCCGGTGGAGAAAGGCAGAGTGCCGGTCAGCTGGAAGATAATCCCGCTGGATTCGGCTGAAAACGCTCCCATGTCATATAAATTCAAAGAGGGCAGCTCACCTTTCTGGTGCGGTGTACAAGTGAGAAATCACCGCTACCCCATCACTAAGCTGGAATACCTCAACGATAAGGGTGAATTCGTTGAGATAAACCGCCGCCCCTATAATTACTTTGAATCTATGGAGATGGGTCCGGGACCATATACATTCCGCATAACGGATATCTACGGCCAGCAGGTCATCGACAGGGACATACCTCTATCAGAGGATGATACTGTCATATATGAGGGACACGCTCAGCTCCCTGAATAAGAGCATGGAGTAAATTATGAAAGTTGATAAATTAGACCTTATCTGGTCAGCTGTTTCCATGGTGATAGTAGGTGCTTCCTACCGCCGGGGAGCTCTTCTGAAAGGACTTATCCTTATATATATTCTTATGGCAGCCGTTTTTCTATGGCATATTTATGTCATCCGCAGAAGAATGAGAAACAGTATCGCCGTTTACGGAACAATAACTGATTACCATAATTCAAGAAAAAATGCCGGCAGATTAAAGGGCTGGTATCCTGTGGTCAGATATACCACCGAGACCGGCCGTGAAGTGACCTCCGTTTATACAGTCGAGGACTCAAAACAGCGCTATGAGATCGGTGCAGAGGAAATGGTATGCTATGACCCTGATGATCCCATGTTCTTCTACTTCTCCTCACGCCAGGAAGACCTCTATAAGGACTATTTCCGGCTTATCGTATTCGGAGGAGCTATCGCTGCCCTGCTTGCACTTTTCGTAATAATAAAATAATACTGTACGGGCGGACAGGAAATTCTGGACGCCCATAATGGCTTATTAATGAGGAGCACTTCTGCTCCGGAAAACAATATGTATCGAGGTGCCGCTATGGCTTTTTTACTCTTTGCTCTTATCGCTGCAGGCATTGGCCTGTTCTTTCAGAAATGCCATACTGACCGTATCAAAGACGCTCAGCCCTTCACTGCAGAGGTCATAAACCGTCAGGAAAATATCACTGTGCGCCGTGGTATGTCATATACTGTATGCCGCCCCATGGTCAGATATAACAATGGCTCAAAGGATATGATCGCTGAGCACTATAACAGTATCCGTGCCATAAACTGCCAATACCACCAGGGCGATACTGTTACTGTATTCGTGGATAAAAGGATGCCAAAAAGCTTCTTCTTTCCGGAAGAGAACCATAAGCTGAGCTATGAGGCACTTGTTGCTTTTATAGCTGCCGGTCTGCTGGCTCTCTGCGGTATCATAATGATGCCCGTTGGTGTCTGAAAGGATAATGCTTAAATAACAGGAGGACACATTATGCTCATTTCTTCTTCAGCATTTTTGTACGCACTGTTTTTTTCAGGATTGATCCTGATCGCTGCCGGAATCGCCAGGAAGTATTACAGCGATCTTTTCACCGGCGAGAATGTCATGCGAATCGAGGCGACCGTCACAGACATAAAGGATTCTATCCAGACAAATGGTGATATCGTATGTCCCTATGTGGAATATCAGGGCGAAAACGGTCCTGTTAAGGCTCATCATTATATATCCGTTTTAAGGTCCTCTCTTAATTTTGTCAAGGGCGATACAATAACTATCCTTGTTGACCCCAGGAAGCCAAAAATATTCAGAATTGCCGACATGGACCTCTATGAGACGGATTTTACCAAAAAGATACCGCTTGTCCTCATTCTTATCGGCATCGGTCTATCGGCTGCCGGGATCCTTATTGCTTTTATGTGACCCGGGAGGAAGCTGTATGTCTCTTACATTGTTTTATGCTCATAATAAAACAGATCTGCATTATTAATTTTTTACCGGAGGTAATCCCATGAAAAATATCGTCGTACTCGTTTCCGGAGGCGGAACAAATCTTCAGGCACTCATTGATGCTGAACACTCAGGTGAGATAAAAGGCGGAAAGATAACCTGCGTAATCTCCTCAAAGGAAGGTGTATTTGCCCTTGAAAGAGCTGCAAAAGCAGGCATCCCTTCAAGAGTTATACCAAGAAAAGAGTACCCGGACAGCCTCAGCTACAGCAAGGCTATCCTGGCTGCACTCAATGAGGAGAAAGCTGACCTCGTTATCCTTGCAGGATTCATGACTATCCTGGATGAATGTGTTACCTCAGCCTATGCCTATAAGATAATCAATGTTCACCCTGCTCTTATCCCTTCCTTCTGCGGAGAAGGCTTCTACGGACTTAAGGTCCATGAGGCTGCCCTCGCTTACGGAGTCAAGGTCAGCGGTGCTACTATACACTTCGTCAACGAAAAGGCTGATGCCGGCGCTATTATCCTTCAGGGCACTGTTGATGTGCTCCGTGACGATACTCCGGAGGTCCTTCAGAAAAGGATAATGGAAAATGTCGAGTGGAAGCTCCTGCCGAAAGCCGCTTCACTTTTCTGTCAGGATAAGATCGATATCATTGACGGAAAGGCTTACATAAAGGACTGATAACGTCCATTAAGGAGGCATACCATGATAATCGGCCTGCACGAAGAACGTTTCTGGCAGGAGGGCAAATTCATGAGCTCTTTCTTCCGGAAGGATATGAATATCTACATATACAGCGGCGCTGATGTACCATATGCAGAAGCCTGCATAAAGGACTTCAATTCCCCTTCTCAGAAGCTGCTAAGCAGCATTTGTGATGCTCTTTATCTCCACTGCAATGATTCCCTCAACCTATGGGCTGAGATAGATAAGCGTGAGGATATAGAAAAAGCTATGTGTACGGAGCTCTCTCCGGATATGGACAGATCAAGGCTGCTGAAATGCCTGCGGCCTGTCACACTCTCTGTCAGGGAGCCGGAGGACGGTCAGATAGGCTGGCAGGCTGAACTGGACTGTCAGTGGGAGCCTGAAAAGGGACTGGAAATAGTAGTCCTTGGCGGTGAACTCATTTACCTCGGTACATTCGCAGACCACTCCCCATGGGATACCTTCCCTCAGAACGACAGCTCAAACTATGCTGTCCGCATCTGAAAAAATCAACGCTATGGATAGACAGGAAATCAATGAAAAAAGATCTGTCCCGAAGCTGTTCCTCTGCTTCTGGATGTATGCGGTTCTGGGCTGGTGCTATGAGGTATTCCTTGAAGTTGTTGTTTACCGCTGGGGATTCTCAAACCGTGGAGTTCTTTTCGGCCCGTACTGTCCGGTATACGGTGTGGGAGCACTCTGCTTCCTGCTGTGCTTCGGAAAACTTATGAGGAAAAAGGATGTCAGGTGGCTGAATATCGCCAAACCATTCCTGATATTCCTCGGATGTATGGCTGTGGCGACGCTGATTGAGCTTATCGCAAGCTACATCCTTGAAGCTGCTACAGGCAAATGGCCCTGGCAGACCTATGCTGACTATAAATATAATTTCCAGGCGAGGATAGCGCTTTCCACTTCTATCCGCTTCGGCCTTGGCGGAACAGCTTTCATGTATATCGTGCAGCCGCTGTTCGATAAGCTGCTCTCAAGGCCCGCAAAAAAAACGCTGAATTACATCGCTGCCGCAGTTCTTGTTATCGTGGCCGCCGATGTGATATATACATTCTTTATCAAATAATTATCCAAAAGGAGAAATCACCATGAAAAAGCTCGATATTGCACAGGAACTCAGTTCAAACGCATACCCCGGAAGAGGTATCATCATAGGTAAGTCCGACTGCGGAAAGTATGCCGTTACTGCATATTTCATCATGGGCAGAAGCGTTAACAGCCGCAACCGTGTTTTCGTTGAGGACGGAGAGGGTATCCGCACTCAGGCTTTCGATCCCTCAAAGCTTGAAGATCCCCACCTCATCATCTACGCTCCTGTAAGAGTTCTCGGAAACAAGCTCATAGTTACAAACGGCGATCAGACTGATACTATCTACGAGCTCATGGACAGACAGCAGACATTTGAGCAGTCACTCCGCACAAGAGAATTTGAGGACGATGCTCCTAACTATACCCCTCGTATCTCAGGCATCCTCCACTTTGAGGATAAGGGCTTCAACTACGCTATGTCTATACTGAAAAGCGCTAACGGAGATCCATCTTCATGCCAGAGATATACCTTTGCCTATGCTAATCCTATCGCAGGCGAGGGAAGATTTATCCACACTTATATGGGCGACGGAAATCCCCTCCCCAGCTTTGAAGGCGAGCCTAAGCTTGTTGGCATAAGCGGAAATATCGACCAGTTCACAGATATGCTCTGGAACAACCTCAATGAGGATAACAAGGTCTCTCTCTTCGTCCGCTACGTTGAGCTGGAGACCGGCAAGACTGAGACACGCATAATCAATAAGAATAAATAATGAAAAAAAATACAATTTATAAAAAATCACTTAATTGTCCGAACTGCGGTGCAGACCTTGATTTTGCTCCCGGCACAGCTACTGCGGAATGTCCCTACTGTAAATCCGATATCTTCGTCGGACCGCTTGCTGACCGCAATAAAATGTCTGCCATGCAGCAGGAGCTTCTCAGAAACGAAAGTGCCCTTCAAAAGGCTGAAAGGCTAAAAAAATATCATATATTCCTGAAAAAATGGCGGAGAGGATTCATATTCTTCCTCTTCATCCTGTCCATTCTTAACACAGCAGCATGGACTCTGGTAGGTGGTGCAAACGAAGAGGATGAAAGTGCAATAGGTGTTGGTTCAATGACTATTGTTATACTTGCAATGCTATGCTTTGTAGTTCCGGCAATAATGGCAGCTGTGTACCCGTGCTATGATATTGAACAGGACATGGATACAAACGTTGCCGGCAAAAGATTGTCAGTATTCTTTATATTGGTCGGTATCGAGATTGCCGTTTTCATTCTCTCAATGATAGCAGCATTTTTTATCAGTGAATATATCATTGGATGAAGGAGCGCAATGTATGAACAAAAAAACTATTCTTTCCGTTATCGGCCTCACAGGTATTCTCCTTCTGACCGGATGCTCAGGCAGCAGCAGACAAGGCTCTTCAGAGCCGCCTACGCTGGGACCTCCGGAAAGGGCTGAATTCCGGCAGGAATTATCAGAGACCGCTTCCTACCGCAGATTTGTCCGCCGCTTCGACAATACCCATTTTCTCTATAAGAACTCGGAGGTCTATGACGACCACGACAACCTTATACGCTGCTCAGATGTAGATGTGAATACCGAAGCTGAAACTGTCACCAGAAGCTATTCCTACGTCTATAATGATGACGGCTCAGTTAATGAAGTCTGTGACTACAGCTATGTTTCCACAAGAACTGTTTTTACCTATAACGAAAACGGTGATACTCTGAAAACAGAGGTCTATGACGTGGATACAGGTGACCTGAGATCTGCTACTGAAAATCAGTACAACGAACAGGGCGACCTCATAAAAAGCGTAAAGACCGATGCCTACGGCAAGGAGTCGCTCCTTGCAAGAAGCAAATATGAATACGGCGATAACGGCCTTGCAAGCGTGAAATATGAGTACTACAGCGACGATTCACTCAAATCCACTGATAACTACTCCTATGACAGCGAAAACAGGCTTGTCACCGATGAATGTATCACTGAGGACAGTCCTGTTCCAAGGCAGGTCTTCACCTATGAGTACGACAGCAGCGGAAATATCACCCTGAAAACTCAGACTGATTACAACCCGGACGGCTCTGTAAAGACAGTGGCACAGATGAAAAGTACATACAATCAGTCCGGCCGTATCATAAAGCTTGAAAATATCGTAGATGGCTCTGTAAACTGGTATGAGCTGTATGACTATGAGGATATTCATTCCTGAAAGCAGCTCAATATCATCATGCCGGCATCTATAAATAATGATACTAAGGAGCAGAACTATGATGAAATTCACTGCTCCCCTCTTCTCCTGTCTTATTACAGCGTCTGTTTTTACAGCCTGCGGAGACAGTGACAGCAGCGTTCCTGACAAGATCGTGGAAAAAAGGATGTTTGGAAGGTAGTACCGTGTGACCACGACAGCCTGAGCTTCTGCACACTACAGTTCCATAGCTGACAACACCGGTGAAAACTGATCCACCGGTCATAACAGAAAAACAATAATCAATATACATAAAGGAGGACATTATTATGTCAAATGAAATGCAGTTAAAGTATGGATGCAACCCCAATCAGAAACCGTCAAGAGTTTATATGGCTGACGGCAGTGAGCTCCCTATCGAGGTTCTCTGCGGACGTCCCGGCTATATCAACCTTCTGGACGCTCTCAACGGCTGGCAGCTCGTTAAGGAGCTCAAGGCTGCTACAGGTGTATGCGCAGCTACCTCATTCAAGCACGTTTCTCCTGCCGGCGCAGCTATCGGCCGTCCGCTCTCTGATGACCTCAAGAAGATATACTGGGTGGACGACCTGGGCGAGCTCTCTCCCCTTGCAAGCGCTTACGCAAGAGCAAGAGGCGCTGACAGAATGTCCTCCTACGGAGACTTCATCGCTCTCTCTGATAAGGTAGACGTTTGCACTGCAAAGATGATACAGCGTGAGGTAAGCGACGGTGTTATCGCTCCCGACTATGACCCTGAGGCTCTGGAGATACTGAAGTCCAAGAGAAAGGGCACTTACTGCATACTCAAGATAGATGAGAACTACAAGCCTGCTCCTATTGAGACAAAGCAGGTATACGGAGTTTCCTTCGAGCAGGGACGCAACGAGCTTGACATCAACCGTGAGCTCCTTTCAAATGTTGTTACTGATAACAAGAACATCCCCGATGACAAGAAGGACGACCTCCTTATCTCACTCATCACTCTGAAATACACTCAGTCAAACTCTGTTTGCTACGTCAAGGACGGCCAGGCTATCGGTATCGGTGCAGGACAGCAGTCCCGTATCCACTGCACACGTCTCGCTGGTCAGAAGGCTGATAACTGGTGGCTGAGACAGTCCCCCAAGGTAATGGGACTCCAGTTCGTTGACGACATCCGCCGTGCTGACCGTGACAACGCTATCGATGTTTACATCGGCGATGAGTACGAGGACGTTCTCCGTGAAGGCGAGTGGCAGAGAATTTTCAAGGTTAAGCCTGAGGTATTCACTGTTGAAGAGAAGAAGGCATGGCTTGCTAAGAATACAGACGTTTGCCTCGGCTCTGACGCATTCTTCCCCTTCGGTGACAACATCGAGAGAGCTAAGAAGTCAGGTGTTGCATATATCGCAGAGCCCGGCGGTTCTATCCGTGATGACAACGTTATCGAGACCTGCAACAAGTACAACATCGCTATGGCCTTCACTGGCATTCGTCTCTTCCACCATTGATCAATCCGAAGGCTGCGCTTTTCACGCCTCGCTCGTAAACTCGCTTACGGAGGCAATGAATTGGTGGAACACGGACTGCCAAAGGCGGCCCCTACGCATAAAGTTCAGCTAAAATAAAGTCCGACAATTGTGGGGAGGTCGTCCCCGGCCTCCCACACTAACGAGGTGACCGCCATGAAAATAATGTACTATGAGGTACATGACTGCGAGCATAAGCTTATTAATGGCAGTCATGCTATAATAGCTCCCAAGGGAATTGACGAAAAACTACTCAGGAAGTACGATTTTGTTCAGCTCCTTGACGGACGGTGGATTCATTTTATGACAGCGGATGAAACGCTGTATATGAAGAATAACAAAGGCAAGGAAATATTGATATTTTGCAATATCGAAGAAACTTTCAAGCGTATTTCAAAACAGGAAAGACATCAAGAAAGAGTTCATGCAATTGTTATTATATCAATTTTACTTACTATACAACTCATTATAATCCTACTAATACAAGTCAGACGTGAAACAGAAAAAATTGATAGGGAAAACAGAAGAAAAGAATTCTGGAGCCAATTTGACTGTGAAAACGCAGGCGACTGGGCAGGCCGCCAGTACATAAAGCTTATAAGGTGGGAATCACCATGAAAGTAAAATACTATGAGGTTCATGACTGCGATTTTGAATATGTTGACAACATATCTGCAATCATCGCACCAGAGGACACTGACGAAGAGCTGCTGAAAAAGTACGATTTCGTTCAGCTCCTTGACGGGCGGTGGTGTCATTATATGACCTTGGATGAAAAGCTGCATATGATTAACCATGAAGGCGACGAAATTCTGATTTTTAATGAGGAAAACAGAATTATCATTCGTGAATCCTCTGACGACAACGAACCTGTTGAAAGGGACGCTCCCGCTGCATATATCATCGTTATACTTTCCGTTTTTTTGATAATAATCGGGCTGATGTCATTTCATTTCAGCGAGGGAGCGGCTCAGTCACTTATACCTTTTTTCGCAGGTATCATCGCTCTGTTTGCAGTACGCATAGTATTCCCTGGCAATAAGCCTGCGGAGATAATTACCAAAACTCTTTCCGTACTCTTCGTGATACTCTTCATAGGACTTGCGATACTCGCTTACGCTATCTCAAAAGCCTGCAACAACTGCTGGGACTATTCCTGGGATACACTTGAGGGTGTGGGAAGAATCGGATAGCGTCATGACCATACACATAAACACCGACTACTCCGGCATCTCACCCTACGGGCTGTTCATCCTGCTTTCCATAGCATCAGGCATCACAGTGATATTCCGGCTTTGCATAAAGCGTGGGATACCGGTCAAAAAGACCTTGCTCCTGCTTGCACTGATACCTGCATCGAGCTGGTGCTGTGCTTGTCTTTACACCTTTATCACCTCCGGCGGAAAGCGTATCGGGCTTGCCTCAATAGGAGCGGCAATGGGAGTATACCTTGCGGCTATACTGGTATCACTGATACAGCCGGGAACAGGTCACAGGAACATAATGCTGCAAAACTGCACATTCGCTCTTCCGCTGATGTACAGCATAGCTAAGCTCGGATGTCTTTCAGCAGGCTGCTGTCACGGTATTGAGTACAGCGGACCGCTGTCAATAAAGTACTCCGGTGCAGAAGCAGAAGTCTTCCCGGTACAGGCTGTTGAATCAGCAGTTTTCATGGCAATTTTTATTTACGGCTTGAAAGCCCTCAGAAAGCATGACCCCGATTCCGTGCGGAAGATAATACTTCTTTCCGCTGCGGCTAAATTCTCTCTTGATTTTCTGAGAGCTTCTCATAAACATATAATAATATCATCAAATCAGCTCTGCTGTCTGCTGATGATATCATGCCTCTTAACGGCTCATTATAAGCGCCGGAAAAAGGCAAATTCTAATGATTAAAGGGATGGGAAAATGAATAAAAAAATAATTCTTATTGCACTTGTTTCCGCACTTTCAGTATCTCTGTGCAGCTGCAGCAGCAAGAAAAGCTCTTCGTCCGATGTATCAGAGGCAGAGACCTCAGCACCGGAGATGACTACTGCTGAGCTTCTTGAGCTTGGCGATCACTTCACACTTGAAGACGGTCAGTTTGCTTTTTCAGTTCCTGAGGGCATGACTCAGATCGATAATACAGAATACGATTATACATTCCAGCTGACTGACGATGCTGATTCCCTACTGGGAATAACAGGTGTATCAGGTATGCACCAGACAGCTCTTGGATTCGGTGAAGGTATCCTTGCAGACCATGAAGAGGCTGGCTTCAAAAATGTTGAAGGTACTGCGTATACCTTCGGCGATATCCCCGGCTACAGAATAACTGCGATAGAGGATAATGGCGGATCACCTCTTGATTACCGCATGGATCTTCTTCAGTTCGGTAACGGAGATATCTTCTGCATAAATGCTGCTGCCCCTGAAGGTCAGCTTGCTGACTGCGCTTCAAAGATAGATACAGTCATGAGTTCCATAGAATACCTGGGAGCTCCTCTTAAAACCGAGCCCGAGGTCATTGAAAATGACAGATTCAAGCTAACTGTTCCGGAAAACCTCTATATCAGAGACCCTTCCGATGATGAGAACGTCTATATCGGCTATAATCTCACACAGAACGATTCTGAGTATATCAGCCGCTTTGAGATAACCGTAATGGAGGATATGACTCCTGAGGAAGCAGCAGACACACTGTACAGCCAGTGGGAAAAGAACGAAAAATCGTCCGACAGAACAAAAGAATCCGTAGAATTACTCGGATATGATGCTATCCATATGTCCCAGAAGCTTTCTTTTGCAGACAAGAACATCGATTCAGAGACCTATCACCTTGAAGCAGGCGGAACGACCTACTGGATCATGATAACTACCGAAAATACGCTTACGGAACAGTTCAAAAATGACATACAGCCTGTTCTGGACAGCATTGAATTCAAATAAAAGGAAGCTGCGATTATGGAAAACATGAATAATGATATGAACAAAAGCAATGACAATTCCTCAACTGTCATCCCCAGAAAGAAACCGGACTACACTGCCGGTTACGGCAGTGCCCCTGCAAAGGAAGCTACCTTTAATTCTGAGGACATTCTCAGGTCAGCAAAGTCCTTTGCTGTTAAACCGCCAAAAGAGGAATCTATTGTCCTGAATATCCTCAAGGGCATCCTGGGAGCCTGCATTGGCTGTATACCTGGATTCCTGCTCTGGATACTCATCGGAAGAGTCGGCTTTATCGCCAGCATATGCGGAATGGTGCTCGCTATCGGAGCTCTTGCAGGATGCTGGTTCTTTACAAAGGATGACGATCTTTCCCCTGTGGTCATAGGCGCTATAACTGTCTGCGTGATACTGTTCACCATTTATCTTGCAGAAAAGATAGTATGGTGCTGGGAGCTGTCAGACCTGTTCCAGAAAGAGACTGCGGATATGCGTGAGGAAATGCGAGAATACGGCGACTCCTTAGGCCTCTCCCGTGAAGAAACTGACAGTATTACCGACAAGTATATCAAAGAGGAATTCGGCTTCACTAAGGGCACCTTCGGAGATTTCTTCTCAAACTTCGGCAAGACTCTGGACTACTTTGATTACAAAAAACGCTACTTTAAGCATATGCTTGAGTGCTACGGAATGGCAGCTCTTGGCGGCGCTTCATTCATACTCAAGTTCTTCAACCCAAAGATCTGATGAACTGACAGCATTCCGGATCACTAAAACGTATTGGTACAGGGGAAAAATATGAAGATAAAAACAACGGCCGCTGTTATTGCAGCAGGCTTGATACTAACTGGCTGCTCTGCAAAGAGTGATTCATCCTCCGACAGCTTTATTCCGGTGCTCCCTACCTGGGGAACAGCCGATTATCAGACCGATGCCTTTACGACCTATGATATCTGCAATTTCAGCGTAAGGATAAGCAACGATTTCTATGACGCAGAAAAATCCAGACATACCTCCTCCGGTGAAACGGCAGCAATGACATTCAAAAGCGACCTGGTCGACTATATCTCCATAAAAGGCTATACATTCACCAATGAGGCTGTTTCCTATAAGGGAGAAACTGATTATGAAGATAAAATGAGGGAAGAAGGAGTCTCTGAGCTCACCTACGACCTCATGGATCTTGACGGCTTTCAGGGATATGCCATAAACTACATCAAGGCGAAAGAGGACGGTCTTAAAGGCTACAGTGAATATACTGCTGTATGCGAGGGACGAGAACTTGAGATATTTGCCTATTATCCTGCTGAAAATGCAGGAAAGGTCGTGCCCATGATAAACGATATCATGCACAGCGCTGTATATATATCCGATTACAAGCTGCCTTCTGATACTCAGCAGCATGAGAACGCTGTATACTCCCTCAGCTTCGGGCCGGAATGGGTGCTGAACGAAAAATATAAGGGCGAGAGTATGCTGGAAAAAAATGATCTGGAGTTTTCAGACCTTTACCTCATCGCTAATGCTTCTGACGATGCCGAAGCCTCCTTTATGCTTCTTTTGGAAGGAAACAGCAGCCCTGAGAAAAATGCTGCCCAGCACGCAGACGAAGCCTTTGACGGCGTTTCTGCATCCGGTACTGACAGGATCTCAGATGTCAGCCGCTCACAGACACAGTTGCTTGGCCAGACAGGTGAGGAAGTCAGCTACAGGATGACTATGTCAGAAACCAGCTCCTATTCCATAAAGCGTATCTATCTGGATCATAACGGAAAGCTGCTCCATATAGAACTGTACTCACTTGAAAACGATCAGGAGGACGAAATGCTCGACCGGGCATATGAACTTATAAACAACATTGAACTGAAATGATCCGCAGAATATCATAGCGGTCAGAATACAATCAATTATTTTGGAGGAAAACACAATGAAAAATGTATTAGTAGTAGGCGGAGGCGGCCGTGAACACGCCATTATCATGAAGCTGGCCGAAAGCCCTCAGGTAGACAAGATATACTGTACACCCGGAAACGGCGGTATATCAAAATATGCCCAGTGCTTCAACGTAGGTGCTACCGATATCGACGGTGTGGTTGCCCTTGCTAAGGAGCTCAAGCCTGACATGGTAGTTGTCGCTCCCGATGATCCCCTGGTTCTCGGTATGGTGGATGCACTTCAGGCAGAGGGATTCATGACCTTCGGTCCTAAGGCAAATGCGGCTATTATCGAGGGTTCAAAGGTTTTCTCCAAGGAACTTATGAAGAAGTACAATATCCCTACTGCCTTCTATGAGGTATTTACAGAGTCAGATAAGGCTATCGCCTACCTTAAGGAGCAGAACAGCTATCCCGCAGTTATAAAGGCTGACGGTCTTGCCCTCGGAAAGGGCGTTATCATTGCTCAGAATGAAGAGGAGGCCATTGCTGCTGTTCACGAAATGATCGACGAGCTGAAATTCGGAAAGAGCTCCGCACGAATAGTTATCGAGGAGTTCCTCACCGGTCCTGAGGTATCTGTGCTCAGCTTTACAGACGGAAAAACTGTTGTTCCCATGATCTCATCTATGGACCACAAACGTGCTCTTGACGGCGATAAGGGACTCAATACCGGCGGTATGGGTACTGTTTCTCCTAACCCCTGCTACACTGAGGATATCGCTAAGGAGTGCATGGAGAAGATATTCCTCCCAACTGTAAACGCTATGAACGCAGAGGGACGTACCTTCGAGGGCTGTCTCTACTTCGGACTTATGATAACTCCAAAGGGTCCTAAGGTAATAGAGTACAACTGCCGCTTCGGCGACCCTGAGACTCAGGTAGTGCTCCCAATGCTGGATGCTGACCTCTATGAGATATTTGAAGCTATCTATAATCACACTCTCGACAAGGTGGATATAAAGTGGCATAATGGCAGCTGTGCCTGCGTTATCATGGCAAGCGGCGGCTATCCTGAAAGCTATCCCAAGGGTATCGAGATGAACGGCTTCGATGAAAAGGGACAGATCGACGGATGCTTCGTTTACCATGCAGGTACAAAGCTCTCCGAGGACGGAAAATTCCTCACTAACGGTGGCCGTGTCATCGGTGTTACTGCTAAGGGAGATACTCTCCAGGCTGCTCTCGACAAGGCCTATGAAGGAGTATCAAAGATAAGCTTCGACGGTGCTCATTACAGAAAAGACATTGGCCAGCGTGCCCTCAAAGCTCTCAGCTAAGGAGTAGATCATGCATAAAAAGCTTGATATCGGCCTGAAACTCGGAATGCTCGGAAATATCGTCTTCCTTTTATTCGGTGCTATCACATTCATCTATATGAAAATGATGCAGAAGAACACAAAGGAGTCTACCCTGCTCAATATTGAAAGGTTTGAATATTTCCTGCTTTTCCTGGGCTTCGCTATGATCTTTGCAGCAGCCTACTTTATTCTGATCTCCGTCCGGATGAGAGGAAAACTAAAGATCGCCATGTGGCTGTATGGCTGCATGGAGGCCTTCCTGATGTACTGCGAGCTGCATTCTTATGACACAAGAGAATTCTATCACCCCTATTCGCTGACACTGGCAATAGTCCACGCTTTGCTTTCAGCAGCGGTGTGCTTCTCTTTCCTTCAGTTTGACCCTTATAAAAAGCCTTTCGAGATCCTGATCATCGTATGCATAGCTATAATACTTGTTGGTATGCTGGGAAATGTTTTTGAGATAAGACTGTATTTCAGTATCCTGTTCAATGCTGTCGCTATGACTGTTCTTTTCGCCGGTATCATCTATATGCTCAAAAAGGAGATCATCGAGATCGACTGCCACGGCGACTCCGCCCGTGTAGCTGAATACCGAGGATTCTTCGACGGCGATGATAACGAAAAAAAGACCGACGCTCAGATGGCATCGGAAAAGAATAAAAAAACAAATGATGAGGATGTTTCATCCACTGATACAGATGATGATATTTCAGAATAAAAACTCACCGGGCCTGCAGCAGCAGGCTCGTTTTTTTCGCCCTGATATAAGCTCTGTCACTGGATATGCTCCGCAGATGTTATCAGCGGCCGGAGCTGTATCCCTTTCATTGCAGCAGCTGCTGCCTCCGGTATAAGACTGAACTCTGCAACAAGTGATGCGGGTTTATTGATCCAGTCATCCTGCCTCATGGGAACGAAATAATAGCTCTTCCTGTTAAAGAGCTCACCAATATTCTTGGCTGAACCAAGCAGGGAATCGTTAGAGGCTATCGCCAGAAGTACCGGCTTTCCGCTCCGAAGATGTGACTTTACCGCCATGGTAACTGCTCCGTCTGTTATGCCGGCTGCAAGCTTTGCCGCAGTATTTGATGTACACGGGGCAACTATCATGATATCTGTCAGCCCTTTCGGTCCTATGGGCTCAGCCGCTGCAACGTCTGTTATAACTTCCCTGCCGGCTATATACCTCAGCCTCGAAAGATGATCCTTTCCGGAACCGAATCTGCTGTCTGTTCCAATGGCCTTTTCCGACATTACAGGTATCAGTTCTGCGCCTGCCTCACGCAGCACTACTGCCTGCTCGAAGCTGCGTTCAAAGGTGCAGAAGGAGCCTGTCATCGCATAGCCTATCCTCAGACCTTTCAGCTCTTCAAGCATTGCTGCCGCCTCCTTCCTCATGGAGTATAAAACTGACAGTGTCTGCAAGCATATATCCGGCTGTTACAGGTGCTGTCCTGCCCGGCAGTCCAAGTGCCCATATTGTCCTTATGCCAAGCTGTGCAGCTGAATCGAAGTCTATACCGCCGGGCTTTGAAGCAAGGTCTATAAACAGGGTCTCCGGACTGAATCCGCTGAGCACCTCCCGGCTGAAAACCATATCCGGAACAGTATTTATCACCAGATCCCAGCTGCTTCCCATTCCTGCCGCATCTACCGGCTCAATACCGTGCAGCCTTGCCTTTGCTGCGCCGGAAGGATTCCTGACAAGAACTGATATTTTGGCTCCGAATCCCTTCAGTATCTCAGTAAGCGCTGTACCGATCCGCCCCATTCCAACTATCAGCACCTTTGCTCCGTTAAGTGTTACCGGCAGCTCCTCAAGAGCTATCTGTACCGCTCCCTCTGCTGTGGGGACAGCATTGCTGAGGAGAAGCTCTTCCCGCTCCATATAGTCTGCAAGTCTGTATGAGGCGAACATCTGCCGCAGCCTGTCGTCTATCCTGCCGGCCAGTATCAGTGCTCCCGGTTTCAGAAGAGGTATTATATCAAATGAAGTCAGTCTGCCGCTGTAACAGGGGGCTGAAATATCTCCCTTGTCGTTCAGAGGCGGCACAGGCAGCACTGCACAATCAAAATCTCCGCCGGCAGCGGGAATGAGTCCCGGCGGCATATGCTCACTGTCAAAGCCTACAGCCCCGGTCTGATATCTCTCAGCCAGTGAAAGGGCACAGGATATCTGCCTCATATCCCCTCCGGCAATAAGTATTCTGGTATTATTCATATATTTATCTCCGTTCAGTCATTGATTCAACGGATATCCGTTTGTCTCATTATATGAATGACAGGTGTTAGCTGTTACTTTTCTGTCACGGATATTAGGTGCAGCTGCTATCCCATATAAGCTTTAAAAAGAATCCCTTCCGACGAGGTAAATCCGCAAAAAATACTTGCATTTCCGACTGATATATGGTATAATTAACTGTATATCGTACAAGACCGCCGCTGCTGCGGCAGAAAGAGAGATTATTGATAATGAAAAGATTTTTTAGTTCACTGACCGCATCCGTGGCCGTTGCCTCTATAGCTATGATGAGTGCTATGTCTGCTTTTGCTGATGACGCTACTGAAGCTGCTACAGAATCAAGCAAAAGCGGCGGAGGTGCTGGTGCAGGTCTCCTTATGACATTCCTGCCGCTGGTAATAATGTTCGCTCTCCTCTACTTCATTGCTATCAAGCCTCAGAAGAAGAGAGACAAGGAGCTCAAGGATATGCAGCAGAGCCTTGAAGTAGGCGATGAGATCGTTACAGGCGGTGGTATCGTTGGTATCGTTGTCCGCACAGGTGATGATACTGTTGTTATCGAGACCGGCGGTGAGAGACAGAAGCTCCGCATAAAAACCTGGGCTATCACTGAAAATGTTACTGCTATGGAGAGGATAAAGGCAGCTAAGGCCTCCGCTTCATCCAAGAAGTCAGAAGCAGCAGGACTTGCTTCTGCTAAGCTCGTTGACGATGAGGCTGAAGAAAAAGCCGAAGAGAAGAAGTCTAAGAAGAACAAGAATAAGAAGTCTTCTGACGAAGAAGAATAATAAAATAAACCTCCGCATAGAATTGAAAAAATTCTTTTGCGGAGGTTTTTTATGCGCCGTCACCGTCAGAGTTTATGGACATCCTTTCCATTGAGTATCACAGTTTCTGCCCTATCAGGCATTATGATCCTTATTACAGCCTCCTTTGCTATGGCTGGAATCACGTTTTTCCTGCTGCGTGAAATGATCTTCGTCAGGTATATCGCTGTACTTGACCTGTGTCTGGGCGGATTTTTTTCCGGCTGGATCTGCGGAAAATTCCGGCGAAGACATGGGCTGAAAGAGGGACTATCCTGCGGCATTGCTCTATACGTCCTCATATCAGCACTCTCTCTGCTCATATCCGGCCATTTCACATCACCGGGGAAAATTATACTGCTTGCTCTTTCCGGAGCCGCTGGAGGCATCTGTGGGGTCAATACAAAGAGGACATCCTCAATATAACAAAAAACCGTCCCTAAGGACGGTTTTTTTATATCTTCGATCAAACGAGCTTGATGATAGCCATTTCTGCTGCGTCGCCGCGACGGGGACCGATCTTTACGATCTGTGTGTAACCACCGTTTCTGTCAGCATACTTGGGAGCGATCTCGTCGAAAACCTTCTTTGCAACGGACTCCTTTGTTACGTATGCGTATACCTGACGCTTGGAGTGCAGATCATCATTTTTACCGATAGTGATCATTTTCTCGGCAACTGCACGTACTTCCTTAGCTCTTGTTACGGTTGTTTCGATCTGGCCGTTCTCGAGCAGGAAAGTTACCATGCCTCTGAGCATAGCCTTTCTATGGTCAGTTGTTCTGCCCAGCTTTCTTGTACCCGGCATTGTAATTCACTCCTTTTTCGTATCGGTGCGCTTTCCGCACCTGTTATAGGTTTATTCCTCTTCTGAGCTGAGGTCGAAGCCCAGTGACTGGAGCTTCTCCTTAACCTCGTCGAAGGATTTCTTTCCAAGGTTTCTAACCTTCATCATTTCTTCCTCAGACTTGTTTATCAAGTCATCCACGGTATTGATTCCGGCACGCTTTAAGCAATTGAATGAACGTACCGATAAGTCAAGGTCCTCGATAGTCATCTCAAGGATCTTCTCCTTGCCCTTTTCATCCTTTTCTACGAGTACCTCTGCAAGTCCAGCCTCTTCTGAGAGGTCGATGAACAGCTTGAGGTGTTCGCCAAGGAGATTTGCTGCCTGTGATAATGCTTCCTTAGCGGAGATAGTACCATCGGTCCATACCTCCATTGTAAGCTTATCATAGTCGGTCACCTGACCCAGACGAGTATCCTCGACTGTGTAGTTTACCTTCAGAACAGGAGTATAGATGCTGTCTACGGCGATAACATCAACGGGGAGATTGATCTGCTTCTTATTCCTTTCGGCTGAAACATATCCTCTTCCTCTGTCTATTGTGATCTCCATGTAGAGCTTAGCGTCCTTGCCCAGTGTAGCGATGTGCATACCGGGATCAAGAATATTGACCTCAGAGTCGGTTTTTATATCTCCGGCGGTAATTTCGCATTCGCCCTCTGCCTCTATATAGACCGTCTTAGGGCCTTCTCCGTAGAGCTTGGCAGTCAGTCCCTTGATGGAGAGGATTATCTCTGTGACATCCTCTTTTACACCGGGGATAGTTGACAACTCATGGTGTACCGTACCATCCTTACCCGAAAGCTTTACGGATGTTACGGCAACGCCCGGAAGTGAGGAGAGCAGCACACGTCTGAGGCTGTTTCCAAGTGTGATACCGTATCCACGCTCCAGCGGTGCTAAAACGAATTTGCCGTATTTGCCGTCACTTTTAAGCTCGACAATTTCAATATCAGGCTTATTAATTTTTTCCAGCATAAAAACCCTCCTATTTCACAATAAATATTTGTATTGAGTTCTGACGATTCAAGCAGCTTATTACTTGGAGTACAGCTCGACGATGAGGTGTGTAGCAACCTCGTAGTCGAGATCCTCTGCACTGGGAAGACGATTTACTGTTGCTGAGAAGTCGTCCTTGTTAGCTGTGAGCCAAACGGGAACGAGTCTGTCCTTAGTCTCTTCTACTGTAGCCTTGAACTTTTCAGAGGTCCTGTCCTTTTCACGGAGAGCGATTACGTCGCCGACCTTTACTCTATAGGAAGGAATGTTTACCTTCTTGCCGTTTACTGTATAGTGGCTGTGAACAACGAGCTGTCTTGCTTCTCTTCTTGTAAGAGCGAGACCCATTCTGAAAACTACGCTGTCCAGTCTGGATTCGAGACAAGTGATAAGGTTATCACCGGCCTTACCCTCCATTTTCTCAGCGATTGCGAAGTAGTGTCTGAACTGCTTCTCAAGTACGCCGTAGATGAACTTGAGCTTCTGCTTTTCCTTGAGCTGAAGTCCGTATTCAGAGATCTTCTTTCTGTTATTTGCATTCTTGAAGCGGATGGACTCCTTCTTGGAAACACCCATAACCGCAGGGCTGATACCTAAGTATCTGCATCTCTTGAGTATTGGTTCCTTCTGAACTGCCATTTTATTTACCTCCTCTATGATTAGACACGACGTCTCTTAGGCGGACGGCATCCATTGTGGGGAATAGGAGTAACATCCTTGATCATTCTAACCTCAAGGCCTACTGTCTGGAGTGCTCTGATAGCAGCCTCACGGCCTGCACCGGGTCCCTTTACGTAAACCTCAACGTTCTTGAGACCGTGCTCCATTGCAGCCTTTGCAGCTGTCTCGGCAGCGGTCTGAGCTGCGAAAGGAGTAGACTTCTTTGAACCTCTGAAGCCAAGCTCACCTGCGCTTGCCCATGAAATAGCATTACCTGCTGTATCTGTGATAGTAACGATGGTGTTATTGAAAGTGGACTGAATGTGTACAGCGCCGCTTTCGATATTCTTACGCTCTCTACGTCTTCTGATAGTAGAGACCTTTTTACCCTTCTGCTGTGCCAAAGCTCATGACCTCCTTACTTCTTCTTGTTAGCGATAGTCTTTACAGGGCCCTTGCGGGTTCTTGCGTTGGTCTTGGTTCTCTGTCCTCTTACGGGGAGACCCTTTCTGTGACGAACGCCTCTGTAGCAGCCTATTTCAACAAGTCTCTTGATGTTGAGTGCGACCTCACGGCGGAGATCACCTTCAACTGTATAGTTTGCATCGATATAGTCACGAAGCTTTGCTACGTCCTCTTCTGTCAGGTCCTTAACTCTTACATCAGGGTTAACGCCTGTGTTTGCGAGGATATCTGTTGCAGTCTGACGACCGATTCCGTAGATATAAGTGAGACCGATCTCGATTCTCTTATTCTTGGGAAGGTCAACACCGGCTATTCTTGCCATATTAAACTTGCACCTCCATTAAATGCATTACGTTGATTAACCCTGACGCTGCTTGTGCTTAGGGTTTTCGCAGATAACCATGATTCTGCCTTTACGCTTAATAACCTTGCACTTTTCGCATATAGGTTTTACTGAAGGTCTTACTTTCATTTAAAATACCTCCTTTAGCGGATGGACGCTGTTTATCCTGCGCCCTGTGTATTATTACTTAACTCGCCATGTGATACGGCCCTTTGAAAGGTCGTATGGTGACATTTCAAGCTTTACCTTGTCACCTGGCACTATTCTGATATAATTCATTCTGAGCTTGCCGGAAACGTGGGAAAGTACCTCGTGACCGTTCTCAAGCTGTACCTTGAACATTGCGTTGGGGAGTGCGTCTGTTACAACGCCCTCGACTTCGATTACGTCTTCCTTTGACACTAAGACAACCTCCTTTTACTCTGAACACAATGCACGAAGCATTGTTCTGAGCTTCTTATCGGTAATACCATTGATATCGATCATACTGTCTGTCAGGCGGATATGCTTTATATTCTTTCGCTTCGGGGATGAGAGCTTTCTGCTCTTCCCGTCGGCTATGAAGCAGAATTTTTCATCGCATCCGGTCACTACGAAGTGACCTCCGCTGTCTCTGCCCGCCTCCGCTATGACGACACTTCCTGTTTGTATCTTCACGATCGATCCCCCTGTCAGGGCTTCGTCAGTATGACGGGACCGTCAGGAGTTATTGCGATCATGTGCTCGAAATGAGCTGACAGTGAACCACTTTTGGTAACCACGGTCCAACCGTCTTTGAGGGTTTTTACATCGTCGCCCTTGACATTTATCATAGGCTCGATGCATATTGTCATACCGGCCACCAGTCTGGGTCCGTGACCTGCCTTACCCCAGTTCGGTACTTCCGGTGATTCGTGAACCTCTCTGCCGATACCGTGGCCGCAGTAATTTCTTACGATTCCGTAGCCTCGTGAAGCACAGTATTCTTCAACAGCATGAGAAATATCTCCGATCCTTGCGCCAACCTGAGCCTGAGCTATACCTTCGTAAAGGCTCTTCTCAGTAACCTCAAGCAATGCCTTGGCTTCATCAGAAATCTTGCCGACAGGGAAGGTCCAGCAGCTGTCTCCGTTGAAGCCCTTATAGGCTGCTCCGGTATCTATGCTGACTATATCGCCTTCCTTTAATCTTCGGCTTGCCTTCGGGATGCCGTGGATGATCTCTTCATTGACAGAGATACAAGCATTGGCAGGAAATCCATAAAGGCCTTTGAAGCAGGATTTACAGCCGTGTCTTGCAAAGTATTCACCCACAAGCTTATCAACGTCCATAGTAGACATTCCCGGCTTTATCCTTTCGCCCGCATACCATATTGCGCCGCAGGTTATACGGCCTGCTTCACGCATTATGGCAAGTTCGGACTGTGATTTTATAGTTATGCTCATTACTTTTCTACTCCTACAGCAGCAAGTGTGAGCTTAGATGTGTCTGCAACTTCCTCCTGGCCCTCTACTGTAACAAGCTTGCCCTGTTTCTCGTAGTAGTCCTTAAGAGGAGCAGTTTTCTCGTGATATGTTGCGAGTCTGTCCAGTACGACTTCGGGCTGGTCATCCTTACGGATAACAGTCTTTGCGCCGCACTTGTCGCAAACGCCCTCAACCTTTGAAGGCTTATACTGAATGTGGTAGGATGCGCCGCAGCCTTCGCAGACTCTTCTGCCTGATACTCTCTGCTTGATAGTATCATCTGCAACGTTTATCTCTATCACCTTGTCGATCTGAATGCCCATAGCGTCCAGAGCCTCAGCCTGAGGAACTGTTCTTGGGAAGCCGTCGAGGATGAAGCCGTTTTTGCAGTCGTCCTCAGCGATCCTGTCCTTGAGGATACCGATAACGATATCATCTGAAACGAGAGCGCCGGCATCCATAGCTGCCTTAGCCTTGAGGCCGTACTCGGTGCCGTTCTTGGCAGCCTCACGAAGGATATTGCCTGTAGAAATCTGGGGGATATTCAGTGCATCGGAGACTACCTCTGCCTGAGTACCCTTACCTGCGCCGGGAGCGCCTAAAAAGATAAGGTTCATATGCTGTCCTCCTTACGATAAGAAGCCCTTATGATGACGCATCATAAGATGGGATTCAAGTGTACGAGTTGTTTCCAGTGCAACGGATACGGCGATAAGTATCGTAGTACCGCCCATTGAGAGAGCCATCAGGTTGTTATCAGCCTTACCGATAAGGATCGGGATGATAGCGATAACGCCGAGGAAGAATGCTCCGACGAGAGTGATCTTGTTAAGAACTCTCTGGATGTAGTCTGAAGTGGGCTTACCGGGTCTGATACCGGGGATACCACCGTTGGACTGACGGAGATTATTGGCGATCTCTGTAGGATTATACTGGATCGAAACATAGAAGTAATTGAATGCGATTATAAGCAGGAAGTAGAGTATTGCGTAGCTCCAGCTTGTTCTCTTGAAGAACTCACAGAAGTGATAGTAGAAGCCTGAAGTTGTCTTGGGGTCACCCTTGAACATCTGGATAGTCTGGGGGAGAGCCATGAATGACATTGCGAAGATGATAGGCATAACGCCGCTCATACAAACCTTTATCGGGATGTGTGACTTCTGTCCGCCGTACTGCTTTCTTCCTACAACACGCTTAGCGTACTGTATCGGGATACGTCTTTCCGCCTCATTCATAAAGACGATAAAGGCGATCTCAGCAATTATGAATAACACATAACCGATAGCAATGAAGAGATACTTAGCGGGCTGGTCCTTAACGAGCTGTAAAAGAACGCCGGCATCAACGGGGAATCTCGCTGCGATACCTGCGAAGAGGAGCATTGAGATACCGTTTCCGATACCCTTATCGCTGATACGGTTACCCATCCAAACAACGAGTGCAGCACCTGCTACGAAACAAAGGATGATTACTGCTGCGGAGAAATACTGATCGAAGTTCTTGTCTCTGTACTTTACAGCGTACTTTACGACCTTCAGACCGGTATCCTTATCCTCTACTTCATAATTAGCCCTGTAAAGGGTAATATAGTAAGCATAGGACATGAAGAACGCGAGGACTATTGAGACTACAGCTGTAATCTTATTCAGCTTTTTCTGTCCCTCTTCGCCCTCATCCCTCAGTCTTTCAAGAGGAGGCAGCGCATATGTCAGAAGCTGCATAATGATGGATGCGTTAATGAATGGTGTGATTGAGAGTGAGAAGATAGTGGCCTGTGAAAGCGCACCACCGGTGATGATATTCAGATACTCGAGGAAGTTGCCGTTGGTAGCGGATTTATCCATCCACTTACCAACAACATCAGGATCGAGGAAAGGCACTGTTATAGCGCTTCCCAATCTGAATATTACGATCATGAATAATGTGTAGAGAAGCTTTTTCCTTATTTCAGGAACACGCCATGCGTTCTTCAGCGTTTTGAACACATTACATCACCTCTGCCTTCCCGCCAGCCTTTTCGATTTTTTCGATAGCGCTCTGTGAGAATTTAGCAGCCTTTACAGTTAAATTAGCAGTAAGCTCTCCGTTTCCGAGGATCTTAACGCCGTCTTCTACCTTCTTAACGAGACCGGAAGCTACGAGGAGCTCTGTATCAACAACAGTGCCGTCCTTGAACTTGTTCAGGTCGGATACGTTTACGGTAGCATACTTTGCAGCGAAGATATTCTTGAAGCCTCTCTTAGGAATTCTTCTTGCGAGGGGCATCTGTCCGCCTTCAAAACCGATTCTTACGCCGCCGCCGCTTCTTGCATTCTGACCCTTGTGGCCCTTGCCTGCGGTCTTACCGTTTCCTGAACCGTGGCCTCTGCCTATACGCTTTACAGCCTTGTTGGAATCAGGTGCGGGTGTTAATTCGTGAATTTTCATATCAGTGCACCTCCTTGCTTACGCTTCTGTAACCTCGATGAGGTGAGAAATCTTGTTGATCTTGCCCTGTGTCTGAGCATTATCGGGCTGAGTTGTTGTATCGCCGATCTTCTTGAGACCAAGGGACTGAGCAGTAGCGATCTGGTCTTTTTTTCTGCCGATGAGGCTCTTTACGAGCTTGATGTTCTTAGCCATTGTTACTGCCTCCTTAACCTAAAATTTCCTTAACAGTCTTGCCTCTCTTTGCAGCAACTTCCTTAGCAGAAGTGCAGTTAACAAGGCCGTTGATAGTAGCTCTTACTACGTTGCAGGGATTATTTGAACGAAGTGACTTTGTTCTGATATCCTTGATTCCTGCAACCTCGATCACTGCACGGACAGGACCGCCGGCGATAACACCGGTACCAGGTGCAGCGGGCTTCATGAGAACTCTGCCTGCGCCGAATGCGCCTACGATCTCGTGGGGGATTGTTGTTCCCTTGAGAGCGATCTTCACAAGGTTCTTCTTAGCATCCTCGATACCCTTACGGATAGCATCCGGAACTTCTCCGGACTTTCCGAGACCGAAGCCTACAGTGCCGTTTCCGTCGCCGACAACTACGAGAGCAGCAAACTTCATTACACGTCCGCCCTTAACTGTCTTGGAAACTCTGTTTATGGCAACGACCTTTTCAACGAGCTCAGGAGCCTGTGTTTCAATATTAGCCATTGTTTTACCTCCCTCTTAGAACTTTAATCCGTTTTCACGAGCACCCTCAGCGAGAGCCTGAACACGGCCGTGGTAAAGGTAGCCGCCTCTGTCGAAAACAACTTCGCTTATACCCTTGTCAGCAGCGTTCTTAGCGATCATCTCGCCGACCTTGCGAGCACCCTCAGCGTTGCCGCCGTTGCCCTCGAAGCTCTTATCCATGCTGGATGCAGAAGCAAGAGTAACACCGTTTACGTCATCGATGAGCTGAGCGTAGATGTGCTTGGATGAACGGAACACATTGAGACGGGGACGCTCGGGAGTTCCTGAGATCTTTGCACGAACTCTGCGATGTCTCTTTAATCTTGCCTTATTGCTGTCAAATTTCTTAATCATAGCAATTTGCTCCTTTTAATTACTTCTTGCCCTTACCGGCCTTACCTTCCTTGCGGATGATGTGCTCGCCGGCATATCTGATACCCTTGCCCTTGTACGGCTCAGGGGGACGCTTCTCACGTACTTCAGCTGCAAACTGACCTACAGCCTGCTTGTCGATACCGCTGATGATGAGCTTGTTGGGCTGAGGAACATCGATCTTTATTGCATCTGTTTCCTCAAGTACAACGGGATGTGAGAAACCGAGGTTAAGAGTAACCTTGTTTCCGCTCTTTGCTGCACGGTAGCCGACACCCTCGATCTCGAGAGTCTTTGAATATCCTTCTGTTACACCTACAACCATGTTGTTGATAAGTGTTCTTGTAAGACCGTGAAGTGAACGGTGACGCTTGTCATCGCTGGGTCTTGTTACTTCTATATTGCCGTCCTTGACCTCAATGCCAAGCTCAGGGCTGAACTGTCTGCTGAGCTGACCCTTGGGTCCCTTTACGGTGATGAGATTGTTCTCATTCTTGATCTCTACACCTGCGGGAATGCTGACGGGCATTTTACCGATTCTTGACATATCAGCTTCCTCCTTACCAGATGTATGCGAGAACTTCGCCGCCGACATTGAGCTCTCTTGCCTTCTTGTCAGTTACGATTCCCTTTGAAGTTGAAACGATTGCTATGCCAAGGCCTTTTCTTACCTTGGGCATATCTGCGCAGCTTGAATAGATACGCAGGCCGGGCTTAGAAACTCTTCTGAGTCCGGTTATAACGGGTGACTTATTGTCGCCGTATTTAAGTGTGATCCTGATTACGCCCTGCTTTCCGTCCTCTATGAGCTGGAAGCCCTTTACATAACCCTCATCTACGAGGATCTGTGTGATATCCTTCTTTACTCTTGAAGCGGGAACGTCAACGGTGGCGTGCTTAGCAGTATTCGCATTGCGGATTCTTGTTAAAAGATCTGCGATTGTATCAGTTATCTGCATACCGAATGACCTCCTTTTAGTATTTTACCAGCTTGCTTTCTTAACACCAGGGATCTGACCATCGTGAGCCAGCTCTCTGAAGCAG
>DFHF01000030.1 GCA_002371825.1 Ruminococcus flavefaciens | reverse complement strand
AAAGACGTCCAGCTGATGAATCTCCGTGATGATAAAGCTTATAATATCTACTTTTATGTAGAGCCTTTATGGAAAGATGGAGAGATCGATCTTGAAGAGGGCTGTGAATGTAAATTTTTTCTTGACGGAGAAGAGTTTTATTCCGGAACAGTTACCGGTAACGGTAATTTTGATCTTACCCAAGAGGTAAAGGACTGCGGATATTATGCTCCCGGAGATAGTCATACCCTTTCATGCACTGTGGTATGGAATGAGCTTGATGTTCTTCACGGAGTAAGCAATGGACATCGTCTGATCGATAAGGACGGTGAACACGTTCTTGAGGGGCCTGATGGTTCAGGTCATGTTGAAGGGCAGATAGAATTCAAATGGATCTTCTATGCAGCCGTTGACGAAGATTATGATCCTCCGAAAACCGGCCTTCTTGCAGCTGATGGTTCTTTCTGGCTTAAGTGTATAGCCGGAGCAGCAGGTCTTATGGTAATAATGGCATTGCTGCTGCTTACGAAGCGCAAGAAGGGTAAACAGAAGCAATGAGAAAATATCTTATCGCAGCAGCAATGTTAATTGTATGCACAGCAGGCATCTATGCTGGTCTGCGTTACAGAAAAGATGTATATCTTCCCGAAAAAGAGCTTCAGGAAGACTATGAACGGCTTACAGAGGAGATAGATAATATCCGGCCTGATATTCACTTTGAAAATGAAAAGCAAGCTTCAGATGAAAATAATTCTCCGCTTGAAAAAGCAGAAAATTATAATAGTGATATTGTTGGATGGATCAAGATACCTGAAACTAATATTGACTATCCCATTGTTCAGTCTGAAGACAACGACTATTATCTTCACCACGCTCTTGACGGAAGTGATAATCAGCTCGGTGTACCTTTTCTTGACTGCCGATGCCTCCCGGATTTTTCCGGATTTACTTCAATAGTATACGGACATCATTTTTCCGGGATGCGTATGTTTGCTCAGATCTTTTCCTTTAAAGAACGATCATTTCTGGAACAGCATAACATTGGTTATCTGATAGCTAATGATGAGGTAAAAAAAATCAGTTTTTTCGCCTATCTTAATATTAAAAGTAATTCTCCGATCTATCACACAGTTTTTCTTACTGAAAATGAAAGGGAGGATTATCTAAAAACACTCTTTTCGGAAGCAGTGTTTACTGAAAATTATGAAAAAGAAGATCTTGTCGATAAGCACCTGCTGCTGTTATCCACTTGTACCTATGAGTTTGAGGATGCAAGAGGAGTGCTTGTAGGTGTGATCGAGGATTCATAGTTATATTCATACTATAATCATCACCATTCGTACCCAATTGTTTTATAACATAGTACCTTAGTAATGAGAGATGAACAGGTACATTTTTCCTGAACGAAAGGCGGTGTAGTAATTATGATGATCGCTATTGACACAGACAGGAAATTCATTGATGAGCTTGGTACAATGCTCAGCCGGATATTGCCGGATGAAGAATTTGTTGGCTTTACATCGGTATCAGAATGCTTTAAGTATGTCAGAGATCATGAAGCACAGATAGTTTTCTTTAATATAGATGATATTTATCCGAATTACAGAAGAGAAAATATACTCTATGAATTGCGGAAAATGGTTCATGATCTTGATTTTGTACTTTTAGGTGATAAGAAAGTGCTCGATAATACCACAGCACTATGGAGTATTCAGAATCGATGCTCAGATTATATTTCTAAGCCTCTTACTCCGGAAAAGCTAATAAATTCTCTAAGTGATATCTGGTTTCATAGAATACCGGAACAGACTCTTATGAATGCAATGTCTGGTATATAAAGTGATTAATAGAAATTTCTCCGGAGACCGATCCGGATAAAAGAAAAACTGCCGGTTCTCCGGCAGTTTTTTTATTACAATGTATTTCGTTTTAAGAGAAGGACACATTCTGTATGACGAGTCCTTGGAAAAAGATCTGCTCCGCATATTTTCACGACTGAGTACTCGTTTGCAGCAAGCCATTTAGCATCACGGGCAGCAGTAGAAGGGTTGCAGGAGATCATTACGATTTTCTTGGGAGCAGCAGATGTGATCTGAGAAAGAGTTTCTTCTGAACAGCCCTTGCGAGGAGGGTCAACAATGATTATATCAGGTGAACAGCCTTTTTCTCTCAGCATTCCGAAAACTTTTCCTGCATCGCCTGAATAAAACTCAGCATTAGAGATCTTATTGTTCAGAGCATTTTTTCGGGCATTCTCAACGGCTTCAGGAATTATCTCTATTCCGATTATCTTTTCGCATTTTCTTGCCATAGAAAGGCCGATAGTGCCTGCACCGCAGTAAAGATCCGCTATAACATCATTTATATCAGGAGCTGCAAATTCAAGAGCTTTTGCATACAGCTTTTCCGCCTGAACGGTATTGACCTGATAGAAAGAAAGCGGCGATATCTCAACAGTATTTCCACACATTATATCAGAGATCAGATCATCTCCCAATAGAGTTATGCAATCCTTTCCGAGGATGACATTTGTCTTATCGGGATTGATATTCATAACAAAGCTTTTTATTTCAGGGAAAGCAGAAGAGAGTTCTTTGCAGATTGGCATTAACTGACGATAGATGTCCTTACGGACAACAAAGCAAAGCATTATTTCACCGGAATGTGCACCTTTTCTGAGGTAAAAATGTCTAAGGATCCCTGTATTAGAGCTCTCATTATACGGAGAGATCTTTTTGCTGTTTGCAAGTTCCAATGTTTTTGAAAGAATGGAACTGAACACAGGTGGTTGAAGAGCGCAATCCGTCACAGGAACGATACGGTGGCTTCTCTGAGCAAAAAAACCGCAGACAGTTTTTCCTTCAGCTGCTGCAACAGGGTACTGAGCTTTGTTGCGGTAGCCTTCACATATATCAGCGCTTATAAAAGGTTCATATGAAGCATCGATACCTCCTAATCTCCTGAAGGCATTTTCCACGATAGAAGCTTTTATGCGACACTCAGCCTCATATGAAATATGGCGGAACGAGCATCCGCCGCATTTTTTATAAACAGGGCAATCGTTTTCGATACGGTCCGGAGAAGGGGTTATGATCTTATCGATGATACCATAAGCATAGTTTTTTAATACCTTGACTAATTTAACGGTGAGCCTGTCACCTATAGCAGTATCAGGGACAAAAACAGCCATACCATCTATATGACAGACTCCGCTGCCTTCTGATGTAATATCTTCTATAACTGCTTCATAGAGCTGATTTTTTTCAGGCATTCAGTGACCTCCTCTTTTTTTGTCATAAGCTGATCGAATCTTCGGATATATTCATAAGGAAATTTATAATTATGGATACGAGTAAGCTTGCCGTTAGGATAAACAAGCTTTGTAGAAGCTGCACATCCGGCTCCCAGAATAGTTTGGGTTTCGTCCATAATGAAGATATTATAGTAGCATTCAAAACCTTTTTTTGCGTAACCGATGTTTTCAAGGTTGTCCACAGTATTTTTTTGGCGGTACATATAATAAGGCAGAAAATCGTTCTCCATTAGTTTTTTTATACTGTAGTCCACCATCTCTGCGGCAGGATTTTTGATATTTTCAATCTGTTCAAACAGATTTGCTGCACGTTTCAGTGTCAGAGTATGAACTGTAATACTTTGGGGTCCAAGCTCGATCATCTTGTCGAGAGTATTCCTGAAGCTTTCAGCAGATTCGGTAGGCAGACCAGCGATAAGATCGGTATTGATATTATCAAATCCAATTTTTTTAGCAAGCTCAAAGGCTCTGACCGCATCATCTCCGGAATGTTTTCTGCCTATCACCTTAAGAACATCATCATTAAGTGTCTGAGGATTAACAGAGATCCTCTGAGCACCAAGATCTTTTATCACACGGAGTTTTTCTTCAGTGATTGTATCTGGTCTTCCGGCTTCGACGCTGTATTCTCTGACGTTGTCAAGGTCAAAATTATCAGCGATAGTCTCCATGATTTTTCTAAGGTCAGAGGCGGATAAAGAAGTGGGAGTTCCTCCGCCGAAATAGATTGTATCTATTTTAGTATTTGTTTCACGGACTATATTGCTGATGATTACAAGCTCACGGCAAAGAGCAGCGATATAGTCAGGCATGAGCTTTATAGCTGAGTCCATGGAGTGTGAAACGAATGAGCAGTAGCTGCATCTTGTTGGACAGAAGGGGATCGAAACATAAAGACTGACTGCGCTGCTGTCTATCTTATCAAGAATAGGAAGCTGATTAACGGCTGTCTCATAGGCAATATCAAACTTAGAAGGGGATATCTCGTATTTTGAAGAAAGGCGCTGAGATATCTCCTCTTTGCCGAGGCCCTGTCTCATCAGTTCTATGACTTTCTTTACGGGACGGATACCTGTCATCATTCCCCAGGGAGGAATTATTCCGGTCTTCTGACAGAGAATATGGTAGAGCATCTTGCAAAGATTAAATTCATTCTCGTCATCTGTTCCCACAGGAGCAGAATCTGATACAATATTGCTGCCGGATAGTCTGACCTCGGCAATAAGCTTATTGTCCCTTATCTCTGCGATCACGAAGCTGTCTTCTGTCTCACAAGAGCGGTCAGATATAAAGGAGAATCTGGCGGTATTGAAGAAGAGCTTCAATATCGCCTCTATCTCGTATTTAAAAGAATTGCCGATCAGAGCAACCGGCATTTTAAGATCATTATTAGTCATTTTATCTGAATTCCTTCATATATGGATTATTCCGTCTTTCAGCATTAAGTGTGGACGATGCTTCATGACCGGGAAGAACTTTATAGTCTCCGTCAAGAAGATAAAGCTTTCTGAGGGAATTTTTCATATCTATAGAGTTGCTTCCGGTGAAATCTGTTCTTCCGATAGAGTATCTGAACAGAGTATCTCCGGTGAATATAACGTCCTGACAGATGTAGCACACGCTGCCTTCTGAGTGGCCGGGAGTATGGATGACTTTGAAGGAAAGATCACCGTCATTTATATGGCAGTCTCCGGTAATAGCTGTCCAGTCGGTAACAGGAGTAAATTTTACATAAGGGAAGTTGGAGGCGAGACAATAGTCTGCACTTTTGAGGCATTTAGCATCATCCACATGAATATATACCTCTGCGCCGGTTTTTTTGCGTATTGCCTCAACTCCGCCGATATGATCGAAGTGGCCGTGAGTAATAAGTATTTTTGATAGTTTAAGTCTGTGCTCACGGAGAAAATCGAGAAGATAATCCGGATCTCCGCCAAGATCGATTATGACGCACTTACCGGGAGCAGTCTCAACTACATAGCAGTTTACACGGAGAACACCGAGATTTAGCGTATGGATCTTCATATAGACCTCCTTATATTGCAGATCTTTCAACTGAAATTACACCCTTTATCTTTCTAAGCTTTTCAAAAAGATTATTGAGCTGTTCAGTACTTGAAATGATAACAGTACTTTCAAAGAGTGCATTTCCGTTTTTGAGGACTCTTGAAGAAGAGTGAACGATAGGCACTCTTGCTTCGAGAAGTACAGCAGAGATATCATAAACAAGGCCGACACGGTCTGTAGCAGTAACTTCAAAGCTCGTCTGGAGCTGAGTATTGCTGTTTTCAGTCCATTGAATCTCCACCCAGCGGCTGAGTTCTTGTGGATCATTTCTCTGAAGGACAGCCTTGTAGTTGGTACAGTCTACAGTGTGGACAGAGATACCATGACCTCTGGTTATAAATCCGATGATGTCATCTCCGGGGAGTGGATTACAGCACTGAGCAAATTTTACAAGCATATCGTCGATCTCATCAAGAACGATACAGCTTCTTCCCGAAGGTTTAGGCTGGATAACGGAAACAACTGCCGGTTCTTTTTCTTCAGCAGCATGGAGCTTTTCATATCTATCCTTCAGACGGGGGATTATCTTAGAAAGGAGTATACCGCCATATCCGATAGAAGCATAGAAATCATCGAGAGTCTCACAGTTATGCTTTTTGAAGTCATCACAGAGAAAATCCTCATATTCGCTCTCAGAGAGATTGATCCTGTGCCGCTTGAATTCTTTTTCAAGAGCGGCTTTACCTTCGATGATATTTTCGTCACGGCGCTCTTTTTTGAACCATGAGCGTATTTTTGATCTGGCTTCATTTGTCTGAACGATATTGAGCCAGGCTCTGTTAGGTCCTTTATCAGGGTCTTTGCTGGTTATGATCTCACATATCTGACCGGTCTGAAGCTTATAGTCCAGCGGAACGATCCTTCCGTCAACCTTTGCACCGACTGTCTTGTGGCCTATCTCAGTGTGGATCCGATATGCGAAGTCTATAACAGTAGAATTGATAGGCAGGGACACAGACATTCCCTTAGGTGTCATTACAACGATATCTTCCGGAGCAAGATCTGTTTTGATAATTCGGACGATCTCCTCAACATCGTCGGAGGTCTGCTGAGCTTCGATCACCTGGCGAACCCATGCAAGACGCTGTTCCATTTTGTCTTTTCCCTGGATACCTTCTTTGTATTTCCAGTGTGCAGCAATACCGTACTCAGCAGTCTCGTGCATATCCCATGTCCTGATCTGTACCTCGAATGGGATACCTTCCTTACCGAGAACAGTCGTATGGAGAGACTGATACATATTAGCCTTAGGTGTGGAGATATAGTCCTTGAAGCGATTGGGCAGGGGACGGAACATATCGTGGATAAGACCAAGTACATTGTAGCACTCAGCGATAGTGGTAACGATTATTCTTACAGCATATTTATCGTAGATCTCATCGATATTTTTATGAGAGATAAATATCTTCTTATAAATACTGTAGATACTCTTTACACGGCCGTCTACCTGAGGCGGTTCTGTGAATTCCTCAGATTTGAAGCGCTGATTTATACGGGCTTTTATAGTTTCAATGAATTCCTCACGTTCTTCTTTTTTGTTTTCGAGGATATGCTCTATTTCAGAGTAAGCGTATGGGTCAAGGTAGTGGAATGAAAGATCTTCCAGCTCTTCTTTAATAGCTCTGATACCGAGACGGTGAGCGATAGGAGCGTAGATATTCATGGTTTCAAGAGCTGTATTTCGCTGCTTATCAATGGGACGGTATTTAAGTGTTCTCATGTTATGCAGGCGGTCAGCAAGCTTAATTATCATTACACGGATATCCTGAGACATAGCAAGAAGTATCTTGCGGATATTCTCAGCCTGCTGTTCTTCTTTAGTAAATACAGGCATTTTTCCGAGCTTTGTAACACCGTCGACAAGCATTGCAACATCCTGACCGAATCGCTTTTTAAGGTCATCAAGAGTTGCCGGAGTATCCTCAACAACGTCATGAAGAAGGGCGGCGCATATGGTATCAGTATCCATTCCCAGTTCAAGAAGTGTATAAGCAACAGCGAGAGGGTGGATAATATAAGCCTGACCTGAAGAGCGGGTCTGACCCTCGTGGGCTTTTGCAGCGAATTCATAAGCAGAGATGATCTTGCTCAGGTCATACTGTTTATCATCGGTAAGTATTTTCTGGATGATCTTTTCGATAGTGAAATTATCATCATAATCTGGGATATCGCTGAGATAATCATCTGGTGCCGAAGCAGCAGCGGTCTCCGGGATAGGTACCTCCACTTCTGGGTGGGGAATATTGGAATTATTCATATCATCTTTCATAGCAATCTCCTTGACCGGAAGGGGTCACCGCTTATTTACGGCCTGCGGAAGCCGGAATCAGGCTGCTGAGCTTATTTCTCAGCGAGACAAGAACGGGTGCGGAATTAAGGTCTGCTTTTTTATTGACACTGACCTTTGATATAACAGAATCGGCTGATGATATCTTTACAAGACCAAGCTCCCGGAGAGCTTCAGCCGAAACAGAAAATTTACAATAATTGATCCTTGGATCATTGAGCTTGACATAGAGTGTATCAAGCGGAATACCTTCATCTGGTATAGCCTTATATATCCTTACGACCTCATCACGGGTCGGGACCATTCTCGGATAATAGTTCGGCGGGAGTTCTTCCCCTCGCAAAAAGGCTTCAAAAGAGGCGAGAGCAGCGAAATAGCTGTTCTGCTGGAAGCTGCATGGCCGGATGTCCTCAGCAATAATAGAAACTGAAGTCTGTCCCTTGTACTCATTTATTCCGAGTGAAACGATCATGTTGCACACAGAATCTTTTCCGCAGATCAAAGATGCAGGGGAAGTACGGAAAACAAGTACGTCGAATTGACCGTATCCAAGTTTTATTCTCAATTTGGAATGAAGTCCGCCGGATAACGGGTAAACATCGATCACGACAGCATTTTCGATATAGAAAAGCGGCTTTTCGTTGTCGGTTCCGAATGGCTGTAGCAGTTCAAGTCCCTGAATGTTCTGAACCGTCAGCTCAGCAGGACTGACTGGTGCATTTGCAGTAACAGTCAGGATCGGCATTATTTTATGATTTTCAAGTGCATATTTTTCGATAAGGTCTCTGAAATCAGCTGACATTCCGGATCTTATGGTAAAGCCGCCGGCTGCTGGATGACCTCCGAATTTTTCAAGTGAGTCAGCAGCATAGCTCAGCGCACCGAATATGGAAAATACGCCGAATGATCGTGCTGATCCACGGATCTCTCCATCTGATTCGGAAGCGATAAAAACGGGCTTTCCGAATTTTTCCATTATCCTTGCAGCAACGATACCGATCACACCGTGATGCCAGTTCTTGCCGCAGATAAAAATAGTCCTGCCCCGTATCAGTGAAGGGTCGCTGTCGATCATTGAGTAGATCTCAGCGAGGATCTCATTTTCTGTATTTTTTCTCTCTGAGTTGAGCTGATCCAGTTTTCGGGCTATATCAAGAGCTTCATCAGGATCATCACACAAAAAAAGCTCAGCTGCTGTTTTAGGTGAACCAAATCTGCCTGAAGCGTTTATTCTTGGTCCAAGGCCAAAGCCTATGCCGAATGTGTCTACTTTTTTATCTGTAAGGCCAGCTACTTCTTTTAGTGCTATAAGTGCTGTACGGTCGGTGTTATTTATAAGCTCAAGACCGTAGGCGACAAGAAATCGATTTTCACCGGTAAGACTGACAACGTCAGCAACAGTTGCAATTGCGGCAAGATCACCGAATTGTTCCAGAGCCATTGTATAGTCGCCGCCGTCAAGAGCAGCAACAAGCTTCAGTGCAAGTCCGGCTCCGCACATATATTTGAAAGTGGAGAAGCAGTCATGTCTGTGAGGATCAACGATTGCCTCTGCTTTGGGGAGGATATCGCCCTGCTGATGATGATCGGTGATGACAAGTCTCATTCCGAGCTGATAGATATATTCAGCTTCCTCAACAGCTGTTATTCCGTTATCAACAGTAACGATAAGACCTGTTCCGTCACTGCAAAGCTTATCAATGGCATTTTTGTTGAGCCCGTAGCCTTCTGCTCTTTCCGGGATATAATATGATACATCAGCGCCGGCTTCTAAAAGGTATGAATAAAGAATAACAACAGACATTATTCCGTCACAGTCATAATCGCCGTAAACGCAAATATGCTCACCGGAATCTATAGCCTCATTGATAATATCTGCAGCCTCCTGCATATCCCTTATCTGGAAAGGATCAGTAAGTTCATCCACATTAAGGCTGTCAGCAACTGATTCAGGTGAGGAATAGCCTCTGCCGGCAAGTACAGCGGCGGTCAGTGAAGAGACTCCACAGCCAAAAGTGAGTTTAGAGACTGTATTTTTATCCGGAACATCCACAGTCCATTTTTTCATATAAATACTCCTTGAAAATATATATACTATTATTATATCATTTTCCCTGTGTCATTTCAATAGCACTGCAAAAAATTAATGTTATAAATGAAAAAAATTCAAAAGCGGACACTTTAACGTGTCCGCTTTAAATTATTTCATACCGTATTTCTTAAGGAGATTGTCGATCTTTTCGTGGGGATCGATTATCTTGCTGATAGAAACATCGTGATTCATTGCCTCGATGTAGTAAGCGATGTACTTAGAAACATCAACCTCATGGAACCAAGGTCTTGAGAGGAGCTCAGGTGTTCTGTAAGTAAGGTTTGTACCGAATACACCGTCGATTATACCATCGTTATAAGCCTTATCGAACTTTTCAAGACCATTTGTGAATATAGTATATGTAGCATAAGCGAAGATACGTCCGGCCTTCTTCTCCTTAAGGGCATATGCAAGATCCAGCATTGACTCACCGGAGGAGATGATATCATCGGAAACGAAGATATCCTTGCCTTCTACAGGGTTACCAAGGTACTCATGAGCTACGATAGGATTGCGTCCGTTAACGATCGTGGAGTAATCTCTTCTCTTGTAGAACATACCCATTTCAACACCGAGTACTGAAGCGTAGTACATATTTCTGTTAAGAGCGCCTTCGTCAGGGCTTACAACCATGAACTTTTCCTTATTGAAGTTGATATCCTTGATATCCTTGAGCATAGCCTTAAGTACCTGATAAGTAGGCATAACATTATCAAATCCCATGAGCGGAACAGCGTTCTGAACTCTTGGGTCATGAGCATCGAAGCAAACGATATTTGATACGCCCATTGCCTCAAGCTCCTGAAGAGCGCAGGCACAGTCGAGAGATTCACGGTAGTTTCTTCTGTGCTGACGTCCGCCGTAGAGTGTAGGCATTATAACGTTGATGCGATGAGCCTTACCGCTTGCTGCCTGGATTATTCTCTTAAGATCCTGGAAGTGATCGTCAGGAGACATAGCATTCTTCATGCCGAAATAGTCGTATTTTATGCTGTAGTTACCTACATCGATAATGATGAAGAGATCCATGCCTCGAACAGTTGATTTAATGAGTCCCTTACCGTCTCCGGAGGAGAAACGGGGGCATTCGCTCTCAACGAGGAATGTGTCAACATTGATACCGCCCTTGCCGGCCCAGTCAACGAGATAATTGTCGATCTTGCTGCCGAGTTCGGTAACACTGTTCATAGCGATGATGCCTATAGGTGCAACGTTGGAATCACGTCCAAATAAAATTTCACTTGAAGCTGTCATAAGATAATTTTCACACAAAAGGTATGTGTGATACTCCTTTCATTAATACGTCCGCAGTCAGCGGCGGGGATGCTGCAAGGATCACTTACAGAAGTTCTCGATATAAGATTCAATATCGTGAGCGATGATCTGCTTTGCAACATCTGCATGGTCGATTTCGTTTACAGCAGTAGTTTTGTTTTCGAGTTCCTTATATACCTTGAAGAAATGGATCATCTCATCAAAGATATGTTTCGGGAGCTCCTCGATGTCGGTATACATATTGTAGTTGGGGTCATCAAAGGGGATAGCGATGATCTTATCGTCCCTGTGGCCGTTATCGAGCATTCTGATAACACCTATGGGATAACATTTTACAAGTGTGAGCGGCATCAGAGTTTCTGAGCAGAGAACAAGAACATCAAGAGGGTCCTGATCGTCGGAGTATGTTCTCGGTATGAGACCGTAGTTAGCAGGATAATGAGTAGAAGTATGAAGGATACGATCCATTTTAATGAGACCTGTGTCCTTATCGAGTTCGTACTTTATCTTGCTTCCTTTACCGATCTCGATCACTGCATAGAAATGGTCTGGGCTGATGCGCTTCGGGCTGATGTTGTGCCAAATATTCATATGATCCCTCCGCAAATACCCGGAAAACCGGAAATAATAAACACGTTCTTGCCAGTAACAAGAGTTTTATCCTACTAATTAGTATACCATTTTTTTATGATTTGTCAATAAGGGATAAAATTTTCGGCATAGTGATACAAATTCTCTCAAAAAGACGAGATTTTTTCGACTTATAGACACTCTCAGAAATACATTGATGCAGGCTAAGAATATTAATAGAAAATGAATATTGATAATAAATATTATAATACAAAACTATTGATTTTTTTTCAGAAATAATGTAAAATATATATAACACTGTAATTTTACATTAGATCCAGTGAATATAACAGCATATAGCAGCAATGGTCTGAAAGGGGTGAGAGACAGGATGAGCAGCTACAATATCGCACTAATAATCGAAGAGATAGATCAGAGCTATCAGAGCGCAATACTCAGCGGAATTGCTTCAATGGCCGCCGAATATTCAATGAACGTTTCAGCTTTCGTATCATTCAGCGGCGCTATGAACAACCCAAGACATGATACAGGAGAATTCACTATATTCTCACTGCCGGATTTTTCGCAGTTTGACGGTGCGATACTTCTCACAAATACAATAGCTTATCAGCCTGTTATCGATGATATCCTTTCACGCATAAAAGCTGCCGGCATACCGGCAGTAAGTATCGATAATGATATTCCGTATCTGTATTATATCGGTATCGATAATAAGACGGCAATGAGAAACATAACTGAGCATCTCATTAATGTCCATAACTATAAGCGCTTCTTTTATATATCAGGTCCGGAAGATAATCCGGAAAGTGCTGACAGACTCAGTGCATTTTGCGAGGTGGTTTCTGAACACGGACTTATACTGGAAGTAAATGATATTTTCTACGGAGATTTCAGAGCACGCTCAGGAAGAATTGCGGCAGAGGAGCTTTTGTCCTCAGGACGGAATTTGCCGGATGCAATAATATGCGCTAACGATGTAATGGCAGCATCAGCCATAAATTATCTTACTGCAAACGGAGTATCTGTTCCGGGTGATGTGGCTGTTACCGGATTTGATAACACTTACAGTACTCAGAATTATCAGGTCGAGATAACTTCTGTAGATCGTCCGCTAAGTCTTTCCGGAAGACTGGCCTGCAAGATGCTGTACAATCATCTGAATTCATTACCTCAGCAGCGCAATATTATTCTTAATATGTCTACAAGATTTACGGAAAGCTGTGGCTGCTGTGAAAATGTAAGCCATGATATAGAGGCATTCCGTGAGTTCAATTACCGGAATTATATGCGCTTTGAAGAAGCTCAGCACCTTATGTCTTCAATAAATCTTGTCTCTACAGGACTTCTTGGCTGCTATAATTTTGATGAGTATATCATTCAGATGAAAAAATTCGTATCAGAGATATCTCCGGATGAATTTTATTTCTGTCTGTGCGATAACTGGGATTCGGAAACTGCTGTTGACAGGGGACCGCTCCCTGAAATTTCCAATAAAGAGATCCCTTCAAAGTACACCGATGAGATGATAGTGCAGATAGCCTATCGTGACGGAGCTTTCTTTGATGCCGGACGTATAAATAAAAGGGAAATATTCCCGAAATCGGCAGGTGACAGCGTTACCGGAAGGATATACTATCATATACCGCTTCATTTCGGCGAAAGATGCCTCGGATATATGGTCATGTGCAATCCGAAAATACAGATCAGCAGTTCTATGTTTGAGACACTTTGTATAAGCATAAGCAATTCTCTTGAGAACATCCGAAAGCTTATATGTCTTGAATATGCAGTTGACCGTCTTGGCAAGCTTTATGCTCTTGATACATTTTCAGGTATTTTCAACAGGAACGGTTTTGTACACGCAACAGAAGCGATATACCGTGACTGCGTTGACAATCATCGTCAGATAATGCTGATGTTTATTGACCTTGATGGACTTAAAAAGATCAATGATACATATGGACACAGCGTAGGTGATAATGCGATTTGCAGTATTGCAGAAGTACTGAGAACATCGTGCAGGTCAGGGGAGATATTCTGCCGTTTCGGCGGAGATGAATTTATCGTATTCGGAGCAGATTATACTGAAACCGAGGCTAAGAAGCTTAAGGAACGTATTAAGCGCAATATAAGACTTATAAATGAGAAGAAAAAGAAGCCTTATCGTCTCAGTGCAAGTGCAGGATATGTTATAGATACCCCTAAGCATGGAGAAGATATATTCCGATTCGTTACTGCTGCTGACAATATTATGTATGAAGAAAAGCGCAGGAAGAAACTATCACGCTATCTGAAAAAATAAAGATCAACTATCCCGGAAGCACCCGATGGCTGCTTTCGGGATTTTTATATAGTCTGAAAAGTGATGCATAAAAGGATGGAGTTATAATAGATTTATGACCACTGTTCATTTTCAACAAAAAATATTGACATTTTTATTGCAAAGTGCTATAATCTATGTTGTGATTTTCTTTAAATAAGAAAATAAATGATGAAAGGGATGTATAAATGCTTCAACTTAAAGAAATCGTAAAAAAATATGGGGACGGAGAGAATGTAGTTACTGCTTTGAATGGGGTGAGCATAACATTCAGGGAGAATGAATTTGTAGCTATTCTCGGACATTCAGGCTGTGGAAAGACAACCATGCTGAATATTATCGGCGGTCTTGACCAGTACACCTCCGGTGATCTTATCATTAACGGAGTATCCACAAAAAAATACAAGGACAGAGACTGGGATGCATACAGGAATCACTCTGTAGGATTTATCTTCCAGAGCTATAATCTCATACCGCATCAGACTGTTCTTTCAAATGTCGAGCTGGCGCTCACCATTTCAGGTGTATCAAAGAGCGAAAGACGAAAGAGGGCAAAGGAGGCTCTTGAGAAAGTTGGATTAGGGGATCAGCTTCACAAGAAGCCGAATCAGATGTCCGGCGGACAGATGCAGCGTGTTGCAATAGCTCGTGCGCTTATCAATAATCCTGATATCCTTCTTGCCGATGAGCCGACCGGTGCTTTGGACAGTGAGACCAGTATCCAGGTAATGGAACTGCTTAAGGAAATAGCCAAGGATAAACTTGTGATCATGGTCACACACAATCCTGAGCTTGCTGAGCAGTATGCAACAAGAATAGTCCGCATCAAGGACGGACAGCTTACAGGTGACAGTGCACCGTTTGATCCTGATAAAGCTGACGAGAAGAAGGAAGCAAAAAAACAGAGAGTATCCATGTCCTTCCTGACAGCAGTCTCTCTGTCGCTGAATAACCTTATGACAAAAAAGGGCAGAACTCTTCTGACTGCTTTTGCAGGCTCCATAGGTATCATAGGAATTGCGCTTATTCTTTCGCTTTCTACAGGCATCAATGAGTATATCACTCATATCCAGGAGGAGACCCTTGCATCCTATCCTATAGAGATCGACCGTGAGACAGCCGATACCACTGAGGTGTTCAAAACACTATTCGGCGAAGATGAAAAGGTCGAACACGAAAATGACGACGGAAGAACAGTCTACTCCAATACTCAGATGTATGATATGTTCAACTCGCTGAACACATCAGCCAAGCAGATCAATAATATGGCAAAGTTCAAGACTTTCCTTGACGGAAATGACGAGATAAAGGAACGCTCAAACGCTGTTTCGTACAGCTATGATATCCAGATGCCTATATTCACTAAAGATAATGAGGGCAATGTTCTGAAATCGGATTTTAACGAGATGTATATGAATGCGATCGGAATGGGAAATATCCAGAACGATGCAAATTCCATGATGGGCGCAAGCGGCTCCAACAGCATGATGGAAATGTGGGGAGTCAATGTATGGGAGGAACTCCTTCCGACTGATGACGGTGAGGGTATCAATCCGCTTCTCTACGATCAGTATGAGCTTGTAGAAGGAAAATGGCCTGAAAACTATGATGAAATAGTCGTTGTTCTCAATGAGAATAACGAAATAGCCGATATGATAACATACGCTCTCGGACTTAAGCCTGCTGATAATTTCAGTGCTATAATAAAGAGTGCAATGAAGGGCGAAACAATTGACGATTACGGAGTGACTCAGTGGAGCTTTGACGAAATAATGTCAAAGGAATACAAGATGATAATGCCATTTGAGTATTATCAGAAGAATACAAACGGTCTTGGTTACGTTGATATGACAAAAACTGAATCAGGACTTGATATTCTCTTTGATAATGATGATATCGGATTAAAACTCAAAGTTGTAGGCTTTATCCGCCCTGATCCGGATGCTACAGTTACAATGATCCGTGGATTTATCGGATATACCAATAAGCTTACAAAATATGTTATTGAAAAGACAAATTCCAGCGAGCTTGTAAAAGAACAGGTTGCTGATAAAGAAAATGACCTTCTTACCGGAAAGAAATTCCAGACAGAAGGATATGTAGCTCCTACAACAGCAGAAAAAGCAGCTTCAGCAAAGGAGTTTATTGCAAATGCATCTGACGTTCAGAAGGTTGCAGCAGCAAAGATGATATTATCCCAGCCATCTGAAGCTGAACTCCAGACAATGATGAACAAATATCTCAAGCCTGAGAATCGTGAAGAGCTCTTCAAGGAACTCGAGGCAATGGCACTTGCAGGCGGAGCTTCTGAAAAAGACAATACCGCTATTATGGAGTCACTGAGAGATCTGAGTGATGAACAGTTCAAGCAGTATGCTCCCAGGATCCTCAGCGAGCTTCTGCCGTATATGTACGCATCCAAAGCTGAGGCCGGATTAGCTGCAATGAGTGATGAGGAGATACTTGATGCACTTGCAAAGTCTGATGCTTCCGACGATGCTTACGCATTAGTATTTGATACTTTCACTCCTGAGGAGATATCTGATCTCACATATGAAGATAATCTCTTCATTCTGGGTTATGCAGATGTAGCTGATCCCTCAAAGATAAGGATCTATGCAAAGTCATTCGAGGATAAGGACGAAATATCTGCAATAATAAAGGACTATAATGAAGATCAGGAAGAAGAGGATGTTATCCATTACACTGATATGATCGCTCTTCTTATGAAGTCTGTAACTAAGATAATCAGCGGAATATCTTATCTGCTCATAGCTTTTGTTGCTATTTCACTTGTGGTATCCTCCATAATGATAGGAATCATTACATATATTTCTGTTCTTGAACGAACAAGGGAAATAGGAATCCTGAGAGCAATCGGTGCCTCCAAGCACGATGTAAAGACAGTATTCAATGCCGAGACACTTCTTGTCGGTCTTACAGCAGGTCTTATCGGTATAATGGTATCGGTACTGCTGACCTTCCCGATAAATTATATAATCCATAAGGTAACAAGTCTTGACACCCTCAGGGCACACGTTCCTGTTACTGGAGCAGTAGTACTCATACTTATAAGTATGCTTCTTACTCTTATTGCCGGACTTATACCTGCAAGTGTTGCTGCCAAGAAAGATCCTGTTGTAGCACTGAGAACAGAATAAGTTTAAATATCAACAGCCCCTGAGCGATGAATGAACGCTCAGGGGCTGTTTTTTATAATAATGATTTTAGCAGGGGAGCCTGTATCTGCACTTTCTATGTGCTGTACAAGCTGTTATTTCAGCGGTTGTTTTGATTTTTGTTGATCATATTTTTGATCTCATCCAGCTGATCTCTGAATGATTTTAAGCTGTCAAAAGATAACTTAGGGAAAGATCTCTGGATACGCTCGATAGTATGCTCACGCTTTTCAAGAACAGCTTTATATCTTTCTTTCAATTCGTCATACTTTTTCCTGAACTCTGCACTTTTAGCGTCGAATTCTTCCTTCCGGTTCATAGCCTCTTCAACTGTATCGAATATCTTTTCGCCAGTTTTATCTGAGAGCTTTCTCATCTGTGAAGAGATATTTTCAAGGAGCACAATTCGTCTCTTGAAATGGATAATAGCCAGTACAGTAACGATCATATCGCTGGCAACACCTATCATATATACCGAAATAATGATAATGCCAGCTGTTGCCGGGAATTTGTCCACGAAAACAGAGACAGCCGGGTGAATGATCCTGACTACAATAATGCAGGCTACTCCCCAGAGAAGTGAAAATTTCAGACAGATATAACCTCTTATATTGAATTTTTCCTCAGAATAGTCCCACCAGTGCATATGAAATATCTTTTCAAGCACGAAACCGGTAATAAATTCCAGCATTGAAGTAAGTAAAACAGAACCGAAAAACAGTACTACCGCATTTGACTTTATAGGGTCAAGAGCACCTGTTACAATAATAACTCCGAACCCGTATATAGGACAATATGGACCGTTCAGGAAACCACGGTTAATAAATTTTCCTTGTTCAACGGCCTGATATACGACTTCCAGACACCATCCGAAGAAAGAGTAGATCAGAAAGAAGCATAATATTTCATAATATGATATCTGGAACACCTCCTTAATAGCCCAGTTCTTCTCCTACGATGATGACCTTTATCCTGCCTTTATGACGCTGCTGAGCTGATATAAGGTAGTTACAGCAGATACGTCCGTCGCCGCTGCAGCCATCTGACATCTGATGGTCGGATTTTTTAAGAGAAACGCATTGTCCTGTTTCCCCACAGTAGGTCTTGCAGTCGAGTCTTACGCAGTTAGGCGGGGCAGCAGTAGTCTTAACACGGATCTCAGCCTCTTTAAGGTCACGAACTATCTTATTATATCCGGCGATAATTATTACGGAATCAGGACCGTAAGCGATAGCGGCAATACGGTTGCTGTTTCCGTCTACGTTGTAGAGCACACCGTCCTCAGTTATAGCATTAGCGCTTGATAAGAATACATTAGCCGAAAAAGCCTGTCTGTAGATCTTTACAGCTTCTTCCGGTGTTGAAGCCTTCGAGCGGTCAAGGTATATGTATTTTCCTGAATTGAGCAGTTCACTCAGGCCGCATTCGTTAATGCTGACTGATCCGCCGTGAGTAACGATGTCTCCGTCCTTCATAAGAGATTCAACAATGGGACAGACATCATTTTTTGTCGGAGCATAATAAAACTCCATATTATTCTTTTTGAGGCCTTCACCGACCTTATTTATGCGCTTTTCAATTATAGCTTTTTTATTTATATCCATTTCGGATCCTCCGTTATATTATTTTTCAGCAAATAATATGCGGGACAAAAAGTCCCGCATAGAAGTTATCATGCATTATCAGGTTCAAGAACAGAATAGTTTCCGTCAGCACGCTTATAAACTACATTGATCTCACCTGTAGTAGCATTTGTGAACATAAAGAACTCGTGATCCAGCATATTCATCTGAAGTATAGCTTCGTCAATATCCATAGGACGCATTTTGAACTTCTTGTGCTTGATTACCTCGTAGTCTACCGAATCCGGAACGGGGTAAGCGAAAGCCTCCTTGAAAGCTGTATCCTTAAGCTTCTTTTCGATCTTAGTCTTGTTTTTACGGATCTGTCTGATGATCTTATCGATAGCATCATCGAGAGCAACATACTTATCTTCAGCAGAGCGTTCTGAACGGTAGATCATGCTGTTATACTTGACAGTAAGCTCAAGAACGATCTGTGTCTTTATTTCAGATAAAACAATTTTTGCGTCAGCCTCATCCCCAAAAAATTTACCAAGTCTTGAATCGATCCTCTTCTCTGCATATTCAGTGAAGTTCTGTGGTATCTGCATTTTTTTAGCTGTGATGGTTGTTTTCATAGATGGTCCTCCTTTAAGCTTTGTAAAAAACAAAGCATAAATTTTATGTCTATATTATACCATAACTCACAGGCATTTACAAGCACTTTTTGTAAATTTTGTTTATACTGCACAATAGAATTTGAAAGCTTTGTATATTGCGACGATTTTAATTATTACTGCGTGACAGAGAATCAAGCATTACCTTAACGATACTGTCTGTAGTGATCCATGTATTATTTTTATTCTCTATGACAACGCAGAAGGCTACAGGCAGGGAAGGATCGTCCACAAAGCCAACGAGGAGAGAGTTCTCCTGAGCTCCTTCAAATACCTGAGCAGTACCGCTTTTTACACCGATATTATATCCCGGTATCGAGTATGCATAGTGATTCTGACCATTAGTAAGGAGGATCTCCTTGACTGTAGAAGCGGTATCAGATGTGAAGATCCTGTCACTGGTTTGTGTCTTGGCTTTATCTTTTTCCTTACCGTTGACGTCTGTAACATGGTCGATAAGGTAAGGCATAGTCATTTTACCGTTTTCATTTGCAATAGCACTTTCCCACATCATAAGCTGTATCGGGCTGACCATAGTATCTCCCTGTCCGATACATCCCCACTGCGTTTTGAACTCATAGGGATCATTGAGTGTAGTGGAGGCTTTTTCGCACTTGATTCCGTCGATATCGAAGTAATTATCATCCTCATCAGCATTTATTGCATATCCCATATCATTGAAGACATTTTTGATCTTGTTAAGAGGAAAGTCATCATCCTCGACAAGCTGAGCAAAAAAAGGATTACAGCTGTTCTCTACCGCCTGCTGGATATCCTGTTCTCCGTGGCCGTAGGACTGGTGACAGTCGATATCGTTTCCGCCTTTGTTATGATAAGAGCCGGTGCAGTTGAATCTCTTTGAGAAGAGTTTGTTCGGCCCCATTATTTCGAGAGCGGCTATGACTGTAGATACTTTCTGAGTAGAGCCGGGGACAGTCTTGTACATATTTTTTGATATGAGTGTACCGGAACGGAAATTTTCGATATCGTCATACCCCTTAGTCACATCAAGTGAAGGCAGGCTTGTGCAGACGAGGATCTCACCGGTCTTGTAGTTATAAGCAACAGCACAGCCGTCATTTCCGGCAAAGGCGTCATAGACCGCACGATTTGCTGTATGGTCAAGAGTAGTATATATAGCGGCTTTTCCGCCGGATTCCTTAAGGCCGGCAGTGAAGCTGTAGTTATTAAGTCTCTTCAGATTTTTTGCCACGAGAGTATTATCCATCTGTCCCTTATCGTCACCGATAAGATTGCCTATATCGATAAAATGACCGTCGGGATATTCATTTTCTCCGGTTCCATCGAAGAGTACGTCACCGTTTTTGTCGTATACCATTCCGAGGCAGAGTTTATCTGAGTTTATCATATAGAACGAGGCTTCACGCTGTATTTTTACAACGAGAACGATCATTCCGAGGATAAATGCCACAATAAACAGACTGATCACTCTTTGGCATCTCTTTATGCTTTTCATACTGCGTTTCTCCTTTGGGGATAGATACGTCTTTGTTTAGGCTGTTCATTCAGATGCGGTGATCTCATGACAGGTGACTGACAAGCAACCAGCATACCGGCCATAAATCCACTTATCATAAGAGAGCTTCCGCCGGTGGATATAAAAGGAATTGTTACACCGGTAAATGGGATAAGATTACACGAGCCGAAGATATTCAGAGCCATCTGAACTGTAAAAGCAGCACTTATACCTGCGGACATAGTGCCGTGGAAGTAAGAGCGGGGAGGATTGATGAGGGGGAGGGCAATCAGAATAAGAATAGCCAGCACCATCATAAGCGCATAGAGAAGTCCCCATTCCTCGCAGATAGTTGCAAAGACAATATCATTTTTATGGGCGAAAACATTGTGCAGCTCACCATGTCCCGGGCCCTTTCCGAACCATCCGCCGTTTGCAATGGCGATGAGTGCCTGTGACTGTTGATAGCCGTTGCCGTTTTTGTCAGCCCAGATATCAACGTGGAGTCTGTCCTGAACATAGGCAGGAGCAAATCTCATTCCGACTATAGCAACCGCAAGAAGTGCTGCACCGGCGCCGATAAGCTTCTTTTTGGAGAATTTAGCTTTAGGATAGCAAATCCTGAGCAGGAAACCGCAGACATAAATGCCCACGAATGTAGGAAGACTTCCCAGATCCCGGCACCACCACTGAAGCAGGCATATTGCAGCAGTAAGTCCGAATAGAGCGATATTTTCATAAACTATATGGAAGCAGAGGATCTTGTGCTTTTTCTGCTGTTCTGTAATAGAAGTTGCACAGGCAAGGATGAAAAGAGGTTTTATGAATTCCGAGGGCTGTATGGTTATAGAACCAAGAGAGATCCACATACTTCTGCTGCCTGTAAGCGTAACGATAACGACCATAAGTATGAGTATACCAATATAGAAGAATTTGCGCTTTTCTCCCAGCCACTTGTGATTACGGCAGAGCAGATATCCGCCTCTGCAGGCTGCAAGTGCAACTATACAAGTAATATAGTGCTTGTAGTCGAAGACGACTTCTCCGAAGCATGACTGGAATATGACTGACATATTCAATATAAGGATCAGCAGAAAATCAACTGTAAATGTATTCTGCCTGAAGAAAAGCATAGCAAGAAAATATGCTATATCGAGGATAATAACAGCGCCTGACAGTATTATTACCTGTGTGAGACTGTCATAGTTTCCGTTGAAATAGACGTTAAGCAGCATACCTATATGGGCAATAAGTACGAAAATGCTGGAAAAGATATAAGAGCTTGTATTACCTGACACTGATATCCCTCCTTCTTCTGAAAATAAGCTGCCTGTTGCCAAGCTTTATGATATCGTTTTCTCTGAGCTGAGCCTGGGAGACAGGAACTCCGTTTATCAGGATGCCCGAAGTTGATCCGGCATCTGTTATTGTCCATACACCGTTTGAAACGGTAAGTATAGCATGATAACGGGATACTGAAAGATCGGCTAATCGGATGTCGGCTGAGGCATGACGGCCGATAAGTATCTCATCGCATCCAAGAGGATACACTGTATTATAGTCAGCAAGCTCCATAAAGCTTGTGATCCTGTTCCATCTTTTATTACCGGTAGTTCGCTCATGATAAGCTGTAAGAATAAGGACGAGCACACAGATATCAAGTGAAGCTGCTGCCACAGCACAAAGGATCAGGTTCATTGAGTCCAAAAGGAACACCTCCATTTAGAATAGCATTTGCCGTTTCAGGAAAAAGTGAGCGGCAATCAAAAATATTATAACACGAGGAAGCTGTTAATGCAACATTACAAAGACAGTTTTAACCAATTGTCATAGAAGAGTAATACAAATGAAAGAAAAAAATTACCGGAGAAAAGATCTCCGGTAATAATGTCATATTTCCTCGCCGGCAGGCTCGTCAGAAATGAAGGAATCATTATTTTCCTCATTGCTGTCTGAGCTGTCTTTTCTGTTTATATCGGCTTCTGTGATCTCGCCCTTCATGAGCTTTTCAAAGTCGGGGCCATCGATCTTTTCAAACTTGAGCAGATATGCAGCTAAAAGGTGCATCTTATCAGAATTAGCTCTGATAAGTTCAATACAGTCGCTGTGAGCCTTATCGATTATAGACTTTACCTCTTCATCGATCTGAGCAGCAACAGCTTCACTATAATTCTTTGTATGGCCGTAATCCTTACCGATGAAAACCTCATCATTATCGGAGCCGTAAACAACAGTACCGATCTTATTGGAGAAACCGTACTTGGTTACCATGCTTCTTGCGATAGATGTAGCTCTCTCGATGTCATTTGAAGCACCAGTAGATATATCGTCGATGAATATTTCTTCTGCAACTCTTCCTCCGAGGAGCATGATTATCTTTTCACGCATCTGATTGCGGGAAACGTGCTGATCGTCATTATCGGGACGAGTTACTGTAATACCGGCAGCCATACCTCTCTGAATAATAGTAACCTGATGAACTCTGTCCTGAGTCGGGAGGTTATAGGCTGCTATAGCGTGACCTGCCTCATGGTAAGCAGTGACCTTCTTATCATGTTCTGTAACGATACGGGATTTTTTCTCCGGACCTGCAATGACCTTCATGGTAGCTTCTTCGATATCGAATTCTGTAATAGCCATGCGGTTATTTCTTGCAGCGAGGAGAGCGGCTTCATTGAGAAGGTTCTCAAGATCTGCACCGGTAAATCCCTGAGTGGTCTGAGCGATTATCTTAAGATCAACATCAGGACCGAGAGGTTTATTCTTAGCGTGAACCTTGAGTATCTCTTCACGACCCTTTACATCAGGGTAGCCAACAACTATCTGTCTGTCAAAGCGTCCGGGTCTGAGGAGAGCAGGATCGAGGATATCACGTCTGTTTGTTGCAGCGATAACTATAACGCTTTCGTTGCCGGTAAAACCGTCCATTTCAACGAGAAGCTGATTGAGAGTCTGCTCACGTTCATCATGTCCGCCGCCGAGACCTGCGCCTCTGTGACGGCCGACAGCATCGATCTCATCGATGAAAATAATAGCCGGAGCGTGTTTCTTAGCCTGTTCAAAGAGGTCTCTTACACGGGAAGCTCCGACACCAACGAACATTTCCACGAAATCTGAACCTGAGATCGGGAAGAACGGGCATCCTGCCTCACCGGCAACAGCTCTTGCAAGAAGTGTTTTACCTGTACCGGGCGGGCCAAGAAGAAGAACACCTCTCGGGACCTTTGCTCCGATATCCTTGTACTTATTGGGGTGCTTAAGGAAGTCAACGATCTCTTCCAGCTCCTGCTTTTCCTCATCAGCACCGGCAACGTCCTTAAACGTAGCTTTTCTTGCATTAGCCTGATTTTTCAGATTAGCTTTACCGAATGAAGTGTATTTTCCGCCGCCGCCGCTCTGTTTCATCATGAAGTAGAGTATAGCGCAGCCGAGAAGTACTGTAAGGACTACTGGTATAAGTGAGTAGAGCCATGTACGGTCTGTGATCTTGATATAGTTCTGACCGACTGTCAGCTCATCCTTTTTGTGTTCCTTGTTGAAGTTCTTACGGTAATCCTTGGTTTCTTCAACGAAGATGCTTACGTTAGGAACATCGTACTTGTATTCCTTGTCATCGCCAATGAGCTTATATTTCAGCTCACCGGTACCAAGGTCAAGCTCATAATCGGCAACTTCATAGTTGTCGAAATGCTCCATTACCTCATTGTAATCGGTCTTATCAGCATTTTTTGCCAGTTTTGAGCTGACAAAATAGATACAGCCGATGGCTATAAGGATAATGATAACGTAAGTGAGTATGCCTCTGTTCTTTTTTGGTGTCAAATTATCCACTCCATTCGTACTTTATTAAAATCAAATGATTGTTATCCTCAGAAATCTTACAGTAGAAGAAGAAGGTCTGACTCTGTCAGCAATGCCGATCTTTTCAGCGAAAACTGTTCCGAGTTCATCTTCTATAAAGTGCAGTTTATCTCTTGATCCCTGCGGCACTTTTTCATTTATGAGCTTTTTTACGGAGGAGGTGAAATCTCTTCCGGGGAGCTTTATCCTGTCGCCAAATCGGCGGTTTCTGATAACAGCTCTTCCTATTATTTTATCATAGTCGAGAGTATAAAATGTTAAGTTTTTGTGAACATCTTCAATTTTCTTCAAATTATCACAATCTAACAACTCACAAAGCAGTTTTTTACCCTCGAAGATACAGTTTTCTCCGATAACAAGATCCGCAGAAAGTTCCTTTTGCTCATTTTTCGGCTCGATCTCCGTAAGAGAGAGGGATTTGCCGTCTGAGAAAAGGTACTTATTTCCGGAGATATTGATTTTGCCGCCATTAATCAGGATATTGTCAGCATCAATCAGTCTGTCTCTGGAATAGGGGAGTCCGTTCTCTGAAAGAAGCCGTGCTATGCATCTGCGGCGGATAACTTTATCCTCTCCCGAAATATCATGAAGAGTTTTGCCCGATACAGACTTTTGCCAAACCTTTTCAGCTTGAGCAGAGATCGTTTTTTCCTCTTCTCTCAGAGTTTCAGCGGAATTTATAAATGTATTTATCACAGAAGGATTTATTTCTTCAAGAAGAGGTATTATCCTGTGACGGATCTTATTTCTTGTATAGTCATCGGACAGATTAGTGCTGTCGGTGACATATTCCTGATTATTTTCAGCAAGATAAGCCTCGATCTCAGAACGTGACACACAAAGAAGAGGCCTTATGATATTTCCTCGACTGACCGGAACACCTGTCAGTCCTTTCAGACCTGTTCCTCTTGCAAGGTTAAGCACGGCAGTCTCAAGGTTATCATTTGCATTGTGAGCAGTAGCTATAAGCTTGCCTTCCGAATTATCATTAAATATCTGATATCTGAGTTTTCTTGCAGCTTCCTCATGTGAAAGTCCTGTTTTCTCTGCGTATTCCGGAACATTACAAGAATAAGCATTGAATCTCACACCAAGCCGGCTGCAAAGTTCACGGCAAAAAGCTTCATCTCTGTCGCTTTCTTCTCCTCGGATACAGTGATTTACATGGATAGCCTCGACATTTATCCCGAGCTTATCACTCAGTTCTCTCATAACAAGCAGCAAACTAACGCTGTCAGCTCCGCCGGACAGTCCGCAAATGACTGTATCACCGGCAGAAACAAGGTTATTCTTTGTTATGAAGTCCATGACTTTACTGTGCATATCACTGTCCCTCCGGAGGAGAAGTATAGTCAGGATTCGAGAATCTTGTGAACTGTCCGTCCCATATCAGCTCGACAGTACCGGTCTCACCGTGACGATTTTTTGCTACGATACACTCGGAGATATTCTGCCTCGGACTTTCTTTATTGTAATATGCCTCACGATACAGGAAAAGAACTATATCCGCATCCTGCTCTATAGAACCAGATTCACGAAGGTCTGAAAGCATAGGCCGCTTATCAGTTCGGCTCTCAACAGCACGGGAGAGCTGTGAAAGAAGTATGACCGGAACATTGAGTTCCTTTGCCATTACCTTCAGCTGACGGGTGATCTCTGAAATAACTACAACACGGTTATCGGAGTGTGAGGTCGATTCCATAAGCTGAAGATAATCAATGATAACAAGCCCCAGATTCTTAGTACGGCGGAGCTTAGCCTTCATCTGCTGTACAGTCATGCTTGCGGTATCGTCGATATAAAGCGGAATATTACTGAGGTAACCGGCACTGATAGCCAGCTTTACCCAGTCATCGCCGGAGATACGGCCATTTCTTAGGTTGTGAGATTCAACAAGAGCCTCAGTCGAAAGGATACGAGTTGCAAGCTGCTCTTTGGACATTTCGAGATTGAACGTAACAACTTCCTTATCGGAACGTCTTGCAACATTTGTGGCGATATTCATAGCAAAAGATGTTTTACCCATACCGGGACGGGCAGCAATGATTATAAGGTCAGACTTATTAAGACCAGATGTTATGCTGTCCAGAAGGGTAAAACCGGTTCTTGCACCTACATATTTATCTTTGTCAGGTCCGGATATCTTGCCAAGTCTGTCGTAAGCCTCAGCAATAGCGTCAGAAAGCGGAACAAGTCCTCTGACATCACGTCCCTGACGGATATTGTATATCTTCTGCTCAGCAGCGTCCAGAAGAAGCTGTGAGTCATGTTCGCCGGACTGAATATCCTCAAGTATAGAGCGGGCAGTATAGCTAAGGCTCCTGATGAAATACTTATCTGCAACTATCTTGCAGTAGCTGGCAATATTTGAGGTCGAGGGCAGCATATTTCCTATTTCAGCCAGATATCTTCTGCCTTCAGCAGCATTTTCAAAAATATGGAGCTGAAGGGATTCATTCAGCAGTGTGACAATATCGATAGGCTGACCGAGAGAATCCATTCTCTGCATAAGAGCAAAAAGGGATTTATGCTGTTCGTTGTAGAAATACTCAGGTTTGAGCAGGGTAGTGACCTCAGCGAGCACAGAAGGCTGAGAGATAATTGCGCCTAAAACGGACTGCTCCGCCTCGATGCTGTGGGGCAGCTCTCGGGCGGAGAGAAGGATCTCATTTTCATCCATTGCTTTTATCAGCCTTCGCTGACTTCAACATCAATAGTTTCAGATATACCGTTGTAGAACTTTATTGCTGCGGTATATGAACCGAAATTCTTGATATCAGTGCTAAGAGTGATCTTCTTTTTGTCAACGTTGACACCGAACTGCTTGCTAAGAGCTTCAGCAACGTTGGCGGCTGTAATAGAACCAAAAAGCTTTCCATTGGAGCCAGCCTTTGCAGTTATATCCACTCTCTTGCCCTTGACTTTAGCAGCAGCCTCCTTAGCAGCGGCAATTTCAAGATCGATCTTATGCTGAGCAGAGGACTGCTGTCCCTGTAATTTTGTCATGTTAGCGGGAGTTGCCTCTACAGCATAGCCCTTGGGAAGAAGCATATTTCTTGCATATCCGTCAGCGACGTTCTTGACTTCGCCCTTCTTGCCTGAGCCTTTAACATCCTGTAAAAAAATAACCTTCATAATATATTACAACCTTTCTGTTATGTATTCTGATCTGTAGAATTATTTTCATCGATAGCGTATATCAGCGATTTTACAGCTTCCTGAATGGTAACGTTATCGATCTGAGTAGCAGCCATTGTCTGATGACCGCCGCCGCCGAGCTGCTCCATGATCACCTGTACGTTTACAGCTCCAAGAGAACGAGCGGATATATTGACAGTATTGCCTGTTTTATAGAGCACGAAGGAAGCGTCAACATCTGATATATTCAGAAGCTCATCAGCAGCCTGCGGTGCAACAAGGCGGATATCGTCAGATTTGAAGTCTGCCGCAGCAATAGCACAGCGGCGGTGTATTTTGGCAGAACCGACTATCTGAGCTTTTCTCTTATATGAATCTATAGAATTCGAGAAAAGCAGCTTGACTGCAACAGTATCAGCCCCGAGTTTTTTCAGATAAGCAGCTGCTTCAAAGGTACGGACACCTGTTCGCATTACAAAATTCTTTGTATCGAGCATTATACCGGAAAGCAGAGCTTCCGCATAGATGCTGGGGAATCTTTCATCTGTATCATACCGGAAATACTCAATGACCTCTGTGACCATTTCTGATGCAGAAGAAGCATATGGTTCATGATGGAATATTACAGCATTATCGATGAAATTTACGGTCTTTCTATGGTGATCTATGACAACGACCGATCTTGATTTATCATAGAGAGCTCTGCTTTCCAAGTACTCTTTGTTATGAGTATCAACAATTATCAGCAGATCGTGTTCACCTACAGCATTTTCAGCCTCAGCAGGAGTAATGAACAGCTCCTTATCGGTCTGAGCCTCAACAATATCAATGAGATGAGAAGCGAGGTTTTTTGTGCGGTCAACAGCTATATAAGCCTCTTTGCCGAGCAGCCTTATCGCACCGGCCATACCGCAGGCAGCACCAACTGAATCAAGATCGCCGAATCTGTGTCCCATGATGAATATCTTGTCAGAGTTGACGATAAGATCCTGAAGAGCATTGGCGATAACACGGGTCTTGGCGTGAGAACGCTTTTCAACGCCCTTGGATACTCCGCCGAAGAATCTGTAGCCGTTTTCTGTCTTTACAACAGCCTGATCTCCGCCTCGTCCCAGAGCCATATCGATACATTGTCTTGCGATCCTTTCGCTTTCAGACAGTGAATCAGCTCCCAGACCAACTCCGATCGAGAAGGTCAGGGGATATTTCCCGGATATTTTGATATTTCTTGCTGAATCAAGGATATTGAATTTGCTTTCGATAACATTTTTCAGATTTTTGTTTTCGATTATAGCGTAGAAAGTATTTGATGAAGTTTTCTTGATAAAACTGTCAGTACTGTTCATAAAGCTTTCGATGAGCCGTTCTGTCTCAAGATTTGCCTGAGATTTTTCACTCTCTTTAGCATTCTGCATTATCTCATCGTAGTTATCGATCGTGATAATAACAACATTCTGATGTGATTCGTCTGTACGTTTTTTCAGAGCATAGTAATCAGTCTGGTCATGGAAATACAGTACGATGAAACTCATATCGAGCTTATCGAACTTTTCTGCGGTAACTCTGTATATGCAGCCGTTTAAGGAGCATATTGCGAACTCATTTGAAAGTAGAGATGAGATATCTATTTTAACAAAGCTCTCAAAATCAAGTCCGTAAACATCCTGACCCAGACCTATTTTTTCGGCGAATATCTGATTATACCACACAAACTGGCGGCTGTTGTCAATAACAGCTACAGGTGCAGGCAGGGAATTCATATACTCAGCCGCAGAATTCTCAAGGTGAGAATTCATTTTAGAAATATGTCTGATAGAATTTCTTGTATAAATAAGATAGAAAACGATACAGGCGGTCATCAGAGCGAATGCTGCAGCAAGGCAGATAACACCGATGCTGCTGTTATACTTATGCAGCAGGAAAGCTGAAACTGAAGCATCGGCAAGCAGCATCAGCTGAAGGATGAACAGCGCTGCCGGAAATTTATTCTTCACTTTTCTGACTCCTTTCGGAACCTCATGTCTCCATGATAATAGGCAGAATCATCGGACTTCTCTTAGTTTTCTGGTAAATGTAATCTGAGAGAGCATCACGGAGCTTGCCCTTAAGGGTATTCCATTCTCTCAACTCTGCGGCAGAGCAGGAAGAAAGCGTGCTGTTAAGGAGCATCCTTGCCTCCACCATAAGTTCTTCAGATTCTCTTACATAGACGAATCCTCTTGAAATGATATCAGGACCTGCAACGATCTCATTTGAGCTCTTTTCAATTCCGATAACAATTATTATAAGGCCGTCCTGAGCAAGATGCTTTCTGTCTCTGAGAACTATCGAGCCTACATCTCCTACACCGAGACCGTCAACAAGAACACGGCCTGCGGGCACCTGAGAAACAACGCTCATCCTGTTTCCGTCGGTTTCGATGACATTTCCTATTTCGGCGATAATAACATTGCTTTCCGGGATACCCATAGAAAGCGCAAGACCTGCGTGTTTTTTCAGGTGCTTGTACTCACCGTGAACAGGGATAAAGAATTTTGGTTTGGTAAGGCCGAGCATGAGCTTCAGCTCTTCCTGGCAAGCGTGGCCTGAAACGTGTACCTCGTACATAGCCTCGTAAACAACTTCAGCGCCGGATTTCATCAGCTCATTTACAACTCTTGTGACAAATTTCTCATTTCCGGGGATAGGAGTTGCGGAGATGATTATGAAGTCCATAGGAGTGATATTGACTTTTTTATGGTCATTCATAGCCATTCTTGTAAGAGCTGACATAGGCTCTCCCTGACTTCCTGTAGTTATAAGAACGATCCTGTCGCTGTCGTAGCGGTTCATGGTCTCGATATCAATTATAAGTCCGTCCGGAGCTTTGAGATAGCCAAGCTCTATGGCGGTATTAATAACATTTACCATACTTCTGCCGAAAACAGCAACCTTTCGTCCGTAGCGCTCAGCACAGTTGATTATCTGCTGTACACGGTGAATATTTGAGGAGAATGTGGCAATGATGATACGTTTTCCTTCGCCCTTTTTGAAGAGCTTATCAAAGGATTCGCCGACAGTACGTTCAGAATGTGTATATCCGGGACGCTCTGCATTGGTAGAATCCGCCATAAGAGCGAGAACTCCTCGGCTGCCCAGCTCACCGAATCTTGCAAGATCGATTATTTCTCCGTCTATGGGGGTATAATCCACCTTGAAGTCTCCGGTATGGACGATGATACCGGCCGGAGTATGGATAGCCATTCCGACAGAATCCGGGATAGAATGGTTTACTTTGATGAATTCAACGGCCATACAGCCCATTTTAACTGTCTTCTTAGGCTCGACAACATTGAGGGTTACCTTGCCGTAAAGTCCCTGTTCACGGAGCTTGCCCTCTATAAGACCGATAGTAAGTCTTGTAGCATATACCGGAACATTGATCTTTTTGAGGAAATAAGCCAGTCCGCCGATGTGGTCCTCGTGGCCGTGAGTAATAACTATTCCTCTGAGTTTATCACGATTTCGTTCAACATAAGTAAAATCCGGGATAACTATGTCAACACCGGGCATATCGGCATCCGGAAATGCGAGACCGCAGTCAAGGATAAACATATCATTAGCGCACTCGAATACAGTCATGTTTTTACCGATCTCATTAAGTCCGCCCAGCGGGATTATCCTGACAGGAGTACGTTTGATCTCCCTTGGTTTTCTTGTTCTTGTCTTTTCGGGTGCAGCGGGAACAGTTTCTGACTGACTCTTGGACTGCGCCGGTGTTTTTTTCTTATAGTATCTTTTAGTTGCAGAAGCTGATGAAGATGCAAAGCTTTTGCGTGTTGATCTTGTCTTTTCTTTTTCGTTCACTATGTGACCTCTCTTTCAGGATCATGCATCACCGGCTGTAACGGACATACCGGCAGATGCACAGGTTTGTGCGTATGGATCCGGAATAATAAAGCAGATTTTGACGAAATGATCTGTAAATCGATAATAGATCAGAACACAACGAAGCCGGCTGCCTGAAACGTACCTTCACTCAGAGGGTGAGTGCAGCGAAAAAACAGCCTCGATGATCCATATGAACATTCGTAAAATATCCGGAACAGACTGGGGTTATACCCAGATATATTTAATGGCATTAACAGCCAATAAAGTCATAAATTAGCCTTGACAAACGACAAAGCAGAAAATTAGATACTATAATTATACTCAAATATTTGCGCAATGTCAATAGAAAAGCGATATTGATTTTTAACATTATGCATAATAGATAAATTTAAACGGTTATATGGATTTTTATGAGAAAAGGCGATCATTCAAATGTTCCGCATTTGTCAAGCCGCCTGAATTTTTCAGTCCACAGGCAGCAAAGTTCGGCAGCAGCCTCAGCACTGTATGACTGAACTGCAAGAGTTATCCTGTTTCTGCCGCTTCTGGTGATAAATATTTTCCCTGACTGATCCGAGAAAGTCCTTCCTATAGGCATACGTTCCATATTGGAGATGGAGATCTCCCTTTTCGATGAGGCAAAGGCGGGAAGTTCTTCGATCAGTGAAAAGAAATTTTTCATATCTTTAGCAAGACTTACGCACATATACAGCGGATCTGAAAGAAATCTCCGGGATCCTGCCTCCGGAGGAACAGCATCTCTGCTGAAACGTATTATTTCTGAGGATCCCAGTATATCTGTAGAATAATCGAAATCATCCGGGAGGTATACAGGTGTTTTTTCTTTTAGGAGCTTTAAAATGCAGCACATACGAAGCTTTTCATGCGAAATAAATCCATATTTTAAAGAGTAAGCATTGACTCTCTGACCGTTGTCCGAGACCTGAAAAGCAAGCTCATCACTGCTTCCTGAAAAGAATTTCAGCCACAGAGAACGCAGTACACTATTTCCGCAGCTAACTCCGGCTGGTATCAAACCTTTAATATCAAGCGAGTCAGTGATATTATGGGCGAGTATGCTGCTGAATGAAGTAACAGGCAGCATTTTCCCATATTTAACGGAACATTCACGATCTGAACACTCAAGAAGCTCTCCAAGTGCTTTATCAGAAAATGGTAATGAATTTCTGTCAAACAGTGAAATGATAAGTGAACCGCTATCACCATGCAAGTAGACTGCACAGTCGGCTGACATTATCGGACGACTGAAAAGCAGAGAAGGAAGGTCGGTATTCTCGCATACATACACATCTTTTCCGGATTCGGCGATACCGGAGCACACAGCATAAAGCGGATGGACTTTATCATAATTACAGCATCCTGCACAGAAGCGTCTGTATTTCAAAGCAAGTTTTCTTCCAAGAAAAGCAGCAGCTGCTGAGGGGGAGATATTCTTATTATGCAGTTCGCACTTCCCGTCACGGTAGCTGAAGTGATCGTCTTCGCCGATATAACTCATATTGTTTCTCCTTTAATAATTTATTATCTTATTTATTGACAGCTTTACGGAGGATTATTCTTTTCTTATTTCTTTTCGGAGCAATAACAGCGCAGTCAGGTTAGGCAAAGCCATAAGGCCGTTAAAAATATCTGATATCAGCCATACAGGTTCTGAAGAAAAAACGGCCCCCGACGCTGCAGCAGCAGCAAAGATCACAGGAAATATCTGGCTTCCGGATTTTTTACTGAGAAAAAGAAATGATGTTTCACCGCAATAATACCAGCCTATTATAGTGCAGAAAGAAAATATCATAAGCATTAATGTCATGATCAAGCTGGTCGAGTCTCCGAAAAGATGGATGAATGCTCCATCAGCTGAGCCATCAGGAGAAGCGCACAGAATAGCTGCCGCTGTAAGAGTACAGCAGAGAATAGTGTCAATGAAGACTTCAAACATTGCAAATGTCTCCTGAACACCGGGAGCAAAACTGGCCGCAGAGCTGTGTACAAGGGGAGAGCTCCCGAGACCGGCTTCGTTTGAGAATATCCCTCTTTTTACACCTGCTGTAACTGCATATCCCGTCAAACCGCCGGCAGCTCCACGAAAGCTGAAAGCTTCATGAAAGACAGAACCAATAGCCTCCGGCAGTTTCTGACGAAACAGGAGAATTACTGCTATACAGCAGACTGTATAAAATATTGTCACCGCCGGCAGAAGCAGCATTGCGGCAGAACCTATACGCTCAGCTCCGCCGGAAATAACAAGATATATCACTATAAATGCGGCAATAGCAATAAATAATTTATACTTTGGCAAGCTTCCGATACTGCCGACTGCGGAATTTACCTGCACCATACCGCCCATACCAAATGCAGCTCCGATACAGGCTGCGGCAAAAAAGGATGCAAGCCACGGAGCTTTCATTCCGTTTTTTATGTACGCCATAGGTCCTTTTTCTTTTTTTCTGCTGTAGATCGATGATAACCTGTTTTCAGCATATACAACAGCCATTCCGAGAAACGCTGAGATCCACATCCAGAAAATAGCACCAGGACCGCCGATAGAAAGCGCAGATGCGACACCGACTATATTTCCGGTCCCCATAGAAGTCCCGAGAGCCAGCGACACTGTTTTAAAATTTGATCGGCCAGCGGATAAATGCCTGTTCTTCAATAGCGCAGCAAGGTCTCTGAAAAGCCTGAACTGTGCTCCTTTTAGCCTTATAGTGAATATTATTCCGGTGAGAATTATTATCGAAACAAGACCTGTGTTCCATATAAAAGAATTGATATTCAGCAGAACTCCTGTCATAAAAAACTTCCTTTCAAAAGAAAAAAATGGTATACACTAAAGGATATTTGTGGTATAATATAAATATACCGTGAAAGGAGGAGCATGATGAGGCACTATACTACTTCAAAGAACTGTCTTTCAGCCATGAGAGCTGCTATCGCTTTAGTGGCAGTAGTTCTGATAGGAATTATCCACCACTATATCCCCATTGAAAAAGCTGTCATAATCTCTGCAATAGTTATCGCTGCACTTGCTTTTATTGCAATGTTCATATATCTTCCGCTTTATCTTGCTTCGGTAAAATATACAGTCACCGATTCGGAGATAATCAAATCCAGCGGAGTAATACTGAAATTCAATCAGTCAATAAAGTTTTCGTCGATACAGTATTCTACTGTAATAAAAACCCCTATGTCTGATATTACAGGTATAAATATATTGATCTTCTATGTTTTTGGAGGACATATGAGACTTCCATTCCTTACTCTTGATGATGTAAGGGATATACTGATTATTTCCGGCAGTTCAGGCGGTGATAACGTATGAAAGTCTATCATGAGCATCCGCTGCGTATACTCAGATATTCAGCAAAGAACATCTGGCTCCTGATATTCCCTTTGCTGCGTGGATTCAGAGCATTCTGGCTGGATAAGGACTGGTTCTACAGATGGCTCAGGGGTGCATGGTCTGATATTATAGTTATTGCAGCTATTGTTCTTTTTGGTTATGTCAGGTGGAGATGCTCAGAGATAAGAGTTTCCGACCAGTCCATAACCCATGATGAAGGAGTTTTCTTCAAAGTTTGCAGTACGATACCTTTTTCAAGGATAAGCTCGGCGACAGTGGAGAGACCTTTTTATCTCAGACCGTTTAACGCAGTTAAGCTTCGTTGTGATACAAGTGCCGGTATTTTCAATTCATCTGATATGAAACTGATGATAAGAAAGAGCACCTGCCGGGAAATATCCCGACATCTGCCTGATGTTGCAGTAAAAAATAAGCTTGACGACCTCCCGAAGCCAACAGCTTTATCTATAATACTGTTTTCCGTATTTTTTTCCAGCGGATTCACCGGAACAGTCTATATTGCCACATTCTTCTTTCAGGGCGGAAATATTGCCAGGGATATAATAAGCAGTTCAATTAACAGGATAACCTCAGAAACAGCCAGATTCAGTGGCAAGCTTCTTCTGCGGGTCCCTGACGCTGCTCTTGGAATCGGAATATTATTTATCGGTTCGTGGCTTATATCGTTTATAGTAAATCTGCTGAGATACGCTAAATTTTATGTAAAAGGCGACGAAAAGACTATTTTCACTTCATATGGAGTAATAACAAAGCGTGAACACAGAATCTCTGTACCACAGATAAATTATACGGATCTGAGACAGAATCTTATAATGAAGATGTTCGGAGCAGTTGCTGTACACATAAGCTGCTCAGGATACGGGGCAGGGAGGAGTACACTTCCGGTACTTCTGCCGGTAAAAAAAGAAAAGGATCTGAGCAATGAGCTTGAAGATTTCGGGATAATAAAGGGAGTGAAGAATGAATTCAAGCCTAAAATTACAGGATTCTGGAATTATATCTGGCAGCCTGCAATAATTGCCGGAGCTCTGATACCGCTTTATTTTATTGCAGTATACTTCTATCCTGAACTGAAAGATCTTGCGTTATTTATGGCTGTCATGTTTGAGATACCGGCAGTATGGTTCATGATAGTCAAAACCGCTGCTTTTTTTACCAGCGGCATATCGATCTATGATGACAAAGTAATAGTCCGCTGCTGCAAATGGTCAGGATTTCATACTGTTATTGCTGAAAGAAAAAAACTTGTAAAGCTTAAGCTCGAACAGACTGTTTTTCAAAAGATCGGAAAACGCTGCAGCATAAACCTATGGTTCGAGGGAGAGGAACGTATAAAATTTAAGGTGAAGTCATTTGATGAAAAAAATGCAAAGATCATCTCTGAACTTTTGGATCACAATGCCCATATATCTGCAAATCTGGGCCTGAAAAAATTTTTTTGAGATTTTTTTCAAAAAATGCTTGACAAACGGTAAAATGCGTGCTATAATATATATCGTTGATTACGAAACACGCAGTCGTCTGGGTGTGGCGCAGTTGGTAGCGCGCTACCTTGGGGTGGTAGAGGCCGTGGGTTCAAGTCCCGTCACTCAGACCAGTTGTAATCAACATTACCCCAAAATCCGGTATTCTATTGAATACCGGATTTTTTTATTGACTAATAATGCCGGATATGATATAATTATTTTATAGCGATTATGATCTCAATATGATAATTTGTATTCACATTAGTAAATTCAATTTGATCTGTATGATCATTTTCGTTTTGACAGGTATGGAATAAGGTACTGCTATTACGGTATATCCCGAAAACAGGAGGAAAAGAATGTTAACATATGAAGCTGCAAAGGAAATACTGGCCGGCTGCGGTCAGGAACATCTTCTTAAATATTACGATGAGCTCAATGATTCTGAAAGGGCAGATCTTCTGTCTCAGATAAGTCTGATAGATTTTTCTGTTCTTGACAATCTGAAAGAGGAAAACAATTTTACAGCATCCAGAGGTAAATTTGCCCCTCTTGGAGCTGTAACGATAAATGATATCGAAAAAAACCACGAAAAATATTCAGAGGCTGGTATAAAGGCCATAAGAGAAGGCAAGGTCGCAGCAGTCCTTCTTGCAGGCGGTCAGGGAACAAGACTTGGCTTCGATAAGCCTAAGGGAATGTTCAATGTAGGTATAAATAAGGAGCTTTATATCTTTCAGTGCCTTATAAACAACCTCATGGATGTGGTAAAAGAAGCCGGTGAATGGGTTCCGCTTTATATTATGACAAGCGAAAAGAACAATGATGATACAATTTCATTCCTCGAAGAAAAGAATTATTTCGGCTACAATAAAGAATATGTAAGATTCTTTGTTCAGGATATGGCTCCATCAGTTGATTACAACGGCAGGATATACATGGAAAGCAAATCGAGAATCTCCATTTCTCCTAACGGAAACGGCGGATGGTTCTCATCACTCGTAAGAGCAGGATTACTTAGTGAGATAAAAGAAAAGGGCATTGAATGGATAAATGTATTTGCAGTTGACAATGTGCTTCAGCGAATTGCTGACCCACTGTATGTCGGTGCCGTGATATGTTCCGGGCTTCAGTCCGGAGGAAAGGTAGTCAGCAAGGCTAGTCCTGATGAGAGAGTTGGTGTACTTTGTCTCGAAGACGGTGTTCCTTCAATTGTTGAATATTACGAAATGACTGACGAAATGCGTACTCTTCTCGATGAAAACGGAGAGCTTGCTTATAAATACGGAGTTATTCTCAATTATCTTTTCAGTGTGGACAAGCTTGAAATGATACTGAACAATAAGCTTCCGATACACGTTGTAGAAAAGAAAATACCTTATATGGATGAAAATGGGGAGCTTATAAAGCCTGATAAACCGAATGGCCATAAATTTGAGACACTTGTACTTGACATGGTGCATATGCAGGACAGCTGTCTTGCTTATGAAGTTGACCGCAGGAAGGAGTTTGCTCCTGTAAAGAATGCAACAGGAGTTGACTCAGTCGAATCAGCAAGAGAGCTCCTTGCTGAAAACGGAGTTGAGCTTTAAATCATGCAGAAAACGGACGCTTTTAATGCGTCCGTTTTTATGAGGAGATACTATGAAGAAGTTGCTGAAATATCTAAAAAACTATAAAAAAGAGCTCGTTTTCGGACCATTTTTCAAACTGCTTGAAGCTATTTTTGAACTAATAGTTCCAATGGTCATGGCTAAAATAATCGATAAGGGGATCGGCAGCAATGACAGCGGATATATATTCCGTATGAGTCTGCTTATAGTCGTATTGGGAATTTGCGGTCTGGGTTTTGCCCTGACTTGTCAGTATCTTGCTGCTAAATGTGCTTATGGCTTTGGTACTGAGCTGCGGGGAGCTCTTTACAGGCATATAAACAAGCTGTCATATACAGGTATAGACAAAGTGGGCACTTCATCACTTGTCAACAGGCTGACCAATGACACGAATACAGTTCAGAATGGTGTGAATATGTTCATCAGGCTTGCAGTCAGAGCGCCATTTCTTGTTATTGGTGCGGCAGTTATGGCTGTAAGGATAGATGTCAGGCTGTCGCTTATTTTCTTTGTTGTTGCACCGGTGATCTCGCTTATCATTTTTACGATAATGCGCAGGACAGTTCCGATGTACAAGAAAACACAGAAAAAACTTGACAGAGCATCTATGCTCACTCGTGAGAATCTTGAGGGAACTCGTGTTATCAGAGCTTTTTCAAGGCAGCAGGAGGAGATAGATGAATTCAGCGAAGCTGTTGATGATATATCAGATTGCTCGATAGCAGTCGGAAAAATATCTGCAATACTTAATCCGGCAGCATTCATGATAATGAATCTGGGAATCGTTGCAATAATATGGTTCGGCGGTGTCCGTATCGATACAGGAAGACTTACACAGGGCGAGCTGACTGCTTTCACCAATTATATGACGCAGATACTTCTTGCACTGGTTGTACTTGCAAATCTTATTGTTGTTTTTACAAAGGCATTTGCTTCGGCAAACCGTGTCAGCGAGATATTTGAGATATCCCCCGAAGAGAATGGCAGCACATCCGCAGTCAGCAGCAAAGATAAAAATATTATCGAGTTTCGTGACGTATCTTTTTCTTACGAAACAGCCGGAGACAAGTCAGTCAATAATATCTCCTTTCAGCTGAAAAAAGGTGAAATGCTTGGCTTGATCGGAGGAACAGGAAGTGGTAAATCTACACTTGCTGCTCTTATACCTTGTTTTTACCGTGCTACAGAAGGTGAGGTATTGATCAACGGTATAAATGTAAATGATTGGGAGCATGATTCGTTAAGAAGATGCATAGGATATGTACCGCAGAAAGCTGTACTTTTTTCAGGGACAATCCGGGATAATATGAAATGGCGCAGAGATGATGTTTCCGATGAAGAGATCATTGCTGCTCTGAAAACTGCTCAGGCATGGGAGTTTGTTTCTGCGAAGCCTGATGTGCTTGATACTATAGTCTCCCAGGGCGGAAAGAATTTCTCAGGCGGTCAGAAGCAGCGGCTATCCATTGCAAGAGCATTAGTCGGAAAGCCTGATATACTCATACTTGACGATTCTACAAGTGCACTTGATTATGCTACAGATCTTGCACTCAGAAAGGCTCTGAGGAATGATCTGCCGGAGACTACAGTTATAATGATATCACAGCGCACTACATCCCTCAGGGATGCTGACAAAATAATAGTCATGGATGACGGTGAAGCAGCAGGTATCGGCACACATGATGAGCTGCTTGAAAAATGCAGCATATACCATGAGATCTACGTTTCACAGATGAATGAAAAGGGGGAGAACAGCAATGCTTAAAACTCTCCGCCGAGTCTTTGCATACGCAAGACCATATATCGGTTACTTTGTTATGACTGTAATTTTTGCAGCAGCCGGAGTATCTCTCTCATTGGCCGTTCCGGTTTTCATCGGTGAAGCTGTTGACTGCTGCATTGGCAGGGATAATGTAGACTTTGAAAAGCTAAGGAAAATCGTATTATTTCTGGCTGTGATCGTTGTTTCCAGTGCACTTTTCCAGTGGTTCATGAGCCTGTGCACAAATAAGCTTGCATTTCTTACGGTGCGTGATCTTCGTGCTGATATTTTCAATAAGCTTGAACGAGTACCGCTCAGGTATATTGACAGGCACTCCAAGGGTGAGCTTACCAGCCGTGTCATTAACGACATAGAAATCATCTCCGACGGCCTTCTGCAGGGCTTTACGCAGTTTTTCAGCGGAGTAATAACCATAATCGGAACACTCATCTTTATGATGACGATAAATTTCAAAATAGCCCTTGTAGTTGTTTTTATGACTCCATTGTCCTTTCTGGCGGCATCAAAAATTACAAAAGCAACTCATAACTCATACATGAAGCAGTCTAAGCTAAGAGGGGATATGGTTGCCCTTGCTGAGGAAATGGCTGGAAATCAAAAGCTTGTCAAGGCTTTTGTATATGATGACAGGGCTATTGAGAGATTCGATAAAATAAACAGTGAGTACGGCAAAGTCGGTGCTAAAGCCACATTTTTCAGTTCTATGACAAACCCGACTACAAGATTTGTCAACGGACTTATCTACGCTGCTGTAGGTCTTCTCGGAGCTTTAGGCGCAATAGGATACACTTCGTTTGTCGGAAAAATGTCCGTTGGAAAGCTTTCAAGCTTCCTCGCATATTCCAATCAATACACCAAGCCTTTTAATGAGATATCCGGAGTATTTGCCGAACTGCAGAATGCAATTGCTTCCGCTCAGAGAGTATTTGATGTTCTGGACGAAGAGGAGGTAAGTGATGATACTGATAAAGAATTACTGTCATCATGCAGAGGTGACCTCAGCTTCAGAAATGTTTATTTTTCGTATGATCCCAAGGTGAAGCTGATACAGGATTTTACACTTGATGTTAAGGCAGGTGAGCGTGTAGCGATAGTCGGTCCAACTGGCTGCGGAAAATCCACTATCATCAATCTCCTTCTGAGGTTTTATGACATAGACAGCGGACAGATAACTGTCTCCGGCAAAGACATATCGGAAATAACCCGTGACAGTCTCAGAAGCAGTTTTGGAATGGTGCTCCAGGAAACATGGGTATTTACAGGAACTGTTGCAGAAAATATATCCTACGGAGCTCCGGATGCCACAAGAGAACAGATAATAGAGGCTGCAAAAGCAGTATATGCTCACGGATTCATAAAGCGTCTTCCTGAAGGCTATGATACAGTCATAAGTGAAGACAGCGGCTTATCACAGGGACAGAAGCAGCTTATCTGTATAGCAAGGATAATGCTTATGGACCCGCCGATGCTTATTCTTGATGAGGCTACAAGTTCTATAGACCTTCGTACAGAGCAAAGGATACAGAAAGCTTTTGTCAAGCTTATGGAAGGCCGCACAAGCTTTGTTATCGCACACAGACTATCCACTATAAAAAATGCCGATACGATACTTGTTATGAAAAACGGCAATATCATCGAACAGGGCGATCATGCTGCATTGATGAAAAAAGGCGGTTTTTATTCTGAACTATATAACAGTCAGTTTGCCACCTGAAACAATTTTTTTAAGAAACAAAATCCCCGAAGCGGTAAGAACGTTACCGTTTCGGGGATGTATTTTTTTATTGCAGATATTATCGCATTTCCTCAGCCCGCATTTGCAGACGAACGTCTTCGCCCTTGAATTCAAGACATTTGTAAACAGAAACTATTCTTGATACAACACGGCTCTCATATCGTCTGCTTATGCCGTCGAAGTCAAGATTCGTGCTGATTATGGTAGGCTTGCCTCTGTTCAGTCTGGAATTAATGATGTTATATATTGTCGCACTGTAGAATGTCGATTCATATTCAGTACCGAGGTCATCCATTATCAGAAGATCGGTATTCATTACAAGATCGATCATTTCGGAAGAATGCTCCCGGCTGAAATGCTCCTGCTCGATCTTCCTCAGAATATTGATGACTGAATCATATATGACGCTATATCCTTTTTCAAGAACACGATTAGCAATAGCCAGTGAAAGATGAGTTTTTCCAAGACCGGTATTTCCGAACATCAGTATACTGCATGAATCTGATGTAAAAGTCTCGGCATATTGCCTCGTGAATTCAGATATATTTTTCATAGTAAAGTAGTCGTCACCTTTATAATAGCTAAGGCTGAAGGAATCGAAGCTGGAAAGCTTGAGATGAGCACTTTTATTCAGTTCATCGGCAGAAAGCTTGCCGCAGAGCTGCTTGAAGCACTCGCAGAATTCGTTCCCGCAGTAGCCGGTATCATGGCACTTAGGGCAGGAATAGTGCATATCGAGGTAATCAGCAGGATAGCCGTTATCAGTAAGGATCTTTCTCGACATTTCCTGTGCACCGAGATTATTTCTCCTGAGTTCTTCGATTTTTCGGGATACATCGGTATTTCTGCTCTCGGTTATCAAAGTGATAAGCTCTTTTCCTGTACTGAAAAGTGCATCATTGATCTCCTTGATTTGAGGAAGTTTTTTATTGACCTCGGCGATCCTTTGGTCGTTTTCGCTTACAGCCTTCATTCGCCTTGTAGTCATTATTGCCTGAGCACGTTCAAAAACAGCGCTGTCCAAGCTATCTCACCTTTCTTTCAGAATTTATTTATAACAATTTTGTATTTGTCAACATCGGAACCTGAGCCGCCGCTGTTCTTTGATTTTTTTCCGCGATTATTCTTGTAATCATTTTCAGCATCACGGACCTGCTTTACTGTAGTAAATCCGTTGTCTTTCCACGAAAGAAGAACCTTATTGATATAATCAAATGAAAGCTTATTGATCTGCTCAATAGTTTTCTCATAGGCATATCCTATAAGATCAAGACTGAATCCGGCATTCTTCCACTGCTCAATAAATTCATTCTGCTTTGGAGTAGGACGGCGTATCATTTCAAATTTCTTCATGATCTTGCCGGTGAAGTCGTTGAACATAGTCAGCCTTTGAACTTCCTCCTGTGCGGCATTAAGGGTATTTATATCATTATCTGCCCAGTCACAGGCTATCTTTTCAATATACCCGGAGCTTGTTTTTTCAATTGAGATACAATAGTATATCAGTGTAACAATTACTTCGAGTTTCAGGCCAAGGTAGCTGTACATCCATATAAGAGAGTTCTGCTGAGTATGGCTCAGAGTGCCAAGAGCAGCCTCAGTGATCTTAAAAAGCTCAGCGATCTCGTTTGATTCTGAGATCATTTTTGCTATTTCAGAAGGATTGAGATTCTGCTTCTGTCTTGGAACAGATTTAATATTTTCAGTCTGTTCAGGAATAGGTTCCGGCGCTTTGATCTCATTTACAGCCTCTGTTTGTACCGGCTGAGGCGAGTTCATGATCGTGCTTACAGGAGAAGGTGACTGAGGGATAAGGACATTGACCTGCTCCCAGAACATAACAGCATCTGCTGCCTGCTGCACAGAAATTCCGGTATTCATTGCTATTTCTTCATCCGAGCAGCTTCTTCCGGCGCATCTCAGTATGTAGAGCAGCACCTTGAGCTGTTCACCGGTTGCAAGTTTCAGGAAATTATCTGCGACAATACATGGGACACCGAACATAGTTCCCCATACACCGCTGTTTGCTTTGAAATCCACGATCATTCCTCCAAAGATTACTTTAAGCACAATTATACCACATTTTTTTCAGTCTGTCTATCCTGCAATTTTAACAATCAGATATGGACAGTCTAAGTTCGGATTTGTTATTTTAGTCCTCAGCAAGAAGGAGCTCCAGCGCATTTTCATACTTTTCCCGAAGCTGTCTGAGCTTGTTTTCGTTCACATTCTTAACTCCTGCAAAGCGGGTCTGGTCGGAATTGTGGCGAAGGTCGGCGATTTTCACCGCTTTTGCAATTGGGTCAGACTTTATCCTCCTGATATATTCGATGTACGGAACGTGATCTTCATGGGTAAGAAGCCCGACGGCACGAACGATCTCCGATGGAAAAATACCAGATAGATCATTTAAAGTAACAAATGTGTCCTCAACAGTATCATGCAGAAGTGCGGCACATACTGTATACTCATTCTCCATTTGCTCCGCTATGTGATATGGATGATAAATATAGGGGACTCCTGCTTTATCAAACTGGCCTTCATGAGCTTGATAGGACAGCTTGAGGGCTTTTATCGTAAGGGGAGTGTATATCATGACTGACCTCCGGAAATTATTGTGCTTATGGATATGATTTATAACATTATTGTACCACATCTCACAAATGCCGTCAACACTCAGAAAGGTGTGGAATCATACATTTTTCTAAGCTTTTCGATAGCTTTCTTTTCTATTCTTGAAACATATGACCTTGAAATACCGAGCTTTTCTGCGGTCTCACTCTGAGTATGGGGATGTATCCCGTAAAGCCCGTATCTGTAAATGATTATCCGGTGTTCTCTTTCGTTAAGGCACTTATCAAGGAAACTGTACAGAAGCTTTGAGCGAATAAGATTATCAACCTGTTCATGGATATCCGTCCCATCGTCGATAAGATCAAGAAGTGTAAGAGCATTTCCGTCTTTATCAGTCTCTACCGGCTCGTTCATGTAGACATCTCCGGCAGATTTTCTGGCTGAACGGAAGTTCATCAGTATCTCATTCTCTATGCAGCGGCTTGCGAATGTAGCAAATTTTGCTCCTTTGGTGTGATCGAAGGAAGTCACAGCTTTTATCAGTCCTATAGTGCCGACGGAAATAAGTTCGTCCTGATCCGACGGATTTGAAGAATATTTTTTCACAATGTGTGCAACAAGCCTGAGGTTATGCTCGATAAGCTCATTTTTTGCCTGTTTATCGCCTGAAGCCATTTTTTCAAAGCATTCTTTCTCCTCACTCTTTGAAAGCGGTTTTGGAAATACAGTATTATTATCGATATGGAGTGCGAAAACAAATATGTGTTTTAAAAGATCCAGCAGCATATAAATACCTCCGCAGTATATTTTATATAAAAATATGAAAGAGGGCTTGAACATTATTACAAAGGGATCTATGGAAATATTCATTATCAGTGCTAATATTCAAAAAAAGTGCATAATTGAAAAAGGTAAAAGAAAAAAACAATTTCAGCATATTGACGAAAAGGAAGAAATATTATATAATAAAAGTGTATGAAAAAATGTGATTTACAATCAGCAGATTTGAAGGCTGTGTAATCCGGAAGAAGTGATAAATTGAAAAATCTTGTATCAGCGTCTGTTCTTAGTGCAGATATGCTGAATCTTGAAAAAGAAGTCAGAAAACTCGAAAACAGCAGTATTGATATGCTGCATTTCGATGTTATGGACGGTGTATTTGTAAACAATATCTCATATGGACTTCCTATCCTTGAACAGGTCAGGAAGATAACTGACATAACACTTGATGTTCACCTGATGATCATTGATCCGATCAGGTACGTCAGACGTTTTGCCGAAGCCGGAGCTGATATTATCTCGTTCCATACCGAGAGCGAAAGTGATATCGGCGAGACGATCAGAGAGATAAAAGCTGCCGGAGCAAAGGCTGCATTGGCTATAAAGCCTGCAACTCCTCCAGAAGCAGTATATGATTATCTGAATGAACTCTCAATGGTCCTCGTTATGACTGTTGAACCGGGATTCGGCGGTCAGAGCTTTATCCCTGAGACTATGGAAAAGGTCAAAGCTATAAAACAGCGTATCGATGAACTCGGACTTGACATAAGAATAGAAGTCGACGGCGGTATCAATGACGTTACCGGAATAGAGGCATCAACCTGCGGTGCAGATGTTCTTGTTTCGGGAAGCTACCTTTTTAAGGCCGAAAATATGGCCGATGCAGCAGGAAAGCTGAGGAAGGCCTGAGTATGGTTAGATCTTTCAGAAAGGAAAGACTTGTCTGGATCGACCTGATGATAACGTTGCTTGTACTTGAGCTTATGTCCTATTTCTATTATGGAGCCCGTTCACTGGTGCTGGCAGGAGTATGTGTATGCTTTTCAGCTGCTGCTGAGATAATTTGTCTCAGACTGATGAAAAGAAAATTCACTGCTGACGACCTTACCTGTACGTCAGACGCTCTTGTTATCGCACTTATGATGTCTCCGGTCATAGATTTCAGGATAGCTGCTATTGCTTCGGTTTTTGCAGTCATAGCTGCGAAAAACGTCTTTGGCGGAAGGCGGAATATGATCTTTTCGCCGGCTGCAGCCGCTTACGTTTTTGTGCTGACATCATGGGGCAGAAAACTGCTGCTCTATCCCGAGCCGCACACTAAGACAGGTATATTCTCAGATCCTGATGGACTTGTAAGTTCAGCAAGCTATGTATATAACACTACCGGAAAGGTGGATCATACAGATTTCGAGCTGCTTCTCGGTAATTTTTCCGGACCGGCAGGTGCGGTAAGCATACTTCTGCTTATTGTAGCAGCTGTTATGCTCATTTTCAGGAGAAATATCTCAGCAGGCGCATTTCTTGGCTCTGTTCTGGGAACTGCACTGTTTGCAGCTGTAACACCGGTGGCCGGAACAAGATCTGAATCCGTCAAGTATAACCTGATGATGAATATGGTACTGTTTGCTTCCATTTATATCGTTGCAGACCGCAGGATCGCTCCGAGAAGGGAATATTTCGCATTCTTCTATGGACTTTTTATAGGAGTATTCTCGTATATTCTCGTTCTGACGAAAGCTCTTGAAAATGCCATAGTTATTGTGTCCGTTCTGTTTACGCCGGCTGCATTAGCTTTCAAGAATCTTGAAAAGAAGATAGATACAGCAGATGCAGCTCCCATTCCTGCTGAAACTCAGGAGCCCCCTGTTCAAGAGGAGACAGTCCCTGATAAGCAGGAGATATCAGATGAGGATGTCGTAAATAAAATGATAGAAGAGCTGTCAGAAAGCAATGATGCTCCGGAAGAAGGGGAGGATAATAATGATGAATAATCGTAAAACCTCCGTTTTTGACGGAATACTGGGCGATAATATGGTGCTTTCCTCATTAATGGTCATATCTCCGGTAATAATATGCGGAGATACTCTGAAAAATGCGGAAGCTTTAAGCTACGCTTTCAGTTCTATAACCATACTTTCCATGCTTATCGGATCATTTGTACCGAAAAAGCTGCCGTATACGGTGAAGATAATTTTTTACGCACTGATCTCTTCGCTTGTGTTCATTCCTGTAAAGGTTGCAACACACGAATTCTATCGTGGGGCTATCGACAGGATCGGTATCTATTTTCCTCTTCTTGCGGTAAATTCGCTGATCGTTCTTCAGTCGGAAGCAAAGTTCTTCCGTATGCCGCGAACAAAGATGTTCTTTTCACTTCTGTTCTATGTCGTCGGATTCGATATCGTAATGCTTTTGACCGGATTTATCCGTGAGCTCTTCGCATATGGTACTATAAACGGTCGTGTAGCAGATGTGGATATGCCTGTTTTCGGGCTCTCTCAGCCATTCGGAGGCTTTATCTTCCTCGGGCTGATGTGCGGTGCTTACCGCTGGATCAGAAAGCTTCTGACAAGAGAGAAAAAAGAGATAAGGAGTGTTGATAATGTTTCTGATAAATGATCTTATCGCCCTCCTTGCCGCAAATCTTATCCTTACACAGGCACTCGGAACAAGTACACTGTTTATCGCCGCAGGCAACAAAAAAAATCTTATCTGGACTGCCTGCACTATCACCGTTTTCACTACAGCAGGCTCTGCTGCAGCATATCTTACAGACAGAAATCTGCCGGAAAAATATGCTGATTACACTCTGCTCATCTATACTCTTTCGGTGGGCATACTATATGTGATTCTTCTTTCTGCATTATATTTCTTAAGAAGAGAAAATTTTGCAGAAGCAAGAAAATATATCCATGTATCCGCATTCAACTGTGCGGTAATGGGAACTCTTTTCACGATCAGCAGGAAAGCTGCCGATGACAGTTCACTTATGAATTTCGGAAGCTATATCCGGGCTGGTTTTGAAGCAGGTATCGGCTTTATTCTTGCAGCTGTAATTCTCACAGCCGCTTACAGAAAGCTGAATTCCGCAAAAGTCCCGTCATCGTTCAGAGGATTCCCGGCCATGCTGATATATCTTGGTATAATATCAATGGCGGTATATGCACTTAAATAAAGAAACACTGTGCAGCCGCAGTAGGAGATCATAAAATGAAATTCAGGAACAAAGGAAGGAAAATCTACAAGACCAAAGAAAAGAACTACTACGGAAAAAGTCCGGCAGGAAAAGCCTTTTCTATCGGTCTTTCCATACTGCTTATCGGCGGTATCGGATTTATCGGTTACAGCGTTGCTGAGCCGATCGTAAACTATACAAAGAAAAAAGGCGACGATAAACCAGCCGTATCTTCAGAGATCACTACTCAGTCCGGCGAAAGCACTTCTGACAGTATACAGATACCGACTGCCAGCGGCTCTGAGGCTGTATTATCTCACCAGAAGGTCAATTTTGAAAATTATTGTGCAGCAGCTGTAAAAGAGACTGATCTTCTTAACGCTGATACACTAAAACTGGCTATAAAAAGGCTCCCCACAGGTCAGAATATCCAGTATCTTGAGGTCCCTCTCAAGGTAAAAGGGGGAAGGATCTATTATTCCAGCGGAGTTTACTATGCGATATCTTCCCAGGCTTTTCAGGAGATGATGTCTCTTGACCAGATCGTTGAGATAATAAAGGATTCAGGCTATAAACCTGTCGCTGTAGTAAGCACCTTCAACGATAACCTGCTCCCTGTAATTGACGGCGAGGCAGGATATGTTACAGCTGATACCGGCGAGCAATGGATAGACAATGACTACGAAGCAGGCGGAAAGCCCTGGACTACTCCTTATTCTCAGGTCGCAGTCAACTACATCAACAGCATCGTTGACGAGATCTCTGCTGCCGGCTTTGAGAAGGTAGTCTGCTCAGATTTCGTCTTTCCGCATTTCCGCCAGAGTGATCTGGATATGCTGCCTGACGAGCTCTCGGATCCCGGTAGGGCTATGGCTCTCACAGCAGCTGCAAATCTGTTCAATAACACTATTCTTTCCAATGAATCAGCAATGTTCATAGAGGTTTCCTCATCAGAGCTGCTTCAGGGCTACAGTGATATACTTCAGCCTATGCTGCTGAATGTCAATACTGTTATTCTGAACATCGATCTTGACGAGATAAGCTACGGTGTCTATACCGATGCCACTGTTTATGAATTCAGCGGAAAGCCGGCAGACAAAGCGGAAAAGATGATAAAGCTGGTTGAGGATGATCTCGATGAATTCAATGTTGCTGTAAGACTTTCAGGCAGCAATGTAAATATGTCCGAGCTTCTTGAAGCAAGAGATAAGCTGGTCGAACTGGGCTATAGTTCATTCGTTATCGGCTGATAAAATAAATCCGGTATCAACCGGAGAACGGAGAAAAAAATGGCTGAAAATTTCAAGGTATCCCTTCAGAGGATAGTAGACGAATTCAAACTTGAAGTTATATACATCCATAAGGATGCAAATGAAGTTATGATCGATGAGAACGATGTCAACAGGCCGGGACTTCAGCTCATGGGATTCTATGAGTATTTTAACCCGGAGCGCATCCAGATCATAGGAAAAATGGAATTTGCATATCTTTCAACTCTCGATGAAAATACAAGACGTGAAAGATTACAGCTCCTCTTTGCTCAGAGGATCCCTGCACTTATTATTTCCAGGGAACTTCCCTATTTTGCTGAAATGCTGGAGCTTGCCAAGGAGTACGAGGTACCTCTCCTCAGAAGCAAGGAGAGCACTTCTAATTTCATGTCTGGACTTATCGCTTTTCTTAACCTTACTCTTGCCCCGAGAATAACACGCCACGGTGTTCTTATTGAGATCTACGGTGAAGGTGTATTTATTACAGGCGAATCCGGAGTCGGAAAGAGCGAGACTGCTATCGAGCTTGTTAAACGTGGACACCGCCTTGTTGCTGACGATGCTGTTGAGATCAGAAAGGTCTCAAATATCAGCCTTGTCGGAAGCTCTCCGGATAATATCCGCCACTTCCTTGAACTTCGAGGCATTGGTATCATAAATGCAAGAAGACTTTTCGGTATCGGTGCTGTAAAGATGACTGAAAAGCTGGATCTGGTAGTTGAACTTGAGCAGTGGAATCCCGAGAAGATCTACGACAGAATGGGTGTTGACACTGAGTTTGTGAGCCTTCTCGGAGTAAAGGTTCCTTCACTTACCATTCCTGTCAAACCCGGACGTAATCTTGCGGTTATTCTTGAAGTTGCCGCTATGAACAACAGACAGAAGAAAATGGGCTATAACGCTGCTCAGGAGCTTCTCAACCGTCTTGGTATGGAATCTGATGCCAAGGAGATCGTCCGTGATTACGAGGCATTCTGAGCCTGAGATACATATTGCCTGAAACGGACATCAAATATTATTATATCATCTCAGGGGGAAAATATTATGTATTTAGATGAACTTACTCAGCTTTGCGGTAAGCTTGGTTGCCGCATAACTCCGGAGTGCCCGCTCAGCGAATATATCACATTCCGATTCGGCGGTCCGTGCAGAGCGCTCATCAGCGTAAATTCCGCAAGATCCGCAGCAGAGCTGATAAAGTACATGAAAGATAATTCTATACGTTACGGCATACTCGGCAGAGGAAGCAATATAATCGCCTCTGACGAGGGATTCGACGGAGTTATTCTCCTTTTCGGAAGTGATTTCGCCAGGATCGAGATCAGCGGCACTACTATCCGCTGCGATGCCGGAGCACTTCTCGCCTCTGCCTGTGTACACGCACAGCACGCCTCTCTCAGCGGTATGGAGAACCTTTTCGGTATCCCCGGAACAGTCGGCGGTGCTCTTTACATGAATGCTGGTGCTTACGGCAGCGAGATAAAGGATGTTGTTGTATCAGCACAGTATATCGACAGTGACTGTGTCATCAGAAATATTGACAAGGAGGATATGGATCTTTCATATCGTCACAGCATTTTCGCAGATTCTGACTGCGTGATAACTTCTGTAACCATGCAGCTTACAGAGGGAGATGCAGATAAGATCAAGGAAGCAATGAACGAATGTATGGCAAAGAGAAGCTCCAAACAGCCGCTTGAATTTCCCAGTGCCGGAAGTACATTCAAAAGACCTGAAGGCAGCTACGCTTCTCTTCTCATTGACCAGTGCGGTCTTAAAGGACTTACCTGCGGAGGAGCGATGGTCAGCGAAAAACACAGCGGATTTGTAATTAACAAGGGGTATGCAACTTGTGCTGATGTGCTGGAGCTCTGCTCACAGGTACAGAAAATAGTAAAAGAAAAGACCGGTTATGTGCTCGAGCTTGAACCGGTGATATTAAAATAAATCCCCATCGGAAAGGGAGTATAATATGCAGTTACTCATAGTCACTGGAATGTCCGGAGCCGGAAAATCCAGTGTAATGGATGTTATGGAGGATATAGGGTATTACTGTATCGATAACATTCCGCCTAAACTCATATCAAAATTTGTAGACCTTTGCAGGCAGTCTGAATCTGAAATATCAAAGGTCGCAGTTGCAGTGGATATCAGAACAGGGGATATGTTCACCGAGATATTCCGTTCATGGCAGGAGCTTAAAAATGCTCCGGATGTTGAAGTGAAGGTACTTTTCATAGACGCTGCACATGAAGTGCTGATAAAGCGTTATAAAGAGACCCGCCGTAAACATCCGCTGCAGGAGAAATTCAACGGAAATATCCTTGAGGCCATCGAATATGAGGCAAGTCAGCTTTCACAGCTTCGTGAGATCGCTGATTACTTTATCGAAACTACTTCACTTACAGCCTCACAGCTCAAGGAGCAGATTAAGGCTATTTTCCTTGAAAAAAGCTCGGATTCACTTCTGATAAAGGTCATGTCCTTCGGCTTCAAATACGGAGTGGCTACAGACAGCGATCTTGTTTTTGATGTGAGATGTCTGCCAAATCCATACTACATAGACGAACTTCGCAGTCATACCGGCTGTGATGACTGTGTGCGTGATTATGTTATGAGTTTCGATCAGTCAAAGGAGCTTTTCAATAAGCTCTGTGATCTTATCGACTATCTTATCCCGCTTTATGTCCACGAAGGAAAGAGTCAGCTGGTTATAGCTTTTGGCTGTACAGGCGGAAAGCATCGTTCCATTACTTTTGCTGAACTTATGGCAAGGCACCTCAACGAAAAGGACTACAGGGTACAGAAATATCACCGAGATATAACAAAAGACAAGAAATTCTGATAGGAGGGGATCAAGATATCCTTCTCAAATGATGTAAGAAAAGAAATATGCTCCTCAGTCAATGATAAGGATAAGCGCTTTGCCTGCCTTTACGGAATGCTGCTTTTCAGCAGAACTCTGACAAGGGAGCATATATGCTTTCAGAGCGAAAGCAGTATCTCAGCTGCTCTTTTCGGCGATCTGTTCAGGAGCGTATTTCACTGCGAACTGACCGTTCGTGAGAATATAAGACGTAATGATCTTGTGCTGTATTGCTATGATATAACAGATACCGACCTTATAGACAGAGTGTTTACCAAATACCGCTTCAGTGAAAATGAAAGAAAAGTTGATTCCGAGATTATTGCAACAAATAGTCTCGGAGTTTTTACAGCAGGAGTTTTTCTTGCCTGCGGAAGTGTAAATGATCCTTCAAAGGAGTATCATCTTGAATTTTCCGCCCCCACTTCTGAGCTTGCCGGTGATCTGACTGTGCTTCTCGGAGATATTGGTGTAAGTGCAGGACAGGTTATAAGACGGGGACAGTATATTGTCTATATAAAAGGCAGCGAGTCTATTGAGGATACTCTCACTTTTATCGGTGCTCAGCAATGTACATTGGAACTGATGAATGTGAAGATTTATAAAGACGTCCGGAATAAAGCCAACCGCATAAGGAACTGCGATGCTGCCAATATCGACAAGGTACTGAATGCAGCCATGAAGCAGCGTCAGGATATTATGCTGATAGCTTCTGCTATGGGACTTGAATCACTGTCGGATGAGCTTCGTGAAGTGGCAGAGCTCCGCCTTGAAAACAATGATATGAGCCTTCAGGAGATAGGGGAAAGTCTATCTGTTCCCATAAGCCGTTCAGGTGTTAATCACAGATTCAAAAAACTTGCAAAGATTGCAGATGAACTTCGCAGCGGAGGTAAAGGACATGAAAAATGATGGATTTGTAAACCTCCACCTTCATACGGAATACAGTCTCCTTGACGGCGCCTGCCGCATCAAGGAGCTTTTTCCGCGTCTTAAAGAACTTGGTCAGACAGCTGCTGCCATAACAGATCATGGAAATATGTACGGAGCAGTCGAATTCTGGAATGAGGCAAAGAAAAACGGTATCAAACCGATCATTGGCTGCGAAGTATACGTTGCACCGAGAACAAGACATGATAAAGAGCCAAGGATAGACCAGCAGCCCTATCATCTCATACTGCTGTGTGAGAATAACGAAGGCTACAGAAACCTTGTTAAGCTTGTCTCTCTTGCAAGTATAGAAGGCTTTTACAACAAACCGAGAGTAGACAGGGAGCTCCTGAAAAAATATCACAGCGGACTTATATGTTTGTCTGCCTGTCTTGCCGGAGAAATACCACGGAAACTCAGTGCAGGGGAATATGACCTTGCCAAGGAGACTGCTCTTGCTTACATTGATATTTTTGGCCGGGATAATTATTTCATAGAGATTCAAAACCACGGAATAGAGGATGAGCTCAAGAATCTTCCTATGCTTTATAAGCTCGCCTCAGAACTTGATATACCGCTTGTGGCCACAAACGACTGCCATTATATCAAAAAAAGTGATTCTGAAATGCAGAATATCCTTATGTGCATACAGACCGGAAAGATCCTCGGTGAACCCAATGCCATGAGTTTCGAGACAAATGAGTTCTATGTAAAGTCAGCGGACGAAATGACAGCACTGTTTAAAGGGCATGAAGAGGCAGTCTCAAATACGGTACTTATTGCAGACAGATGCAATGTTGAGTTCGAGTTTGGCAATATAAAGCTGCCAAAATTCCGGATCGAAGGTGTTGCTGATAATCAGGAGTACTTCCGGGAACTGTGCAGAAAAGGAATGTATGAAAGATACGGCGCAACTCCTGCAAAAGAGGTAGTGCAGCGCCTTGAATACGAGCTTTCTGTTATAACCAAGATGGGATATACGGATTATTATCTTATAGTCTGGGATTTTATTCACTATGCAAGAGAACATAATGTCCCTGTAGGCCCCGGAAGAGGCTCAGGTGCAGGAAGTCTCTGTGCCTATTGTATAGGGATCACAGGCATTGATCCTATCAGATTCGGATTGCTCTTTGAGAGATTTCTTAATCCCGAAAGAGTCAGTATGCCGGATTTCGATATTGATTTCTGTATCGAAGGACGTCAGAGCGTCAAGGATTATGTGGTCAGAAAATATGGTGAAGAGTACGTTTCTGAGATTATCGCTTTTGACACGCTCAAGGCAAGGGCAGCTGTTCGTGATGTAGGAAGAGTTATGAGTGTTCCTTATCAGCTGTGTGATAAGGTCGCTAAAATGATCGATCCCAAAGCTGATATTAACGAAGCCATGTCCACATCAGAGGAACTCTCCCAGCTATACGGCAGTGACAGAACAGTGCGAGAGCTTCTGGATATGGCAAAAAAACTGGAGGGAATGCCTCGCCACGCTTCAACTCACGCAGCAGGAGTAGTTATTTCAGCTGTTCCGCTGAGTGATCTTGTCCCGCTGCAAAAAAATGACAATACTGTTGTTACTCAGTATACTATGAATATTCTGGAGTCTCTCGGGCTGCTAAAAATGGACTTTCTCGGCCTGAGGAACCTTACTATAATCAGAGATGCTGTAAACGAGATACAAAGAACAGAACCGGATTTTGATATAAGCGCTATCCCTGTAGATGATCCGGATGTATACTCTATGCTTGCAAAAGGCGATACAGCAGGGGTATTTCAGTTTGAAAGCGACGGCATAACTCAGCGCCTTATCGACCTTTCACCGGAAAGGCTCGAAGACCTTATAGTAGTAATGTCACTTTACCGTCCGGGACCAATGAGATCGATCCCTGAATATATCGAGAATAAAAAGCATCCTGATAAAATAAAGTATAAGCACCCTGTACTTGAAAGCATTTTGAAAGAGACCTATGGTGTAATGGTCTATCAGGAACAGGTCATGGAAATATGCCGGAAATTAGCCGGATACTCCTATGGCCACGCTGACATAGTACGCAGAGCCATGGCAAAGAAAAAGCATGATGTAATGCTAAAGGAGCGGGAAAGCTTTGTAAACGGAGCGGTTTCTAATGGTATCCCGGCACAGACAGCGGATTCTGTTTTTGACGAGATGGTGAGCTTTGCTTCCTATGCTTTCAACAAGTCTCATGCAGCAGCCTATTCGTATCTTTCCTACCAGACCGCTTATCTGAAATATCACTACAGAGGCATATATATGGCCGCACTGATGTCCAGTGTAATGTCTGTAACAGGTAAGCTCGCTGAATATATTAACGATTGCCGAAGCAATGGCATAGAGATAGTTCGTCCTGATATCAACAAGAGCATGAAGGGCTTCACTTTTACCGGCGGGAAGATATATTTCGGACTTCTTGCAATAAAAAATGCAGGCAGCGGTCTTGCTGACAGGATAATCGCTGAAAGACTGATACACGGACCTTTTACCGGCCTTCAGGACTTCTGTGAACGCCTCGAGGGCAGGGAACTGAACAAGAAGGCTCTCGAAAATATGATAAAGGCAGGTGCTTTTGACGGCCTCGGTCTGAACCGAAGGCAGATGCTGGAAAATTATGAGATGATAATGGATGCAGTTGCATCAGGTTCAAGAGGAGTTATCGACGGTCAGCTCAATTTCCTTGATACAGACGGCTCTGCCGATATGGGCATCAGGATACCCTATGCTGTTGAGTATGAAAGACGTGAGCTTCTGGCAATGGAAAAGGATGCTGCCGGAATGTATCTCACAGGCGATCCTCTGTCAGATCATATTCATTTAGCCGCCTTGCTAAGAACGAAGACTGTTAAGGATATTATCACGCTCAGCGGCCTTAAAGACGGAACAGAAATAAAGCTTCTTTGTACAGTTCAGGATAAAAAAGTTCATATCACAAAAAAGAATGAGCGTATGTGCTTTATTACAGTTTCAGACGAAACAGGCGAGCTGGAGGCAGTTGTATTTCCGGATCTGTATGCAGTATCAGCCTCAAGGCTAAATATCGGGAATATCGTTCTTTTATCAGGAAAGATATCTGTAAAGGATGACAGTGTTACCGTTGTATGCGGCTCATTGATCTCTGAAAAAGAATTTCCCAGATATATAAGCAATATGAAGCTTTGCGCAAAAATACCCTCAGACAGTCCCGTGATCGGCAAAATAAAATCCATATGTGACCGACACAGAGGAGAAACTGCTGTTTGTTTCTATTTTACGGACATCAGAAAAACTCTTTTACCGAAAGAACGGCTCTCCTTGGAAATATCTGCGGATTCTTTCAATGAGCTTTCAGAGGCGGCCGGCAGAGAAAATATCGGTCTTATAAAATGATGCTGTATTTTTAAGATTTTTTTAAAAAAAGACTGAAATACACTTGACAATATTTCTACAAAGTAGTAAAATATAAATGTATGGAATTAAGCTGCAGCAATGGCGCTGCAAGTTAAATAATATATGCCACGTGCAGAATGGAGAATATGTATGATTAAGAAAATCGGTGTATTAACAAGCGGCGGAGACGCACCGGGCATGAATGCTGCTGTAAGAGCAGTTGTTAGAACTGCCCTCAGTAAGGGTATGGAAGTATATGGTATCCGCAGAGGATATGAAGGCCTTATAACAGGTGATATATTCAAGATGGATGAAAGAAGTGTTTCAGATATCATCCATAGAGGCGGAACTATTCTTTATACTGCAAGATGTCCTGAATTCAGAACTGATGCAGGTGTTGAAAAGGCAAGAGCAAAGTGTGAGGAGCTCGGTATCGAAGGTCTCGTAGTAATCGGCGGAGACGGTTCCTTCAGAGGTGCTGCTGATCTCTCAGCAAAGGGTGTTCTTTGCGTAGGTATCCCCGGAACTATCGATAACGATATCGCTTGCACTGATTATACTATCGGATTTGATACAGCTATGAATACAGCTATGGAAATGGTAGATAAGCTCCGTGATACATCTCAGTCTCATGACAGATGCTCTGTTGTTGAGGTA
>DFHF01000021.1 GCA_002371825.1 Ruminococcus flavefaciens | reverse complement strand
AAGTTTATTTGGTACATATATCTGCTTGACAATGTTCTTGCCCTCTACAGATTCCTTTACCTTTTCATCTTCCATTGCCATTGCTATAACTGAATCCTTATCGGCATCTACTGCTATATTCAGCTTTGCTCTCAGCTTTCCGTTGACCTGTACTACTATCTCGATAGTATCATCCTTGCAGAGTGACTCATCATAGCCTACCCAACTCTGCTCGCTGAGCACCTTGCCGAATGCTGCATTGTACATCTCCTCTGAGATATGCGGTGCAAACGGATAGAGCAGTGTACAGAATGCACCCAGCTCAGCCTTGTTGATAGAGCCTGCTGCGTATATATCATTGATAAGGGTCATGAGTGCTGCGATAGCTGTGTTGAACTTCATAGCCTCGATATCATCGCTGACCTTCTTTATGGTCTTGTGGAAATTGCTGCGGAGTGCGTCACTGTAGTCGTCTCCATCAGTGAGTATTTCCTGAAGCCCCCATACTCTGTCTGCAAATCTCTTACAGCCCTTGATGCTGGATTCGCTCCACGGTGCTGCCTTTTCATAATCGCCCATGAAGAGTACATACAATCTGAGTACGTCTGCACCAAACTCTGCAACTACATCATTAGGATCAATTACGTTTCCTCTTGACTTTGACATCTTCTCTCCGTCAGGTCCGAGGATAAGTCCCTGAGCTGTACGCTTTGCATAGGGCTCTGCTGTAGGGACAAGTCCCAGATCATAGAGGAATTTATGCCAGAAACGGCTGTATATCATATGTCTTGTAACGTGCTCCATACCGCCGTTGTACCAGTCAACTGGCATCCAGTACTTAAGTGCCTCCTGTGAAGCAAACTCATTGTCATTGTGCGGGTCGCAGTAGCGGAGGAAGTACCATGATGAACCTGCCCACTGAGGCATTGTATCAGTCTCACGTCTTGCATCCTTGCCGCACTTGGGGCACTTGCACTTTACAAAGCTGTCTATCTTTGCAAGAGGGCTCTCGCCGTCTGTACCGGGCTCGAAGTTCTCTACCTCAGGCAGTCTGAGAGGAAGCTCCTCATAGGGGACTGCTACCATTCCGCAGTTATCGCAGTGTACTATCGGGATAGGCTCGCCCCAGTAGCGCTGACGGTTGAATGCCCAGTCCTTCATCTTGTACTGTACACCCTTTTCGCCGCAGCCAAGCTTCTCAAGTATCTCAAGAGCCTTGTTTATAGCGTCCTTCTTGTTGGAAAGTCCATTGAGCTCCCCTGAATTTACAAGCTCTCCCTCGCCTGTGTAGGCTTCCTTGGAGATGTCGCCGCCCTTGATGACCTCTATAATATCTATGCCGAACTTCTTTGCAAAATCATAGTCACGGGTATCGTGTGCAGGTACTGCCATGATAGCGCCTGTACCGTATCCCATCATTACATAGTCGGATATGTAGATCGGTATTTCCTTTCCTGTGATAGGATTGATACCTGTAAGCCCCTCTATCTTTACACCGGTCTTGTCCTTGACGAGCTGTGTTCTCTCAAACTCGCTCTTCTTGGCACACTCTGCCTTATAATCGTCAAGTGCCTGGATATTTGCGATAGAATCCCTGTACTTCTGGATGATAGGATGCTCAGGTGCGATTACCATGAATGTTACACCATAGAGTGTATCAGGACGTGTTGTGTAGATGCGGAGCTTCTCATCCTGCTCCTTGATCTTGAAATCAACAAATGCACCTGTGGACTTGCCTATCCAGTTCTGCTGCTGGAGCTTTACATTGGGGAGATAGTCTACCTCTTCAAGTCCCTGAAGAAGCTTGTCAGCGTACTCTGTGATACGGAGATACCATACCTCTTTTGTCTTCTGGATAATATCACTGTGGCATACATCACACTTGCCGCCCTGTGAGTCCTCGTTTGACAGTACGACCTTACAGCTGGGGCAGTAGTTTACAGAGGTCTTGTCACGGAATACAAGTCCCTTCTCAAACATCTTAAGGAATATCCACTGTGTCCACTTGTAGTAGCTCTCCTCAGTTGTGTCTACAACTCTTGACCAGTCAAATGAAAATCCCACTGTTCTGAGCTGATTTGTGAACTTCTCGATATTTCTGTCAGTAACTATTCTCGGATGGATATTCTCCTTGATAGCTGTGTTCTCTGTAGGAAGTCCGTAAGCATCAAAGCCTATGGGGAAGAGAACATTGTAGCCCTCCATACGTCTCTTTCTTGAGACTACCTCAAGTCCGGAATATGCCTTGATGTGTCCGACGTGCATACCGTGTCCTGAGGGATAAGGAAACTCTACAAGGCCATAGAACTTCTTCTTGCTGTAATCGTCCGAAGCCTTGAAGGTATCGTGTTCATCCCAGTATTTCTGCCATTTTGCTTCCACTGACTTATAGTCGTATCTGCCCATTTTATAACTCATTCCTTTTACTAATTATTTACATTTATTGTGTTTGTGAAGTGCTCCTTGATGTCGCTGAATGTACACAGCAATACTGCACAGCCTATATCGATCAATCCTTCGATAAGGTATATCCAGTTGCTGCTGATATTGGAAATATTCGCAGGCAGGTGTATCAGTGCAATAAGTGCAAGTATGCCTGCCACAGCGTAATTCGTGTACTGTATCCCTGCCCACATCACTGCTGCAAGTCCGGCCGCCAGTATCAGGCCGCCTATATCAAGGCCTCCGCCTATGACCATGTTAAGGATACACTTCACTATGAGATATGCCCCTATTCCTATGCATATCTTTCTTCCGTTTTCATTGTTTGTGGACATCAGATCTCACTCCTTAGTGATAAGGCTGCTGATGTCAAGCTGCTCGCCGTCAGCCCAGAGGCCTTCGAGCTTGTAGAAGTTTCTGGTGTCCTTATAGAATACATGGATTATGATATCGCCGTAATCAAGGACTATCCATGTGTTTCCTGTGTCTGCTTCACGGCGGAGAGGCTCGATGCCCTTCTGTGACATCTGGAACTCTACTTCGTCCGCAAGGGTACGGGCATGAGTATTGCTGGTACCGTTTACGATAACGAAATAATCAGCAAGTATTGTAAGATCAGAGATCTTTATTGCCTGTATATCCTCGCCTCTTTTAGCGTCAAGAGTCTTTATTATAAGTTCAAGTTTTTCCTGTTCGTTCATATTTTACGCCTTTCATCGTCTGAGTTAATTCGGTGTTCTTGCAGGCTCTGCTCCGTTGAGCACCTCATCAAGTGTTTGTGTTTTTTCATCGTAGTTTGATACGGCATGGTCTGTTATCCACTCAATGATTGCTGTATCACTTCTTGTAAGCTTCTGCTGATACGGCCTGTAGTACTTGTTGAGAAGATCAAGAGTCTCCTGGAGGTGGATGGAGAATATGGAGTATTCATGTCCATCAGGGCCAAAATATTTCTTTGTTCCGTCACTTCCTTCGCCGGGGATCATATCCACCTGAACACTGTCCATAGAGAGATTTGATGCGAAATCGATCAGCTTGCTCAGATCCTCAACACTCATATCTGTTGCTATCCACTTATGATCGTAGATCTGCTTCATGTAGCTGTAGAGCTTGGTCTTGCCTTCATTCTTGGCGATATCAAGCATCTTCTGCATTGAAGCTGCCATAAATCTTCTCTGGTTCTGCATACGTCCGATGTCGCCTTCAAGCCAGCCCTGGCGGTAGCGGATAAACCACTCTGCCTGCACACCGTTCAGTACAACATCACCGGAATCTACTACTGTGACACCGTCATACTGTATAGGCGCATCAAGGGTCATCGGGATACCTCCTACGCAATCTACCAGATCAACGATATCGAAGCAGGTCGTGGTAACATAAGCATCTATCGGTATGCCAAAGCACTGGTATATCGCATTTACAACTCGGTTTATAGGCGGATTTATATTCGGATCGCCCAATGAATAAATGCTGTTGAATTTAGTATTCGGTGAGCTTGTGAAGTCCGGAACTGCTGAGTCTCTCGGTATCTGAAGTATCCTCAGCTTGCCGGCAAGTATATCAAACTGACATACCCACATAACATCGGTATTGAATACGTCCTCATCAAATCCAAGGAATAGCACTGTATACTGTCCCTCAACGAGCTGCGGTAGATCAAGGCCGTCATCATCAGGCATTGCATTCGTATTTACCTTGGGATCGATATTTGTCTTGTCGATCTCGCCCTCTATCTCTACAAGAGGCTGCCAGCGCTTGAAATAGGTTATTATCGACACTCTTTCCTTTACGCCGTTCTTTTTGTACCAGAGTATCGGCAGATTCAGTACAAGTACACATATCAGTACAAGACTTACTATTATTGAAAGCGTCTTTACAAGCGGATCTCTCCAGTTTGAACGCTTCTTTTTCTTCTTTGGCAGTTCGTCCTCATCCTCCGGATCGTACTCCATTTCCTCAACATGGCGAGCATAGTCTCTTCTGTACTCTGCATCATCCGGAACTGCTTCATGCTTTCCGACATATGGATGAGGAGCAGCCTCGTGCTTCGGGATATATCCCCTTTCATTCCCAGACCCTGCCATTTGCCTGCCGCTCTCAGCCGGAGGCATCTCATGCTGCGGAGCATAACTGCCCGCCCCGGTATGCTGCTGCTCAGCTCTTGACGGCTGTATGCGCTTGAGCTTTCTCAGCGGCTTCGGCTTATTCTGAGATGATCCTGTACTTTCTATTATCTCTTCGTTATTGTCCATTTCGTTCATTTAAGTCCTCTTTTCGGGTTAACGCTGTTTTTTTCCTCTCTCACGAGCCGGGTATAGAAATTATATCCCTCGGCTGTGCAGACCGGTACAAGTCCGCCTTTCTTTACGACGGATTTTATGGAAAATGCAAATGCCTCCAGCATAGCGCTGTTCAGGTCTGAATATGAAAGCTTCCTCATTCTGTCCACATCCTTGTAATCCCTGTCTGCGGATATAAGGTCGCCGAGATATACTATCTCTTCAAGCCTTGACATTCCTGCTCTTCCGACTGTATGAAAACGTACTGCGTTGAGTATATCTATATCTTCAACGCCGAACTTTGTCTTTATGAAATATGCTCCTGCGATAGCGTGCCACAGCGAGCGGGTCTCGATCTCCTCACGGCAGACTGTGAATCCGCTGTTCAGAACGAGCTCCTTCTGATCTGCATCAGGAAGCTCCTTGCATATATCGTGGAGAAGCCCTGCAAAATATGCCTTGTCGGGATCTTCACCGTATTTTTCTGCCAGCTTTCTGCACTCAGCGGCTACATTCAGCGAATGTACATATCTCTTCGCAGAAAGATTAGCCTTCAGATACTTCTTCTTTTCATCAGGATCAAATAACAAACCAGCATCTCCTCTGTAAGAATATAATCCTTTTGATCTTATATATTGTACTACATTTTCATTCAGATAGCAAGCAAAATTCTTATTTTTTGCAATTTTTTTTCTTATTTCTGTTGAGGAGATTATCACCGGTGACGACTCACTTACAAGCACATCTCCGAATCTGCTAAGCTCGGCTGCCTTCTTCTTAAGCAGCTTCATATCTCCCTGATTTCTCGATACCACGCAAAGTGTGGCTTCACTCAGAATATCTCCGAATCGGTACCACTTGTCAAACGATAGGAGCATATCGCTCCCTACAAGAAGATACAGCTCATCCTGCGGATGTTTTCCCCGGAAATGTTCGATCGTGTATATGGAATAGCTCACTCTGTCAGAATTGAGCTCATAGTCACTCACCTCAAACAGCGGATCGTTTTCAGCTGCCATTCTCAGCATGGCAAGCCTGTCCTCTCCGGATACATATTCATCACTTGAACGATGTGGAGATATCCTTGACGGAACAAGGTATATCTTTTCAAGCCCGAATTCCTCCGCAGCGGCTCTTGCAAGATGTATATGTCCGTTGTGCACGGGATTGAAGCTCCCGCCGAATATTCCTATACGCATTTCCGCACCCCCTGTTATTTTTATGACGTTGACTGCCTCAGGAACAGCTGCTCTGCCGGCTGCGGCACTATCCCTGAGATCAATGATCTTTTATTTTGCCTTTGGTATATTCTCTATTACCGGATCCTTTTCGTTGCGCTTGAAAAGCACGAACTTGCTTCCGATGACCTGAACTACATCTGCTCCTGTCATCTCTGCTACTGCGTCTGCTGCTTCTCTTGCGGTCCAGCCGGAATTTTCAAGAACTCTCAGCTTTATGAGCTCTCTCTTGCGGAGCGCCTCGGCTATGTCCTTGCACATTGCCTCTGTTACTCCGCCCTTGCCTATCTGATAGATAGTCTCGTATGTGGAAGCTATACCTCTCAGGTACGCTCTCTGCTTGCTTGTAAGCATATCATTCACCATATCTTTCCTTCAGCAGATCGTACAGCGCTCTCATGGCTGCACCTCTGTGACTTATCGCATTTTTTTCATCTGCACTCATCTCTGCAAGTGTGCGCTCTCCGCTTATGAAAACCGGGTCATAGCCGAAGCCGTTTTCGCCTCGTTTTTCAAATCCTATCCTGCCCTCACAGCTTCCTGTGACTACCTCGATGCTGTCATAATCCATGTAGACCAGCCAGCACTCAAAGCGGGCGGAACGTTCATCCTCAGGGACATCCTTCATCTCTTCAAGAAGCTTGTCGCACTCCTTGCCCTTGGGAGCATATCTGGCAGAATGTACTCCCGGTCTTCCGTCAAGAGCATCTACGCATAAGCCGCTGTCATCTGCTATCACAGGCAGTCCGACTATGTCATATACGCTCTGAGCTTTTATTACTGCATTTTCTTCAAAGGAATCACCGATCTCGTCAGCTTCGATGTCTGCACCGGCCTCCTTCTGGGAAATGACCTCTATTCCAAGTGGAGCAAGTATCTCTCTTGCCTCCCTGAGCTTATTTGCGTTGTTGGTAGCCATTACCAGCTTATCAATCATCATCCTCGTCCTTTCTGCCGAACAGTCTTCTGAAGAAGCCCTTCTTCTTTTCCTTTTCAGGCTGCTCCTCTTCTTCGTACTCTTCTTCCTCGCTGTCCTCGTCTTCATCCTCGTAATAGGAGTCTTCCTCGTCATAATCGTACTCTTCGTCTGAGTCGTATCCGTCTTCGTACTCGCTGTCATCATCGTCAGACTCTTCCTCATCATTGTCCTCATCCTCATCGAAATCGTCCATATAATGAGCGTTGTAGGTATAGCCCTCGGCCTCTATCACCTCGTCTGTATCCTCGTCTTCATCCTCATCATCAGCAAGCTTTGCATTCTTCTCTCTGAGGTACTGCTCAAGTGCTTCTCTTGCACCCTCTTCATCGTCCTCTTCGTCATCATCATCAGCTGCCTCTTCTGAGTCTTCTTCGTCAGAGTCTTCTTCATCGTAATCATCTTCGTCTTCAGACTCGTCTTCGTCCTCATCGTACTCTTCCTCGGAATCGTCATACTCTTCATCGTATTCCTCATCATCGTACTCTGTATCCTCAGCGATATCCTCTGTCTCCTCGTCTTCGTCCTCAAAGTCGTTGTCACTGAACAGTGCCTGTACAAAGGTCTTGCTGTCAAAGGGCTGAAGATCGTCTATCTTCTCGCCTACACCTATGAGCTTTACAGGGATGCCGAGCTCGTTCTTTATTGATATAACGATACCGCCCTTTGCTGTACCGTCAAGCTTTGTGAGGACGATACCTGTGATGGGGGCAGTCTCACTGAACAGCTTTGCCTGATTTACTGCATTTTGTCCGGTAGTCGCATCAAGTACGAGAAGCACCTCTCGTGAGCACTCCCCTGCCTTGTTGTCGATTATACGGTTTATCTTCGCAAGCTCGTCCATAAGGTTCTTCTTGTTGTGAAGTCGGCCTGCTGTATCTATTATAACTACGTCACACTCTCTTGCCTTTGCAGCTTCAAGTGCATCGTACACGACAGCTCCGGGATCAGAGCCCTCGGCGTGCTTTACTATATCAACACCTGCACGCTCTGTCCACACCTCAAGCTGATCTATCGCTGCGGCACGGAATGTATCTGCTGCTGCAACAAGGACCTTCTTGCCCTCATTCTTGAACTGATAGCAGAGCTTTCCGATAGTTGTGGTCTTGCCGGCTCCGTTAACGCCGATAACCATTATTACTGCCGGAGACTGTGTAAGGTCAAGACCTGTATCATCTCCCATGATATCGCCGATAACTTCCTGGATAAGATCCATTATCTCATTAGGATCGGTGATACCTCTCTCCTTTATCTTCTTTCTGAGCTCGTCGCATATCTGTTCTGAGGTCTCGACTCCGATATCACTCATTATCATTGCCTCTTCAAGCTCCTCGAACAGCTCCTCGTCTATCTTGGTGAAGGAGTTGAATATCCTTTTTAATCTGCCCAGAAAGCTGTCCTTTGTCTTTCTGAGTCCTGCTGCGATCTTAGCAAAAATACCCATAATAATTCCAATCCGCCGCATTGCGGCTGTTATAATATATTCGTTTCACCCCGCCTTTGCGGGACATTTTTTATTGTATATCAGCAACATCCTCCTGGAAATCCACCTGTTCCATCTTGAGGAGCTTTGATATACCGTCCTCCTGCATAGTAACACCATAGAGCACATTTGCCTCTTCCATAGCGCTTCTTCTGTGTGTTACAAGAACAAACTGTGTAGTATCTGTGAACTTCTTCAGATACTGTGCATACTTCCTTACATTGACTTCATCAAGAGCTGCGTCTATCTCATCAAGTATACAGAACGGCGCAGGCCTCAGCTTCAGTATTGAGAAGTATATCGCTATTGCCACAAAGGACTGCTCTCCTCCTGACAGGGAGATAAGGTTCTTTATGACCTTTCCGGGCGGTGCCACGCTTATCTCTATGCCAGATTCCAGTACGTTCTCCGGATCGGTGAGTATCAGCTCTGCCTTTCCTCCGCCGAAAAGCTCTACGAATATCTCCTTGAAATTGGAGTTGATTATTGCAAAGCTCTCGGAGAATATACGGCACATATCCTCTGTAAGCCCGGTTATTATCTTTTCAAGCTCAGCCTTTGACCGCTGTACGTCAGCTATCTGTGCAGACATGAACTCATATCTCTCGGATACCTCACGGTACTCCTCGATAGCGTCAACATTTACACTGCCAAGGTCTCTTATCCTCTTCTTTATAAGATTCAGCTCCTGCTGTGCAGCTGCCATATCCTCTATCTTCTCGGCAAATTCAAGGGCCTCGGTCAGAGTAAGCTCATATACGTCATGAAGCTGATTGCGGATGAAATCATTGTCACGCCGTCTTGCCTCACGTCTCTCCTCAAGCATTGTGATATCACGGGAGAGCTTCTCCTTGGCATCATTGAATTCCTTAAGTCCCTTATTGAGCTCGTTGACCAGTCTGTTCTGCTCGGTGTGTATCTCCTGATAACGTCTGATCTGCTCATTGTATGAGGCGGTATTATCCTTGAATCCGGCAAGCTTCTCCTTCAGACGCCCTATCTCTATCTCCTTATGGGATATGATATCGTTCTGACGGGCAATCTCCTCTTCAAAGCGTCTGCTGCCCTGCTTCAGCTCATCCAGTGATGCTGCAATTCGCTGTATCTCCTGCTCTGCGGACTGTATGTCCTTGACGAACTCGATACTGCGTATCTTCATGGAGGAAAGCTTCTCGGAAAGCTCTGCTCTATGTGAGCGCAGCTTTTCACGGGAATCCTCGCTATGTGACCGCTTCTCCTCAGCACTGCGGATATCCTCCGCTGTCTGTTCAAGAGCCTTCTCTGTATCCTCGATTGTCTTTTCTGCCGCAGTTATGCGCTGCTCTGCCTCAGTTATCTGTCTGCCTGAGCTCTCGGACTGTGAACCGGTCTGCTCGATAAGTGAATGGAGACTTGTGATCTCTGCATTTATCCTTACCGCCTCTGCCTCTGTTCTTGACAGCTCTTCCTTTGCAGCCTCTGTATCATAACGGAGCTTTTCTGCCTCCGCACGAAGCTTCTCTGCATTTACCCTGAGCTTGTCCCGCTGCTCTGTCAGCTCCTCTATCTCTGAGTCAAGGGTATCTATCTCATTCTTTCGGCTTATCATTCCTCCGGACTTCTGTGCAGAGCCTCCGGTGAAGGAACCTCCGGCATTTATCACCTGTCCGTCAAGAGTGACTATCCTGAACTTATATCCGTACTTCTTGGCAATAAGAGTAGCTGTATCGATATCCTCAGCTATGACTATGCGTCCCAGCAGTGAGGCAATGATACCGCTGAACTTCGGATCGTATTTAACTATACGGCTCGCATTTGCAATAAAGCCCTCGCAGCTTTCAAGTCCCTGCTCGCTGAGTTCTCTTCCCTTTACTGAGGTTATGGGCAGGAATGTGGCCCGGCCTCCGTGCTGCTCCTTAAGGAAACGGATGCAGCGCTTGGCAATATCCTCATTCTCAACGATTATATTCTGCATTGCGCCGCCCAGTGCTGTCTCAACAGCTACTGCGTACTCATTAGCAACACTTATATTCTGTGCTACAGTGCCGAAAACTCCGCCGATGCGTCCCTGCTTTGATGCCTTCAGGACCTGCTTTACGCTTCCTGCAAAACCTTCCATGTTGTTTTCAAGATCGGTCAGTATCTTCCGGCGCTGCTGTTTGTCCTTAAGCTCATACAGCGCCTTTTCAAAGTCGTTTTTTGCCTGCTCAAAGCCGCTGCGTCTGGAGCTGTACAGTTTTTCAAGACCGGTCAGCCTGTTTCTGAGCTCTCCGGAATGTTCCTCGTTTTTCGACTTTTCCTGCTCGCTGGCCGCAAGCTGCTCCTTGTATTCATCAAGCTTCTGGCCGAACTCACTGCCGCTTTCACGGAGCTGTTCAAGTCTGGCTTTTTCCTCCTCTATAGAGGCTTTTGCAGACTCTATGGTGAAGCGCTGCTCGCTCTGCTTGATGTAGAGGCTGTTTATCTCACTGCCGGCTTTATCCATGCTGTCGCCAAGCTGTGAGTTCTCCTGCTCTGCTTTTTCAAAGGACGCTGTTGTCTCAGCTATCTCCCCTTCAAGCTGCTTCTTTGCCTCTTCAAGCTCACGGAGCTTCTTCTCAGCTGCTTCCTTCTCATTTGCAAGTGCTGTCTTTGTCTCCTCAGAACTGCTGATATTCTTTCGGGCTGCCTCAATGGCTTCCTGACAGTGCTTGATATCATTCTCGTATACGGCGATATCTGACTTCATCGATGAGGATTCCTGCTCCTCTTCGATCATCTTCATTCGCAGTTCATCTGAGCGGATCGTGCTCTCCTGCATCTTCCTGTAGCCCTCGGAGATCTTATCCTCTTCACGCTGAATGTCGTTCTCTATATTTTCATACTCGTTCTGTTTTATGAGTATCTTGTTTTCAAGCTCCTCCAGCTGGATTTTCAGCTCATCAAGTCTGTTTACCCAGACTGATATCTCCAGCTTTTTCCTCTCCTCAGCCAGCTTTATGAACTTCTGCGCCTTTTCAGACTGAGTTTTCAGCGGTCCGACTCTGTTTTCAAGCTCTGAGAGTATATCAGTCAGACGCAGCAGATTCTCCTGTGCAGCTGAAAGCTTTCTCTCCGCTTCAAGCTTCTTATAGCGGAATTTCGAGATACCTGCCGCCTCTTCAAATATGTCACGACGCTCATTGCTCTTTGCTCCCACTATCTCTGCGATACGTCCCTGTCCGATTATAGAGTAACCGTCACGTCCCAGACCTGTATCCATGAAAAGCTCGTTTATATCTTTAAGCCTGCACTGACGGCCGTTTATCATATATTCACTCTCGCCGCTGCGGTAGAGCTTTCGGGTGATAGCCACCTCGTCCTCCATGTCCGCAAGGGTACGGTCGGAATTGTCTATATTAAGAGTAACTGCGGCAAATCCCATAGGTTTTCTTGCAACAGTACCGGAAAAAATAACGTCCTCCATCTTGTTTCCTCTGAGGGTCTTTGTAGACTGCTCTCCCAGTACCCAGCGCACTGAGTCACCGATATTACTTTTTCCGCTGCCGTTAGGACCTACAACTGCGGTCAGTCCCTTGTCAAAGGTAAGGCTAATCTTATCCGGAAAGGACTTGAAGCCCTGTATTTCAAGCGATTTAAGGTACAATCCCTCACCTCCTCAGTAGTACGCATTTATATACGGGGATCCTTTCATCCCCTGTTATTTTCAGCTCTGTTCCAAGCTCCCTGAAATAGTTTATGTTCGATCTGTTCTGTCCTACAGCCTTACTTATCTCACGGCTGTTCACTGCTGCGGTAATGCTCCTGCATTCACTTACATCATCAAAATAAAAGAATATCTCAGCCTGTATCACCGCACGGTATATCATCGACTCGCACAGCTCACGGAATGCCGGATGATAGTAGCCTGCCACCATATCCTGCTCAACAAATTCACTGGCATGAAGTCCGCATTTGATTATCCTTACATTTTCGTGGTACTTACGGGCGTAGTTCATTATGAATGCACAGCGCTCAACCATTTCATCAAAGGGCGCCGGCACATACTCGCCGCTTTCATAAAGTTCAGCAAGCTTAGTGCCTTTCAGTACCACTACCGGATATATCCTCAGTGTATCCGGAGCAAGTGATATCAATGCCTTTGCTGTATCTATATCGCTTTTCTGACTGCTTTTATAAAGTCCCGTCATCATCTGAAGGCCAAGCTCAAAGCCGGCCTCTTTTATTAGACCGCTTGCCCGCCTGACATCTTCTGCACTATGACCACGTTCATTTGCTGCAAGCACTTCATCGTCCATGGACTGTGCTCCCAACTCTATGGCGGTAACTCCGTATTTTTTCAGTATACCGAGTACCTCTCCGTCAATACAGTCCGGCCGTGTGGAACACCTTATTCCATGGAACCTGCCGGCTCCAACAAACTCCGAGGCTGCACTGAGAAGCTCCAGCATATAATCACGGGGGATAGCTGTGAAGCTGCCGCCGAAAAAGGCTATCTCCGTATCCTCCGGAGACCTTACCTCGCCAAGAGCCTTTTCACATATCTCACGGACCTCATCTCCGTCCGGAAGATGCTGTGCACCGCTTATGGTCCTCTGGTCGCAGAAGCTGCACTGGTGGGAACATCCCACATGGGGAATGAATATTGAGATGTTACTGTGCTTCATATCCCATAAGCTCCAGAGCCTCTTTTGCTGCAAACTGCTCTGCTTCCTTCTTGCTTCTTCCCTTGCCCTTGCCGATGACCTGTGAATTGAGTCTTACCTCAACTACAAATCTCTTGTTGTGGTCGGGGCCTTCTTCTCCGATGAGAACGTATTCTACCTTCTCCTCAGGATTCTTCTGCACTATCTCCTGCAATACAGTCTTGAAATCACTGAATACAGGCTTCTGTGTGTACTTTATATCATCGGGCATGAAACGGAGGATGTGCTTTGCAGCAGCCTCCATTCCGCCGTCAAGGTATATTGCAGCTATAACTGCCTCAAATGCATCTGCAAGTATGGAGGGACGCTCTCTCCCGCCGGTATTCTCCTCCCCTTTGCCAAGAAGGAGATAATCGCCCAGATTTATCTTCTGTGCAAAAATGTGAAGTGACCTCTCACATACCAGTGACGCACGAAGCTTCGTAAGCTCTCCCTCAGCAACATTCAGATTCTTGTAAAGATAATCTGATACTACTATTGAAAGAACGCTGTCACCGAGAAATTCCAGCCTTTCATTGCTTCCGCCGAAGTGCTTTTTTTCATTGGCATAAGAAGAGTGTGAAAGTGCCTGATGTATGAGCTGTTTATCCTTGAATGTATAGTTTATCGTTTCTTCTAACTTTTCTATGTTTTCCATTTCTATCACTCCCTGCCGGCGCTTTCAGCTTCAGATACATAGCTTTCTATAACACCGGTAACATTGCTGTCTATGCATTTCTTCGCCTGACGTACAGCATTGAAAAATGCAGTGGCATCAGAACTGCCGTGAGCTTTTATTACAGGTCCTCTCGCTCCGAGAAGTGCCGAGCCGCCCACTTCCTTATAGTCCATTTGTCTGCGGAATGTGTTTATTTTTTTCAGCGAGAAGACCGCTCCCATTTTTCCTGCTCCTGAGAATATCCACTTCAGCTTTCTGCCAAAGAATGCTCCCATTCCCTCATACAGCTTAAGTGCCACATTTCCGGTAAATCCGTCAGTTACTACTACCTGAGCCTCTCCGAGAGGAAGATCTCTTGCTTCTATATTTCCAATAAAATTCAGTCCCGAAGCCTGAAGGAGCTTATATCCCTCAAGCTCAAGGGCACGGCCCTTCGTCTCCTCTGCGCCTATGTTCAGAAGAGCTACCTTCGGCTTTTCTATGCCCATTACCTTTTCCATATATGCACTGCCCATGAATGCAAACTGTACAAGCATATCAGGTCTGCACTCGGTATTCGCTCCTGCATCTATAAGTACAAAGCTTCCTTTCTCAGCCGGTATCACCGGTGAGGGGGCTATACGTTTAATGCCTTTGATACGCTTGACGATAAGAGACGCTCCCATTACAAGAGCTCCGGTGCTGCCGGCGGAAACAAATGCGTCTCCGTGTCCTTCGGAAAGAAGTCTGAGGCCAAGTGCCATTGAGGTATTCTTTCCTGACCGGGTTATCTCCTTTGGTTCCTCATGTATATCAAAAACATCATCTGTATGAGCCACCTGTATGCCCTTAAGGCTTATGCCGTTCTCAGAGGCACAGCTGACAATTTTGCTTTTGCTGCCGGTAAGCACTATATCTACTCCCAGCTCTCTGACTGCTCTTGCGCAGCCCTTTATCACTTCGAGGGGAGCGTTATCCCCTCCGAAAGCGTCAACAATGATCCTCATAACCGATCCTTTCAAGTTCTTTTTTTAGTGAATTTACTGCTCTTTCTGCATATGCTCCGTATTTTTCCTTCTTATCCCTTATCCTTACTCCTATGTCGGGAAGAATACCCATATTCGCTCCCATAGGCTGGAATTTTCCGCTGTTGAAGGGATCACTTATATATGCTGAAAGTGCTCCTGTCATTGTATCCTTCGGCAGAATAAGAGGTTCAAGCCCCCTGATCTTCCGCACTGCTGCTATTCCGGCTATAATTCCGCTTGCAGCTGATTCCATATAGCCCTCTACTCCTGTCATCTGTCCGGCAAAGAATACCTCCGGATGTGTTCTCATTGAGAAGTCAGCATTAAGTAGCTCAGGACTGTTTATGAATGTATTGCGGTGCATAACACCGTATCTCATAAATTCTGCATTTTCAAGACCGGGTATCATTGAAAATACCCTCTTCTGCTCACCGAATTTCAAATTGGTCTGGAAGCCTACCAGATTGAACAGCGTCCCCTCACGGTTCTCACGGCGGAGCTGTACTACTGCATAGGGTCTCCTGCCGGTGCGTGGATCATCTATGCCTACTGGCTTCATGGGGCCGAATCTCATGGTATCAATTCCGCGGCGGGCAAGCTCCTCTATGGGCATACAGCCTTCGTATACGCTAAAGGGATGTGTCTCAAAGTCCTTCAGCTGCACCTTCTCTGCGGAGATAAGTGCTTCATAAAATGCCAGATACTCCTCCTTGTTCATGGGACAGTTGACATAATCTGCCTCGCCTCTGCCATAGCGTGAAGCGTAGAATACCTTCTCCTTGTCAAGGCTGTCATATGTCACTATAGGAGCAGCTGCATCATAGAAGCTGAGGCCTTCGCCGCAAAGCTCCTTTATTACATCTGCCATTGCTCCGGAAGTAAGCGGTCCGGTAGCAATAATGGTATATCCTTCCGGAAGGGCTGTGACCTCTCCGGGAATTATCTCAATAAGAGGATGAGAGCTTATCTTTTCAGTTACTGCGTCAGAGAATTTCTCCCTGTCAACTGCAAGTGCACCGCCTGCTTCAACGGAGTTTTCCTTTGCACAGGGTACAGTAAGTGACCCCAAAAGCTCCATTTCGTATTTCAGAAGTCCGGCAGCTGATTCAAGTCTCGCTGCTTTCAGTGAATTTGAACATACCAGCTCTGCAAAGCCGCTGTACTTGTGGGCGGGAGTATACTTATCCGGCTTCATTTCATAAAGCTTTACATTTATTCCGGACTGTGCTATCCTCCATGCCGCCTCGCAGCCTGCAAGTCCTGCCCCGATAACATTTACGGTCTCGCTCATTTCTTCAGCTCTCTTTCATAGCCGCAGCCTTCGTTTTCACATACGAGTCTGCCTGATTTTCCGCCCTTGACGAACAGATGCTTGCCGCAGTCAGGACAAACCTCGTTTGAGGGAACGTTCCAGGTCATGAAAGTACAATCCGGATAACCCTCGCAGCCATAGAAGCTCCTGCCCTTTTTAGACTTCTTCAGCAGCATCTTCTTGCCGCAGCGGGGACAGCTTCCCTCTGCCTCCGTAACTATCTTCTTTGTGTTGCGGCAGTCAGGGAATCCCGGGCAGGCCAGGAATTTTCCGAACTTGCTGTACTTTATTACCATGTTCCTGCCGCACTGCTCACATACTATGTCAGTCTCTTCGTCAGGCACCTTTACTCTCTTGCCCTCCATGGCCTCCTCAGCCTTTTTGAGAGTCTCTGAGAAATCATCATAGAATTCGTGAAGTGTGCTTACCCAGTCCTTCTCGCCGTGCTCTACCTCATCAAGGTCATTTTCCATGCCGGCTGTGAATTTCGCATCAACTATCTTGTTGAAATGCTCCTTCATGAGCTCGGTTATTACCTCGCCTAAATTTGTGGGCTTGAGAGCTTTGCCCTCATGCTCAACATAACGGCGTGAGGTTATTGTTGTTATTGTAGGCGCATAGGTACTCGGACGGCCTATGCCGTTTTCCTCGAGAGCCTTTATAAGTGAGGCCTCGGTGTATCTCGGTGGCGGCTGTGTGAAATGCTGATTGCCGGCTATAGACTTAAGCTTCAGCTTATCCTGCGCTTTAAGCTCAGGAAGCATTTTCTTGCTGCCCTCTTCATTATCTGTAGACTCAACGTAAAGAGCCATAAATCCGTCAAACTTGACTGAGTATCCGGATGCTCTGAATGTACAGCCGTTTGCCTCTATATCAGCAGATACTGTATCAAGCAGCGCATTTGCCATCTGGCTTGCGATGAATCTCTCCCATATCAGCTTGTAAAGCTTGAACTGGTCGCTGGAAAGACTGCTCTTTACCCTGTCCGGAGTAAGCTCCGGAGTTGAGGGACGTATTGCTTCGTGGGCATCCTGTGCGTTGTTTTTGGTCTTGAAGTTTCTCGGCTCCGGCGGCAGATAGTCCTTGCCGTATACAACTCCGATATACTCGGCAGCTGCTGCCTTTGCCTCATCTGAGATTCGCAGGCTGTCTGTTCTCATGTATGTGATAAGACCTACAGCACCTACGCCTTCAACATCAACACCTTCGTAAAGCTCCTGTGCAGCCTTCATGGTACGCTTTGCGCTGAATCCCAGCTTCCTTGAAGCCTCCTGCTGCAATGTGGATGTGATGAACGGCGGTGCCGGCTGTTTCTTTGTTACTCTCTTCTTTACAGAGGTAACTGTATACTCTGCCCCTTCAAGACGTGCAAGAAGTCCGTCTGCCTCAGCCTGACCCGGTATCTCCAGCTTCTTTCCGTCAACAGCTACAAGCGCTGCATCGAAAACTTTTCTGGAACCGGGAGCTGTGAACTTTGCGTCTATTGACCAGTATTCCTTCGGGATAAATGCTCTTATCTCATTCTCCCTGTCCACAACAAGTCTTACCGCAACTGACTGAACTCGGCCTGCGGAAAGTCCTCTCTTGACCTTCTTCCAGAGAAACGGACTGAGCTCGTATCCAACAAGTCTGTCAAGGATACGTCTCGCCTGCTGTGCATTTACCAGATCAACGTCTATCTTATGCGGATTGCTCATACCGTTTTTTACACCGGTCTTTGTGATCTCATTGAATGCGACACGATTGTTGTCATTCATATCCAGCTTCAGCATCTGGGCAATGTGCCACGAGATAGCTTCTCCCTCACGGTCAGGG
>DFHF01000023.1 GCA_002371825.1 Ruminococcus flavefaciens | reverse complement strand
AACTGTGATAACAGCCTCTGTAACGGGCTCACCGAGATAAGCCTCAGCGTCAGCCTTGAGCTTCTGGAGTATCATAGAGGAGATCTCCTGAGGAGTATAGTTCTTGCCGTCGATAGCAACTTTATAATCAGAACCCATGTGTCTCTTGATAGAAGAAACGGTTCTGTCGTGGTTTGTGATAGCCTGTCTCTTAGCTACCTGGCCAACGAGACGCTCGCCGTTGTTTGTGAAAGCAACGACAGAAGGAGTTGTTCTTGCACCCTCACTGTTAGGGATGACAACAGCGTTGCCGCCTTCCATAACGGCTACGCAAGAGTTAGTTGTACCAAGATCGATACCAATAATTTTTCCCATAATATATTCCTCCAATTTTCGATTCACGATCATGTTTCCGGATCATGAAAAAGGTTTTAATACTGTTTTTCTGCCGGATCCATTGATTACGGATCCTGCATAGCGGATTGACTAAACTGCAACAGCCACCATAGCGGGTCTGATCAGTTTATCGCCTAACATATAGCCCTTCTGGAAGACCTGACAAACGTGATTGCTTGCGTAGTCTGTGCCGTCGAGCTGCTGGATGGCGTTGTGAACATTTGGGTCGAACTCCGCACCAAGAGCCTCTATCTCAGTGACATTCATCTTAGTGAGGAAGTCCTTCATCTGTCCCCAGATCATCTGCATACCGTTTTTGAAGTTCTCATCGGAGCAGTCTGCCTCAAGGGAGCGTTCAAAGCTGTCGATAACGGGGAGAAGCTTATCTATGCACTGGACAGAAGCGTCCTGATAGATACCTGTTTTCTCCTTGGCAGTTCTCTTTCTGAAATTATCGTACTCGGCGAAGAGCCTGATGTACTTATCGTTTACCTCGTGAAGAGATTCCTCCAGTTCAGCGAACTGTGAAGCGGTATCGTTGTATTCGCTTACTGCATCGTCTTCATCATCGGGGGAATCGTTTACAGCAGTTTCCTCATCGGCCTGCTCAGCGGCATCCTCCTCAAGTTCTTCCTGGGGATCAGTTGTCTTATCGCTGATATCCATTTCACATTCTCCTTTCCTACGGCTTACCGCTTATGTCAGTGGGATCGCCGTTAATTATGTCATCGCTGTCACCTGACATAAGATAGGAGATCTTCTGGGTCAGGTATTCAACATAAGGGATGATCTTTTTATAATCGACTCTCATCGGACCTATAACGCCGAGGGAGCCAGCCTCCTTGCCGTCTTTGCGGTATTTGGAGACGATAAGGCTTGAATTGCCTATTGCAAAGCTGTTGTTTTCGGAGCCGAACTTTACCTGTATCCCGCTGAAAGCGTCTTCCAGAAGATTACTGAGGCCGTCCTTATGCTCAATGAATCTTACGACCTCCATTTTATCCAGCTCTTCGCAGGAGAGCAGCTTTTCGCTGCCCTTTACAGTAAGTTCCTGCTGGCGGAGGTCTTCTGAGAGCTCCGAGATGCCCTTTACCAGAGGGGAAAGTGATATCATGTAAGCGCTGACAGCGGCCACCATTTTATCGAACATTTCCTCGGAAAGCTCATCAACGGAAACACCGTTGAGATTCTCTTCTATATAATGTGTAAAGAATTCAAGCTGTTCATGGCTGAGGTCGAATTCCAGACGGCAGGCCTTATTTTTGATGCTTCCGTTGGAGGTTATCAGGAGAATGACGTAAAGTCTTTTTCCTGTAGGTATTACCTCGACCTTTGAAATTACTGAGAATCTTGGAGTGGGATTGGTAACTACTGCGGCACATTGAGTGAGTTCAGTAAGAGCAGCAGCAGCGTTCTGAATGAGGAGTTCCTCCGGAGTGTCCTCTCCGCCCAGCATATCGTCCAGCCTTTGTTTTTCCTCATCGGAGAGTTCAGGGGGAGACATCAGCTCATCGATATAGAGTCTGTATCCCATAAAAGTAGGAACTCTTCCTGCTGAGGTATGGGGCTGTTCAAGGTAGCCCATCTGTTCCAGAGCCGCCATATCATTTCTGATAGTAGCTGCTGAAACGTTGATATGATCAAGCTTAGAGATCGCTTTCGAGCCAACGGGTTCGCCTGTCCGGACATATTCGTCCACAATTGCAGCGAGTATTTTCAGCTTTCTGTCGTCCACGATCACACGCCCTTTCTTTATTGTTTAGCACTCTTCGTCTTTGAGTGCTAAATATAATTTATCACTATTATGGCTCTTTGTCAAGGGGTTTATTCATTTTCGGCATTTTGAATAAAATCGTGTGATACATATGTGAAATTATTACGCTTTTGCGAGCCGGATATGGGCGGTATTACGGAGAAGAAAAAAAGAGACCGTCACAATGGCGGTCTCTGCATTTTGGTTTTATGTAAGAGAAAGCGGCATTTTCTTAGCTCGGAGCATCATGCTCTGAGAGCCGGAAGTGTACTGCCGGCAGATCACTTCATAGTGAATTCTGCTCTGGGGTTACCGTCTGAATCGGGATCGATCATAACAGCCTTTTCGATGATGATAGGCTCATTAGGAGAAGACATATCGCCGTCGCTGCCTAATGAACGGGGAACCTCGAGGAATCCGTCAACGATCTCCATACCCTCTGTTACCTTACCGAAAGCGGCATAATTACCGTCGAGGAAAGAGCAGTCATCGGAATAGCAGATGAAGAACTGGCTGGATGCACTGTCGGGCATCTGGCTTCTTGCCATTGAGATAACTCCACGGGTATGAGAGAGGTCATTCTGAACGCCGTTGGAAGAGAATTCTCCCTTGATCTCCTCATCGCTTCCGCCCATACCTGTGCCCATAGGGTCACCGCCCTGAGCCATAAAGCCTTCAACGACTCTGTGGAAAGTAAGGCCGTCATAGAAGCCCTCTGAAACCAGCTTCTCGAAGTTCTCGCAGGTTATAGGAGCCTTGTCGGTGTAAAGAGTAACGATGAACTTTCCGCCGTGGTAGCTGTAGTCGCCTGTGCTTTCAACAGTGGGAGCTTCCTGCTCTCCGGGAGCAGCTGTAGCAGCTTCTACTGTTGCTGCGGGAGAAGCATCTGAGCTGGAGTTCTTCTTGCTTGAACTGCTGTCACTTGTATCGCCGCAGCCTGTAAGTGCAATGAGGCCTGCCATGCAGACAGCCATTGTGAATGATAAACCTTTTCTGAACATTATAGTTCTCCTTTCTTATATGACCGGCATTGCCGGCAGGTGTGCTTTACTGCTGGATATCAGCGCTGTCGCCGTCGGAGTCGTTATCCGGAGCGGAGTCGCTGTCATCCGGGGAAGAGCCATTGTCATCCGGTGAGTCCGCACTGTTGTCCCCGTCGTCTGAGGAGGCAGTGCTGGGCGTGTATTTCATGATCTCCGGAATACCGTCATTGAAGACAGTGACGATGAATCCGTCTATATTATTGCCGGATATGGTATACTGTTTGCCGGCAGGTACCGGAACAGTAGTGGTATCGGAGCCGTCATCCGAGGCAACGAAGTAGACCTCATAGCTCTTGCTGTTATCGTCCTTGAATTCGAGGTGATCGCTTCCGTATTCGTAATTGTGGAGGAGGTCGATATATTCCTCAAGGCAGAGGCCGTTCTTTGTCATATAGTAAGCGTGTGGGAGTCCGACATAGCGGAAATGCCAGGGCTCATACTTGATCTTGGTGATCTCCACCTTATCCTCCGGATAGCGGAGTATGAAGCCGTACTTATAGCAGTTTTCGTTGATCCATGCGAAATCGCCGGTGCCGTCGTAGTTGTTGTTTACAGTCTCGCTGAAATCGAAGGCATAGCCGGTCTCATGTTCACTGAATCCGGGCTTTGCCACACGGTCAGATTCTTCATTTCCTGTATCGGCGAGGTCCTGATCGTAGAGCTGCTGCTGGAATTCAGTAGTACGGTATGAACCGTAGATAGTGAGCGTATCATTATAATAAAGATTATAGAAGTCCTCGATCATTCTTGCCATAGGCTTGTAGACGCAGCCGAGTATCTGGTAGGTATAATCTACAGATGTAAAGAAATGCCGGTCGGTCTCGTCATTCATTTCGAGGATGCTTACCAGGTCCTCGTCGCCGGAGAAGTACTGATGATCGTTGTTTACGAGGATGAGGTCGCCTCTGTACTTGTCCTTTGTATTGACCATAAGTGATTCATAGAGCTCCTTATTCGGATCGGTATCTGCCGGAGCAGTCTCCATCGTAGTATCCGGAAGCTCACTGTCGTCAGCATAAGGTGACTGACTGACTATAGTGGAGCGGTCTGCGGCTCCCTTTATCAGAAAAGCGCCTGCGCCGAGTGCAGCGAGACATACGATGCACTGAGCATAGAACTTAGTTCGCTGCAGGCTTTTTTCCTTGCTTAATTTTTTTCTTGCCATTTTATACTCCTGTCTGCCGCAAGACCGGCTTTATGGTGGAGTCCCCGGCGGCTTCGGGAACATCCGCTGCGATACAGCTTCAGCCGACAACATTTGTTCTGTAATGCCTGCCCGGACAACAGGCAGGTTTTAGATCTTTCTTTTGTGATGATCCTTATCTGTTCTGAATCGGAACTATTATAACACATTTATTTCTGAAAATATAGTGTTTTCTCCTCATATTCGGCATATTGCTCATTTTTTTGAACCTGCCGGAGCTGCACAGCACGATATTGCATAATAGAAATGACGGCTGAGAGGCATTTTGCCATTTTTTTGACAGCCTGTTCAGAGCCTTTTAAGACTTCTCCCTGCTGCTTAAATGATGATAATGAGAAGGAGCAAAAGTGCAATATTATACAATAAATCGTCCTGAAATAGCGCTATTTGCACAATCTTTAAAAAAAGCCTTGAAAAGCGTCGGATAAGATGATATAATAAAAAATGTGAAAATATAACGGCTGATATTCCGGCAGCGCAAGGCAGTTCATGGGGATACCCTCTAACTTATCCGTGAGCATGGCATAGTGTGTATTTTTGCAATAAGGAGTGATTTTCTATGAGATGTCCTAAATGTGGAAACGAAAATCCGCCGAAGCTTAAATTCTGCGTTAAATGCGGAACTAATATCGAAGATCCGCAGGAGATAAATTATGAACAGGTGGACATGGGCCACTACCACTCTGAGGAAGACGGTGAATCCGGAGGATTCAGCCTCGGAAGCGGCACATTTACTATAAAGGATACAGCACCGTTAAGCGATTCTTCCGACCTCTATACGGCGGCAGAGCTTAACGACGACGATGAAGAATTCGATTTCAGCAGCTTTGACGAACCGTTTATACCTAAACTTGATACCGGAAGAGTAGCTCTTCCGAAGCCCTCTGAAAACAGGCACCCTAACGGACATTCCGGGGTGTACGGCAATTACAGCTCACCTGTACAGGGCGTGCCGCCGCAAATGGGCGGAATGCCTCAGATGAACAGACCGCCCCAGATGGGTGGAATGCCTCAGATGAACGGCCAGCCGCAAATGGGCGGAATGCCTCAGATGAATGGCCAGCCGCAAATGGGCGGAATGCCTCAGATGAACGGCCAGCCGCAGATGGGCGGAATGCCTCAGATGAATGGCCAGCCGCAGATGGGCGGAATGCCTCAGATGAATGGTCAGCCGCAAATGGGTGGAATGCCTCAGATGAATGGCCAGCCGCAAATGGGCGGAATGCCTCAGATGAACGGTCAGCCGCAAATGGGCGGAATGCCTCAGATGGGCGGTCAGCCTCAGATAGTGGGCTATGATCCCAGCGGTATGCCGATATATGGACAGCCCATGATGTATGGTCAGCCGCAGATAGTAGGTTATGATCCCAGCGGTATGCCGATATACGGCCAGCCGGCAATGTACGGTCAGCCGCAGATAGTGGGCTATGATCCCAGCGGTATGCCGATATACAGTCAGCCTATGATGTATGGCCAGCCCCAGATTGGCGGAATGCCTCAGATGGGCGGTCAGCCGCAAATGGGCGGAGTCCAGCAGAATCCTTTTGCTCAGCCCCGGAACCGTAAGCCTGTTCAGGAAGAAAAGCGAGTTGAAGTTCCCGATGATTTCTGGGAGTTCTTCGACGGCGGAAAAAAGACAGAACACGCAGAGCCGGCAGACGACTTTTTCGGCAAGCATGACGGTCAGAGCAGTTCCTCAGATGACCGCCTGAAGCGCTTTGAAAAGAAAAAGATTGATTATATGGGCGATACTCCTCTTGTTGATGCAGCAGGACTCGCACCGAATACGGCGGCAAAGTTCAATAAACTCTATATGAAGGCTACGGAGCAGGTAAATGCAGACGACCTTAAGGCAAAAGAAGAATACAAGGCCTATAATTATATGGGCAAGACCAAGGACGTCAATGCAGACGACCTTGATGCATATACTCAGAAGCGCTCACAGGTGACTATGAGCGTTACGGAAGAAGCTGATGCAGATCAGCTGGAGTCATATAATCCCGAACACAGGGAGGCTATAATGGCTCAGGCAGATCATGCAGTAGAAGCTATGCCAAAGAAAAAAGCCATGTACGTCGATGAGCTCGATCAGATAGAGCTGCCCGATTATATGCAGGCCAGAAAGACGGACAGGGAAGAATCACCGGAAATTCCCGGCTTGCCGGAATTTTATAAAAATCAAAAGTAAAGGAGAGAATTCAAGATGAAGAAATTTCTTGAAGAATTCAAAGCATTTGCACTCAAGGGCAATGTAATGGATATGGCTATCGGTGTTATCATCGGTGCAGCATTCGGAAACATTGTTACCGCATTCACTGAGGACTTTATCAATCCTCTTATCGCCTGCATCGGCGGAGCAGAGGTTGGCGGAGCCATCGAGATCGGCGACACAGGAAATTACATCCGTTGGGGCGATTTCATTACAGCAGTTATCAACTTCCTCATCATGGCATTCTGCATCTTCCTTATGATGAAGGGCGTAAACAAGCTTATGTCTCTTGGCAAGAAGAAGGAAGAGGAAAAGCCTGCTGAGCCTCCGAAGGAAGAAGTTCTCCTCACAGAGATCAGAGACCTTCTCAAGGAGAGAAAGTAATCTATACATAATAAAAGGACAGCCTAAAAAGCTGTCCTTTTTCTTTTAAAAAGTCGGTTGCTCATGTAGGGACGGCCATTGGCCGTCCGCTTATTATGTTTGCCTGTGTAGGGGCGGCCTCTGGCCGTCCGAAAAACTCGTAGTAATTATCAGCCTTTTGGTATTTTGGTGACAGCTGCAAGACTTTTCTTCAGTTTGTCCAAAAAGTCAGAAATAAAATGAGAAAAAAATGGACGCCCATTGGGCACCCCTACAATTCGGCATTTTTTGCTTATGTAGTGTCCCATATGGCCGTCCGCAGGATCCGTAATATATATCAGCTTTTGGATACTCTCAGGGGAGACTTATTAAAGTCTCCCCTTTTCTATTATCGGATCAAAGAGTATCGATGATATCGAGAGAATGATTCTCGTTCATAGCTGTACACATTTCGATGAACTTATCGAGAGGAACATTCTTGAGCTGCTTGTTTCCTCTGATGTTGATAGAAACCTGCTCATTTTCAGCTTCACTGTCGCCAATGATAACAACATAAGGATCCTTGTAGTCCTTGAATCTTCTTATCTTGTTCTTCATATTATCGTCAGTATAGTCAGCCTCGGCTCTTATGTGGTTTTTCTTAAGGAGAGCAGCTACCTTCTTTGCATACTCGTTGTGCTCAGTTCTGATAGGCACGATACCTACCTGCATAGGTGAGAGCCAGAACGGGAATGCGCCCTTGAAGTTCTCAGTGATGATACCGATGAATCTCTCAAAGGAGCCGAAAATAGCTCTGTGTATCATAACGGGCTGCTTTTCAGAGCCGTCAGAAGCAATATACTTCATATTGAAGTTGAGAGGAAGCTGGAAGTCGAGCTGGATAGTACCCATCTGCCACTCACGTCCGATAGCGTCCTTCATCTTAAGGTCTATCTTAGGACCGTAGAATGCACCGTCGCCCTCGTTGAGCTCATAGCCGTCGGGACCGTACTTCTCCTCGAGGATAGCCTTAAGGTCAGCCTCAGCCTTATCCCATACCTTGATATCGCCCATGAAGTCATCCGGACGTGTAGAGAGCTCAGCCTTATATTCCAGACCGAAGGTGTTGTACATTTCTGTAGCGATGTCCATGATATCGTTTATCTCGGAGGCTATCTGCTCCTCAGTAACGAGTATGTGAGCATCATCCTGTCTGAACTGCTGAACACGGAAAAGACCATTGAGCTCGCCGGACTTTTCCTTACGGTGGATAACGTCTACCTGATTGAACTTAAGGGGCAGCTCCTTATATGAGCGCTGCTTGTTCATGTAGACCTTTATTGCATTAGGGCAGTTCATAGGCTTAGCGCAGTAAACCTCGTTCTCGTCCTCAGAGGGAATAACGAACATACCGTCCTGGTAGTGATCCCAGTGACCGGAAGTAACCCAGAGTTCCTTCTTGGAAAGAACAGGACCGGAGATCTCTGTATAGCTGTGATCCTCGTGAACGCCTCTCCAGTATTCAAGGAGAGCATTGAAGAGCTTCCAGCCTCTTGGGAGCCAGTAGGGCATACCGGGAGCAGTTCTGTCGAACATGAAGAGACCCAGTTCCTTGCCCAGTTTCTTGTGGTCACGGAGCTTAGCCTCCTCTATCATCTTGAGGTATTCGTCAAGCTGTGATGACTTGGGGAAAGCGATAGCGTATACACGGGAGAGCATCTTGTTGTTTTCGTTTCCTCGCCAGTAAGCACCTGTACATGAAAGGAGCTTGAAAGCCTTTACGGGAGCTGTAGACATGAGGTGAGGGCCGGCACAGAGGTCAGTGAATTCACCCTGCTTGTAGAATGAGATAGGCTCACCCTTGCCGACGTGCTCCTCGCAGAGCTCGACCTTGTAGGGCTCTTCCATTTCCTTAAGCTTTGCAACAGCATCAGCTGGAGCAAGCTCGAACTGCTCGAGAGCCAGGTCTTCTTTGACTATCTTCTTCATCTCAGCTTCTATCTTCTCCAGTTCTTCGGGAGTGAAGGGCTTTTCGAGGTCGAAGTCATAGTAGAATCCGTTGTCGATAGCAGGACCGATAGCCAGCTTAGCGCTGGGGTAGAGTCTCTTTACAGCCTGAGCGAGGATATGTGAAGCTGTATGCCAGAAAGTCTTTTTACCGTCGAGGGTATCGAAGGTGCATACCTCGAATTCGCAGTCGCTGTCGATAACAGTGCGGATATCCTTGACCTCGCCGTTGATCTTAACGCAGCAGGCAGCCTTGTAAAGGCCCATTCCTATGCCCTTGATGATCTCTGCAGCAGGCTGTGCGGACTCTATTTCACGCACGCTGCCGTCTTTTAATGTAAGCTTTATCATTGCATTATTCTCCTTTATAATATAATTGCGTCAACCGACGTAATATTCATCATTTTGCCAATTTACCGGATTATTTTCGATGTATTGCCAGACATCGGCGAATTCCTTGTCATTTCGTATTATGCGGTCATAAAATGATCTCTGCCATATGGGGAAACCGGATTTTTTAGATACCCAGCCCTTAAATTGATTTATAACCTGTGATATTGTAGGGACGGCCATTGGCCGTCCGCCAGGATCAGGCATCATATCGATCCTCAGGATCATGTGGATATGATTTGGCATAATAACATATTTATCAACATATACCATTGAGTAATGCTCATGAATATTCATTAATCCTTGCCTTGCAAATCTGCCATATTCTGATAAAAGAATTTTTCCGGCATTACAATTCGGACGGCCAATGGCCGTCCCTACATTGGAAACGTCATTGTTTTCTGTTGGTATCGTCTTATATTTATCGTTGTTATCCCATAGGATACACATTTTATTTTTTGTGCAAACCGTGATGAAATATGTACCATTTCTGGAATAATCGAAATTTTTAAGACGTATATCCTTCCGCACCGGTCTGTCCATCAAGCCGTACCGGTTATCTCGAAATCGTCGCCGAAGAGTTCGATGTGCATTGGGTCTGACATATAGCCATCGAAGCTGTCGACATCGATACAGACAACTATCTCATCCTCATCGATATCAACATAGACGTTTTCGATGGAGAGGTTTTTGGCGAGGGTATCGGTATCTCCGCCCTCATAGTAATTATCGCTGATAAGCATGGAGGCTATATGTTTGCGGCTTCCATCCAGCTTAGCGAGCTTCTGTGCGATAGCTGAGAGGTTATTCATTATTTCGGATTCGTTCTCCACATAGAAGCGGACGGTCTGCATATTCTCCCATATTTTATACGGGAGCTCGAAGGCCTCTTCCTTTTCGTTATATACGATATTGCTCAACATTTCACCTCCCCTTCAAGCGGACAAAAAAGCCCCTCATGCCTTAGTTAAGGCACAAGGGACGATAGCTCGTGGTTCCACCCTGATTCACACGGAGACAGGCTCCGTATCTCATTGGCTCGTTAACGGGAGCATCCGGCGCTTATTGGGCGCACTCAGAGGGGGTGAGTATTTCTCCTTGTCATACAGTCTCGCACCGGCCGGCTGCTCTCTGGGATGACGCTGCGGATGATACCTTCCTCGTCACAGAATTGCATTTATTGTACATATGATAACACATATTTGCCTGTTTGTCAAGAGCAAAATTCAATTATCGGAGGCCTCGCATCCGATATATTCTTTGAGTCTCGCGGAAAGTGCCTCGGAAACATCACTCAGGGTAATGGGGTCAAGTTCATTGCCGGCAAAGCACTGAACGGAATTTCCTGTTACGCTGATCTGGCCGGTCTTACGGCTTACTATGCGATATCCAATTTCAAAGGTTTCCTCGTTGACATTTGTTATTACGGTATATACAGCAAATGGTTCAGCAAACACAAGGGGGCGTTTGAACTCGCTGTGTACTGAAATGGTATGGAGCGAAGCGCCGTCCTTTTCCACGGTTTCAAGAGGAAAGCCGAGCTGTCTCAGAAGGTCTATTCGTGCTTCACCAAAGATCCTGACGTAATTTGAATGATGTACTATGCTCATTTTGTCGGTTTCGTAGTAGAATACACTTCTTTCGTATGGCTTTAATGTCTTCATAGCAATGCTCTCCTTATACAGTGTTTGAGTACCGTTCACCCAATAAAAGGATAGCATATTTACGGCTGAAAGTCAATGCTCTTAAATAACAAAATATCCCTGCCTTTTGCAGACAGGGATAGCATAATGACTTATTTTGGATCTGTATATTACTTCTCTGAATTAATGAACATATCGTATATACGTCTAATAGCTTCGGGGAGATCATTTTCGCTTACACCGATGATAACATTGAGCTCGCTTGAACCCTGATCGATCATCTTTACATTAACTCTTGCATGAGCCATTGAAGCAAAGATGCGGGCAACAGTACCTCTTGTATTCTTCATTCTGCGGCCGACAACAGCGAGAAGAGCGATACCGTCCTCGATCTCGATATGGTCAGGAGCAACAGCCTTGCGGAGCTCAGCAATGACCTTATCACGAACGGGGTCCAGCTTATCGGAGCTTACAGTGATGCTCATTGTATCTATACCGGACGGCATATGCTCGAAGGAGAGGCCGTTATTGAAGAGCACCTGAAGCACCTTCATACCGAAGCCGGTCTCGTTGTTCATCATAGCCTTTTCAATATTGATAGTGCTGAAGCCCTTCTTGCCGGCGATACCGGTGATAGTGTGCTTTATGGACTCTCTGCTGAAGTTGTAGTCATCGGAAACGATCATAGTACCGGCATCCTCGGGACGGTTAGTGTTTCTGATATTTATCGGGATACCTGCGGAGCGTACAGGGAAGATAGCGTCCTCATGGAGAACGGAAGCGCCCATATAAGCCAGCTCACGGAGCTCACGGTAAGTGATCACCTCGATCACATCGGGGTTCTCAACTATTCTCGGGTCAGCAACGAGGAAGCCTGAAACGTCTGTCCAGTTCTCGTATATCTCAGCTCTTACAGCATTTGCGATGATAGAGCCTGTAACATCTGAGCCGCCTCTTGAGAAGGTCTTGATATATCCCTCAGTAGTTTTTCCGTAGAATCCGGGGATAACAGCGTTATCGAGGCTGCTGAGCCTTTCTCTTACAGCCTTGACAGTCTCATCCAGGAGGAGTGAGCCCTTTGTGTCGAAAACAATAACGTCGGCAGCGTCAACGAAATTGAAGCCCAGATATTTTGCAAGCACCTTACCGTTAAGGTACTCACCTCTGCTGGCAGCGAAGTCCTTGGAAGGACGTGCCTTAAGTTCCTTGGTGATGCTGTCGAATTCTTCATCGAGGGACATATCTATGCCGAGTTCTGAGATAATGCCGTTATATCTGTCTTTGATGAGCTGGAAGTCGTCTGTGAAATCAACACCGCTTCCGGCCAGCTCGCAGCACTTATAGAGCATATCTGTTACTTTGATATCGTCGGAGAATCTTTTTCCGGGAGCAGAAGGTACGACATACTTTCTCTTAGGGTCACCGTTGATGATAGCGGCAACTTTTCTGAACTGTTCTGCTGAAGCAAGGCTGCTTCCGCCGAATTTTACAACTTTATCTGACATTGTCATCATTCCTTTAAAAAAATTTATCTGTCCCCGAGGACAGGCGGATATACCACTGAATACATTGTTATTTTTGTCACAATATAAATTATATTCCAAAATGGCAATAAAATCAATTGACAGAAAGCCAAAATTAGGCAGGGATAGTTTTGTTTTTTTGGTGAATACGCTTGTACGCCGGTGGCGGACAGTTTGCTGTGCAAGAATATGCAGACCTGCCTTGGAATAATGAAGCTGAAACGAGAAAGTCAGGTGCAGTACAGAAGGACAGGAAAGCTGTTGGAGCTTATCCTACGGCAGGATCAGAGAGCTGTTTCTTTCTGTATTTGTGATTGTTTTGTAATTGACAAGCTGAAAAAACAGTGTTATAATATTCACTGCCGGAAAGAAAACGGAAGTATGTTCTGTGCTGTGGGGTATCTTTATCACAAAAGATGACAGCCGGAGCATAAGCATTATTATACAGGAGTGAGCATTCCATGAAAAAAATCATTAGTTTATCAGCTGCACTTATTATGGTCTCTGCTTTTGCAGCAGGCTGCGGAAAGAATTCATCCTCATCATCTTCAGAAAAGGAAAAAAGCAAGTTTGAGGGTAAATGGCAGTGTACAGGCATTACTGAAGGTAATGATGTAATGACGGATATCATGGGGACTGATGCAAGTGCGTTATTCCAGATAGAGCTTTTTGATGAGAATAAAGGCAAGTTCTTCTCTTTCATTTTTGGAGCAAGTGAAGAGCCAGAGGACATTAAGTGGGAGGAGACTGAAGAGAATAAGATACAGCTCTCCGGCGGTTCACTTGATGATCTGACAGAACCTTTCGTATTTGAATATAAGGACGATCAGCTTATAATTGATATGAGCGACGAAGAGGACGAGCAGCAGACTTATGCAACTCTTGTAAAGGTGGACGAATTTACTCCCTATTCAGATGACTCTGAGGCAGCCTTTGATATTTCTGAGTGATCTCAGGAGAAATAACATTGATCGTACAGACTGTTCCTGAAACATATATAGTATGATGATATGCAAATGCGGCAGATAGTTCTGCCGCATTTTTCTGAATAGAAAAAATGTCAGACTTCACTTGACTTTTTGCTGAGGGTATTGTATAATTAAAATGATGTTGTGATATACAATATCACGGAGGTCAGATGAAGATCACTGCTTTGAATGAGGATATGTTCCTTTGGGAAAAGACGATTTTTTGTGCTGAAAATTGTTCCTGGAGAGCCGGAAAATATCTTGCACAGCTTATGCGTGAGGGTAAGTTCCAGGGCTGGGAAAAGGTGTTTGCAGCAGAGGAAGAAGGCAGAGTTATCGGCTTCTGTACTCTTACCAGGTACGATGCGCTCCCGGAAAACTGCGGGTATTCACCATTTATCGGATTTGTATTCGTTGATGAGGATTTCCGTGGACAGCGTCTGTCAGGCAAACTGATAGACAGTGCCTGTAATTACGCAGGCGATATTGGTTTCAATGCAGTTTACGTTTGCAGCGGTGAGAGTGGCCTCTATGAGAAGTTCGGGTTTGAAATGATATGCAGCAGTATCGAGACAGTGTACGGTTCAAATGAACAGCTTTTTGTCCGGACACTGAACTGATCGTGTGTATTAAAAAAGTCTGTAATGCCGGTTTGATTATGGCATTTAAAAACATTATTTTGCGGCTTATTTCTGACCGATAATGAGCAGGTCTCGGACTGAAAATAAAGCGACAACCAGTGCAGCACCTTACAAATTCAAAAATTTAATAATGCTTGTGTAGTACAGCTCCCCGTACAGCGAATTTGCTGAGCAGACGACCGCTGCCGGTGGCAGATGAAGGGAGTCTGCGAAGGGAAGAAATATGGAGCAATGCGAGCGTAAGCGATACAGTGCGACTTATTTCTGACCGACAATGAGCAGGTCTCAGACTGAAAATAAAGCGACAACCAGTGCAGCACCTTACAAATTCAAAAATTTAATAATGCTTGTGTAGTACAGCTCCCCGTACAGCGAATTTGCTGAGCAGACGACCGCTGCCGGTGGCAGATGAAGGGAGTCTGCGAAGGGAAGAAATATGGAGCAATGAGAGCGAAAGCGAAGCAGTGCGACTTATTTCTGACCGACAATGAGCAGGTCTCGGACTGAAAATAAAGCGACAGTTGTGCAGCACCTTACAAATTCAAAAATTTAATATGCTTGTGTAGCACAGTTGGTAGTGCAGCTCATTCGTAATGAGCAGGTCTCGGACTGATTATAAAGCGACAGCCGTGCAGCACCTTACAAAATTCAAAAATTTAATATGCTAGTGTAGCACAGTTGGTAGTGCAGCGCATTCGTAATGCGCAGGTCTCGGACTGAAAATAAAGCGACAGTTGTGCAGCACCTTACAATTTAAAAATTTAATAATGCTAGTGTAGCACAGTTGGTAGTGCAGCGCATTCGTAATGCGCAGGTCTCGGACTGATTATAAAGCGACAGCCGTGCAAATCCTTACATAAAATTAAATATTTAACGCTGGAATAGCTCAGTTGGTAGAGCAGCGCATTCGTAATGCGCAGG
>DFHF01000010.1 GCA_002371825.1 Ruminococcus flavefaciens | reverse complement strand
CTTATTATACTAAACATTTTTGCTTTTGTCAACCCCTAAATCGAAATTTTTCTAAATTTTTTTGTTTAGTATCTATTGACTATCCTAAACAAATATGTTATAATGCAGTAAAGCCATTATCTCGGAGGTGAATCATTTGAAAGAAGATAAGGTGTTAGAAAGCAACGTGACTGTACTCAGAACCCCGCTTGTTGACATTGAGATCGTAGATGAGGACGAAAAGAATATCTCATTCGATATAGTGGATAGCTGGAACACATCACATGGAGTGTATATCAATAATGATGAAAACCATATCATTGAAGCGACTGACTATGAAGAAAAACAGATCAGAATAAGAACGGATTCCCTTGAAATTGGAAAGAAATATTATGTTAAGACTTCCGTTCCAATTGAGAGCAGAGATTCTGATGAACACTTATTTACATATGGTTTGTCAACTGAGGATAATACTTTCGCAATTAGTTTCCCTGATCCTAATGATGAATTCAAGTGGTTTCCGGAAGATTTTAAAAAAGGATATAAAATGTTCTGGTACGACTTTAATGGAGAAGCACCATCAGGAACAAAAGCAGTATCTTTCTATTTGATCGACCGAGAAAAAGAGTATATTTACATAGCAACTGCGTGGATCTGGAATATCCACGATCATATGGAAAACTATGAAAGTGCAGCTGAGGTCTTTACCTGGATAGTATGAGATTTTGCCAAACAGAACATAAATAAGGAGTGAACCACCATGAGCATTATCGGAGATAAGATACACCGCATTCGTGATTTCAGAGGAATGACGCAGAAACAGCTCGGTATGGCAGTCGGCTTTGATGAAAAGTCCGCCGATGTCCGTATCGCACAGTATGAATCAGGCACACGCACACCCAAGCAGGCACTTGTCGAATTGTTTGCCGAGGCATTGGATGTGAACCCTCGTTTCCTTGCTGATGATGAGATACTCGGAGCGGAAGGTGTTATGGAACTTCTCTTTGAGCTTGACGAGCATTATCCAATCAGCATTGTTGACTGCGAGGACGAGGACGGCAACAAGCGCAAGGGTGTTGTTTTCGGCTCTATCCTGATGACTGACCTCCTTTCTGAGTGGCAAAGACGAAAAAAAGACCTTGCTGACGGTAAGATCAGCAAGGCCGAATATACAGAATGGAAGCTTAACTGGCCGAAAACGACCGATGATTGCGGAAAGCACGAACCTGCGAAAGAGTGGCGTAACCTGTAAGCCACTTGAAACGCAGAATAATTCCGCTTAGCTCCCTGTTATCAAATTGTTATCACTGAGATTTTGAGACTTCGGAAATGGCGTATCTACGCCGTTTCTGAGGTCTTGTTTATTATTCCCACTCCACAGTTCCCGGAGGCTTGGAGGTTATATCATAGACAACTCTGTTAACGTGTTCTACCTCATTACAGAGGCGGTTGGAGACACGGGCAAGTACGTCGTAAGGGATACGAGCCCAGTCGGCAGTCATAAAGTCATCGGTTGTGATCGCACGGATGGCTATGAGGTGGTCATAGGTACGGTGGTCGCCCATAACACCAACTGTATGAACATCTGGTAGGACAGCGAAGAACTGCTTGAGCTGATCCTCGATACCGCTCTTGCGGATCTCATCACGGAAAACAGCATCAGCTTCCTGGAGGATCTTGATCTTCTCCTCGGTTATCTCACCGATGATACGAACTCCGAGGCCGGGGCCGGGGAAGGGCTGTCTCCATACGAGGTCGTGAGGGATACCCAGTTTTTCTCCGACTTTGCGGACCTCATCCTTGAAGAGGTCGCCGAGAGGCTCTATTGTACCGGCAAACTTGATATCTTCCGGCATACTTACCATATTGTGATGAGTTTTTATTACAGCAGTACTGCCGTGACCAGCCTGATTGCCCTTGCCTGATTCGATACGGTCGGGGTAGATAGTACCCTGTGCGAAGAAGCCGTCAGTTCCCTGTTCACGGATCTTGTCCCAGAAAACGTTATAGAATTCAGTACCGATTATTTTTCTCTTTTTCTCAGGGTCGCTTACACCTTTAAGAGCGCTGAGGAACTTATCCTTACAGTTTACACGGATAAAATTCATATCGAAGAGTTTTGTGAATGTTTCCTCGACGAAATCGCCCTCGTCTTTACGCATGAGGCCCTGATCTACGAAAACGCAGGTGAGCTGTTTGCCTACAGCACGGCTGAGGAGTCCTGCTGCGACAGAGGAATCAACACCGCCGGAGAGTCCGAGGATGACCTTCTTATCGCCAATCTGCTCACGGAGTTTTTTTACGGTATTCTCGATGAAATCGTCCATTATCCAGTCACCGGAGAATTTGCAGACATCCATAAGGAAGCTGCGGAGGATATTTTTACCGTACTCGCTGTGAGTTACCTCAGGGTGGAACTGAACTGCATAGAGTTTCTTTTCCGGACATTCAAATGCAGCGCAGGGGCAGTCTTCTGAGCGGGCAGTAGTACTGAATCCCTCAGGGAGCTTGCTTACGAAGTCGGTATGGCTCATCCAGACAACGCTCTTTTCTGGAACGTCCTTGAAGAGTACACCGCCGTTATGTACTATCTCGATCTTGCCGTATTCGCTTTTTTCGCAGCTTTCCACAGTGCCGCCGAGGGTATAAGCCATGAGCTGACATCCGTAGCAGATGCCGAGTATCGGGATACCGAGCTCGAAGATCTCCTTTGAGATATGGGGGGAAGTCATATCGTAAACGCTGTTAGGACCTCCGGTGAAGATGATACCCATAGGATCGAGAGCTTTTATCTCTTCGATAGGTGTCTGGTAGTTTTTGATCTCGCAGTAGACTCCGCACTCACGGACTCTTCTTGCGATTAGCTGATTGTACTGTCCGCCGAAGTCGAGAACGATACAGAGCTGATTAGCCATAGACCCTCCTTCTGAATGACCGCTTTACGGCAGCGGCAGCCGTATTTTTCAGCATACTGGACCTGTTGCAGAAACAATACAGGAGGCCGTTTGAGGCCTCCTGACCGAAAGCGTTACCGGATCAGCAGCTTTGATATTACTATTATGCCACTTTTTTCGGAAAATTTCAAGTCCCCGGAGGCATTTTTTGCGAGAAAAATTACAATAAAGACGATATATATTTTATATTGTCCGGGATATACATAGCGGAGTTGACATTGTTGAAAGAAAACTGTTGAATAGTATTAATATGAAAACGCCTGAAAGGCTTAGGTGCTTTCAGGCGTTTGTATCATCTGTCTTTTCTTTTTCGTTCCATAACAGCAGCTGCTGCAATGAACACCACCAGTATAGCTGCACCGGCAGCTGAGACTTTCATTCCTGTCTTTTTCAGGGGAGCTTCAAAGGTTATCTCCACATGATGCTCTCCTGCGGCAACGGGAAAGCCTATAAAGGCGGTATTTGTTCTGAAATACTCAGTATCCTCGCCGTCGACTTTTATACTGAAGCCCTTGTCATAGGGGAGTGAGAATGTGAACCAGCCGTCCTTAGAGACATTTATATCTCCTGTTATGGTATCTCCGAGTGAATTATCAGTATCGATCATCAGAGTGTCTTTATTTTCCATAGCTGAGCTGAGGACAGAGGTATCAACTGCATACACATGAAGTCCTGATATTCTGTAATAACCCTTTGTGAATATCATTTCCAGTTCAGAAACAGGCTCATAGGAAGAAATGACGAAGGTGAAATTATAGTTATGGTTATTGTATTTCCACTTTGGGTCTGTGAGCTTGTTTTTTACACCGTTGATAGTCAGTGCCACGTCAGTCTGTGCAGCAATATCGCCTATACGATTGTCTGCCTGTGCGATCACAACGAGGAATTTATTCTCAGTTGTTTTTTCAAGAGGAACATGAACTGTGAAGTTTTCATCGGACTTGATAGTGTAGACTCCGTCTGAGCCGGTAATGCGTTTATCGCTGAGAGCGGGTGACATATCAAAGTCAAGCTCCTCAGTATGCTCTGCACTGAGACTGTTTCCGCTTTTTTCAGGGATGATAATATTTTCTATCAGCGCCTCGGCTCTGAGATGAAGCGGAAGTGCATAGAATTCAGTCTCACTCATTGTATTTTCTGAGGCATATCCGAGAGGGAAGGCATAATCGTTTCTGAAAATTGTATATCCTTCCGCCGAATTTACAGGCACTTCTCCGTCCATTCGCATTTCTTCGGGAGCTATCCTGTAACGGCAGCCCATAAGTGCATTGAAGATCACACTGTAGGACTGATTCTGTATCGCAGTATTGCGTATTCGGTTCTCGCTGAGAGAGGTATTGAAACGGAAATCCCTCAGGGCGGAATTGCTGACGGAGGAGTAGGAGTTTGTGGAGAGATACCGCATATTCACAACTCTGTTGACGTTGATGTCGTCAGGTATACAATCTCCGAAGCGGAAGAGCTCACTGTCACTGTCGATAGTCTCAGATATAGCGGAGCGGATCTCACCTGAATAGAATTCATTTATCGAAGAACGAGTCACGAATTTCTCGTTCATATTCACAGCAATGCATATAGCGAAGGTCATGAGGAGAGTGTAGCCTGGTATGTATTTTTCCTTGCCTTTGAAAAGTATGAATGCAAGTACCGGAGTAGTTACTGCATATTCAACTATCATTATTACCATGACAGGGATTTTAGGAGTACAGAAAACGAGTGATATCACCACCATGAGAACGTGTATCACAAGGAGGATAACAACGTCCTTTCCGGCTTTTTTATGCATATTGAAGAACTCTCCGCAGACGATAAGTGCCGGTACTGTCAGCGGTATGAAGGCTTTTCCGTCTATGTACATACCTGCGTTGATAATATAGTTTATCAGCGGGAACACTGCACAGCAAATGATGACTGCTGCAAGAAATCTGTCCTGCCGTCTGCCGTGTACTATCAGGTAAAGAGCAGCGAATACGGCCACGGAGGTGACTCCCACGGAATATCCGGTGTGGAGCAGCATACTGAGGTTCACTGTAGGGCAAAGGACGCTGATCAGCGACATATCTGTAGAGGTTTCGGCTCTTCCGGAGAGAAGCGCTGCCAGTACAGGCATCCAAAGGAATGAGGAGCACAGACAGCCGGCAGCTGCGGCGGCAACTTTCTTCCAGTTGAATGAAAATACCGATGCAATGGATGGCCTGCCTTCTCCTGACAGCTCAATGTATATCATGTAAACTGCTACTGTGGCAAAACTGCTGACACTGAAATAGAAGCTGCAGCACATGATACAGTAGGCGAAAAGTGCCATGAGAAACAGTCTTGCAGGACTATCCTTTTTTTCGCATATAAGCAGCATCCCCAGCAGAAACGGGATATAGTTCATGAACATGACGTGTCTGTGACTGTGGAACATCAGTCCGCCTGAGCACAGGAATAATATCGCCAGTATAAGAGCAGTCCTGCGGTCAAAGCGCCTTTTGAAAAGGATGTAGCTCAGCATTGATGATACAAGGACTGTAGTCAGGCTGAGAAATTGTATGTATGTGCTCATTTTTACAAACGGCAGCGCATATGAAGGCAGATACAGCGGGTTGAATATTCCGTAATAGGCATAATTGTAAATGTTCTGCCCGTTTCCCAGCTGGAGTGCAAGGTCAGGAAAAGGGTCATGTGTCTCATAGAACCGTATCCGGAAATACTCCGGAATGGCGAAGTGCTGGCTTTTCCAGTCTTTGTCCGAGCCCCAGATGCCGCCCTGGCTCTTGAATATCAGGACAATGCTTACGAGGAGGAGGAATACTGCTGAAATGATTATATAAGCTGAAATGTCTGGATGCTTTGAATAAAAATGTCTTAACTTTTTCTGCATTATATCTTTGTGCCGGAGCAGTGCGTTTACACAGCCGGCGGTTCCTTTCTGATATTTCCGGCAGGCATTTTCCTGCCGCACATAATTAAGTATATTATACATTATATCAGCAAGAAAATCAATAGATTATGAAAAATATGTCGCTTGTTTAGCCGGAGGGCGGGAGAAAAAAGTACTTAGAAAGTAGAAACTAGAAAGTAGTTACCGGAAATCGATATCAATGAATCATGTTTGATTTAGCAAAGTTTTAACCGTAGTTTAGGGTGTTGTTTTTGCAATATTTTACTGTTTTATTTTGAAAAGTATTGCATTTTGTGCCTATACATGGTATAATTTAGAAAAAAATAGGAGTGGTAATAATGAATACTGTATTTTTCTCAACATTTTTTCAAAGCACATTGAGTATAAGCAAATGTGACATCAAGGATTTTTTACAGATTGGAGCACCTGTGATATTAACTGTTATCACAATTATATTGTCAATTGGAATGCATTATGGAAATAAAAAGCTTCAGCAACAACTATCTGATGACAATGATAAGCTTCAAAAGCAACTTGCAGAAGATAATGATAAGCTTCAAAAGCAGCTTGCAGATAGATATGTTGAAAATCAGACAAGAGAGTTATATATTGATATTTTCAATGTTCTCGAATGTGCACAGAATTATGCGGGTAGTTTTAAAGATGTTTCTCTATTATTGGCTTTTAACGGACAAAAAGGAAGTCATAATGATTTCTTCTATAACTTGTATGAAAACTATCAGAAGTTGGAGAATGCTTACAGTAAATTTAATTTATTAAGTGAAGGCAATGATGAAGATGAAAAAATGAATAGTAGCTTTTATGAGTTTAAAACTCAGTATAAAGAATTAGTTGATGAAATAAGCAAATATCTTAGCAATCCTTTATATCAAAAACATAATGATAGCGCATGGCAAATGGCTGCAAATTATGGAATACAATATCCTGATTTTAACAGTATTCTTTTGAACATCGAACTTAAAAATGCTTTTGTGGCAAAGTTTGATGATGATTATATAAGGAAAATCAAACAGCTTGCAGAAAAAGTATGCGCCTGGGGCAATGATGAAGATAGAAGATATTTTATCAATCACATAAAAATAAAAAAATATAGTGATACTATTTGAGTTGAGTCCATCTCTTTTTTTCCGTCATGTATTGACAAATAAACCGAATTGTGATACAATATAACAAATTGCAAAAGAAACTTCGGTTTCAGAGCAGGCAGCCGGTCGTGCGGGACCGGACGGCAACTTCTGTTGCCTTATTGATTCGGCAAGTGCCGATAAAGTTTTTATAAGTTTTCATCAGCTTGTGAAAGGTCAATAAGAGTAGTAAAAGGTGTTCATGCTTATATAGACTCTGAAACCCCAGATGTGAAGTATTATGCGGTGAAGTTTAGGTATTTCATGCACATACAGGCTATGAAAGTCTGTGTGTGCATTTTTTATTCTGAGGTGTGTATTATGGAAAATAAACTCAAGCTTTATGGCTTCAATAATCTTACTAAATCCCTGAGCTTCAATATCTACGATGTCTGTTATGCCAAGACACCTAAGGCTCAGCTTGACTACATCGCTTATGTTGACGAGGTATATAATTCCGAGAGAATCACTGATATAATGACTCATCTTACTGAGATGATAGGCGCACAGGTGCTGAGTATGTCCAGACAGGACTACGACCCCCAGGGCGCTTCTGCAACATTCCTTATAGCGGATGATACAATGGTGCCTGCCGGCGGAAGCGAGACTGTCGCACATCTTGATAAGAGCCATGTTACTGTCCATACCTACCCGGAGTATCATCCTGATACCAGCATTGCCACATTCCGTGTGGATATAGACGTTGCCACCTGCGGGAAGATAACTCCGCTGACAGCTCTTGATTACCTTATCGGAAGCTTCGATTCTGATATAATCACTATGGATTACCGTGTCAGAGGCTTTACCCGCAACCTTGACGGGGAAAAGCTCTTCATCGACCACGACATAACCTCCATACAGAATTATATCGATTCAAAGACCCTTGATAAATACGATGCTGTGGACATCAACGTTTATCAGGCAAATATGTTCCATACAAAAATGCTTATCAAGGAAATAGAATTACAGAATTATCTTTTCAATACAGATGTCAGAGAACTCTCTCCAAGGAGCAGGCTGGATATAACCAATGCCCTCCAGAGGGAAATGATAGAAATATTCAGCGGAAGGAACGTGTTCGGAAATGTCTGAACTTTCACAGGTAAACGCACCGATATACGAGGCGCTGAGGAAATTCCGGCGCATGAGAGTAGTCCCCTTCGACGTGCCCGGCCATAAGCGTGGAAGAGGAAATATGGAGCTTACAGAGTTCCTCGGTGAGGACTGTATGAACGTTGATGTTAACTCCATGAAGCCTCTGGATAATCTCTGTCACCCTGTATCCGTCATCCGTGATGCAGAGGACCTTGCTGCAGAGGCTTTTGGTGCGGCAAATGTTTTCTTTATGGTGGGAGGCACTACTTCCGCAGTTCAGAGCATGATAATGTATGCCTGCAAGGAGGGCGACAAGATAATCATGCCGAGAAACGTCCACAGAAGTGCTATAAATGCGCTTATACTCACCGGAGCAGTTCCGGTTTATGTGAACCCGGACGTTAATCATCAGCTGGGTATCGCCCTGGGAATGTCAGTTTCACAGATAGAAAAGGCTATCGAGGAAAATCCGGACGCAAAGGCGATAATGGTAAATAATCCCACATATTACGGGATATGCTCAGACCTTAGAAGAATAACGGAGCTTGCCCATGCACACGGTATGCTGGTGCTGGTGGATGAAGCTCACGGTACTCATTTCTATTTCGGAGAGAATTTCCCGGTAACAGCTATGGCTGCCGGAGCTGACCTTGCATCGGTAAGTATGCATAAATCCGGAGGAAGTCTTACCCAGAGCTCCTTCCTCCTTATGGGAAAAGCCATAAATTCAGACTATATGCGGCAGGTAGTCAATCTGACTCAGACTACAAGTGCATCGTATCTGCTGCTTTCAAGTCTTGATATCTCACGAAAGAGACTGGCCCTCAGCGGTCCTGAGATATTCGCTCAGACAGTGGAAATGGCGGAATATGCCCGTGAGGAGATAAATAGTATCGGCGGCTACTACGCCTATTCCCGTGAACTCATAAACGGAGACAGTATATTCGATTTTGATGTGTCTAAGCTGAGCATTTATACTCTGCCCATAGGACTGGCTGGTATAGAGGTTTATGACCTGCTTCGTGACGAATATGATATACAGATAGAATTCGGCGACATAGGAAATGTCCTTGCCTATATCTCAGTAGGCGACAGAAAGCGTGATATAGAGAGACTTATAAGTGCTCTTGCAGAGATAAAGCGGAGATTCGGCAAGGAGGGTACGGGAATGCTGACACAGGAATATATAAATCCTGTGGTGGCAGAGACTCCGAGAAAGGCCTTTTATGCAAAGAAGCGCTCACTGCCGCTTGAAGAGGCCGCCGGAAATGTATGCAGTGAATTCGTTATGTGCTATCCTCCGGGAATACCGATACTTGCCCCCGGCGAGCTTATAACTCCGGAGATAATAGAGTACATAAAGTACGCTAAGGAAAAAGGGTGTCAGATGACAGGTACAGAGGACATAAATATAGAACGTCTTAATGTACTTGAATAAAAAATGAAAAAGGGTGTTGTTATGAATAATAAAAAAATAGGTATCCAGATGAGTCTGCTTATGGCGGTCACTCTCAGCTTCTGTCTTTCACTGACAGGCAATCTCTCTTCGGGAAATTTCCAGATAGTTCCATTTATTGTGACATTTGCCGCAAGCTTTATTATAAGCCTGCTTATAGGACTTATAATTCCCATGCCTAAGGTGGAGGCAGGTGCAGTCCGTGCCTGCGGACTTGAAGAGCACAGCCTGCCGGCAAGATTTGTATCAAGCTTTGTTTCTGATCTTATCTATACACCGGTGATAACACTGGCAATGATAGCTATAGTACGTAAAATGGCTTCTGCCCACGGTGCAGACCTGCCGCCGTTCGGCATAATGTTCGTTAAGTCGCTGATACTCAGCTTTATAGTGGCATACATCATAATATTTATCGTAAGTCCCATATTCCTTAAGCTGGTGCTTAAGAAAAACGGTGCAGGAGGTCCTCCTCAGGAACGCAAGTGATCTCTTGAACTGATCGGGAAAGAAATAGTTTTATCAGGAGGGTAATAATGGAATTATGGTTTACGGAGCGTCATACTCCGAATGTAAAATTTTCAATAAAAGTCGATCATCAGCTCTACAGCGGCAACAGTGAATTTCAGAGGATAGATATATTCGATTCCAAGGAGTTCGGCAGATTCCTTACCCTTGACGGATATATGATGCTTACTGAAAAGGATGAGTTCATCTACCATGAGATGATAACCCATGTCCCCATGGCTGTACATCCCTGCCCGAAGAACGTTCTCGTAATAGGCGCAGGCGACGGAGGAGTTGTCCGTGAGCTTACCCGCTATCCCTCTGTTGAAAGGATAGACCTTGTGGAGATAGATGAGCTTGTGGTGGAAGTATGCAAGAAGTACCTTCCAACTACAGCCTGCCGTTTTGATGACCCGAGAGTAAATGTTTACTATGAGGACGGAGTGAAATTCATCCGCCGCTGCGAGGACCTTTACGATGTTATCATCGTTGATTCCACAGATCCTTTCGGCCCCGGAGAAGGTCTTTTCACCAAGGAATTCTATGGCAGCTGCTTCAAGGCACTGCATGAGGACGGAATAATGGTAAATCAGCATGAGAGCCCATTCTACGATGAGGATGCTGCTGCTATGCAGCGCTCCCATAAGAGGATAGTCGAGAGCTTCCCCATAAGCAAGGTCTATCAGGCTCATATCCCGACATATCCTTCCGGACACTGGCTCTTTGGATTTGCTTCAAAGAAATATCATCCCACCAACGATTATAACGGTACAAAATGGAGTATGTTGGGCTTAAAGACAAGGTACTATAATCCTCGTCTGCACATCGGTTCATTCGCCCTGCCAAACTATGTAGAGGAGCTTCTTAAAGATGTTGAATAAGAATATACAGACATTCATCGCCTGTGACAGTGAGTATGAGGATGCCAAGATAGTCCTCTTCGGAGCAGGCTTCGACGGTACTACCAGCTTTCGCCCCGGAACAAGATTTGCTCCGGCAGCTATAAGAAATGAGAGCTTCGGCATCGAGACCTACAGTCCCTATCAGGACAGGGATATGCTGGATCACAGCTATTTCGACAGCGGAGACCTGGAGCTGTCCTTTGGAGATACAAGCCGTGCTGTTGAAGATATAACTATGCGTGCAGAACAGATACTCGCCGACGGCAAGACCCCGTTTATGATAGGCGGAGAGCATCTTGTGACACTGGGTTCTGTTATGGCAGTCAGCAAGAAGTACAATGACCTGTATATAGTTCATTTCGATGCTCATGCCGACCTGAGAGACGATTATCTCGGCCAGAAGCTGTCCCATGCCTGTGTGCTGAGACGCTGCCATGAGATAGTCGGTGACGGGCATATCTTCCAGTTCGGTATCAGAAGCGGTGACCGTGAAGAATTCCGCTTTGCCGATGAGCATACCGAGATGCACAAGTTCTGCTTTGATGGACTTGAGGAGACTGTGGAAAAGCTCAGGGGCAAAAATGTCTACCTGACAGTAGACCTCGATGTGCTTGATCCTTCTATCTTCCCCGGAACAGGTACTCCTGAGGCCGGAGGAGTGACATTCGATGAGCTGAGAAAGGCTCTTACACTGGTATGCAGCCGCCTTGATATCGTTGGCTGTGATGTCAACGAGCTCAGTCCGGTCTACGATCAGAGCGGAGTTTCTACAGCTGTAGCCTGTAAAATAATAAGGGAAATGCTTCTTGCACTTTCATAAATCGTATTTCCCCTGAGGAGGTATCTTATGAAACGTCCTATAATCGACGAAACAAAGCCCTATGATCCGTATGATCCCTATGGGACCTATGACGGCGGAACAGTCGATAAGAAGAAAAAGCGGCAGGAAATGCTCGTCTGGCTGGTAGCTATGCTCTTTTGCTCTATATTCGTGATAATTGCAGTTGTGATGTATTTAGGCGACATGAAGCGCAAAGGAGAGTGCACGGAGAAGCTGACGGCGGTAGTATGTGAGAATCGTCCGAGGGAAAGCTCCAACGGCGGCTATACATATCAGCCTGTATTTGAGTATGTCTATAATGACCATAAATATATAGTCGCCAGCAATACCTCTTCATCACCTGCGAAATTCAGCGAGGGAGAAGAAGTTGAGCTTTATATCGATCCGGATGAACCGACGAAGATATATGTCCCGTCGGATAATGTACTGTTTATACTGTGCTGTGTATTCGGCGGTATAGGCGGAGTGAGTATGCTGATAGCGACGATCGTTTTCATATGCGTCTGCAAGAACCGTAACAAGCCGGATGAAGAGCTTGTTGATATGAAGTATTATTGATATAAGGAGCAATAATGGGAAAAATATTCAAAAGAAGAAAAGATGTTAAAATATTTGCAGGAATGGCAATAGTATTCGTTCTGCTGCTTTTCAGTTATCTTTCAGCAAAAGGCTTTGAGCATGACTGGTACAATATGGACTATGAGGACTACAAGAGCCGTCCCGAGAATTATGTGGTGACAGAGGTGCCTATAAAGGAATTCAAGACGTATACCGGATTCAATGACAGTGCCCTGTCCTATACTGATCTTTATTTCACAGCTATCGTTGAGGTCACTTATGCCGGCGGGCAGACAGAGACCTACCGTGTCCCCGCTGCAAACGGTGACAAGAAGGGTGATAAGATAAAGGTTGCATATGACAGAATGTTCGACGAGGACTATGAGAGAAAGATTAAGGCAACAGAAAAAAATGATGGTGACCCCTACATGAAAGCCCCGAGAGTTGGTCATGTCACAAATTCAAAATATTCAACAAGTATCCTGACAGCAGCATTTCTGCTTGGAGCAGCAATGGCTGTATTTATCGTATTGTGTATCAGGAGACAGGATGAGGATACAGAATAGTCTGAATGATGAGATAAAACATTATTAATGGGATTTTTATTTGAGGTAAATTATGATCACTATATTAATATACCCGTTAGTCGGGATAATTGGTCTTGTATCAATTGCAATAAATAAAATAAAGTGTACGGAGCATGTAGAGGCAGTTGTCATACGCCTGGAAAAAACGCAGAAGACCTTATCTCGTTTTCAGCTATTCATACGGCGGAGAGAGTTTTGAGGTAAGAGACAGCTTCTCTTCATCGTACTGCCTCTTCAATGTGGGCGATTATGTGGAGCTGTATGTCGATCCGGAAAAGCCGGAAAAATTCTACTGTCCAAAGGAAACGATCTATAAGATATTTTTTTATCTTATATTTGTTGTGATAGGAGCTATAGTATTGGTGATATTCATTAAATCAAGAGATTGATGTGTGGGAAAAGTTTTTCTGTTAAGATGATGATAGAGAATAGGGAATGGAAAGGTAATAATTTTGGAACTTGAAATCATAGCAATTGTTGGCGGGATATTTGTACTGTTCGGGGTAAAAGCCTTTATACAAATGTTCTTAAAAAAAAGAAATGTACAGAGCTTGTTTATGCAGAAGTTATCAGCGTATCTACGACATACCATGATGAGTATGATGTGCATAGCATTGCTTTAAAATACGCATATGACGGAGAACAGTATATAGAAACATTCAGCGTAGGTGGTACATCCTGCTCGTATAAGACTGGGGATCAGGTAAAACTCCATATTGATCCGAAAGAGCCAAAAAAATTCTGCTGTGATCAGGAGACGCTTGGTACATTTGTATGGAGCATTTTCGGTGTCATTTTTGGTTGTATAGTAATTATGTTCGTTATATATTTAAAGAACGTTTGACAAATAGACAAAATGATATTGGTGAAATTTGGGGAGGATATTACTATGGCAAATAATGTTAATCTTACAGAAGAACAAAAAAACAAGGTGATAAAAGTTATAGTGGGGATCAAATCTGCAATGATCTTTTTCATGTGTTTTATTGCGTTCATGATCGGAACAGTTTTTATTATTCAAGGCATACCGAAAAAGCGGTATTCTGAAGAGGTGAAAGCAGTAGTAGTTGCAAATGAGAAATATGAAAGTCATCAAAAAAGTAAAAATAATAAAGATAGTAAAGCGTGTGCACCGGTTTTTTCGTATGAGTACAACGGGAAAGAATATAAGGTGACGGGGAGTTCTTATAAATATCCTCCTGAATATGAGGTCGGAGATAAAGTAACAATAAAGATCGATCCTGATGATCCGGAAAAGATAAGTGTACCGGCAGACAAAAAGAATGTGATCATTGGCATTATTATGGATGCTTGTGCTATAGGAGCAGTAATATTCACAATAAGGAGAAACCGGAAGCTTAAAGCTCAGCTTAGTGAAGCTATAGATGAGGCAATGGTAGAGTATAATAAGGAAGCTAACGAAGAGGCTTATAACGAGCAGCTTTATAATAAAGAATACTATGACAGTGATCACGATAGCTATAATGATGATAGGTACTATAGTGATGATAGATACTATAATGACAGCGAGTACTATGATGATAATTATAATGATGATGAACGGGATTATTAAGGGAGGAAGAAATTGTTGTGATAATATTGTTGCTGATAATATTTTTGATAATATTTTTTCCGTCAAGAAGCCTTGTAAGGATGAGAAAGCTGAAAAAGCGGTGTACGGAACAAGTAGATGCAGAGGTCGTTGATATAGCAGATAGAACTTCTAAAGGCAAATCGTATGGTTTCCACGTTTATGGTTTTACATATAACGGTAACTCCTACAGAATAAAAAGCAATTTTGCTGCTCCGTCTATGAATTTTGAAATAGGCGAGATGATAGAGCTTTATATTGATCCGGATGATGCTAATGTATACTATTGCCCTAAGGAAATACCATATAGACGCAGATTTAATCTGGTGTTTATTGTTTTTGGAATAATTATGCTGCTCATACCAATAGCTGCATTATTTGTTAAATAAAGATAATAGGGATTAAAATTGGAAAGTTTAGTAAATAAAAAATGGAGGTATAAAAATGAAAAAATGTATGATAATCGGCTGCGGAGGAGTAGCCTCAGTAGCGATCCACAAGTGCTGTCAGAACAGCGAGGTATTTGAGGGCATTATGATCGCCAGCAGGACAAAGTCCAAGTGCGACGCTCTCAAGGAGAAGCTCCAGCCCACAACAAAGACAGTCATCGAGACCGCTCAGGTAAACGCTGACAACGTGGACGAGCTTATCGCCCTTATCGAGAGCTATAAGCCTGATGTAGTGCTGAACCTGGCTCTGCCTTATCAGGATCTTACTATCATGGATGCCTGCCTTGCAACAAAGACTCACTACGTTGATACTGCCAACTATGAGCCTCTTGATACAGCAAAGTTTGAGTACAAGTGGCAGTGGGCTTACCGTGAGAAGTTCGAGCAGGCTGGCATAACCGCCCTCCTGGGAAGCGGCTTCGACCCCGGCGTTACCGGCGTTTTCTCCGCTTACGCTATGAAGCATCAGTTCGACGAGATCAACTACATCGACATTCTCGACTGCNNGGCTCACTTCGAGTACTCTTGGCAATGGGCTTATCGTGAGAAGTTTGAGAAGGCTGGTATAACAGCTCTCCTCGGAAGCGGATTCGATCCCGGTGTAACAGGAGTATTCTCCGCATATGCAATGAAGCATGAGTTCGACGAGATAAACTATATCGATATCCTCGACTGCAACGGCGGTGACCACGGATATCCCTTCGCTACAAACTTCAACCCTGAGATAAATATCCGTGAGGTATCTGCAAAGGGCAGCTACATTGAGGACGGAAAATGGGTAGAGACTGAGCCTATGGAGATAAAGCGTGTTTATAACTTCAAGGGCGTTGGCGAGAAGGATATGTATCTTCTCCACCACGAAGAGCTGGAGTCACTGGCACTTAATATCAAGGGCATTAAGCGCATCCGTTTCTTCATGACATTCGGCCAGAGCTATCTTACACACCTTAAGTGTCTTGAAAATGTTGGTATGACATCTATCGAGCCTATCATGTACGAGGGCAAGGAGATCGTTCCGCTTCAGTTCCTGAAGGCAGTTCTTCCTGATCCTGCATCACTGGGTCCGAGAACTGTGGGCAAGACAAATATAGGCTGTATCTTCCGTGGAAAGAAGGACGGCAAGGATAAGACATACTATCTCTACAATATCTGCGATCATCAGGAGTGCTATAAGGAGGTAGGCTCTCAGGCTATTTCCTATACAACTGGTGTACCTGCAATGATAGGTGCTATGATGATAATGACCGGTACATGGAAGAAAGCCGGTGTATATAACATCGAGGAATTTGATCCGGATCCGTTCATGGAAGCACTGAACAAGTGGGGACTTCCTTGGGAAGAGGACTTCGATCCGGTCCTCGTAGACTAAGTAAAACAGCAGGGCCGGCAGGAAAAGTTCGTCCGGAAGGCGAAGCATTTCCTGCCACTGCTTGAACAATACAAATATCTTAAATAATTGGAGGAAGAACTATGATACTCGTAAACACAGATCACATCAACGGAAAAAATATTGCAATGCTTGGACTGGTAAAGGGTTCTACCATACAGTCAAAGCACATCGGAAAAGATTTCATGCAGGGCCTTAAGACAATGGTAGGCGGCGAGCTTAAAGCTTACACAGAGATGATGAACGAGGCCAGAGAGATCGCAACATCAAGAATGATACAGGAAGCTCAGTCAATGGGGGCTGACGCTATCGTTAACGTAAGATACACAACATCTGCTATCATGCAGGGTGCTGCCGAGGTAATGGCTTATGGCACTGCTGTCAAGTTCGTATGACAGAGCATAATATCCCTGATATCTATTCGCTTCCCACTCCCTGCTATGTGATAGATGAGAAGAGACTGACTGAGAATCTGCGGATCCTCCGTGGAGTTCAGGAGCGCACAGGAGCAAAGATACTCCTTGCACAGAAGGCATTCTCATGTTATCATCTCTATCCGCTGATAGGGGAGTATCTGGCGGGAACAGCCTGCAGCGGCCTCTATGAGGCAAGACTGGGCTATGAGGAAATGGGAAAGGAGAATCATGTTTTCTCTGCCGCATACAGAGAGTCTGAGATAGACGAGATCATCTCTTACTGCGGACATATCATATTCAACTCCTTTTCTCAGCTGGACAGGTACCGTGACCGTGTGCTTGCGGCCGGAAAGAAGATCGGTCTGAGAGTGAATCCCGAGTGCTCTACTCAGGAGGGACATGAGATATATGATCCCTGCTCTCCTGTTTCGAGACTTGGTATCACCAGAAAAAACTTCCGTGCAGATGATCTCAGAGGTGTTACAGGACTTCATTTCCATGCTCTCTGCGAACAGAATTCGGATGATCTTGAAAAGACACTGGACGCTGTTGAGGAAAAGTTCGGAGAGTTCCTCTCCGGTATGGAGTGGATTAATTTCGGCGGCGGTCATCATATCACCCGTGAGGACTATGATATACCAAGGCTGGAAAGATGTATCCACCGTATGCAGGAGAAGTATGGCCTGGAGGTATATCTTGAGCCCGGCGAGGCTGTCGCCCTGAATGCAGGATATCTTGTAACTCAGGTACTTGATCTTACTGAGAACGATATGCCTATAGCTATACTTGATACATCTGCGGCCTGCCATATGCCTGATGTACTGGAGATGCCTTATCGTCCGCCGCTTTTCGGTTCAGGAGAGAGCGGAGAGAAGCAATACTCCTACAGACTGGGCTCACAGACCTGTCTCTCAGGAGATATGATAGGTGAGTATTCCTTTGATGAGCCACTGAGTATTGGTGACAGGCTTGTTTTCGGTGATATGGCTATATATTCCATGGTCAAGAACAATACCTTCAACGGTATGCCTCTGCCGTCCATACTGCTTCTGAAGCAGGACGGTTCAGTACAGGTGCTGAAGGAATTCGGATACGAGAATTTCCGTATCAGATTATAAAAGAAAAAGCCGGGAGAAAGCTTAAGAGCATCTTCCGGCTTTACAATACCCAAAAGCCTCCTTTAAGAAAAAGGAGGCTTTTTCGTTATAGTTTTATTTGCCTATGCGAGTTTTAATATACTGCTCAAGAATGTCGATAGTCTTATCAATACCAAGTCTGCTGCTGTTGATACTGAGATCGTAGAGACGTGAGTCTCCCCAGTGACCTGAGCAGTGGTAGTTATGATAGCGCTTACGCTTCTTGTCTTTCTTGGTGATGAAGGATTTTGCATCATCCTCTGAGAGCTCATAGATCTTCATAACACGCTTGATCTTCTCCTCCATATCACCGAGGATAAAGAGGGAGATGAGTGCGGGATATTTCTTGAGCTTAGTCTCTGCACATCTTCCGACAACAACAAAGGATTCACCGCTCTTAGCTTTTTCATCAAGGAAATTGAACTGCATTTCAGCGATGTTGTCCTCAATGGAATTGCTGTAGCCGTTGACTCTTCTTGAAAGGATCTTAAGCTTGGGAGCTTCGTTATATTTCTCGACCTCTTCAGGAGTGAGACCGGTTTTTTCAGCGATCTCAGTGATGAGATGACGGTCATAGATCGGGATATCGAATCTCTTAGCAAGCTCTTCAGCGATCGCGCGGCCTGCGCTTCCGAATTCACGTCCGACTGAAATTATTACCTGTGACATAGATCATACCTCCAAATATATTATTCGGCCAAAGGTCGGTATTAAAGATATCTTACGAAAATGTAGATATTGGAAATCGCAAGAACAATTATTGTGGCAGGAGCAAGCTTCTTGCAGTATTTTCCCCAGCCGATAGGGTGACCGTTCTTTGCAGCAACGGATGTTCCTACAACGTTTGCAGATGCTCCTATAGGAGTAGCACTTCCGCCTATATCAGTACCGATAGAGAGTGCCCATGCAAGAGTATTGAGGTTTACTCCGGCTGTTTCAGCAAGGCTCTGGATAACAGGTACCATTGTTGCGGCAAATGGGATATTGTCCACGAAAGCGCTGGCGATAGCAGATACCCAGAGGATGATAGCTATCATAAGCATAACATTTCCGCCGCTGATATTTTCGATAAACTTTGCAATGAGTTCGAGTATGCCGGTCTCTTCAAGTCCGCCTACTACGATAAACAGTCCGATGAAGAATACAAGAGTCTTGTAGTCAACTTTTTTGAGGAGCTCAAGTGCGTGCTTTCCGGATGTGAGCAGTGTTATAACTGCAATAAAGAGTCCGATAGTAGCCACAGTCAGATGAGTAGTAGCGTGAGTGATAAGGAGTATGACCGCCATACCGAAGATAACGCTGCTTATAGCGAAATCCTTTTTACTTGTGATAGCCTCTGAGGGCTTGGGGAATTTGCTCATATCTATATTATCACCGTGCGCACTGACTATCTCCTTGCGGAACACAAAGTAGAAGAAGATAACAGAGACAACCAGTGAAATACCTGCTACAAGACCGGTATTTGTAAGGAAATCGAAGAATGAGAATCCGAGGGATGTTCCTACGATGATGTTCGGAGGGTCTCCGCACATTGTAGCTGAACCGCCAAGATTAGCACAGAATATTTCTGCCAGTATCATTGGCACCGGATTGAACTTAAGGAGCTGTGCAAGCTCAATAGTTACAGCTGCAAGGAACATGATAACAGTGATACTGTCGATGAACATTGAAAGAACAGCTGACATTATCATAAAAGTGATAAATATCGGAATAGTCTTACATTTTACAAGGTAGGCTATCTTCATACAAAGCCACCGGAAGAATCCGGCCTTTGCCATGCCTTCTACCATTACCATCATACCGGCGATGAATAGGATAGTGGCCCAGTTGATGCCCTTGCTTTCGCTTTCCGTCACCTGGTACCAGAAATCCTTAGTGGCGAAGCCTTTCAGGGCAAGAGTGTCCCATATGGCTTTTCCGTCACGCAGACAAATACCGAATACAACGGTCAGTGTAAGGATACCGCTGCCTAAGGTGACGTAGTGCCGCTCTATCTTATCGAGGACTATCATGATGAACATAGCCACGAAGATAATGACGGCAAAGATCTGTGCTGCTGTCATAAATTTACCTCCCATAATTGCAGCAAAAGCTGCATATTGCTCCTGTACTGCTACACTGATCATTATCGATACAGCTTAGTACAGGAAAACAAAAAACCAAATGGAATTATAGCACATTTCGGCGTTTAATTCAAGTAAAATCGCCTTTTTTTAGTTTTAACAAATTTTTTCTGCAAAAATATCCTGTATATGCCCTTTTCAGGCAGTTTTTTGTGAAAATTGTCAAGAAAATAACAATTCTTTGTACCTGTTTTTTTCTGAGATAGGTCAGGATAAGCTCCTGCCCATTTTTTTTGAAGGAGCCGGCGGCCCCTGTGATATTGACATTGCAGAGCAAAAACGTTATAATTAATGTGTTTGCAATTTCTTTATATTATATGGGATCTGTGCAGCACGTTTCCTTGGATACGGCTCACTCTGACAAATGAAAAATGGCTTTAATAAGCCGGTTTTAATTCTTTGATAAGATACTGATTATTTATGATATTTAAAAGGAGCAATTATGAAAAAACCTAAAATGTACTGTCTCCCGTATGCAGGGGGAACTGTCAATGCCTACGAGGAGTGGACAGAAAAATTCGGAAGTATCGTCGATGTAGTGCCGTTAGAGTATAATGGGCATGGATCGCTTTTCTGCGAGAACTTCTATAAGGATGCCTTTGAGGCAGCAGAAGATATGTGTGAAAGGATATGCAGGGACGCTCCGGATAAATATGTGATCTATGGTCATAGTATGGGAAGTCTGATCGCAATAGTTACTGCTGCAAAGCTTGCAGAAATGAATGTGAATCAGCCATCGGCAGTTATTGCCGGCGGAATGAGACCTCCGCATCTTAAATATAAGGATGAGCGCATTTCTGATCTTCCGAAGGATAAATTCATTGATAAGCTTGTTGAACTCGGCCAGACCGACCCTGAGCTTATTCAGGACCCTGAATTCGTTGATATAATATATGATATAATGTCAAATGATACAAGAATATGTGAGGATTTTGAGACCGACTGGGATTCGCTGAGGATAAAGGCTCCTATACTTGCTATCACAGGCACACAGGACGATGAAGCTCCTGTTGAGGATATGAAGGAATGGGGAAGATATACCAGCGGTCTGTTCCAGATAAAAGAATTTGATGCAGGTCATTTCTTTGCATTTGAATGTGATGAGTTTCCCGGATATTTCAAGGGGAAGCTCACCGAATTTCTGAGGTAAAACAGTATTTTATTTTTGAACTGGGGATGATATGAGATGATGTACTTTCTGCTGATAGCCGGATTTGTACTGCTGATAAAGGGCGCAGATTTTTTTGTGGACGGAAGCTCTGCTGTGGCGAAGAAACTAAAGGTATCTCCGCTGATAATAGGTATGACGATAGTAGCGATGGGAACAAGTCTCCCTGAGACATCGGTCAGTGTAAGCGCTTCTCTTGCAGGAAAAAATGAGCTTTCCATAAGCAATGCAGTCGGCTCCAACATATTCAATCTGATGATAGTGGCAGGTCTGTGTGCACTTTTCAACAAGCTTCCTGTAAGTGATGTCTCATTGAAAAGAGACTTTCCTGCCTCAATAGCCGCAGCGCTTGTGCTTGTCGGCATAGGCGGACTTACCGGCGGTATACCAAGATACGGCGGAATAATACTGCTTATACTGTTTGCAGGCTTCCTCTGGCTGATGATAAGCAGTGCTCTTCGTGCAAGGGAGGAGGCTGCTGAGGAGTATAAGGACATTGCAAACTGGAAATGTGCGCTGTTTATACTCGGAGGCATAGCTGCTATTGCCGCAGGCGGAAAAATGGTAGTTGAGGGCGCCTCTGATATCGCAAGAAGCTTTGGTATGTCGGACAACCTTATCGGTATGACAATAGTTGCTCTTGGTACAAGTCTTCCGGAGCTTGTGACATCTGTAGTTGCGGCAAGGAAGAAAGAGACAGATATGGCTCTGGGAAATGTTATAGGCTCGAATATATTCAATATCCTCTTTGTACTTGGAATAGCCGCAGCATTGTCTCCTATGGGATTTTCTCTGGAGAATACGATAGATACTGCTTTCCTGATAGGAGTAAGCCTTATGGTCATGGCATTCTGTCTGCCGAAAAAACAGCTTGAGCGCTGGCATGGTGCTGCGATGGTCATTATTTACTCAGGCTATACAGCATATTTGTTTATGAGATAAAAAATTACCGGGTACATATTCGTACCCGGTAATTTTTGTTTTTAATTAAGAAAATCGGAGCTTATCTGCGGCGGATCATTCGTCCTCGCCGAGATCCATAGAACCGAATAGTGCCGAGAGATCAACCTCAGTGAATTTCTCTACCTTCATAAGATAGATGGTATCTCCCTCATCTTCAGCAACGAGGCGGTCATTTTTAAGCTCGAAATCAAGAGCCTCATTATCTATATCAACAGTAACTATATTTCCGTTCTGAGTCCATTTGCCTGAGGGGAGGGATTCCTCGCCGAACATTGCATAAATGGGGCTATTAAGTGAAGCAGTACCGTCTTTCTTGAACTCAAACTGAAGTATACAGCTTACAGGGATACCCTCTTCTTCTGTTATCTCCTTGCCGTCTTCAATGATCTTTTCAGCTTCCCACTTGCCGGCGATCTCGCCGTTGACCTGTATGGGAGTGTTGGGCTCAATATTGAGCTGCGGCAGGCTTCCTGAACCATTTGCTTCTGTAGTAACGTCAGGCTCCGGAGAAGAAGCTTCTGTTGTAGTTACTTTTTCAGCAGTAGTTGTCTCAGCAGTAGTAGTTGCTTCCTCAGTTGTTTTTTCCTCAGTAGTATCCTCTTCGGAATCGCTTGTATCTACATCTTCTGAAACGGATGAACTTGTATTCTTTGATGACTTTTTGCTTGTGTCATCGTCATCATCGTCGCCGCAGCCTACAGCGCATGAAGCGAACATCATCAGAGCCATTGATAAACCTAATAATTTTTTCATTATTTTACTCCTATATCATTTTTATTCCGGAAAAGCTTTTTTAGCTGGTTTCACCCCGGTAAAACTATTATATCATAGAATTGTGAGAAATGCATTAAAAAAAGGATACAAAATAGAAAAGTGAAGTAAAATTATTTTGCTTCTTTTATGACGGTATTGTTAAAAATGTACAAAAATAGGCTTATGATATTATGCAGGGCGCTGTTTTCCGGATCTGATTAGATATCAGAAAAATATTTCTTGACATTGTATGCTTTTAGGTGTATAATAACTATTCCATCATTTTTCGCCATGATATCGCAGAAAATTGTCCTTATCTGATACAGGGCAGCTAAGGGATCTGAAAAAATATTTTCTGATGAATTATGATGATATTGTCAGGCGAAACTGCGGGAAATGATGTATAATAATGATATCGGGAACAAATAGTCCGGCAAAAGGAGGAAAAAATGTCAAAAATAATTGAGATAAGAAATGTTACAAAAGAGTTTAAGGTACTTAATCGTCGTGAAGGACTTAAGGGGAGCCTGAAGGATCTTTTTTCAAGAGATTATAAAATAGTGAAGGCAGTCAATGATATCTCCATGGATATTGAACAGGGAGAGATCGTAGGTTACCTCGGACCAAACGGTGCCGGAAAATCCACTACAATAAAAATGATGACAGGAGTCCTCGAACCCACAGCAGGAGAGATACTGGTCAACGGAAATGCTCCCTATAAGAACCGCAGCAGGAATGCTCAGGAGATAGGTGTAGTATTCGGACAGCGCTCACAGCTATGGTGGGCTCTGCCTCTGGTGGAATCTTTCAAGCTCCTTAAGGACATATATCAGATAGACGATAAGCAGTATAACAGTATGCTTGATCTTTACCGTTCACTGGTGGATATAGAGCCTCTGCTTCATAAGCCTGTGCGGCAGATGTCTCTGGGACAGCGTACTCTCAGTGATATCCTTGCAGCCTTTCTTCACGATCCTAAGATAGTATTTCTTGACGAGCCTACTATCGGCCTTGATGTTTCAATGAAGGCTAAGATAAGAACTCTGATACACGCTCTTAACAAGGAGAAGAACACAACTGTTATACTCACGACTCACGATATGGGCGATGTAGATGCGCTCTGCCGCAGGATAGTGATAATCGACAAGGGCAGAATGCTTTACGATAATGATATCGAGCACCTTAAGGGATTCTTTGGTTCGTACAGGACTCTTAAGATCCGTATTGACGGTGATATGAAGGAAAAAGCTGAGAAGATACACAGTGAGCTTCCGCAGTTCTCTGTGGATTCAGATGACGAATGGATATCAGTGCTTGTAGATGAGGATAAGGAGAAGGTCATCGATGTTCTTGCAGGTCTTCAGAAAAAGCATGATATAAGAGATATGCAGCTGGAAGAGATCTCCACTGAGGAGGTAATAAAGAAGATATACGAGGAGGGGGTAGAATGAGACTTAAAAAATATCTGACCCTCACAAGAGCCGGTATGATAGAGGCGCTTCAGTTCAGACTCGGAACAGTAGTGATCGTCATAGGAAACCTGCTCTATCTGACTGTCGTATATTTCCTGTGGAAAGCGATATATGCCTCATCAGGCACAGACGTTGTGAACGGCATGACCTTTTCAGACACTCTGATCTACCTCGTACTTGCTACAGCACTCTTCAATTTCATGGAGATGTATGCAGTATGGGAGATGGGAAGGAGCATACAGTCAGGAAAGATAGTGCTTGATCTGCTTAAGCCTATGGACTACCGAAGATTGCTATTCTGGTCCTATTCAGGAAGCTTTGTTATGAATTTCCTGACGACCTTCCTGCCCACTTTCATAATAGTGGGAGCAGTTACTCACGGAGCTATACCGCTCAGACTTAATCTGCTTTATTTTGCAGTATCAGTAATCATGGCGGTCATGATAAACTACAGTATAGATTTCTTTGTTGGTACGATATGCCTATTTACCGAAAGCATATGGGGAATAAACATAATGAAGCAGGTAGTAGTTCTTCTTCTTTCAGGAGCAACGATACCGATAGCCTTCTTCCCTGAGCCGCTGAAAACTGTAGTTATGTATATGCCGTTCCAGTCGATCTACAACGCTCCGCTGACACTGCTTCTGGACGGTTCTCCTGATATTGAGGATGTACTGATGATACTTGGTACTCAGCTTTTCTGGTGCATTACAACAACAGTTATCAGCAAGCTTTTCTGGAAAGTATCGCTGAGACAGATCACTGTGAACGGAGGCTGATGAGATATGAAAAGAAAAGGATTCGGCTTTTATTTCCGCATATACTGCAAGATACTTGCTCAGGACCTTAAAAGCAAAATGAGCTATCGTGCAGATTTCATTATTTCCACCATAGGTATGATCTGTACTAATATCGCAGGCTTCATAAGCTTCTGGATACTCTTCCGCAGCTTCCCCTCGATAAACGGCTGGAGTTATCATGAAATGCTGTTTCTGTACGGCTTCTCGCTGGTATCACTTACCCCTGTACAGTGTTTCTTCGATAACAACTGGAGCCTGAGAATAAACGTCTATAACGGCGATTTTATCAAATACTGTTTCCGCCCGATAAATCTGTTTTTCTATTATCAGTCGGAGGTTTTCGACATCAAGGGCCTTGGACAGCTTGCATTCGGCCTCGGAACACTGATCTACTCTTGGACGAAGATAGGTCTTGCACTTACTCCGCTCATGGTACTGAAGATGATACTGTTCCTGCTGACCTCATCACTGATAATGATAGCACTTCAGAATGCAGCAGCAGCTACCTGCTTCTGGATACAGAACTCATTCTATGTGCTTGATCTTGTGCTGAAATTCAAGGACTATGCAAAATATCCCATAACTATATTCAGCCCTGTATTCAGATTTATTTTCACATTTATCATGCCGATAGCATTCATAGCTTATTACCCGAGCCTTGTAATACTCAGGCCGGACGAAGTTCCCGTACTATCATGGCTGTCACCGCTGATAGGCTGTGTATTTTTCTGGCTCAGTTATAAGTTCTGGATGTTCGGCGCAACGAAGTACAGCGGCACCGGTTCGTAAAAATAAAGAAAAAGCTTCCTGTAAGTGTGGTACATATACAGAGGTTTTGAGCCATAGTATTTTTGTAGGGACCTCCTTTGACGGTCCATGAGAAACTGGTATAAATCGGTATTGCAGGGGACGCCGCCCTCGGCGTCCTCACATCGACATCCCTTGTAGGGGCCGTCACGCTGCAAATTCCGATTTACATCAGAAGCCCAATAAACACAATGCCCCTGAGCGATTTACAATGCTCAGGGGCAAAACTTTAATATGTGTATCTGATTTACAGGTGACCTTTTTTGTATAAAAAAGGCGCCCCGCTGATATCTCAGCAGAGCGCTGGTGAGACATGAGGGATTTGAACCCTCGACCCTACGCTTAAAAGGCGTATGCTCTACCGACTGAGCTAATGTCTCACAACAAAATTAATTATACCAAATTATTGAAGTGATGTCAAGTGCTTTCTGCTCTTTTTAGAAAAATGTCAGAATAATCAACTTATAAATATTTCTTTAGTGCAAAATGCTGTTTTTGAGAAAGCTTATTGACATTTTACAGCTGATGTGATATAATATTTAAGTCGTCAAGAGATGTGCTTGTAGCTCAGCTGGATAGAGTGACTGGCTACGAACCAGTAGGTCGGGGGTTCGAATCCCTCCAGGCACGCCAAAGACCGCAGATTATCTGCGGTCTTTTTTATTGCCTATTTATATATTGACATATGCTTGACAATTAATAAATAATAATGTATAATAGACGCTATACGATTGAAATATCTTACAAATTTTGCAGCTCGTATATGTGGAAGCTGCACAAAGGAGGAATAGGATGAAACACATATTTGCTAATATGAAACCGTATTGGCATATGGTCATCTTCACGCTGATACTGCTTGTAGTACAGGCATATTGTGATCTTGCACTGCCACAGTATACCTCCGACATGATCGACACGGGAATACAGAACCATGGTGTTGAGTATTCTGTGCCGGAAAAGATCACCGCAGAGGAAATGTCTTACTCTGAGATGTTCATGACGGATGATGAAGTGAAGAAATGGGAGGAAAGCTTCGAGGCTGACGGGGATATCTTCAAGCGCCGTTCTCTCAGCAAAAAAGAGCTTGAAGATCTGGATGATGAAATGCTCATACCGCTGGTGCTGGTACATCAGACAGGCAATATGAGTGAAAAGGCTTTCAAGGAGACCCTTGAACAGTCAATGGCTGCCGATCCTGAAAATGCTCCGGAAGGACTCGATGTCAAGAATATGACGATCGGGGAGATAGAAGAGCAGATGCAGATGGAGCTTACGACATTTGAGGCTGAGGATGAGAATGGTGATCTCACCACATATGTGGATATGCGTCCGGTAATGCTCAGCCTTCTCGAAAGCGGACAGATGGATGACGCTCAGCTCGGTACTATCCGTGAGCAGATGCAGAAGGTAGTTGACGAAAACGGCAGCACAATGGTGCGCTCAATGGGTATAGCATACGCTATATCCTGCGATAAGGCTGCCGGGATAGATATTGACAAGGTACAGAAGAGATATCTTTGGATGCAGGGCTTCAAAATGCTCCTCATGTCCCTGCTTATGCTGGCAGCTTCAATAGGAGCCGGATATCTGGCAGCGAAGGTCGGTGCCGGAGTTGGCCGTGATCTGAGAGAAAATATCTTCCGCAGGGTAATGGGATATTCCAATGCGGAAATGGATAAGTTCTCAACAGCTTCTCTTATTACAAGAAGCACAAATGACGTTCAGCAGATACAGATGGTCACAGCAATGCTGCTCAGAATGCTGATGTATGCTCCTATACTTGGTATAGGCGGAGTGATCAAGGTAGTTAACTCCGGAGCACACATGGGCTGGATAATAGCCTGTGCTGTTCTGGCAATACTTGGTATTGTTCTGGTGCTTATGGTACTGGCAATGCCTAAGTTTAAGATCATGCAGAAGCTTGTCGACAGACTTAACCTTGTATCCCGTGAGATACTTACAGGTCTTTCTGTTATAAGAGCCTTCGGCCGTGAAAAGGAAGAGGAAAAGCGCTTCGACAAGGCTAATCGTGACCTTATGAGTACTCAGCTGTTTACCGGAAGGGCAATGGCATTCATGTTCCCGGGAATGATGCTGGTAATGTACGGAGTAACGGTTCTTATAGTATGGGTATCGGCTCACAGAATAGATGACGGTACATTGCAGGTCGGTGCGATGACAGCCTTCATAACCTACTCTATGCAGATAGTTATCTCCTTCCTTATGCTTACAGTTATGTCTGTAATGCTTCCGAGAGCCGGAGTTGCTGCTGACAGAATCGATGAGGTAATGAAGACAGAAACTACTATCAGTGATCCTCAGGCTCCTGAGAAGATAAAGTCTGCTCACGGTGAGGTCTGCTTCAGAGGAGTTTCATTCAAGTACCCCAATGCTGACGGCAATGCTCTGGAGAATATAGATTTCACAGCCTCTCCGGGAAAGACAACTGCTATTATAGGCAGTACCGGCTGCGGCAAGTCAACATTGATAAACCTTATTCCCAGATTCTATGATGTTACTGAGGGTGCTGTTACCATAGACGGTGTTGACGTGAGAAAAATGACAAAGGAAGAGCTCCGCTCCCTTATAGGACTTGTTCCTCAGAAGGGTGTCCTGTTCTCAGGTACTATAGATACGAATCTGAGATTCGGCCGTCAGGAGGCCTCTGAGGAAGAGGTAAGAAAGGCTGCTGAGGTAGCACAGGCTCTGGAGTTCATATCCTCAAACGAAGACGGCTTCGGCAGAAGCATCGCTCAGGGCGGAAGCAACGTCTCAGGCGGTCAGAAGCAGCGTCTTGCTATTGCAAGAGCGATAGTCAAGCAGCCGAAGATATATATCTTCGATGACAGCTTCTCTGCTCTTGATATGAAAACTGATGCTATGCTGAGAAAAGCGCTGGGAGAATATGTCAAGGATTCAACCGTCATAATCGTTGCACAGCGTATAAGTACTATTATGAATGCAGACCGGATACTTGTCCTTGACGAGGGAAAAATTGCGGGCTGCGGAACTCATGCAGAGCTGCTGAGAAACTGCGATACCTACAGGCAGATAGCTCAGTCACAGCTCTCAGAGGCTGAATTGAACAAGAGCATAGGAGGTGGACAGGATGAGTGAAGAGAATAGAGTTCCTCAGAGAAAGGGACCTCCTGTCGGCGGAAGATTTGCTCCCGGAGAGAAGCCTAAGAATTTTAAGGGGACCCTTAAAAAGCTGCTCGATTATATCGGTGCCTATAAGATACCGATACTGATAGTAATGGTGCTTGCTGCTGTTGCTACAGTGTTCTCGGTTGCAGGTCCTAAGATAATGGCGAAGGCTACAAACGCTCTGTTTGAAGGCCTTGCGAGAAAGATAGCAGGCACAGGCGGTATCGATTTCGGTTATATCGGAAAGATACTTCTGTTCACTCTCGGACTGTATATTTTCAGCTGCGTTGTCAGCCTGGTACAGGGCTGGATAATGGCCGGTATCTCACAGAAGATATGCTTCAGACTGAGAAAGGATATCTCCGAAAAGATAGGCCGTATGCCTATGAAGTACTTTGAGAGCCGTACCTACGGTGAGGTGCTCTCACGCATTACTAATGACGTAGATACTATGGGAATGACTCTCAACCAGAGCATCACCCAGATCATTACATCAGTGGCAACACTTATCGGTACACTTGTAATGATGCTTTCCATCTCGCCGCTGATGACCCTTATATCTCTGGTAGTGCTTCCTATATCTGCATTTCTTATGTCATTTGTAATAAAGAAGTCCCAGAGACACTTCCGCACCCAGCAGGAGTACCTCGGCCATATCAATGGTCAGGTCGAGGAGAGCTACGGCGGACACACGGTTATACAGGCCTTCAATAAAGAGGATGAAACAGTAGAAGAATTCTGCCGTACAAATGATATACTTTATAAATCAGCATGGAAATCTCAGTTCCTCTCAGGAATAATGATGCCCATAATGATGTTCGTCGGAAACCTCGGCTATGCCGGAGTTGCTATATCAGGAGGCCTTCTTGCTATAAGAGGAGTCATTGGAATAGGTGATATACAGGCATTCATTCAGTATGTCAAGAACTTTACACAGCCCATTTCACAGGTCGCACAGGTAATAAACCAGGTGCAGTCAATGGCTGCTGCAGCAGAGAGAGTATTTGAATTCCTTGACGAAGAGGAGGAAGAGCAGGTACCTGCTGATGCTGTAAGTCTTAAAAATGTAAGAGGAGACGTTTCCTTCTCACATGTAAGCTTCGGATACGATCCTGAAAAGATAATTATCGGAGATTTCAGTGCGGAGGTCAAGTCGGGCCAGAAGATAGCCATTGTCGGACCTACAGGTGCCGGAAAGACAACTATGGTCAAGCTGCTCATGAGATTCTACGATGTCAACAGCGGAAGCATTTCCATAGACGGAGTGGATATCAGAAAGGTGCCGAGGAGAGAGCTTCGTGAGAGCTTCGGAATGGTGCTCCAGGATACATGGCTGTTCAACGGTACGATTATGGATAATATCCGCTACGGACGGCTTGATGCAACTGATGAAGAGGTCATTGCTGCGGCAAAGGCAGCTCATGCTCACCACTTCATAATGTCTCTTCCAAACGGATACAATATGGTGCTCAATGAGGATGCAAGCAATGTATCACAGGGACAGAAACAGCTTCTTACTATTGCAAGAGCTATACTTGCTGATTCAAAGATAATGATACTGGACGAAGCAACGTCATCGGTAGATACCCGTACAGAGTCGCTTATTCAGGGCGCTATGGACAGACTTATGTCCGGAAGGACCAGCTTCATTATCGCCCACAGACTATCCACTATCCGCAATGCAGATATGATACTCGTTATGCGTGACGGAGATATCGTTGAGCAGGGTGACCATGATACTCTTATCGAGAAGAAAGGTTTCTATGCTCAGCTCTATAACTCGCAGTTTGAGACTGCATAATTTTAAAGGACTGCTCCGGCAGTCCTTTTTGCTTGCAAACTGGTTTTTTGTGTGATATAATAATTGAAAGATCATTTTTACAGGACGGAGGTAAGCGGCAGATGGAAAAAAGAAATTCGGATCCTGCACTGAAAAAACGGATCTTTGATATAATCCAGATCGGTAACAAGGGCGATGTTCCAAGCAGAGCATTCGATCTTTTTATAGTAGCGGTCATCATCGTTAATATACTCATAGCATTTCTCGATACCTTCGATGAGCTGGCGCCGTTTTATACGGCCTTCGGTATAATTGAGGCCATAACGATAGGTATTTTCATAATTGAGTATATCCTGAGAATATGGACATCGGACTGTCTTTATCCTGATTCCGGAGGAGGAAAGGCAGCGCTCAGGTTCTTGTTTTCCTTTGACGGGATCGTAGATCTGCTGACAATACTCCCATTCTTTTTCCTTGACGGATTCATTGTTTTCCGTATGCTGAGAGTAGTCAGGATATTCAGGCTTTTCAGGGTGAATGCACAGTATGACTCATTCAATATCATAACCAATGTACTTCTTGAAAAACGCAATCAGATAGCTTCATCTGTGTTCATAATCTTCACACTCATGCTGGCCTCCTCTATAGGTATGTACGGCGCTGAGCATGAGGTGCAGCCGGATGTATACCAGAACGCTTTTTCCGGTATATGGTGGAGCGTTTCCGCACTTCTGACAGTTGGCTATGGAGATATTTATCCGGTCACAGTTGCAGGCAAGATAATGGGCATACTTACAGCTTTTCTTGGGGTCGGAGTCGTTGCTATCCCCACAGGTATCATAAGTGCCGGATTCGTTGAGCAGTATACAAAAAAGAAGAATGCTGATATCACCTTCAATGACGTTAAAGAGCTGGGGGAGATAATGGTGACTCCGGGAAGCGGCCTTGAGGGGATGACAATTCAGGAGATAGAAGCAGAGCATGAAACAAGGGTATATATGCTGCTGCGTGATGAGCTTACGATAGTTGCAACCGGTGATGTGATACTGAAAACAGGGGATATACTCATAGTCCGGACCGATAAGCTTGTTAAGAAATAAGAAAACGGCGCACAAAGGGATTATCCTGATGTGCGCCGTATTATTATCGTACTATCCGAAGCTGGTCAGAAGCCGAGCTCCTCGTAATCCTCCCGGATGAAGCGGTGGTAGGTGACATGGATGCTTCCGTCGATCTCCTCCTCAGCTGAGATACAGTAAAAGTATTCATCCGGGATACCGTCAGTGAATCTGACAAGATACTGGAATTCATCGCTGTCTATCTCTTCAACTGATACGCTGTCAGAGTATTTTCGGAATATATCAATAACCTCTTCTGCTGATGAACAGTGAGAGCGTATTTTATTGATAAATTCGCCTATAAATCCACGTTTGTCATAGTACTCATTAACGAATGAAGTTCCCTCAGATGGTATGGTTATACAATAGCCGGTATCTGTTTTCCTGAAGGAGAGCTCTCCGAGAGCAGGCTCAGTACAAAGAGCGAATTGAAAGAGGGCATACTGCATATCCTCAGCAGACATATTTTTCCCCAGCAGATGACAGAGTGAGCTGAGGGTGTAATTCAGGCTGAGGGGACGGCCGTCATAGCCAAGTTTAAGCTGCGCCTCAAGTATGTTGTCACAAATATTGCGTTCAAGCCTGTCAAAATCCATAAACAGAACCTCCTGAAAATGATGATGTGTTTTTATAAAGCTATTTTGAAGTCTTTGCCCTTTGCTGACTGAGTGTATTATTGACTATCCTGAACAGCTCCTGAGAGGCTTCTTCAGCGGAAGCTTTGCCGTATATAACAAGGTCTGACTGCTCGATATAAGCGTCGATCACAGCGGAATTCTCCATAAAAGGCTCCATATGACGGAGAACAGGATTATTTTCCATGATAAGGGATGCTTCATATTGTATTCCTGTGAGCATTTTCTCCTCGTCGAGAACTTCTCTTGCAGAGGTACTCAGGGGAATGCCTTTTTCCACACCCTGAAGCAGAGCCATTTCCCGGCTGTTGAGCATGAAGTCTATGAGAGCAGCAGCCTCTTCCGGATGTTCTGTATTTTTGCTTATGGAGTACAGTGAGGCAGGCTTTGCATACCAGCCTGTACCTACGGCTGTTTTTCCGTCGCTGAGATATTCTGCTGGGATTATCTCATAGCCGTTTTCTATAGCCTTCCCGCAGTAATTCACGGCATCGCTCACCCAGGCAATAGTTCCTGCATAGGTGCCGTCTGTTATGTTGAGCTTGTCATAGAATTCAACAATGGGGATGACCTTTTTATCGACCATACGCTTGTATATCTCTATCATTATCCTGAACTCCTCAGCGGAAAAACCGAGGGAGCCGTCGCTGTTGAGGAAGCTTTTTCCGCTTACCTGTTCTGCATATGCAGCAGCGGTCATCCACATAGCCTTTGAGCCGGCTGACATGGGATAGATACCGTCATTTCTCATTGCTTCAGCGGCATCGAACAGGTCGTCCCAGGTCTCGGGAACATCGAGCCCGTATTTCTCATATATCGTCTTATTGATATACACTGTTTCCGCATTCATAGCAATGGGGATACCATTCAGTACACCGTTGACCCTGCCGTAATTCAGCAGTTCCTCTGAGAAATTGGAAAGATCTATTATATCGGTAAGCTTTTCGAGATCATAATATCCCTTCCCGTCGGGAGAATACTGAGACAGCCAGCCCACATTTATCTGCATGACATCTGCCTCTGTATCGGATATCATCTGAACACGGCTTCTTGCCTCATAGCCTGACCATTCCGAATAGCTGCATTTGACCTTGATATCCGGGTGGAGCTCCTCGAAAATATCCATAGCATTAATGGTATAATCATTTCTTGTATCGTTGCCCCACCATGAAAGGGTAACAACTGTTTGTTGTTTTTTGGGAGTTACCTCAGCCTTGTCCGAGCATGAAACTCCGCTCACCATTGCCGCAGAAACGGTGATAAGTGATACTATTTTTTTTAGCTTCACTATTTATCCGCCTCCCCGTCCATAGAAATATCATAGAAAGTATATGTATCCTTGCCGTGCTTCTTTGAGTAGTAAAGAGCGGCATCCGAGGCCTTATAAAGCTCATCGAAGGATGTACCGTTGTCCGGGAAGACAGCGATACCGATACTTCCGGATACTTTGTATTTACCGTCCCGGCCTATGTAATTATTTCTGAAGGCACCGCAGATCTCTTCGCATTTAGAAATGATGTAGTCTCTGAAATCAACATCAGCCGGTATATTATGGACATAGGCACAGAATTCATCTCCGCCTATACGGCCGATGAAGTCCTCGGAAGAGAAAGTTCCTCGCAGGATACTTCCTATCTTTGCAAGAACCTGATCTCCGACAGCGTGTCCGAAGGTATCGTTCACACCCTTGAAGTTGTCCAGATCCACAAGAATCATGGCATTTGCCTCAATGGGGAGAGAAGAATCCAGTCTCTTCTTTGTATACTCCTCGAAGGCATTTTTGTTAAGGATACCGGTGAGCTGATCCATCTGAGATTTGATATCGAGGTATGAGAAGGACTTTTTGACCGGTTCAGTTAGCCTGATGGAGAGCAGTATACCTATAAGGATAGCAAGAAGTGCAGCAAGCACAGCTATCATAAGAATATAGTACTGCATCTCTTTTGTCTCTCTTAGTATGATCTTTGTAGGAATGGAGCAGATGACGTACCAGTCGTCGCCGCAGGAATTGAGGGTCACAAGGTAGTCATTATCCATAGATGTAGCGGAGCCATGTTTTGTAACGTGCTCACCGATCTCATCCGGGAGCTTGGTACCGACCTCGTTTTTTACGGACGAATAGATAATATTGTAACTGCTGTCCGTAAGTCTTATATCCATATCGGACATAGTTTCAGGGTTATCAAAAACATTTTCGAGCTCTGTGGCATAGAAAGAAATTACCAGAACAGCATTGTCGTGGATCTTTTTGACATAGTAAATGCGCTTAAAATCGTCCTTATAGCCTGTGAACCAACCGTCATTAGTACGGCTGCGGGTGATTTTTGAATTAAGATCGGTAAAGAGCTCTGAACCAAAAAGGTAAGTCGTACCGTTTGAGATCTTTCCGACGGTACGGTTATTGCGGTAAACGATACCGTAATCGACGAAATTCTCCATAATACAAAGACTATAGAGTTTATCAGATATAGCTTTTTCCGTAGCGAGGGATTCAAATTCGTCATTATCAGGGTCAGCGGCATCGTAGGTATAAGCCTCTTCAGAGGCGAAAGCGAGGGTACCCAGTGTTTCCATTCTCTGGAGATAGCTGTCCATATTAAGCTTCATCTGAACATTGAGTGAGGATGACATAGAGGCAACCTTGTTTTTGAATAAAGCATCTGTCTTACGGACAGCAAGTATAGAAACAACGGTTACAGAAACAATTATGATCAAGGCATAGCCGATGATCATTAATTTCTTGAGCCGGCTGATATTTTTTAACTCCGGCCTCGATGATTCGTGCTTAGCCATTTTAAACTCCTTATAAAAGAAAATTACCTATTAAAAATATTATATCAGTTAAACGAGTTAAAATCAATATATAAATTGTAAATAGAAGGACAAATCATTTGTAAGAAGTGCCTATTTTGCGTTGAAAACTTTGGAGGAAATTTGACTTGACATATTTGGAAAGTGATGGTATAATATATTTACTGTCGAACGGGGGAGACCGAGAGACAGAAAAAAATTTTCAAAGAAATTTGAAAAAAGGCTTGACAAACGAAAAGAGAAGTGCTATAATATTAAAGCTGTCCCGAAAGGGAAAGCAATCACAGAAAAAAGTTTGAAAAAAGTTGAAAAAAGTACTTGACAAACTGAAATGAATGTGATATAATATTAAAGCTGTCTCTGAGGGAGGCAAGCGAACAGCATCTTGAAAACC
>DFHF01000008.1:45472-113973 GCA_002371825.1 Ruminococcus flavefaciens | reverse complement strand
GCTATTGAGGCGTATCAGTCAGACGAGGAAGAAAACCGTGGAATAATGGCGTATCTCAGCGACAGAAAGCGTTTCGCAGATAAGGTCTACTCCATATTCCCATCTGTAGAGAAGGTTGGCGACAGACTCATGGGAGTATTTACCTGCCAGATATGTGGAGAACTTGACAGCTATGAGTATGACGAGCTGTTACACGAACTCTCCGGACAGGCAAGTGACGGTTGGGGCGAAGGCTTCGAGCAGCGTGATATCCATACTTCTGAGGGAGATATCTACGTCAGCTTCTATGACACCTGCGGTGCATGGGAACTTATGACAGAGGAAGAAGTTAAGGCGGCTCCAGAGTCACCGTTAGAAGATATCGAATTAAAAATGTGAGGTGAGCTACTTAATGATAAACGTTAATATCCGATATAAGGGAAAAGAACTATCAACAATATTACCTAAATGTAATGATGAGCTGAGAGCAGATCTGAAAAAGGCAGGAATAGACCTGCCTGCTGAAAAACTAAAGCTCAGAAGCAGTGCCAAAGAACAGTATCTTGTCGGTCTCTATACCAATAACCCACTTGATGATCTCATTATAGATAGATTATGTAATAATGATAATCTATTTGAACTCAATAATCTTTGTGGAATTCTGGATAACGTTGCAGATCATGATTTAATCTTTAAAACCATCTTATGTAGTGATGCCAGATGTATAAACGGCATCAAAAAATTGTTTGCAGATCACTTTATGGAGTTTTCTGATAAGCTGGTGTTGAACACACATCTTGAGGAGAAACCTGCCACTTTTAATGTTAAAAAATGTGTAATCGAAAAGGCAATTGCCGTAACTCATAAAAACTTCGTGCATATCTCACGGTTCCCTTTTATGAGTTTGGCGTTTCTAGAAAGAAACAAGGATTTCATGTACTATGATGACGAGGAAAATATGTATCACTGCATTCTCCTCTATGATATCGATTTTGGTGATGGTATAGTTATAGAATCTGAGGGTAGCGCCTACACACGATACGCTCAGTATATACCACAGGCCAAATACATTTATGAACAGTTTCTCGATTCTCACTTGAACGAAATACACCTTTGCTGTCCAATAGAAATATATCAGCATATCAAGGACCATCCGAAGGATAACTGTATTCTTGATAATGCAGATATGGCTGGATATGCGGATGATATCAACACCTTCATCCGTGAAAATGATCTTCCTGCAGAACATAAGCGTGGTCTTATGCTTTGGTATTCTCCTGAAGGTCCTGATGATGAGATATCGGAAAAGGTCCAGTCAGCACACTGTACAGTAGAGGTAATAAACGGTGAGCTGACTGGAGTTATAACTGCAAAGATAACTGGTGAGCTATCCGATGAAGAAATGGAGAAATTCAGACAATACTGCGTCGGTCAGCTGAGTGACGGCTGGGGCAAATCGCTGGAGCAGAAGTACATGAGAACAGAGGTCGGAGAGATCAATATCAGCTTCTGGTCAGACGATGAAGCATGGGCTCTTGTACCCGAGGACGAATATTTAAGCGATAATACAGAGGATATGGAGATGAGTATGTGAGTAAAGTAGAGATAACTATACCTCCGCAGTTTTCAGAAGCTATCGAGAAAGCTGCGGAGAAAGAAGGAATAACCGCAGACGAACTGACAGAAAGAGCTATGAAGAAGCTCTTAGAAAGGAGTAGCGAAGATGTCGGAAACTGAGAAAAAAGGCATAACAGTAAAGATCGACGCCGACCTGCACGCTCAGGTCAGGCAGTACATCGAAGCAAACGGTATGACAATGGCGGAGTTCGTATCAAAAGCACTTGATGACGAGCTCCACCCTAAGACAACTATCAAGGAGGAAAAATATATGGGAAATATGCGTACAATGGCGTTTCAGGTGCCGGAGGACTTGTTCCAGCAGATAAAGGATTATCTGGACAGGCATCACATGACACAGAAGCAGTTCGTACTCGGTCTTATCCAGGATGAGCTTGACCGTGACTATGAGGAACAGCAGGCAATGGCTGAAAAGCAGCAGTCAGAGGATGAACCTGACGAAGATGAGGATGAAGACCACGACGAAACTGAAGACGAGGACCTGTCTGAGGAAGACGAAGAATCAGAGGATGAGGACGAAGATGAAGATCTCGACGAATCCGAAGATCCGGAAGAATCTGAGGACGAGGGAATGTCTATGGATATGTGAGGTGTTCAGGTGAAAGGATTTCCGTCAAGAGAACAGGTTGAGCGCATAAAAGCTCAGTATCCCGAAGGAACAAGGATATGCTGCGAATATATGCCCGATGATCCGAATCCGATAGCCCCCGGAACTGTCGGGAAGGTAATGTATGTTGACGATATCGGAACATTGCACTGCACTTTCGATAACGGAAGACAGCTCGGACTTGTTCCCGGCGTTGACAGTTTTCATGTGGTGCAGCCTGTATCAGAAGCTAAAATAGAACTGACAGAGAAACACAGCAGCCGATACGGTGACGTTTATGTCTCCACCTGTTACGATAATTCTATCCCAAGAGTTGATGATAATGGCAACGAGATACTCTGTGAAGGATACTACTGTCAGGTGTTCAGTGACAGCGACTGCACGAATGAGATCGATAATTTCTGTCTTGCAGAAGGTGTTGAGATCACAGACCTGTCAGATGAAGCTGTTGCGGCTGGTATCAAGAGCTACCTTGGCTTGAATAATGAGGATATAGCTCAGGATGAGGACGAATCTCAGGGAATGTCGATTGACTTATGATGTCTAATATGATATAATTAAGCCATAAAATCATTAATGTTGGAGGTGTATTAATGGTCGCTAATAATAGAGATGAGATCATAAATTCTTTTTACGCATCCCTTCCGAGTGATATCACTGATGATGAGTTTGTTAAAAGAGTCAAAAGCATTCATAATATAGAAGAAAGAGAAGTAATCGCTCAATCAGTTTGCGATAAAGCCATTGATGACCTTTCACTATGGTATGGATGGAATTATCCTGACGATTGTAAATTGTCTAATGATTATGTTATCAAAACATTGTTTAAGCCTTTAATTCAATATATTAAAAAGAAGAAACAATCATATTATGAAGCAGTATCTCTATTCTTTGACGGTGATTTCTCAAAAAGTTTTGAGCTATTAAAACTTGAAATTGATGGCTATATTAAGGACGGCAGTGTTATTGATGAAACATGGTTTGCATATGGCTATTCTATTTTTAAAGGATCAATTCCCAAATTATACGATTACATCTTAGAGAGAATCAGAAACGAATCATATGAAAATGGGCTGCCAGAATTGATTAAGGCTACTAAAACTTATTTTTGTACAACTGATCTTGCAGAACTTGAAAAAGATGTTTCTGCTGCTTTACTACTTGCACCTGATAGCATTCTTGCAAAAGAGCTAATATCGATTGTATGGTATAATAATAAGCACTGGCAAAATACAATTGCAATACTTGAAAATGTTCAAGATGGTTACATTTTGTCAGAAGCTGAACGTTATTTCATTCTTGCTTGGTGCAATAGTAAAATAAGAAGAAAAAAAGAATCAATCGAGTACTATCAAAAGTGCCTTGAGAATGAGCCTATGAAACCATGGGCAAGGAATAATCTTGCTTATGAACTGTATCTTACTAAGCAATATAAACAAGCAGAGAAAGAATATCGATTTTGTATTGATAACAAAATTGATCTTAAATATGCATGCTCTGGTTATGTAAGAACACTTGCGGCACTTGGAAAGTTTGATGAAGCTGATAATTTCATAAAAATTACCCCTGAGAAGATATACAAAAATGCACTTGATATTTTAAAAGATGCAAAATCTGGAAAAAAGAAGTTCTTTGAAGCGAATGACGAGCCGCAATACAATGATTTCCCTGAAATAATAGACAAAAAGCAGAGACCTTCCTATCAGTTTTCAAAAGAAAGCATACTTGAAGACGAATTAACGGAAAGGTTGGAGGTTGGTTCAACAGTATTCGATATTCCATTGAAAATATACAAACGTAAAGGTATATATGGACGACAATGGACATTCCCTGGTATAGGCAGAATTGACCTGTTAGCAGAAGACAATGATGGGAATCTATATATTATTGAGCTAAAAAAAGACAGCGGATATGATGATGCATATGCTCAGACTGTGAAATACGTTGAATGGTTTGAAAAATCCAAATATGCCAAAGGTAAAAAGGTTTATGGCATAATTTGTGTCAACGAACCGCCAAAAAAGCTTATTAAAGCCGTCCATGATGATCATAGAATTCGATTATTTGAGTATAAGGTCTCATATAGCGAAATAAAGTAATATAAGGAGTTGCAATGGAAAACGAACAGAAAACAGTTGAGCTTACAAGAGCGATGTATAAGGAAATCAAGGCTATGAACCGAGACCAGATGCAGCAGGTGCTGACTAACATCTATGACCAAGGTGCCAAGAGCGTCGAGCATGGTGCTATCGAGTTCGAGAGCCTTCGTAAAGAGATCAGCAAGATCAACGGTATCGGCGAAAAACGTCTTGATGAAATAATGGCAGTAATAGAGAGCTTCATCTCTCCTGCCGAGTAATACAACTGAATACTATTATATATATATATAATTAAAGGCCATCGGTGGTGAGTCCGTAACAGGACAACTACCGGTGGCCTTTTTTCGTTACATACAGCTGTCTGCAAAAATGCAGGCGGCTGTAATTTTTTTACGAAAGGAGTGAGTCAAATGAACAACGAAAACAACCTGAAAAGAAAATATGGAACAAAAAAGAAGGTGAATTTTAGTTTTGATACGATATTTAGATATGTTCGCAGGTATCGGCGGTTTCCGCTCAGGCCTTGAACGAGTCGGCGGCTTTGAGTGTGTCGGTTACTGCGAGATAGACAAATTCGCAAAACAGGCGTATGAAGCACTTTACGACACATCAAAGGAGGAATATTTCGATGACGCAAGAAAAATCATCCCCGAAGACTTGCCGGATATCGACCTTATTTGCGGAGGTTTTCCATGCCAATCATTCTCGATTGCCGGAAAACGGCGAGGCTTTGAAGACGCCCGAGGAACCATGTTCTTTGAAATTGCTCGGATCGCTGCCGTTAAGAGACCTCGCTATCTGCTGCTTGAAAACGTACCCGGACTGTTATCGCATGACGAAGGCAGGACATTTGCGACAATCCTCAGTACGTTGGATGAATTGGGGTACGATGTCGCATGGCAATGTCTTAACAGCGCGAATTTCGGAGTCGCCCAAGCCAGAAAAAGAGTGTTCATTGTCGGATTTCTTAGAGCCGAGTGTGCCGGAAGAATACTGTCTTTCACAGACGCAAATCCAAAAACTCTTATCCAGCGCATACCGGGAAAAGAAGGATGCAGAGTCTACTCTCCCGAAGGACTGAGCATAACGCTGACCGGAACTGCAGGCGGTTTCGGCGGTAAGTCTGGGCTGTACGAGATACTTGGTCTTCCGATAAAGTCCCTTACAAAGTCAGGATATCAGATAGCTGTCCCCGGAGATAGTATCGACCTTGCATATGCGGACATGAACAGCCGCAGAGGACGTGTCGGACATGACATAGCCCATACGGTAACTCCGTCGGCAACACAGGGCTTCTATTCAGTAAAATGTATCGATATGAATCCCGAGCCTCAGATCACCGACCTTGCAAGGTGTATAACTGCTAGGCAGGATAACGGAATTAGGCATCATAAAGGCGAAAAATCGGCTGCTCTCTTCATGGACAAGCCGATTCCCGTGCTTACTCCTGCCAAAGAGAAGGTACGGCAGCAAGGGAGAAGGTTCAAGAATCCGGACGAGCCGATGTTTACTATTACAGTAACAGACCGGAACGGCGTTATGTATAACGGACTGATACGAAAGCTGATACCCCTTGAATGCTGGCGATTGCAGGGATTTACCGATGAGCAGTTCAATAAGGTCAAAGCGACAGGAATGTCAAATGCACAGCTATACAAGCAAGCCGGAAACGCTGTGACAGTCAACGTCATAGAAGCGCTGGCGAGATTCATAAAGGAAATTGATATGGAGGAATATGAGAATGAATGAAATGATGATTTTTAACAATCCCGAGTTCGGCTCGGTTAGAACAGTCTGCACTGACGGCGAGCCTTGGCTTGTCGGTAAAGATGTAGCTGAAATACTTGGCTATTCGAATCCAAGAAAGGCACTTATCGATCATGTAGACGCTGATGACAAGGGAGTAACGAAATGTGACACCCTTGGTGGTGCTCAGAATTTGACAGTAATAAATGAATCTGGCTTCTACAGCCTTGTACTTTCCAGCAAGATGCCGAATGCCAAGAAGTTCAAACGCTGGGTAACGGCTGAGGTGCTCCCGACTATCCGTAAGACCGGCGGCTATGTTGCAAATGAGGATGTGTTCGTTGAGACATATCTCCCCTTTGCAGATGAACCTATAAAGCAGCTCTTCAGGATACAGTGCAGAGTTATCAATCAGCTCAATGAGCGTATCCGTAAGGACGAGCCGAAGGTGAAGTTTGCAGATCATGTTGGTGACAGCACTAATGTAATCGATGTAAATCGTATGGCAAAGCTCTGTGCTGATCACGGTATCCGCATCGGACGCAACAGGCTATTTGCATGGATGAGGTCCCGTGGTATCCTTATGGGCGGCAATATTCCGTACCAGGAGTACATTGAAAACGGATACTTCCGTGTGAAGGAGTCGGTATACGAGACCAATGGTCAGAAAAGGACGTATCAGCAGACCTTTGTTACAGGCAAGGGTCAGCAGTACATCCTTTCAAGGCTGATGAGAGAGTATGGAGGTGTTATTAATGCCTAATCATGTTACAAGTGTAATCACCCTGTCAGGTGATGAGAGCCGTATAAAAGCTATGCTTGAACAGATCAAGAACGATGAGGTTGGCTTAGGATCCGTGGATTTTAATAAGATACTGCCTATGCCCGAATCCCTGCATATGACAAGCGGCTCCATCGAGGACAGTGCTATTGCGGTGTGCATTTCCGCAATAAATCCCATAAACGAAGAATATGAAGGTATTCAGAAGATGGATGTTGCCGAATTCCGTGAAATGCTCAAGAAGCTGCCTGTCTTATCGCAGAAAATAGATATTCTCATGCCCGAGAATGAGGCTATAAATTTAGCTGAGAACAAGTATCGTGAAAGCGTGAGGTATCTTGTTGATGAAGGAGCAAAATACATCTCAAATCTCGTAAAATACGGTGCATCAACATGGTACGATTGGGCTGTCGGAAACTGGGGTACCAAATGGAATGCCTACGGATACGACAACGGAGTCGAAATGGAAGACGGTAAGCTGAAATTCCTTACTGCATGGGCAGCTCCCCACCCTATAATGCAGAAGCTGTCTGAGATGTACCCGGATATAAAGTTCGAGCATGAGTGGGCTGATGAGGATATAGGTAATAACTGCGGACGCTACGTCTATTACGACGGCAAACGCATAGAAGAATACTTCCCCGAGAGCCAGAAAGACTGCCTTGAATTTGCGGCAAGAGTAATGGATGCGAACCTTGAGGAAGACTATTCGCTCTATCTCAATGCCACTGAGACTGAATATATCAACATCGAGTATGATGATGAGTATGAACTCATCGAGGTAGCCGGACATACGGCTCTCTTCACAAATGACCGCATAACCGATGCAAATATCCCGAAGGGAATGTACTGCTATCATCTGCGCCATAACGATGACGGAGAATTCTTCGCTATAGAGAAAAGTGTTGCAGTAAATCATGCAGGCTCTATCGTTACGAAAGAGCCTATTGATCTTAAAAGTAAGGGATATATCGTGCTTGACGAGGACAGCAGTCCTAACTTCCTCGGTGAAAATATGTCCTTGTATGAGTTTAGGGAGTACAACCCAGACCAGACCGAGGAACTGAGCATGGGAATGCAGGAGGTGTGATATGGACGAGAAAAGAAAAGTAACACAGGAAAAACTCGATAACATCTGCATACTGCATAATAAGTTCATCGAGGACGAGGACGGCGGTATACACGCCGTCTTCGAGAACTGCTCTTTTGAGAGATTATCATTTAAGGGGAAACAGTTCAACAGTGCTGCGTTCAGAAACTGTGAGTTCAGGCTCTGCGATTTGACAGATACCGGAATGTGCTTTGCCGAGCTTAATAATGTGAAGTTCAGTGGCTGTGACTGTACTATGTTTACTGCCGAAGAAGCAGCATTCAGAGATGTGTCCTTTGATAAGTGTGACCTGAAATCTGCTGTTTTCACCCATAGTTCACTGAGAAATATCGCATTCGATAAGTGTGAGACTGACGGCATGAGTATGCAGAACTGTTATGAGTTGCCCGAAGCTGAGATCATAAGAGTATCTCCGGAAGACCTGCGTAAGATGAACAACAAGGAAGGACTTATTCTTCAGGGCTGCGGCGGAGATCTTCAGGAATGGGCTGACGGTATAAACTCAGCACTTATCGATTCAGATATCCTGAGATCACCGTTTGACAGGCTCTATGTTTTTGAGAACGAGGGCCACACAAATATCATGTTCCCATTTGATGATGTTGAGCTTGATGTTGGAAAGCTGGCAATGTGGAGACTCCAGACACATGAGCAGTTCGGCGGAACTTGGCTTTCAGACTATGTACCAAACAGGCTCGGCGGTTTTATCGAGGAACAGCCTGCACAGGAGCAGAAAAAGCCCGATTGTCCGCTTATCGGCGAAGATTCAAACATTTTTAACCTCATGGGTATAGCATCCAAAACTCTCAAAAGAAACGGCATGGCTGAACAGGCTAAGGAGATGTGTGAACGCATCACATCATCGGGTGACTATAATAAAGCTCTCTGCATTATCGGAGAATATGTCAATATTACGTCAGTTGATGACGATATGGAAGAAAGCGAGGATGAAGGAATGGAGGTAACTATGAACTGACCTCCGGAAAGGAGTATAATGCGAGGCATTTTGACCACAGGGTGCGAACCTCCGATACCGTGGATCGGCGGTAAAACGATTCTCCTTCCTGTAATTAAGCGGATAATACCTGAGAGAAAAAACAAATTTCTCGATGTTTTCGGCGGCGGAGGCTCGGTTTCGCTTTCAGGGAAGTACGCACCTTTACAGATATACAATGACTACAATCCGCACCTTGCAAACTTTATGAGGATCCTCAAATCACGATCCGAGGAACTCATAGACAAGCTGACAGGTGCATATAACTCAGACGGTACGCTCAATGAGAACTTTGAGCGTACCTTTTTTATTAATTCAAGAGACAGCTTCAACGCTTGCAGCAATGTTTTCCACAAGGGCGATACATGGGAAAAGCTGTTCGACGCTAACCTAAAAATACAGCTAAAAGCCGCAAGTCTTGCTGAAAAAGAACACGCATGGTCAATAGTATTGGACGCTTGGAGGTTGTATAAGGAACGTGAGAACGATCCGGAACTTATAGACGCTGTACTTTTCTTCTACCTTATGAAATGCAGCTATTCCGCAACAGGAACAAGCTGGGCTTGTAAGGCAGTCAACCGTGACAGTATGGTCAGGCTAATAAATGAGGCGAGCAGAATGATGCAGGGAATAACTGTAGAAAACAAGGACTGCATCGAGCTCATAAAGCTCCATGATGATCCAAGTACTTTCGTTTACTGCGATCCGCCGTACTACATGGCAGAAGCGTTATATAACGGAGTGCCACTTTTCGGCGATGCAAAGCATATAGAGCTCCATGATACATTGTTGGAATGTAAGAGCGATGTATTGCTTTCGTATAACGAGTGTCCGTTTATTGACGAGCTGTACAGTGAGAGCAAATGGTACAAGATGAGGCTTTCACGTCCTCACAGCATGGTACTTCACAGAGGCAGCGGAGCTGTCTATAACGAGTTTCTCATAGCGAACTATGATATATATAAACTTTACAACGGTGACGGACAACTCACATTCTTAGAGCTGTTCGATGACTTTAATGAGGAAGGGAGAATAATTCTATGAAAAAGGTAATATCAACACAGGCTATAATGGCTAACGGAAAAACAACGTATACAGGGCTCTTCACAAGTGAAGGTATTCCTGCGGAAGTTGAGCTCGTCTGCGTAGACGGAAACGCCTGCTTATGGCATTGAGCAGACGGAGAAGAAACTCTCACGGGATCAGCGGCGTGAGAGGGCTGAAAGATTCCTGGATAAGGTAGAGCTGACTCAGTATAAGAATAAGTTTCCTATGCAGCTTTCCGGCGGTCAGCAGCAGAGAGTTGCGATAGCCCGTGCGCTTGCAATGAATACTGATATACTTCTTATGGATGAGCCGTTTGGAGCGCTCGATCCACGAACAAGAGCGTCACTTCAAAAGCTGCTGCTATCCCTTTGGCGCAGTGAAAAGGGAGAGAAAAAAACTGTAGTATTCGTAACACACGATGTTGATGAAGCGATCTATCTTTCTGACCGTATAGTCATAATGCAGCCAAATCCCGGCAGAATATACCGTGAGGTCCTGGTGCCTTTCAAGCGTCCCCGTGATCGTGACCTTCTGCTAAATACCGAAGAGTACAAGGATTTCCGAAGTAAGGTTTTAGAAACGTTTTATAATGCGGATCACGAAAGGGAGGTGGCGGTATGACTCTGAAAGAGCGCTTTATCAGAGTGCCGCATTTATTCTTCCTGCTTTTGCTCCTTGTTCAGCTTATCCCGGATGCCAAAGAGGGTGAATTCTATGCGAACTATGTGATCGGTTTTGCTGTAATACTGGAAGCATTCTTTCTTCTTGTTGCAGTATTCAGCAAAAAAACGGATACAGTCTCTGAGGTAGGGAAACTTCTGGGAGTTATTGAGGTGGTTTTGATCCTGTGGGTATTGTTTGGACCGAAACTTGACAGGCTGAATGCAAAAATGTTTCCGGCTCCCGGAGTAGTGCTTTATCAGTTGATCAAGGATGAAGAACCGCTGCTGGCAGCTGTGAAAATATCACTAAGAACGATCCTGAAGGGATTCCTGCTTGCTCTTGTTATTGCGATACCTTCGGGATTGGTACTTGGCTGGTTAAAGCCGGTCCGTTCAACTGCGAATTATGTAGTGCGTTTTGTAAGCTCGATACCGCCGATCGTGTACATTCCCTATGCGATCGCCTTTCTTCCGACTATGAGCGGTGCCAAGCTGTTTATCATATTCGTAGCTTCCTTCTGGCCCATTTTATCCGGTACTATGACGGGCGTTGTAAACATAGAGCGTGGGATACTCGATTCAGCGAAAGCACTTGGTGTCGGCCGTGTATCTATGTTATCCCATGTGATCCTGCCCGGCGCACTGCCATACATATTCAACGGCGCTAACCAGGGACTGGGCATCTCTTTCATACTGCTGACATCGGCAGAAATGATCGCCGCAGATTCGACAAATCCGGGTCTTGGATTCTATATATGGAATTTTTCAAATTTTGCCAATTATAAGCGTGTGATCCCTGCTATATTCGTGCTCGGCATCACTATATGCCTGATCTCTTTTATTATCAAAAAAATTCAGGATTTTCTGCTGCGCTGGAGAGCACCGGTATAACAATTGTATAGGCAGCACCACAATAAAATTGAAAGGAAAATAATATGGCCAAACGAACAATTAATCTTGATATGACAGCCTGCGAGAACCGTGAAATGCGTATTGGCTCCATCACCTCATGGGACGGAAGCGCATCAGAACTGGTAGAGGCATCGAATTATGAACAACGTGGCAAGGGGGAAAAGCAGAAAGGCTGTGCAGGCGGCAAGGGCAGGCTTTGCCAGCTTTGCGAGCTGAATATGCCGTTTTCACAGCAGACGATGTGTGCAAATGCAATTGTCGGCTGTCAGATCGGCAACATCACAGACTGTATCCTCATAGATCACGGACCTATCGGCTGCTCTGCAAACCATGCCCGTTTCAATCTGGGCTATAAAATGGGACTTGTACGCAGAGGAAAGCCCGTTGAAAATCTGCATATCTTCAGTACAAATCTAAAGGAAAGGGACATGGTATTCGGTGCAAGTGACCGTCTGCGTCAGACGATCCAGGATGCCTATGACCGGTATCACCCAAAAGCTATCTTTATCTCTATGAGCTGCTCCACCGCTATCATTGGCGAGGATATTGACAGCATTGCTGATGAAAAGGAAGCTGAGCTCGGTATTCCGATAGTCCCTCTGCACTGTGAAGGCTTCCGTTCAAAGCATTGGAGCACCGGCTTTGATATTTCCCAGCACGGTGTTGTCCGCCAGATCGTCAAGCGTAATCCGAAGAAACAGCCTGATCTTATAAATATAGTTGCGCTGTGGGGTACGGATTATTTTACTGATATTCTTAAGCCGCTGAGGCTTCGGGTAAATTACATGATAGATATGGCAAGCTACGATGAGCTTGCACAGGCATCTGAAGCTGTTGCAACAGCCACATTCTGCCATACTCTCGGCTCTTATATGGCAACCGCATTGGAAGAGCATTTCGGTGTTCCGCAGATAGATGCACCGCAGCCCTATGGAATTGCCGCTACTGATGACTGGCTTCGGGCAATTGCAAAGATCGTTGGAAAAGAAACTGAGACCGAAGAATATATCAGATCTGAACACGAACGCATCCAGCCAAAGCTGGATGAGCTGCGTGAAAAGCTCAAGGGACTAAACGGCTTTGTTATGACCGGTTCTTCCTATGCACACGGTCTTATTTCTGTACTGCGTGAGCTTGGACTTGGAGTTGAGGGTTCTATCGTATTCCACCACGATCCGGTGTATGACAGCGGTCACGAGCATCAGGATACACTTAAATATCTTGTGGATACCTATGGCAATATCCCTCACTTTACAGTAAGTAAAACCCAGCCATTCCAGCTTTATGCCATTTTAAAGCGTGTCAGGACGGATTTCGTAATAATCCGACATAACGGACTGGCACCTGTCGCCGCAAAACTCGGTATTCCGGCACTTGCAATGGGTGATGAGCATTTCCCCGTTGGTTATGACGGCATTATCCGTGTGGGTGAAATATTGCTTGATATAGTTGCAAGAAAGAAATTCAATCAGGTGCTTTCACGACATACTGATCTGGGCTACACGAATTGGTGGCTCAGCCAGAAAGATCCTTTCATTCTGGCAAGAAAGCCAGAGCTGCTAAACGAGCCGATTCATGAGGAAAACGGAGGAAAATACGATGGCTAAACAGACAAAAAGCAATACGATCGTTCATCCACGCTATGGCTGTGCGATCGGTGCAGCTTATACGGTGGCGGCTATTCCCGGTGCTGTTCCGATCGCTAACTGCGGTCCCGGATGTGTTGACAAACAGTATTTCGGACTTTCCGGTTCAAACGGATTTCAGGGCTCTGGCGTGGCGAGCGGCGGTGATATGCCAAGCGTGAATTTTGGCGAAAACGAGGTCGTATTCGGCGGCGCAAAAAAACTGGACGGATTAATAAAATCATCCCTGAAAATTGTAAAGGGCGATCTGTTTGTAGTGCTGACAGGCTGTTCAGGTGAGCTGATCGGTGATGATGTTGCCAGCGTTGTCAAGAGTTACAGAAATCAGGGCTACAATGTGATCTATGCAGATACTGCAGGTTTTAAGGGAAATAATGTACGTGGGCATGAGATAGTTGTAAAAGCCATCATAGATCAGTATGTAGGCAGCTATAAGGGAAAACGGCGCAAAACGCTCATTAACCTCTGGTCTGAGGTACCGTATTTCAATACCTTCTGGCGTGGTGATATTGCAGAACTGAAACGTGTGCTGGAGGGTGCCGGATTTGAAGTCAATATATTCTTCGGTCCGAAAAGCAAAGGACTTTCCGAATGGAAAAACATTCCAAAGGCAGCGTTCAATCTTGTTGTTTCACCGTGGGTCGGTGTAGACATAGCAAAGCATCTTGAGCAGAAATACGGGCAGCCGTATCTTCACATTCCGGTATTGCCCGTCGGGGAAGAAGCTACCTCGGAATTCCTTCGCAAAGTCGTGGAGTTTTCAGGTATCTCACCAGATAAGGCAGAACGTTTCATCGAACAGGAAGCTCATGAATACTACTATTATCTGGAGCATTTTGCGGATTTCTTTGCGGAATACTGGTTCGGCCTTCCCTCCAAATTTGCAGCAGTCGGCGAAAGCTCCTATAACATTGCTCTTACAAAATTCCTTTCGGATCAGGTCGGACTCATTCCTGTACGGCAGATCATCACGGAGGATCCGCCTGAAAAATATCGTGAGGATATCTCCGCATTATATCATGACCTGACAGATGGCGTCGAGATAGAACCCGAATATATTGAGGACGGCTATCTTATCGAGCAGGCATTATATGATACGGATTTTGGTTCGAGCGTTCCGCTTATTCTTGGTACATCATGGGAAAGGGATATTGCAGCGGAGCGCCGTGGACTCCTTCTTGAGGTCGGTACACCTGCTACGGAGGAGGTAGTCATCAATCGCAGCTATATCGGCTATCGGGGAGCATTGACGCTTCTTGAAAAGATTTATACATCAACTGTAGGAGGAAAATAATTCTGTTAAATTGATATGACTAAACCTTTCTGAACCCGCACGTTCAGAAAGGTTTTTCATTTACAAGCTGTTGTTGCCTATATATTGGCAATTACGGCTTTTCTTTTTATCAGAAATAATTGGTTATGATACGACTAAAAATCTGAATTCTGTAAATAAAAATCGAATTGTTCTGCACTTTTTTCATTTTTTATATTGATGTACCAATTAAATCTTGAAGAATAGATGCGCAGGATTATTGTCGTGAGACAAGGCAGAAAGCCGCCGCCTTGCTGACGCAAGGCAAGGATTTCTAACGCAGTATCACGGCAAAAAGACAAGCAGATATATTCAAGAGATAGTTGGGACATCAATAATATTCTTCTTCGCATTCATCTGGCGATTTATAGTGATTGGCTGAATGTAGGCGCTCGGAATTATAGAAGTTGATATAATTCTCAATTATCCTGTAAAGCTCCGCCTCACTGTTTATTATCCTGCGATATAATTCTTCTTGCTTTAAAGATGAAAAGAATGATTCGGCAACTGCGTTATCGTGAGGAGTGCCTGAACGTGAAAACGAATGTACCACCTCATTATCTTTCAGATATTTTTCAAACTTCCTTGAACAGAAATTACTGCCGTTATCCGTGTGAAAAATCAGACCGTTTGACGGCTTTCTTGCTGTGATTGCTTTTTTCATAGTTGGCTTCACAAGCTGAGTGCTGTTATGCTTGCTGATGTGGTATGCTACAACTTTGCGAGAAAACAGGTCAATTATTGCGCATATATAGTAATAATAGTCGCCATAGCTAAAAACGGTAACATCGCTAACCCACACCCTATTTGGTGAATCGGCTTTGAATTGCTGTTTCAGAATATTCTTTTTCGCTTTTCTTTAAAACAAGTCAGCGAGGAACAGAATATTATCTTAATCTGTATTCAGTGCAGGCACAGTCTTTTGTTTATGATAATCTGAGAGCGATAATCGATCATCATTATGACCGCAGCTGAGCAATAGGGAGCAGCAATGGATTGGAAGAAATTATTTAATCCCGTTATCCTTGAACGAGGATTTGACTATCACCGAAATAAGAAAGCTGAGATACTTAACTTATCGGCTGATGAAGTAAATGCAGTGGTTTCAGGTTCAGACGACTATGAGGTAAACATTTACTTCTCTGACGGAGAAATTGAGGATATGTACTGCAATTGTCCATATGCTTCTGACGGCAATACTTGTAAGCATATGGCTGCTGTATTATATTTGTTTGAGGACTTACAAAATCATTCAAAGCTGCATTATAACGATATTGAAAGTCTTATTGACAGTACATCTCCTGAGCAGTTAAAGAAATTTCTCATAAATGCGATGAGATATGACTCCGGACTGAAAGAGCGCTTTATCCGCTTTATTGACAGTGAAAACGATAGCATAAACATAGCTGAGTATAAGTCTCAGCTTAAATCATTGGTTTGGCAATACTCCGATAACAGCGGATTTATAAACTGAAAAAACGTTTCTCCGTTTATTAATGAAGCGGTCAAACTTCTTGAGGAGTGTACAGATAGTCTTATTGAATGGAAATGTAATTTTGATGCCTTTGAGCTCGTAAGCTATTACTTAAAAAGCGGTGATAGGGTAGTAAAACCCTTTGAATTCTGCTCATGATATTTTACACGTTTGAGGGTAGTGTAATTTTATAGCGTGATAAAACTCAAAATAAAAAAGCAGTGTCCGCAGCTTGTTTAAGAGTAGTGTGATCCTATATGACAGAAAGACTTAAATCCTATTAATCCTCCCTATGAATAATCATCCACAGGAGTCATAGCCAACATAACTGCCGCTTGATTTTAGCGGCAGATTTTAGTATAATAATAGATAGAGCCAATACTATCATTCCGTACCTGACAAAGAGCGCAGAAAAAGTCGGGATGAAAACGCTATGATGTGATATAATTAATTTGAACTTAATGAGGTGACAGTTATGAAAGACTGGATCGAAGGATTTCAGGCTTCTATCGATCATATTGAACAGAACCTGTCAGAGACACTTGATATTAAGGATATAGCAATGAAAGCAGCGCTTTCGCCCTTTTATTATCAGCGTATCTTCGGCGCTATGTGTGGTATGACCGTCGGAGAATACATCCGTGCCCGCCGCATGACGCTGGCTGCACAGGATCTGGCCTGCTCTGACCGCAAAGTGATCGACATAGCCATGAAGTACGGCTACGATTCTCCTGACAGCTTTGCAAAAGCCTTCCAGCGCTTTCATGGCATCTCACCGTCACAGGCAAGAGAATCCGGAGCAAATCTGAGATCATTTGCTCCGCTCCATATCAAGATCACATTGGAGGGCGGAAGTATGCTGGATTATAAAATTGTGGAAAAGGCTCCGTTTACAGTTATCGGCATCAAAAAGAGTTTCAATACAGAGACGAATTATACAGAAGTCCCTGAATTCTGGAACGAGTGGATGTCGGATATGAAGGGCTTAAAAGGGATGTTCGGCATCAGCACTGATATGGACGGAAAGAATTTTTACTACTGGATAGCTGACCTGTATATGCCGTGGGATGATATCCCGGCGGACTGCGAAGTGTACCAGATCCCCGGCGGACTATGGGCTGTGTTCAAGTGCAAAGGGCCTCTGCCGGGCAGTATACAGACAGTCAATACACAGATCTGGTCGGAGTGGCTCCCCTCTTTGCAGGGCTATGAATTAGCAGGCAATTATTCATTGGAAGTTTACCTGCCGCCGGCAAAAGATCCTGCTGACACGATCAGCTATATCTGGATCCCCTTGAAAAAGCTATGAGAGGTGATAGTATGGAACAAAGCAACGGATTCAGCCTGATGCATCCCATCGGAGCTGATATAGAATACCGCAGGCTTCCCGATCATATTTTACATGACCTCGGTCTGGAGGCATTTTGCGAGGCTGTATCAAGCGACAACAGGGAACGCCGTATGATAACAAATGTTCTTTCACAAATAACAGATAATACAAATGTTGCCTCTTACCGCCAGCAGATCTTCGGGGATATACTCCGGCTGCCCGAGCTGAGAAAGACTATACTTGAACTATTCGATAAGATAAAGTTCATGCAGGATTTTTCGACCATGCACAAAACCTCCGATGAGGAACTGGGTATGTGGCATCTCTTTCACCGCCTTGACGAGCTGGACAGCTACATCAAGACCGTAGAAACTATGAGAGACTGCCTTTCTGATGAGAGGATACGTTCTGAGGGACTTATCTCACTGAAAGATTATATCGCCGGACTTTATGACGACGCTTGCTTTGCTGACATGAAGAAGGATATAGCTGCGCTGAAAATGAAAACATCTGATGTGCAGAGCGTCACCCTTGGTATCAATGTCAACGAGCGCTTTGAGGCTGTCAGTATCGGACTTGTCTCTGTGAATAAGAAGCCCTTCAAAAAATCGGGTATCGTCAGCAATTTCGCAGATGCTATCGCCTCTAAAGACAAGCTCCGGGACACCTCAGACTGGGACGGCGATATGCACTATCAGCTCATAGATAAGGAAAATACTGCAAATGCCAGCGCTTTTCTCGAAAAGCTGGGAGGCTTCTCTGCTGTGCGAAACAATCCTTTTGTAGACGGACATATCCGTTCTACCATCGTAAAAACTCCTGACGGTGATGGTACCGGCAATTCAACTTTCTATCTGGATACAGTGGTTAATAAAATGCTCAGCTCCCTTGTGAAGAAGCTGAGGGATACACTTACAAAATACGCAAATGTAGCTATCGTTAATATCTCCGGATTGGTGCCGGAGTTCGTATATTACATAAGATGTGCGGAGTTTATCAGCAGCCTTATGGAAAAAGGCTGTATTTTCAGCGAGCCGCAGCCGGTTGCTGAGGACGGAACTGCCATGTCGGCAAAAGGCTTCTACAACCTGAAGCTTGCAATGAACATGGAGGATTTCAGCGGGATAGTACCGAATGATCTTACCTTCGATAAGGAGCATACCGTCTATATCCTGACCGGTGCAAACCGAGGCGGAAAGACTACGATCACGCAGGCTGTCGGTCAGCTGTTCGTTCTGGCTCAGGGCGGACTTTTCGTTCCGGCTGAGAGCTTCCGCTATGTTCCATGTGACTGCATCTACACCCACTTCCCTGCTGACGAGGACAAGACAATGGATCTGGGCAGACTGGGAGAGGAGTGCGTCCGCTTCAAGGAGATGTTCTCTCAGGCTACAAGCAGAAGTCTCCTGCTGCTGAACGAGACCTTCTCTACGACCTCTTTCGAGGAGGGCTACTATATCGCAAAGGACTCCGTTAAAGCACTCCTGACCAAAGCAGTGCGGACAATATACAATACCCATATGCATAAACTCGGAGAGGATGCCGAGATGTTTACCCGTGAAAGCACCGGTGCAGGGGCTGCCTCGCTTATCATGCAGACTGAGGACGGCAAGCGTTCATTCAAGGTCGCTCTGGCACAGCCGGAGGGCTCGTCCTATGCTAAGGATATTGCTGAAAAATACGGTGTGACCTATGATATGCTCATCAGCGGATCATAAAATTTATATGGCTTAACCTTCCCGGATACATACGTCCGGGAAGGTTTTTCATTTATAAGATCTTGCTGCCGCTCCACTCATTTCTGTTTATCTGGAAGCAGGAGCAATAATACGGTCAAAAATGATTTTTTGTCTGATCCCGAACTATTCTTTTTACTCTGTTGATATTCCGCCTGTTCATATTGCAGGTCAGGGCAACTGATCTTTTGACTTATATAGTCAGTTTTTAAGCGTGAAAAATCATTAACATCTCCCCTGAATACTGGTATTATAATATCATAATTTTATTTTTAAGGGGGATCCTTTATGAGCAAAAAAATGCGAAAAAAGACAAAAATGATCGCAGCACTTTTCATTTCACTGGCACAGTTCTCCATTGCAGCACCAAAAACTGTCTCTGCGGAAGAACTTCCTGCCGGCGGAGCAGTCACTCTTTACGGAGGCTGGTTCGAGGAGGCCTATGCAGAGTGGGACAGCTCTGTTATCGGCGGCAGCGTAACCGTCAGCTATGCCGAAAAAGGCAGTCCTGACTTTGTTTCAGTCGACCCGGAGCTCATCCGTGGAGACAGAGTCGATATTCCCGGACTCAAAGGCGATACCGAGTATACCCTGAAAATAGAAGGAGATAAAAGTGAGCAGCAATGCACAGTAAGAACTCTTTCCTTCGACAGAAGCGGCTATGCCCATTATAATTACTCCGATATCGGTGCCTACAACGATGACGGTACCCTTAAAGACGGTATGACCGTTATCTATGTGACTAACGAAAACAAGGACACTATCACCTATAACGGCAAGACCGGGCTCTATAACATTTTCTTCAGCGCAAAGCCAAAGAATGTGGTATTCAGATTTATCGGCAAGCTCGATGTTCCCAGCGGGACAGTACCCAATGACGGAAGCCACAATGACGGTTCAAATATGCTGTACCTTCAGAACAGTTCCAATGTTACGATAGAGGGCATCGGCGATGATACTGACCTGGTTGAATGGGGTATCGAGATGAAGCGTTGTACAAGCTGTGAAGTGCGTAATCTATGGCTGGGCGGTTACCCTGATGACGGTATCTCCATGACCGGTAATACCGAGATACGTTCTGAACACATCTGGGTACACAATAACACCATTGAAAAGGGCTATAACGCTTTCGCCGGAGGCGGTCACGTTGATGCAGACAAGGCTGACGGCGACGGCTCCGTAGATATGAAATGGTCTCACCATGTCACTGTTTCCTATAACGAATTCAAGGACTGCCATAAGACTTCTCTTGTAGGCGGAAGATACGATCAGGAACAGGACTACATCACCTACCACCATAACTGGTTCAACAATACCCATTCCAGAAATCCCCGTGCCAGAAATGCACACATCCACTCCTTCAACAACTACTTTTCGGATAATTCAGAGTACGGTATCTGTGCATCCTATAACTCTAAAATATTCTCCGAAGCAAATTACTTTGAACGGACTAAATCTCCTCTCTATGCTATAAATATGGGCAAGGACCAGTATTCCGGAACTATAAAATCCTTCGGGGACAAGTTTGACAGCTGCTCTCCCGATGAGGGACTTGCCTATAAGATCGCCGGAAGCCGGAATGAGGCTCAGGATATACCAAACCTTATCAGCGGCGGAAGCTCCTATGACAACTTTGATCTTGATATGTATTCATATTCAGCTCAGTCTCCTGACCAGGCGAAGGCTGATATTTTAAAGTTCGCAGGCAGGATGAAGTCCGATGGCAGCTCAGATCTTCCGATACAGGAACCGGAAAATGAAAATGTTCCCGGCGATATCAACGGAAGCGGCAAATGCGATATCGCTGATCTGGTCGTGATGCAGAAATGGCTGCTTGGTGTCCCGGACACTGAGATCAAAAACTGGAAGAATGGCGATCTCTGCTCAGATAACAGACTTGACAGCTTCGACCTCGTTCTTATGAGAGAACTTCTTATATCCTGATAATTCAAAAGACCGGACCAGGGAATCCCCAGATCCGGTCTTTATACTTATTCTGAAAAAAGCGGGATTATATGTTTTTAATTCATTCCTCCGCCGTTGAAAATGCCGTCAAGCTCCTGAGCAAGATCATCAAGATCCTGTCCGCCGAAATCCATGCCTCCGACACCGACTACAGGCTCAATGACAACATCCTCATATATAGGCTTGTTGAAATCGAATACCTCATCCGAACCGTATATGTGATATGACAGCTCTACCGGAACGATACCGGTATCAAAGTATATCTTGGTACCGTCGGTAGTGACTCCGTCCATACCCATTGCGTCAACCAGCTTCTGAAGGCTTATCTTTGAACCCTTCTGAACATAGTATTCCTGAGCCTTCTCCTTTGCGTAATCGGATGTGCCGTCAGCTTCCATTGCAAGTATGGTAACTACTACCTTTTCTCCTGTGACTTCTCCTGTTTTATCAGGATCACTTCCGTGAGTCTTTCCGAAGTCCTTATTTACTGCAAGATTGAAGTCAAAGTCTACAATATCACCTAAGGAGTAACCTAACAATGTTGAGCCGTTAAATCCGTCAGCCTTTGCATCTACTGTTATGTCTCCTATCCATCTGGATTCAAGATCAAGCACCAGCATTCCGTCATCATCAGTTCTGCCTACTTCAGTGCCGTCGATAGATATTACTGCATCAGCGATATCACGGTTTCCGCAGTGTACCTTTATTTTTATCTTGCCCTCGGTATCAAGCATCTTGGTATCCATAAAGGCCTCAGCAATTGCCTGCTGTTCTTCCTTCCTGTAGGAGAGCATATTGGAAGTTTTGATAACTGCGTGTGCCACACTCTCCATATCAGGATTTGATATGAGACGGAACATGGAACCAAAGAATACTTCTGCTACCTTGTCATTGGAAAGGCCCTTCTGAGTCATAAGATATGCTGTATGTGAAACGATAGAAGCATTATCATGCTCATCTTTCGGATACTCACGGTAGAACTCATCTGATGTATCCTTTATTGCAGGAGAACCGAACTTATTGGGATCGGCCGCACTTCTCAGAGCACTTTCATAGTACTCCCAGTCAGTGGGTACCTCCTTTGTCATGAACTCCCAGTCACCTGCAATGACAGAGCCCATTACATCCGCATATCCTTCGTTTATCGTTCCTGCCTTAACATTGGATTTCATATGTACTATCTTATCGATAACGCCGTGAGTAAACTCATGTCCTATGATTCCGGGGCCTACGAGAGGCTTGCTGTTTGCTTTGCCGAAGATTATGACGTTGGTATCCTTGATGAAAGCAGCATTCTGCACATCCTTGAGGCTCGGCAGAAGCACCTTTATAGCCGCAAACACCTTCTTAAGCGCACTGTCTGAGTCAGCAGGCACCTCATGTGACAGTGAATCCTTTACATCGATAATTAGCTCGATAGGCATTCCCTCACCGTCAAATGATTTCCAGCCGTACATTGTATCATAGTAATCATAAGCCTTCTGTACGCTGCTCATAGAACCTACTGCATATTCAGTAAGAATAGGATCAAACAGATCTGCGATAGTTGTTATGTCTTTCGCATCCGGAAGTACCTGTTCCAGAAGATCCTCCTTGGGATAGACTGCAAGATTTACACTTCCGTCAGCATTTTCCGATGTCTGTGTTGCTGCAAGAGGTGTAAAGCCGTTCAGGAAGCCATCTGAAACGGCAACTAATCCGATAGATGTCATTCCGGCATCTGATACGGTGATATTTCGGGTAGGATCACAGATGTTATAATTACCAGTCATTTCTTTTTCAAGCTCTACACGGTACTGAGTACCATTTGCATCTACTTTGAGGATCTCAGTAGCAGCATTATACATTTTTCCCTCAGAAATGATCTCGCAGGTATCTGCATCTATAAGCAGATCAGCTGAATTTGAATCTCCTGTCACAGAGATATCGTAAGCCAGCTTCTGCTCGCCGTCTTCAGTATGGGGCAGAACTGTAAGCTCAAATTTTGATATCTCCATATTCTTGCCTGCATACTTTCTTGCAGTTTCCTCTGCTGCCTTCCGGTCTTTTGAAGGTGTGGTACTGATAGTTATTTCGGTATAGCCGCCGTTGACTGAATCAACTTTCCCGTCCGGATCAACAGCAACGATAAGTTCATTTCCGTATACCGGAACATCCTGATATACCTGCTGGAATTTGTAGTATACAGCACCCTTATAAGTTTTTTCCTCAATAAAGCTGAGCTCACTGTAGGGATCAGATATACCTATCTTGTCTGAATAGTCTGCGATGAACTGAAAAGCTTCATCCGATGAGGAGACTGTCTCATCAAAGCTTCCGCTCATGAACCGGAAGTCTCCGTCCTCATTGTGGCTTATGCCAAGCTGAGTTGCCTCGCTCTCCTCAGGACCGTCGTAGACGATCTCCTCTTCCTCAGGTTCATCAACAACAGCGTCATAGTCAGTTATATCCAGTCTGTCGCTTTCTGATGCGCTGCTGCCGGACTTGCTGCGGTCTTTTTTCTTGCTGCTTCCGGAACTGTCGTCCGAAAAATGCTGATACAGAAAAAATCCGCCGATACCGAGGCCTATCAATGCAGCAAGGATAATGGCAATGATAAGCGGCTTTTTGCTTTTCTTTTTTGCCTGAGGCTGAGCTGACTGTACAGGTGCAGGAGTCCCATTATTCTGTACAGGCGGCGGTGCTGATCCGGACGCTGCTGCGGACGTCTGTGTATCAGCAGGCACTGATGTCTGTTCCGGCGCAGTACTCTGACCGGTCTCGATTGAGTTTTGTTCCATAATTTCCTCTTCTCTCATTATATTGGCCGGCCAAAGTATTATATCTGTTTGCAATATCCATCCTTTAAAAGCCTTATTTAAGCGTTTTTCGGCCAGTCTGCCCATAGTATAGCATAATTCTGTTAAAAAGTCAATATAAATACAGGCAGTCTCAAAGCTCCTCGGATCGGTATTGAGAAGCTTGACTTTTTACCGTCTTTCAGCACACAAAAACGCTCCCTGAATATTCAGAGAGCGTTTAAATTTCACATATCGGAAGCTTCGGTCATCATGCATTTATTCCGAACAGAAGTGTCAGAAGATCAAGACCCTTGATGCCGAAAGCCTTCAGAAGAGCTTCAACATAGTCGCTCTTCAGCTTATTTTCTCTTACAAAGCTTACAAGACTTGAGACAAGTGCAGTAAGACTGTCGGTATCGCTGAATATCATTTCCAGCTTGCCCTTCTGATCGTACTTCTTCCCGTTCTCGTCCTCGCCGACTATGACCACGGGAAGTATCTTCGCAAGATACTCAACTATTCCCTCAACATTCTCTCCCCGTGTAAGAAGACAGTCTACAAAAGAATGGAGCAGCTCTACATTTGAATCCTCGCTCACGGTCTGTATCTTAGGTACGACATATGATGTATTCCCCACCATTATCACCTGTGTTTCTATCCTTTCATCAGAGCTGTCCGACGACTGAAGAAAGAAGGAATTGGGAGCATGGTTCTCCCCTATCGATTCAACACTGTACCCCTTGCAGAAAAGCTGATGCGAATCCGGGATCTGATACAGAAGTATATGCACAAAGTCTCCGGTAAGAGAGTAATTCTTGATAAGTCCGGCTCTTCTTTCTATCCGTTCTGCTACCTCAGAATCTTCCAGAAATACCTTCGAGAAGCCCTGCCCGTCAAATCCCACACATCTTTTTACCTTATCGCACATCAGCGCCGTATACATCGCTTTATTGCTTCCCTTGGAATGACCGGTAACTGTGATCTTGCCAAAGCTTTCAGCCATTTTCTCTACAAATCCGAGTGCTCTTCTCTGGGGAGGAGTATCAAATCTGGTAGCCGCCCTTACGTTGTCTGCCCACTCCTTAGGACCGGTAGTTCCCTTGAACGCTACTATCGCCTCATGACTTCTGCCGGAACCGTCAGAAAAACATAGAGCCAGCGGATAATGATAGCTCTTTCCGTCAGCACCGCATACAGAATGATATCCATCCTCATCAAGCATAAGCTCCTCAAGCACAAGCGAAGAAGATCTGCCGTTTTTCAGGAATGTTATCATTCTCGCCCATTCCACACCGCTTATCTGTGCATCACATACCGGACCGGTATGCTTCCTCAGATTTGCAAGGGCATTTTCGTCAAACACCCTGAGTATCTCCGAAATTTTCTCGCCCTTGTTTATTTCACTTATTTTGTAGAAATCCACTATATCATTTTCATCTGAGGCAGCTCTTGCCACATCCTCATCAAGATATGTGAGCTGTTCTATCAGACAGAGTTCTGAATCCGTTAGTAAGGATATTACACTTCCCATTTTCAGGCTCCTTTTGTTTTTTTCAATAATAACATATTTTTCCGCTTTTTTCAACCTTTTCCCCGATAATTTATCCCGCAGAGCCGTCCCTTTGCTCAAAGCCACGCTAAAAAGTCCCCGGGCCGATACCATACAGGCTATTCCGGGGACTTTCCTCTATCATATGTTTTTATCATATGGCAGTATCTCTCTGCCGTATTTCCTATTCAGCTCCATGATACGGGTGCGGTAGAATTCACGCATCATATCCCTGTCTGCAAGAAGATCTTCATCCGGCAGTGAACTGATGATACCGGCAATATCTCCCGACAGCTCATAGGAGCCGCTTTTCAGTGCAGCAAGAAGTTCGTTTACTGAGCTGAGCATCAGTCCGGTGATCCTGTTCGGTATGTGCCGCCTGACATCACTGTCTCCGGCAAAGACATTCCCGCTTTCGCCGTAAAGCTCTGCCCTGAGCCTTTCTGCCGCCTCAAGGCTGCCGGCTGAGCATATATCCGCCATTATCCCGGCGGCAGTCCGCCTTGCTCTGTCGTACATAGCTCTTACTTCCCGTTTACATAGTCGATAAGCCTGCCGAGACAAAGCTCAAAACAGCTTCCGTACCACTGCTCCTCGAAGCAGTCAAGAGTAGCTTCGATGCAGTCGACTGTATAATTCACAGATATATCTATCGCCTCCTGGAGAGACTTTCCAAGAGCAACTGCTCCTGTGAATACGCTGGAGAATATGTCGCCTGTACCATGTACTGTCTTATCTATCGTATTGCGGAAGGAATAGAAGAATTCTCCTGTCCGTGAATCGTATGCCGCAGCTCCCTGCTTTTCCTTGTCGAAATGAACTCCGGTGAGCACCGGTGTGGGACATCCCAGCCCGGCAAGCTTTCTGAGTACATCCTCAGCATAGCTCCTGTCGTACTCTTCCGTATAGGGTATGCCAAGCAGGAATGAGGCTTCCGTCATATTCGGGATGATATAATCCGCCTTAGCACAGAGCTTCTTCATCTCGTCTACAAATTCATCAGTAAATCCGGTATAGAGCTTTCCGCCGTCTGCCATTGCAGGGTCACATACTATAAAATTGTCATCGGTGCCAAAATCATCAAAAAAGTCTGAAACTATGCGTATCTGCTCCTTTGAGCCGAGATACCCTGTATATATCGCATTGAATTTCAGTCCCAGCGATTTCCAGTGTGCAGCAATATCCGGGATATCGCTTGTAAGGTCATGGAAGGTAAAGCCTGTGAATCCGCCTGTATGGGTGGAAAGCACTGCTGTGGGGATGACCGCTGTTTCTATGCCCATTGCCGATATTACCGGAAGTGCCACTGTGAGCGAACACTTTCCGAAACAAGATATATCCTGAATGGTAACGACTTTTTTCATATCACACTCTTCTTTCAGTACGATGTATCATAGGGGAAGCAAATATCCTTCCCCTGATCCAGCTAAAGATTTTTATCGATTAATATTATACACCAAAGCAGTTATAAGGTCAATAGTGCATTATTAAAAATGCACATTTACTTTATCGCTTTATACCTGCAAATCGTTAAATTAATAATTGACACTTTGCCGCCTTCATGATATAATTAATGTGTCCTAAATAACCGCCTTACTGCGGTTATTGCCCTGAACTTTGTTCAGGGAGCGCAAATTCTTTATAAAATATGGAATTTTCGCATCACATTTTAAGGAGCTGAATTAAGTGAAAAACACCTTTGGTTCAAGCGTTTCTATAACTATTTTCGGTGAGAGCCACGGTGCCGCTATAGGTGCTGTACTCGACGGTCTCGCTCCCGGCATCCCCGTGGACGATGAGTTCATCGCCCACCAAATGGACCTCAGAAAAGCAGTGGGCTCTATCTCTACTGCAAGACATGAGGCAGATAAGGTCAGAATTCTCAGCGGAGTGTTCAACGGCAGGACTACCGGCACTCCCATAACTTTTATGATAGAAAATCAGGATCAGCACAGCCGTGATTACGGCGAGCTTGCTTACAAGGCCCGTCCCGGTCACGCTGACTTCACTGCTATGATGAAGTACCACGGCAATCAGGACTTCCGGGGCGGCGGACACTTCTCAGGCCGTATTACCGCAGGTATCGTTGCTGCCGGAGCTGTTGCCATCAGCGCACTGAAAGCTAAGGGCATACTCATAGGCACACATATTCTCTCCTGCGGCGGAGTCTGCGACAGAGGCTTCTCTGCTGAACTTGAAAAAGATATACTCAGCCTCGGGGATAAGGATTTTGCAGTGCTGGATGACAGTGTGCGTACTCCTATGACTGAAAAGATAGAGGCTGCAAAAAATAACGGCGACAGCGTAGGCGGCAGGCTTGAAACTGCTGTATACGGCTTCCCGGCAGGTGTTGGTGAGCCATGGTTCGATACCCTCGAAAGCGTGATCTCACATATGTTCTTCAGTATCCCTGCTGTCAAGGGCGTTGAATTCGGCGACGGCTTCGCTCTTGCTGATATGACAGGCAGTGAGGCAAACGACAATTTCCGCAGCTGCGGAGGCTCCGTCTGCACCTCCACTAACCACAACGGCGGTATCCTCGGCGGTATTTCAAGCGGTATGCCTATAATCATCCGCACTGCCGTAAAGCCTACTCCTTCAATTTACAAGGAACAGGATACCGTAGATATGCGGGATATGTCTGATACAACACTCGTAATAAAAGGACGCCATGACCCTGCTATCATCCACCGGGCAAGAGTTGTTCTGGACAGTGCAGCTGCTCTGGTGCTCTGTGACCAGCTTGCCCTCAGATTCGGTACAGACTGGCTGGCTGGAAGTGAAAATTCTTTTCATGAATAAAAATTATGGTAAATCCGGCATATCTTACACAAACCTTCCATTCTAAATTCATAATAACAGGAGGAAAAGAGAATGAACAAAGAAGAACAGAAGAAGCCACGTGAAGTTGAACTAAACATTGAACTCCATAAGAATACTCCAATTATAATACAAGGTACACCTATTCACATTGAGGGAAAAGATTATACTTTTAATAATATTGCCATACAATTAAGCCCTGAATTTAATATGTTTTTAGATGGGAACAACAATATATTCACTCGAAAATTATATATTAAACGTGAAAATGTGAGCAAAAATAAAAAAATAATTACAGAAACATATTTTGAAGGAAATAAGATACCACAAAATGAAATGCAGTTGTTTAATGATTATGATCATATATTTGCTATGGATACTAATTATAAAGACTATAACGGTAAAAAAAATTGCATCGGCATGATTGGTCAACTATATAAAGATTCTACAAATGGACAAATTGCTCTAAAAAAGTTAGCTAACATAAAATTTGAATTAGATAGTTCATGCAAATATAATCCAGAAAAATACACCTGGTGTAAATTCATTGAATTTCTATGTTCTTCAGAAATAAAGAATTCAAGGATTGCTTTGATTGTAGACTCAGAGTTAGATTGTCTGCAAAACTATAATAATGGTGAGCCAATTTTAAACAATCATAAACTACCTAAAAACATGAAATTTGTGTACGCATCCGCTGATAAACGCGATACTTTTTTAAACTGGGCTATTCGTCAATGTGATAGCGCAGCAAAAAAAGCACTTGAGCATTAAAAGTAACCTCATCAATTCATACTAACGTTTTGAATACGTCAAGCTGCGGAAAACATTCCGCTGAAAGGAAGTATAAATATGTCTATGCACATCGTAAGAGAGCTGCCGCATCCCTCAGAGATAAAGGCCGCTCACCCGCTCTCTCAGGAGCTTATCGACATCAAGGCAGAACGTGACAAGGAGACAGCTAAGATATTTACAGGAGAGTCAGACAAATTCCTCCTGATAATCGGCCCATGCTCGGCTGATAATGAGGACAGCGTCCTCGACTATATCACAAGACTAAGGGAACTCCAGGAAAAGGTCAGCGACAAGATCTTTATGATCCCCCGTATCTATACCGGAAAGCCCCGTACTACCGGTGACGGCTACAAGGGTATGCTCCATCAGCCTGACCCGGCTGCTATGCCTGACCTGAAAAGCGGTATCATTGCCGTCAGGAACCTCCATATGCGTGCTCTGGCAGAGACAGGATTCAGCTCGGCAGATGAAATGCTCTACCCCGAGAACTTCAGCTACCTTGACGATCTGCTCTCCTATATCGCTATCGGAGCCCGCTCCGTGGAAAATCAGCAGCACCGTCTCGTTTCCAGCGGTGTATCTATTCCTGTGGGAATGAAAAATCCTACCGGCGGAGATATCTCAGTTATGATGAATTCCATAACTGCCGCTCAGCATCCTCACGCTTTCATCTACCGTGGATGCGAAGTCAGAAGTGACGGAAATCCCTATGCCCATGCTATACTCAGAGGCTATGTAAACGACCGTGGTCAGTCCTTCCCTAACTATCACTTCGAGGACCTCAACCGCCTTGCTGCTACCTACGCAGAAAAAGGGCTGAAAAATCCCGCTCTTGTTGTGGATACCAATCACTCCAATTCCGGCAAGCAGTACCTTGAACAGCCCCGTATCGCCAAGGAGATACTCCACAGTATGCGCCACAGCAGCGAGGTAAAAAAGCTGGTGAAGGGTCTTATGATAGAAAGCTATATCGAGGACGGTTCACAGAAGATCGGTGAAAATATATACGGCAAGTCCATAACAGATCCCTGCCTCGGCTGGGAGAAGACTGAAAAGCTTGTCCTTGAGATCGCAGACCAGCTCTGATAGTATCACGCTGTATTCGAGATCAGCATATTTCAAAATAGTAAAGGCCTTGCAATAAGGCTGCTTTTCCGGCAAAAATACAGGCTGCTGAGCCACAGACCTCAGTCAGTCTTTACACCGCCGGAGCAGTTCTTATGCAGGGCCTTTTTGTTTATACAGAAACAGTTCAAAAAAACGAGGGGAACTCTTTTCAGAGCTCCCCCGTATTCAGTACATTATCATTCTCCAAGATCCATTTTTTCGCCCTTCAGGATAAGTATCCTGCGGAGGCTCTCATCAATACGCTCTTCGGAGATCTGACCGCTTTTAACGGCCTCTTCCAATGCTGATACAGCTGACTTGACGTCCTGAGGCATGAGCAGTATGTCAGCTCCGGCCTCGATAACCTTTACTGCAAGCTCGCCGGAATCATACATATCAGCTACAGCTCCCATTGCAAGGGAATCTGTGACCACAACTCCGTCATAGCCGAGGCGGCCTCTGAGCTCATCCTTTATGATCTTTTCCGAGATAGTTGCGGGCTGATCGTCAATGCTTGTAACAGTTATATGTCCAACCATTACCATATCTGCACCGGCCTTTATTCCGCTCTCAAAGGCCAGATATTCCTCATTTGCCAGCTCATCCGGAGTCTTTGAGGCTGTTGCTGTACCAAGGTGAGAATCCTCTTTGGTATCACCGTGCCCCGGGAAATGCTTGAGCGAACAGTACACTCCGCCGTCCTTGAATCCCTTTACAGCTGAAGCCACAAGAGCAGCAGCTTCAGCAAAATCATCACTGTATGCTCTTTTGCCTATGACAGTATTTTCAGGATTTGACCAGGTATCTGCTACCGGCGCAAAGTCAAGATTGAAGCCTATCCCGGAAATATCCTTTGCTATGGTATAGGCATTGCTGTAGGCTGTGGATTCGCCCTGCTCCTTGTAATCATACATGGGGCTGAACTTTGTGGTGCCTATGGTATCTGCACACCTTGCAACATCTCCGCCCTCTTCATCAACTGCTAAGAACAGCGGGAGCTGTCCAAGCTCTCCGGCGATATCCCTTGCACCGCTCAGCATGGCTTTTGCCTGCTCTTCATCTTCCAGATTCTTTGCAAAGTATACCAGTCCTCCTACAGGATATTCCTCCAGGGCAGACTTTGTTGCATCTCCGGAAGCTGTTACCACATCATATCCTGTAAGCGATTCAGGTGTGACTATGAAAAGCTGGCATATCTTCTGATGCAGGTCCATCTTACCTATCAGCTTGTCATACTTGTCACCTGAAACAGGCTCTGTACTGCTGTTTTCCTCGGCAGATGAGGGCTCCGCAGATGTATTATCCTCCGTGCTCTCCTCCTGCTGTCCATCAGGAGCTGTCTCTTCCTGGGATTTTCCCTGTGATGATGATGACGACGAACTGCTGTCACGTTCGTTTTTTATGAAGTATACTCCAACTGCTATCACCAGAAATAGTGCTGCTATGCAAATTAGTGTTATAATTTTTAATAGGACGCTGTCCTTTGATCTTTTTGACATTTCTTCCTCCGGTATCAATCCTCGTATTCACATATATATCCGGTCTTTCCTACAAAATAGGTTATGCCGGGAATATTGAACACATCGTTTCTCTGGTCATTCCACGACCACTTGTTATCTACAAACCATAGCATAAGGTACATCTCTGCAACGCCGTCCTTGTCGTTTCGTGAAGGCTCTCCCGGATACCACTGCTGGTAATTGAAGGGCTCTCCGGTTATCCAATGTCCGAAGGCACTTGTGCCTCTTATGGACGTATATCCACCCATCCAAATGTACTTAAGGTCTGCGTCCTGTGCAAGCTGACTTGCCTTTTTCATCTCATCCTCAGAGTTTATGGTGATGAGATGTCCTCCTCGCCTGATGCACTCTGCATTGGCCTGCTCCCATGTTACGTCTGCCTTTATGAGCTCATATCTTGAAGCGTGTGTCTGCTTCTTGAGAGTCTCTGTGGGAGTAAAGTTTATCTTTGTCACTGTGCCGTAGTTTTCATCCTCCACAGCAAGCTCTATGTCTCTTTCGGAGAACTTGTCCAGTGCAGAATCAGAGACGTACTCCATACAGTACATATCCTTCTCCTGAGCATATATCTGGTCAAGTATCTGCGACATATCATTTATTGAATTTACATTCCAGTACTGTCCTCCTGTTGCAGAGGTTATATTGGCATAATCCGAAGCGCCTTTTGTTCCTATGATGAATACAGGAACAGAATAGAAGTTTGCAAGGTCTATTACCTCCTGAGAGGTATGGCTGCTCTGGTTGTCAGAGCCGTCGGTGAATCCGATAACACATCTTGCTCCACGCTGTGCGCCGGCATTAGTGACTCCCTCATACAGTGCGTCATAGAGAGCTGTCTCACCGTATGGTTCCATGTTATTGATGCCGTTTTTGAGCAGTGATGTATCAGATGTATAGGTACACATATACATAACGAATGAATCAAAGGCTATGAGCTCAGCTCTGTCGCCGGACTGATAATCAAGAGCATCAACAAACTGACTCATTACCCTCTGCATTGCATCCATATCATTTCTCATGCTTCCGGACTTATCTGCGACTATATCAAAGCTTACGCCTTCACGGCCCTTGAGCTGCTCAACAGACTTTACCTCACGTTCAAGCTCTGCGCCGCCCTTTACGGACTCCTTGACAGCTACATTGGGAGAATATAGGTCAACAGTATCACCCTGCTCATCCTCAGCCATAAAGTACACCTTCACGTTGGGATAATCAGATACATCTGAGGAAACATAGTTTATCTTCACCGGCTGACGGCTGGCTGCTCTCTTTGCTATTCTCTCATAGGAATTATCAGGCGGCTCAGGCTCTGCAGGCTCGGTTTCCTGCTCCTCGCTTACGCTGACCTCTTCACTGTCAGACACAGCTTCGGTCTCTTTTTCAGACAGAGACACATCCCTTTCTGAAACAACTGCTTCGGAATCACTCTTTCCGCCGCCGGAGCTGCTTTCGTCCTTTCCCACCATTAAGTATATGAGCAGTCCGCACAGTACGAGCACAAGCAGCGTCAGTGCGGCAAGTGCTATTATTATGGCAGTATTGCTGCTCTTGCCATTCTTCTGAACATCTGTATATCCTGCTCCGTCCTGATAATACGGGTCCTGATAGACAGGTGCCTGCTGATACTGAGGCGGAGGGTAATTGTTCACGGGCTGCTGATACTGTGCCTGCTGCTGATCCTGCTGCCGGACATTCTGCTGAAACGGATTCCCACTGACATTCTGCTGGAAAGGATTCACATTTCCATTCTGCCTGAAAGGCGATGCAGCTTGCCCCTGATCAAACTGTCCGCTGCCCGGCGGAACTGCCGCACGGTTTCCGCAGCGTTCACAGAACAGACTGCCGTCCTGCATGGGTGCCCCACATTTTTCGCAAAACATCATATACACCACTCCTTTGACAGCCGCATCCCCTTACGGCCTCTTACGGCTTCAATGCCTATACATAAAGTATAGCATTTTTTGCGGTATATGTCAATTTATAGCGGAAAATACCGGCTTTAAAACTGCACAAAATTATCGGCTGAGTTTTGTATACTGTTTCAGTACGGGAATAAGGATATCACCTTCCCTTTACCTCAGTGTAGTAATATACTGCAAGCTGTGTGCGGTCACGGAGGTCCAGCTTGTCCAGAAGACTGCTTATGTAGTTCCTAACGGTACCCTCTCCCAGAAAAAGCTCTCCTGCTATCTCCTTATTGCTGAGGCCCTTTGCTACCAGCTCCATTATCTCCCGCTCCTTATCACTTATGCCATGAGCGGCAAAATCGAACTCCTCTTTCAGCATCATAAGTCCCGGCAGCTTTCCTGCCACCTTGTCGCCATAGACATTCTGTCCGCCCATTACAGCCTCAAGTGCAGGAGCAATGCCCTCAAAATCCTGCTTGAGTATATAGCCCTTTGCACCTATGCTCATAGCCTTGACTATATACTCGTCATCGGAAAAAGTAGTCAGATAAAGTATCCTCGCATCCGGAAACTCTCCCAGTATCTTCTCTCCTGCTTCAAGTCCGGTCATGCCCTCCATTCGTATATCCATAAGCATAACGTCGGGCTTATGGCTGCGGTATATCTCTATCGCCTCAGCACCGCTGCTTCCCATTGCCTCAACGGTGATATTTCCGGTATTTTCAAGAATCGTCCTCAGTGACAGTGCCACCAGGCTGTCATCGTCTATAACTGCTATCCTCATATCATTCTCCTTGTTTTTTCGGTATGGACATAAATATCCGGAAGCCGCTGTCTGACGGCGTGAACCTTATATTGCCTCCGCAGCTCTTGGCCCTCTCTTCCATATTCTTCAGACCTATACCTGTCTCATGTATCTTTCCTGAGCTTCCGTTGTCCTCTATCATAAGCTGATAAAATGCAGGATGCTCCCTGAATATAACGCTCAGCCTGTCTCCGGAAGAGTGCTTGACCGCATTGGATACGCCCTCCTTTACTACTCCCGCTGCACAGAACTTGATATTTCCGGGGATATCCTCTCCTGCATCGTACTCCAGCCTTACTGTGAAACGCTCTCTTGCCGGAACAAGACTCTCCTCTATGGAAGCTTTAAGGTCAACGGAGTCATCATGCAGATCATGTACGCTCTGACGGATACTTGTCATTGCTGTATCAAGAGTCTCCTTCAGACTTGCAAGAGGTTCTTTCAGCTTCTCATCCTTGTTTACTATCATAAGCGCTCCGGACTGAAGAAGTGAACGGGTCAGCATATGTCCCACATTATCGTGTATCTCCCGTGCTATACGATTTCGCTCTTTAAGAGTAGCCAGCCTTACAGCATTATCCTGTGCCTCCATAAGGCGGTAATTCTGTTCAGTCAGCCTGATGTTCGTTTCCTTGCCCTCATCACGGAGTGCTGTCAGCTTTTCAACTGTCTCCTCCAGTGCTGAAGTACGTCTGTATATTATGTATGATGCTAATGATGCGCAGAGGGTAAGCAGCATTTGTGAAATGCTGAGATCTCCGCCTCCCAAAAGAGCTGCGGCAGCCGGTATCATAAGCCAGCTCCTGTGCTGCCTCAGAGCATCGTAGAATATAAGGGGAGCAGTACAAAGCATTGCCGGAAATATCAGACATGATACTGACACAGCTCCTGTAACTGCCGCCGCAGACCTTCTCTCTTCAAGAAGCTGTATGACCGCAGAAAGTGCCGCTGATACAAGAAGCACCAGTACCGGCATCGTACTGCTTCCGTATGCTGAAAGTGATACCATACATATTAGAAGTATTATAAGCTTGTCAAGCAGTCTGTCCATATTCTCTCAGCACCTTTCTTTCAATTGATGGAACTTATTGCCGCCATAGCATATGCAGGCATTGATACGGCAGCAAAATAGAGATACCCAAAGTACAAGATCCCCATTCGGGATAATCCGCCGCAGCCATATCCATACATTCCTGAATCAGATAAATTATATCACAGCACTGTCAAAAAAGCAAGGGCGGTCTCAGGAAGGCGCATGGAAACGGCATTTACTTTCTATTAAGATGAGCGAAAGCAGAGTAACAGCCTCGTACAGAGCAGCAGCGTGAAAAGGGATGCAAGGGATGTTATTCCTTGCCAGAGTCCAGAGGCAGCGCCTCTGGTCGCCGTTTTCAGCTTTAAAGACGGCGAAATAATACGAAGGCGCTTCGCAAAGGGTGAATCCCCAAACAGTCCGGTGGACTGTTTGGGGAGAGGGAACGCCTTGCAAGTGAAGGCGTTCCCTTGTTACAGCGCACAATTTATATACCTGCGGAGTTATCTCCGCACACATAAAGTAAATGCTGTTGCCGTGCAGGAAGGAGCCGCACTCCGGTGTGTGAAAAAAATGACATTTGTCATATGGATTTTCTGACAGATGACACTACCGCTCTTCTGCAAAATGAGCTATAATGATATCATACCAAAGAAAAATAATCTCCGGGAGGTAATCATATGGATAATACTGTTGTTAAAATAGAAAATCTCGTTAAACGCTACGGTCAGCTCATAGCCCTCGACCACCTTGACCTTGAAATAAAAGAGGGCGAGATATTCGGACTTCTCGGTCCTAACGGCTCCGGCAAAACCACCACTATCAACTGCCTTCTCTCACTTCTTGCCTTTGACAAAGGAAATATAAAGATATTCGGCCGGGAGATGACTCCGGTCAGCTATGATATCAAAAAGGATATAGGCATCATCATGCAGAATGTTGCCGTATTCGATGAGCTCTCAGTCTATGAGAACATCGATTACTTCTGCGGCCTCTACATCTCAGACAAGGCTAAGAGAAAGCAGTACGTTGAAGAGGCTATCCGCTTTGTGGGCCTTGAGGATTTCGTTAAATTCTATCCTAAAAAGCTCTCCGGCGGACTTCTCCGCAGACTTAATATCGCCTGCGGGATAGCTCACAAGCCAAAGCTGATAATCCTCGATGAACCTACAGTGGCAGTTGACCCTCAGAGCAGGAACAAGATACTCGAAGGCATAGAGGAGCTGAACAGAAACGGTGCTACGATAATCTATACCTCACACTACATGGAAGAGGTGGAGCAGATCTGCACCAGGATCGCTATTATGGACAAGGGCCGCAAGATCGCTGAGGGCTCCAAGGATGAGCTGAAGCGCATGATACGCAACACTGAAACAGTGACTATCGAGATAATCGGCCTGAGCGATGATGTACTGAACGAATTCGCAGGTCTTCCCCATGTTTACGACACAAAATACGAGGACGGAAAGCTCTCGGTATTCTGCTCCGGAGGCAAGCATAACCTAATCCGAATAATGGATGTTCTCCGCAAAAATGACCTCAGCTTCGGAAGAGTATACTCCGAGCTCCCCACACTCAACGACGTTTTCCTTGAAATAACAGGCAAGGACCTGAGAGATAAGGAGGATTGACAATGTTCCTTCACAACCTTAAATATGAGCTGTTATCATCCCTGCGTGTAAAGGATATCCTTATCTGGCTGATCCTGTTCCCGGTTGCACTGGGTACATTCTTCAAGATAGCCTTCAGCAATGTCTATAATGAAACCACTAAATTCGATACTATACCTGTTGCTGTAACAGACGAGGCTCAGGATCAGACTCTCCGCTCTGTACTGGACTCTTTGCAGGAGCAGGAAGAGCCTCTGCTGGATGTGACCTATGCCGATAAGGAAGAGGCAGAAAAAATGCTGCGGGATAAAAAAGTGAACGGCATCATCACCGCTGACGGAAAGCTTTCACTTACTGTGGCTGAATCAGACCTGAGATCATCTATACTAAGCTCCTTCGTAAAGGAGTACAACTCCCGCCAGCAGATAATCAAGGACTGTATAATGCGTGACCCATCAAAGGCACAGGACGTTATCGCATCCTTTTCCGAGGAGACCGCCTCGCTTCGTGAGATACCTCTCTCCAGCGGAAATACCGACTATATGACAGACTATTTCTATAACCTCCTCGCAATGGTAGCACTTTTCGGCTCTATAACCGGACTTCATATCACGATCAATAATCAGGCCGACCTCTCACAGCTGGGAGCAAGAAAATGCTGCTCCCCTACTCCGAAATCAATAAGCCTTGCTGCAAGCCTGACCGGAAGCTATATCGTACATTCGATATGTATGCTTTTCAGTGTCACCTTCGTAAGATTCGGACTTCAGATAGATATGGGCAGCCGCCTCGGACTTGTCTACCTTACCGCTCTGCTGGCAGGTATCCTTGGTGTGTCCCTGGGATTTTTCGTGGGCTCCGTAGGCTTCCTGTCAACTTCAGTGAAAATAGCAGTATCAACAGCTGTTTCTCTGATACTCTGCTTCCTGAGCGGTCTGATGATCGCTAATATGAAGGTAAGGATAGAAAGCATCTGTCCCTGGTTCAACCGGATAAATCCTGCTGCTGTTATCACCAACAGCTTCTACTATCTCAATGTTTACGATGATCTGAGCAAATATGGAGTATGCATGATAACAATGGCTGTGACCGCTCTGGTCTTCGATATCCTCGGAATTCTGCTGACAAGGAGGAAAAAATATGCAAGTCTTTAAGGTTTTTATAAAAGTGCTGAAGAGCAAATGGCTCTCATCGCTCATGTATATGATAGTATTCGTCGCAATCGCTATACCTATGGCAAAGGAGAAGACCGCCGAGAGCAAGTTCGAGCTGAACTCCCTTAAAATAGCCGTTTTCGATAAGGACGACACCCCTGAAAGCCAGGAGCTTATAAATCTTATCAAGAAGAACAACGAGATCGTGGACATCGATGAGGATAAGAATAAGATCCTCGATTCACTATACAGTGAAAGCATCGACTATGCTCTCATTATCAACGAGGGCTACAGCAGCTCGCTTGCTGCCGGCAATACAGACGGTCTCTTCGGAAGCTATCACGTCCACGACAGCTATTCCGTCGTATACATGGGGCAGTTCCTCAATGAGTATGCTGCCTCTGTAAAAGCCTGTACTGTCAGCGGAATGGATATCACTGAAGCTGTAAAGACTGTTGGTAGCTCATTCTCGGAGGAAACTGAGGTATCAATGCTCAGCGAGGAAAAAAACAGCTCAGATATGCCTAAATTCTTCGGCGGATATTTCAGGTATATGCCTTATATCATTATATCTGCAATACTCAATGCACTCTGTCCCGTGATCCTGACAATGACAAGAAGGGATATACGCTACCGCACAAACTGTTCATGCCTGAGACCGTCTTCCTTCACTCTGCAGCTGTATGCAGGAAGCACAGTACTCGTCCTTGTTCAGTGGCTGGTGCTCATAGCAGCAGGTCTGTTCATATTCGGCGGTATGTATAGCGGACGACAGTGGCTGGCAGTCCTTAACAGCCTGATCTTCACAATGGTATCGACTTCTCTCACCGTGTTCATAGCAAGCTTTGATCCCTCCGAGAAAGTAATAAGCCTTCTTACACAGATACTTGGCCTCGGAATGAGCTTCCTCTGCGGAATATTCGTGCCCCTGTCTATGCTCAGCGACAGTGTTCTCGCTTTTTCAAGATTCCTCCCCGCCTACTGGTATGTGAAAGCAAACGAACTGATATGCAGTGATGTAGGCTTCGGACGGGTATTCTCCATCTCAGACAGCTCTTCAGCCGGTGGTGACCTGCTGCTCTATATGGGAATAGAGCTTGGCTTCGCTGTAACATTTGCTGTGCTCAGCGTTCTGGTACACCGTCTCAGATACGGCAGGGTATCAACTGTGGCTGCTTCCTACTGATCGGCGATATATGGTCGAAAGTGCCAAAAATACAAGCGGATATGCATAATTATTAGGCATTATCCGCTTTTTTTATTTTTTTTCAAAAAAAGTGTCACATTTACGTTCTTTCAAGTGAATGTTAATATAGAGGTTTTATCACCGCAAATGACAAAAAGACAACAAAATGGGGAGTGTATAAATTGAAAAAGATAATCGCATCGTTATTCACCGCAGCTCTTCTCGGAGGTGCTGCCAACGCAGCTGCTGCCTATGCTGCCGAAACAACACCTGCCGGTATAGACAATCTGTCTCTGACAGAGCAGAATGTCTCAGCATCCAGTGAGGGTCAGCTCTATACCACAAAAGATGTTGAGTCAGAGCTCAGACTCAGGGCTGAGGCCACTACAGAAGCTGAGATCGTCGGAAATATCCCGGTGGGAGCTCTGTTCAGCGTAACAGATATCAGCGGAGACTGGGCTGAGGCCGAATACGGCAGCTCAAAGGGTTATGTATCTGTAAAATATATAAGAAAGATAACAGATGCTGACTCCGGTATCACTATCAAGGACGCTGCTTCTCCGGAATGGTTCATACCTGTGAATGCCGGCTGGGATTTCAAGGGCTCCGTAAGCTCAAAGCTGGTCCTCAAGCGTGTATGGGGCGGAGTATATAAAAGAGACGGAAAAACCGAAGTGCTCACTGCAAGCACATCTCCGGAATCAGACCAGTTCGATACAGCAGGCTTCCTTAACAAGAACGTGGATATAAGCAAGGTCGGCAAGGGTAACTACACTTACAAGCTCTTCGCTGAGGACGCTGCCGGCAAGGTGGCAGAGCTGGTATCTTCAGATTTCACAAAGCTTGGCGATGCTGCTGACTATCCTTCCGAAAACACGGGAGACCTTAACAAGGACGGCAAGTTCACTTCTGCTGACGCAGATATGCTCCAGAGATACCTTATCGGCGATCAGAAGCTGAATACCGCTCAGTTCATCGCCTCGGACATGGATCACGATATGCAGGTGAACGCATTTGACCTGGTGCTCCTTCGCCAGAATATCCTTGCTTCTCCTGATGCGCCTTCTGTTGATCCTACAGACGGATGGTCCACAGATCAGGCCGGTACATATACAACAAAGAATGTGAATACAGAGCTCAATATCAGAAAGTCAGCAAGCATTTCTGACGGCACCGTCGGTTCAATTCCGGCAGGAGCAAAATTCACTGTCTCCAGAACAAGCAAGGATTGGGCCTACGCTGAATATAACGGCATGAAGGGCTATGTTTCCGTTGCGTATATACAGAAGTACACCGAGCCCAAAACTGATCCAGAGATCATATGGTCCACTGCTGATGCCGGTATCTATGTAAAGAAAAATCTCACCGGTGACATAAATGTAAGAGAGTCCGCCAGCACTGATTCAAAGGTGATCGGAGCTATCCCCGGCGGTGCTAAGTTCAGAGTAACAAAGACCAGCAAGGACTGGGTATATGTGGACTACAAGGACCTTCAGGGCTATGTTCCTATGGCAAATGTTCAGAAGTATGTGGAGCCTGTCGTTGATCCCGGCAACGGATGGTCAACTGCCGATGCAGGCACATACACCACCAAAAACGTCCAGAATTACCTGAACATCAGAGAATCTGACAATGTAAGCGCTAAGGTACTCGGAACTATTCCCGCAAATGCAAAGTTCACTGTAACAAAGACAAGCTCAGGCTGGGCTTATGCTGAGTATAACAATGTTAAGGGCTATGTTTCAAAGGATTACATCCAGAAGTACACTGAGCCTGAGATAGTATGGTCTACTGCTGATGCAGGTATCTATGTAAAGAAAAATCTCACCGGTGACATAAATGTAAGAGAGTCCGCAAGCGCTGATTCAAAGATACTCGGCGCTATCCCCGGCGGTGCTAAGTTCAGAGTAACAAAGACCAGCAAGGACTGGGTCTATGTGGACTATAAGGACCTTCAGGGCTATGTTCCTATGGCAAATGTTCAGAAGTATGTGGAGCCAGTTGTTGACCCGTATAAGGACTGGTCTACTGCTGAGGCCGGCACTTATACCACTAAGAATGTCAACGATTACCTGAACATCAGGGAATCTGACAATGTAAGTTCTAAAGTCCTCGGTACTATCCCCGCAAATGCCAAGTTCACTGTAACAAAGACCAGCAGCAGCTGGGCTTATGCTGAGTATAATGGTGTAAAGGGCTGTGTTTCAAAGGCTTATATCCAGAAATACACTGAGCCGGCTATTGTATGGTCCACTGCTGAGGCAGGTACATATATCACAAACGGAGTCAATGATGACCTCAATATCAGAGAGGCTGCAAGCACTGCTTCCAAAATAATCGGCTCTATCCCTGCAAACGCTAAATTCACCGTCACTAAGACCAGCAAGGACTGGGCTTATGCTGAATATAACAGCGTCAAGGGCTATGTATCAACAGAATTCATAAAGAAATACACTGAGCCTGAGATATTATGGTCTACTGCTGATGCAGGCATCTATGTAAAGAAAAATCTCAACGGCGACATCAATGTCAGAGAGTCCGCAAATGCAAATTCAAAGGTGATCGGAGCTATCCCCGGCGGTGCTAAGTTCAGAGTAACAAAGACCAGCAAAGACTGGGTATATGTGGACTATAAGGACCTTCAGGGCTATGTTCCCATGGCAAATGTTCAGAAATATGTTGAGCCTGTTGTTGACCCGTATAAGGACTGGTCTACTGCTGAGGCCGGTACATACACCACAAAGGGTGTGAACGATGACCTCAATATCAGAGAGTCCGCAAGCACTGCTTCCAAAATAATCGGCTCTATCCCTGCAAATGCTAAATTCACTGTAACAAAGACCAACAGCGACTGGGCTTATGCTGAGTATAATGGTGTAAAGGGCTGCGTTTCAAAGACTTACATCCAGAAATACACCGCACCTGAAACAGGCTGGTCAACTGCTGATGCAGGTATCTATATAAAGAAAAATCTCAGCGGAGACATCAACGTCAGAGAGTCCGCAAGTGCTGATTCAAAGATAATCGGAGCTATCCCCGGCGGTGCTAAGTTCAGAGTAACAAAGACCAGCAAGGACTGGGTATATGTGGACTACAAGGACCTTCAGGGCTATGTTCCTATGGCAAATGTTCAGAAGTATGTGGAGCTTGAAGAAGGCTGGACCGCTATTACTGCCGGTACATACACCACCTACAACGTAACTGACGGCCTCAATTTCAGGGCTGCTGCAAATATCAATTCAGAGATCATCGGCACTATCCCTGCCGGAGCCACTTTCAATGTAATAAAGACCAGCAAGGACTGGGCTTATGCTGAATATATCGGAACCAAGGGATATGTTTCCACAAGCTATATAAAGATGATAGATCCTTCAAGTGATGTCTCAGTTCATCTGAATGTTATGGAGTACAATCAGCATCCTTCCTATCCTACAGGCTGCGAGAGCGCTGCACTTTATATGCTCCTCAAATATTACGATGTAAACGTAACTATGGAGCAGATCGTACAGGCACTTCCTAAGGGACCGCTCCCATACTACAGCAGCGGCACTCTCTACGGAGCAAATCCGGAGACAGAATTTGTCGGAGATCCTCACAGCTCATATTCCTACGGTGTGTTCAATGAGCCTCTTGCAAAAACTGCCGCGAAGTTCAAGTCCGGTGTTAAAACAAAGAAGGACTCTTCTATCGATGAGATAATCGCCCTCCTTAAGACAGGAAAGCCTGTTGTGGCATGGTATACAACAACCCCAGGCAAGGATATTTACTATAACGACAGCTGGTATGACTACAAGACAGGTAAACTCATCCGCTGGCCTGCTGGTGAACACGCTGTTGTCGTTTGCGGTTTCAATATTGCAAGCAAAACTCTGACCTATCGTGATCCTAATACAGGCGGTTCAAGAACTGTAAGCTTCGGTACTTTTGAAAGCGTATTCAAAGAACTCGGAAGCCGTATCCTCTATTATTGACCGCAGTAAAAAGCACATAACAGTACGAAATAAGATCGGGGAAAACCTTTCTCAGCAAAGGCTTTCCCCTTTTTCATTAAACATCACTCAAAAAACGGCGCCCTGATCTTTTCAGAGCGCCGTTATCATACATATATTCACTTTACTGCGTCTATAAGTTTTATTGTCAGGTCATATCTGTCCTCGTCGGTATCACAGCCTGCCACTGCGGATATATATTTTTTCCCGTTCTTTTCAAACACTGTTATAAGGCTGTTGCCTGCTTCAAGAGTAGTTCCGGTCTTAAGTCCTGTGACCTCTCTGCGGTAGTACACACTATCCGGATCAAGAAGCAGATTTGAATTTGTCCATGTGTAATTCTCTCCGGAAAAAGCCTCAACTGTTTTCTGATGCGTTCCGGCAGCCTGACTTATCACCGGCAGCTTTACTGCATATCTTGCAAGTGTTATAAGGTCGGAAACCGTTGTATACTGATCCGGGTCATCCCAGCCGTCAGGTGTGGTGAAGTGACTGTTTTTCATTCCGATCTCTGCTGCAAAGCTGTTCATCAGTCCGCAGAATTTATTTACTGCTGCCTGATCTGTCATTTCAACACCGGGCTCCATTTCCCTTGCTGCGGAAGCTGCAAGAGCATAGGCTGCATCATTTCCGGAGGCCATCAGCATTCCGGTTATAAGATCTCTCACAGTAAGACTGCTGCCCACATCAAGAAATGCAAGACTTGAATAGGGCTGCACCAATGCCTGCTCTGAACCCACTGTGAAAACGGTATCAGGATCCAGATATTTCAGTGCCACCGAAGCTGTCAGAAGCTTTGTCAGGCTGGCAGGTGCTGTTTTTTCGTCCATATTGTCACTATATATCATAGAATCATCATTGATACTGTAAACCGCTGCCGCCCGGCATGAAGGGGAAGAGATATGTGCCATCTGCGGAACTGCTGCTGCAGTTGTGGTGATGACAGGTGTCGTCTGCGTTATGACCGTTGTCGCAGCAGCGACCGGCTTTGCCTCAGCAGATGCATTGGCTTGTTTTGATTTTTTGCTGTGTCTTGAACACATACAGAAGAAAAGGACCGGTATCAGCAGCACTGCCATAGCTGCCATTACTCTGTCTTTTCTCAGTCTGTAAGCTTTGCTCATAAAATGCTCCTTTTTTCTTTCATTGTCTTAGTACTATTATACCATATATAGCCAAATTGTCAAGTACGCAATATGTAACTATATGCCGTATCTCCGCTTTTTCTGTCAGTTCATGCCGGACAGTATCGGCTTTCTGAGCAGAATTACTCATTGACACAATAATAATAATGTGTTATAATTGTATCAATAATGCGGCATCGCCGCAGGACAACTGAACGGAGGTATTTTTTATGAGAGCAGTTGTAACTGTTATCGGTAAGGACACTGTTGGTATTCTTCATAAAGTCAGCGGTATCTGCGCCGGATTCAACGTAAATGTAATAGAGGTGACCCAGAGCGTTCTTCAGGATATGTTCGCTATGATAATGCTGGTGGATATCTCTGCAATAAACAGCGATTTCTCCGAACTCGTTGACAAGATGACAGCCCTCGGCAATGAGCTTGGTCTTTCTATCCATACAATGCATGAGGATATTTTCAACTCAATGCACAGCATATAAGCCGCTGAAAGGAAGTCACAGATGCTTAACGTTTACAATATACTGGAAACCATAAGGATGATCCAGGACGAATGTCTTGATATAAGAACTATCACAATGGGTATTTCCCTTCTCGACTGTATCGACACAGATATTGATAAGGCCTGCGAAAAAGTCTACAACAAGATCGTGACAAAAGCCGGCAATCTCGTTGCTGTAGGTCAGCAGATCGAAAAGGAATACGGTATCCCGATAGTCAACAAGAGAATTTCCGTTACTCCTATCGCCATGCTGGCTGCTGCCTGCCCCGGCGGAGATGTTGTCAAGTTCGCAAAAGCTCTTCAGAAAGCCGCTGATACCTGCGGAGTCAACTTCATAGGAGGTTACTCTGCTCTGGTACATAAGGGCTTCTCTGCCGGAGATATGGCTCTCATAAAGTCTATCCCGGAAGCACTTGAGGTTACTAACAACATCTGCTCATCAGTAAATATCGGCTCTACAAAGTCCGGTATCAATATGGATGCTGTAAAGCTCATGGGTCAGATAGTCAAGGAATCAGCTGAAAGAACTGCTGACCGTGACTGCATCGGCCCTGCAAAGCTGGTCGTATTCTGCAATGCCGTTGAGGATAACCCCTTTATGGCAGGAGCTTTCCACGGTGTCGGAGAGCCGGACTGCGAAATACACGTCGGAGTTTCCGGACCCGGAGTTGTTCGTGCAGCTCTTACTAAATACCCGGACGCTTCTATCAATGAGCTTGCTGATATCATAAAGAAAACTGCCTTCAAGATCACCCGTATGGGTCAGCTGGTTGGCGCAAGAGCTTCTGAGCTCCTCGGTGTACCCTTCGGTATCGTCGATCTCTCACTGGCTCCTACTCCTGCTATCGGTGACAGCGTTGCTCATATCATCGAGGAAATGGGACTTGAAATGTGCGGTACTCACGGCACCACAGCCTGCCTCGCTATGCTCAATGACGCTGTAAAGAAGGGCGGAGTTATGGCTTCGTCAACTGTCGGAGGCCTCTCCGGAGCTTTCATCCCTGTATCAGAGGACGCAGGTATGATAGATGCCGCTGTTGCAGGTGTGCTCAGCCTTGAAAAGCTGGAGGCTATGACTGCTGTATGCTCTGTTGGACTTGACATGATAGTCGTTCCCGGAGATATCTCACCTGAAACTATTTCTGCTATCATCGCCGATGAAGCTGCTATCGGTATGGTCAACTCCAAGACCACCGCTGTAAGACTTATCCCTGCTATCGGAAGAAAAGAGGGCGAGACTCTCGAATTCGGCGGCCTCCTCGGAAGCGGCCCTGTAATGCCGATAAGAGACAAGTCCGCAGCTAAGTTCATCAACAGGGGCGGACGTATCCCTGCTCCTATGCAGAGCCTTAAGAACTGATAAAAAGTTATATTATCCGGATGACCGGATGTAAATAGAATGGAGGTTTATCACCATGGGCAAAACTAAAGCAGAAAAGAAATTTGAAAAAGAAGAGGAACGCAATATCCAGAAAACCGCACTTATCGTCGAACTTATATCAGCCGGAGTAGCTGTGCTTGTGGCGATACTCTATCTGATTGGTGTGATATCGTTCAATCCTATGTACATAATGGGATTTGCTATCTCACTCATGCTGGGCGGACACGGTGTCAGAGAGTGGAAGAGCCGCAAGCTCCTTGCTGTTGCAGCTTTCATCCTCGGACTTCTGCTGATAGCCGTCACAATAAAAACCATATTTGCATAAAACTAAGGGCGGATATTATCCGCCCTGCACCTTGTAAACAGAGCCAGATATAAAACGGTGTCAACCCCGGACGCCCAAAATGGACGTCCCTACGATCTGTCTGCTTTACATAGATGCTTTGCAGGGAATGCCGCTCTCGGTGTTCCGCAATAGTTTTCACAGTCTGAAGGGCGGAATCAAATCCGCCCTGTTTTTCAGGAGTAAACAATGGAAATAAGAAAAGCCGGTCCTGATGAACTGGAAACGATCAGGAATATTACCCATACAACTATAAATGCCATATATCCGAAGTACTATCCTAAGGGGGCTGTGGATTTTTTCCTCGCCCACCACAGCATCAGGAACATAGAAGATGATATCGCCGCAGGAAAGGTTTTCCTGCTGCTGGACGATGACGGAAAAGCCGCCGGAACGATCACTATTGACGGAAACGATATCGGCAGATTCTTCGTGCTGCCCGAATATCAGGGAAAAGGCTTCGGCGGAGCTCTTATGAGCCATGCGGAAGAAATGATCGCCAAAAAATACAGCCAGATAGTCCTCAGCTCTTCCCTTCCGGCAAAGGCTATATACATGAAAAAAGGCTATATATCTGCTGATTACAATATCATAGAGACGGAAAACGGCGACTTCCTGTGCTTTGATACGATGATCAAAAACGTCTGAGGTGAATATATGGAGCTGAATAGTATCCCACAGCTTTTCGGTATAAACGGCAGCTGCTCATATGAAGAGATAAGGTCCGGCCACATCAACAGCACTTTTCTGTGCAGCTGCGGCGGTGAAAGATATATCCTTCAGTCAGTGGACAGAAGCGTTTTCCCTTCTCCGGAAAAAATTATGAACAATATCGCTAAGATCAGTGCTGCCTTTGAAAGCTCAGGTGAGCAGCGTGTGACTGTACCGGATTTTCTTGAATGCGAGGGGAAAAACTTTGCTGATGTTGACGGTACAATATGGCGGATGTATCCATATGCAGAATCTGATATCTCCCCTCTCACCAACGTAAATTATTCCTGCGGACTTGCTTTCGGCACCTTCATCCGTGTCCTCAGCGAAAAAAGCGTTAAGCTTAAGCCCGCCGGAGAGCCTCTGCACAGATTCGGACATTACTTCTCTGCCCTGACATCACTGGTAGGAAATTCCGGTATCAAAAAGATTGACAGCACTGTTATGTCAAAGCTTGGCGGCCTCAGCGATACCCTTTCTCAGGTTTTCACTGCGGATTTTCCCAAAAGAAACGTTCACAATGATACAAAAACTGATAATGTTATAATCGGAAACAAGCTGACGGTTATCGACCTTGATACTGCCGCTCCCGGATACCCCGCTGTGGATTATGGTGATCTTATCCGCTCAGTCTGTCAGGGAAGCACGATCAGTGATTCAGCTATCCGTGACGCTACAAGAGGATTTGCTGCTGGTCTGGAAGGTATCCTGACTTCTGACGAGCTGGATTCCCTGTACTACGGTATTCTCTATGCAGTGGGTGAGCTGGCGGTCAGATATCTTATCGACTATGTCAGTGAAGCAGGATATTTCAAAGGCAGGACTCCTGCCGGCTGTCTCTCAAGAGCTAACGAGCTGCTGGGACAGCTCAGGATGTTCATCAATTACGGTGACGATATAACTGAACTTATTTACTCCTCTTTCGGAAAAAAATAATTATACAAATGCCCCCGGAAAGATATTGCTTCTTTCCGGGGGCATTCTCTTTAAAGACCCACTTCTGTTATACCGCTTATATCACAGTCCCTGATCTATAAGGAGCTCTCTCATTGCTGTAAGATCAAATGCATCAAGCTTTCCGTCCTGACATATATCGCCGGCTTCCCAGTCAGCAAGATGAGTTTCCGGAACGGAGAGCAGCCATTTCTGAAGAAGTACCAGATCAGCAGTATTCAGCAGACCGTCAGCATTGACGTCTCCTGTTACTCTCTGCTGGATAGTCTCGCTCTCAGTATAATAATACTCCGGCTCAGCGACTTCCTTGAAATTCACCCTGAAATAATCCATAGAGCCGTTCATTCCGTCAGCTATCAGATACCGGGCGCTGTCGCTTATCATATCCACAGGGTCTGCGGTAACTGTTCCGGAAGCACTCTTTGCTCCGCTTCCGTCGTTGACCACAAGCTTTGCTGTATCATCTGAAAGTATCACACTTACTGTTACCCAGCTTCCGGCCTTGTATGCATCATTCGCTGTGACAGACTGAACTCCGCTGCCGTTGTCCATAGCAAATGTTATTTTCCCGTTCTCTGCTGTAAGTGACATATACTTCTTATCGTCGCCAAATCTGAAAATAGTATTCTTATTGTTGTCCCTGAGCAGAACTGCTGTCTGGTAATCTGCGTCGTGGAGGGCTGCGTAGGAGCTGTCTCCCACCAGATAATTACTGCCGTTAAATGTCAGCACACCGTTTCCGCTGGTTTTCTTTTCACTCCATGAAGGACTGCCGAAAGTCATTCCATAGGTCGATGTGAAGGTATCAGCAGCAATATCCGTACTGTCGGTGTCAAATTCCAGTCCGGCATACTGTCCGTCTTTATAAGGACGGTTCTGAGCATACTTATCATAGCTCTCCCAGCCAAATATAGCCCCCTTCTGCAATGTCCTGCCGGTATCATCATAATAATCTCCGTCCGGCATAGCCTGACCTGCTGCGGCACCATTTGAAAGTCCGTAAGCCACACCCTTCACAGTGGCATTTCCGCTTACGTTATATTTATTGAACACAAGTCCGCTCTCGATGACCCTTGCATTGTCAGAAACGACAGAATCTCCCATAACTCCGGCATAGTCAGCCACGATCGCATTATCTCTTACCTGAGCCCTCTCTGCTACAACAGCATGACCTGTGACCACGGCATTACCTGATACCTTGGCACTGCCCGTAACTGTAGCATGGCCGTCTATCCTTGCATTTCCGGTAACTGTGGCATATCCGAGAACTCTCGCATTCTCTCCCACATATACGGACGCATCGACCCTGGCGGTATTTGCTACAAATCCGCCGCCGTTGGAATGTCTTCTGCCTCCGTATACAGCTGTATCGGAGCGCCTCTGCTTTATTCCTGCTCCCTCTATGGTCACACCGTAGGGATAGCGTGTCTTGCCCAGGAAAGGTGCATTGGTCTCGTCGAACTCTCCCTGACTGAGCATATACTGCACTCCCACCTTCTGCCATGTGTCCTCATCCGGAGTTGCAGTAACTGTAAGATATGCGGCTGAATCAGAGTCACTGCTGAAATTCATGGACGCAGTCTCTCCGTCCTTGAAAAGCTCTGAATATCTTGTTTTGCCGTCACGCTGTTCAACTGCGATACAGGCTCTCCAGTCTGCTCCCTTTACATTGGTAAGGCCGTCAAGTGTTACTGTGACTGTATCTCCGGTAACTTCCAGCGGGATTATATTCACTCCGAACTGCTGAGGAGCCCGCTCTGTGGGTACTGTATAATAGTTCTCTGAAGCTGTGCTCTTTTCAAGCAGAGTATATATATCTCCCCAGTTCCATTCGCCGCTGTTGAAAAGCTGCTCCTGACGGGCCTGGTAGTCGCTCTTATGGGCAAGATCAAGGGTGGCCAGCCTCTTTGCATAGTGACCGAGAGTCTCCTTGATATCAGCTCCTGATATCCTCTCTATTTCAAGATAGGGATACTCGTCCACCTTACCCTGCTGCATAAGCTCCTTTACAAAGCTGCTTCCGTAACCGGGAAGGCCGTCGGGATTTTCCGTTACATACTGAAGGAATGCCCATGAAGCGTAATTATCACGGCCAAGTATAGGAGTAAAACAGAGATTCTTCATATATGTCTCAAAATAATCTGTTACTCCTGTAATACCTGCCCATTGCTTATAGTAGTCAGAATAGAGGAACTGCTCACGGTACCAGTTTGCTATGGCCTCCCACCATGACTGAACATATTTGTTTGAATTCCAGCCAAGCTGATGAGCTGTAACAACGTGTCCGAACTCATGGGGAAGCACCCATGAAGGGTTCGGCGAATTCTGCATTGCACCCACGCAGCAGAACATAAAAGCATATCCCTGATTGTCGTAGCCCATGTACGCCCAGTCATCCGAAAACGGAGAAAGCCCCGTACCTGAGATGTAGAAATTCACCTTATACTTGTTTCCGTCACGAAGCCTTAGATTTACAGACTGCGTAGGCGGTTCCATATGCAGCTCATTCATGTATACGTCCCAGCAGGCTTCAAGATTCTTTGCATTCTCCTCAAGAAATGCCTGTGTGACCTTAGCTGAATCCGGACCGTTTTTGCCCCATATGAACTGAAAATGCTCCGACTCCCAGCGGTTAACGTCTTCATTTGCACACCATACATCACGGGTACTTAGAGAATCCGCTGCAACCGCAACATTGCTGTACGGCACACACGGGATAACTGCGGCTGATATAGCTGCTGCTGATACCAATGAGGATATTCTCCTGAACAATCCTGACATCTGATTTACTCCCCTCTTCATTTTATTATGCGGTATTCCGGCCATATATGGCCTGTTTATGCTGATGACCTGCTCATCTGCCTTTTTACGGACAGTGTCAAAAGCTTTGCTCTATGCTTTAAATATATCATTTCAAGCCTTTGAAGTCAATGACATATCGTCCTTAAAACCATACAATTTGAACAGTATCCCCCTCACCAGATACTGCGATACAAGCTCGTTTCCCATGCTGTACATAATAAAAAGGCCGTTCAAACGATAGTTCAAACGGCCGTGGAAAATCAGTATTCAGTTTATGCTCCGCTGCTTTATGATTCGATAAAAGCCCGGTCTGCAGTCTCACAGACCTTTGCGAAATATCCCCATTTTCTCAGCTTCTCCGCACATATCTCAGCAGCTTCATATGATCCGAAAAGTCCGAATACGGCACTGCCGCTTCCGGTCATATTTGCCTTGAGAGCGTCCTTGTTGAGCATTGCAGATTTAAGTTTATCTACCTCCTCAAGCTGAACAGCCTGCTCAAAGAGATTTCCGAAATACTTATATGCCTCATCCGGAGCATTTTTCAGCGAATCTACAAGCTTATCCGTCTGAGGATGGACAGGCGCTTCCAGTGCATCGATACGGGAATAGGCCTCCCCGGTAGAAACTCCCTCTGTGCCCTTTGCGATAACGAGAATACGTCCGCTGAAATCAGGAAGAGGAGTTATAGCCTCACCGATACCTCCCACATAGGCAGTACCTCCGGTAAGGCAGAATGGCACATCCGCACCAAGCTTCTTGCCTGTTATGCAGAGCTTATCAAGAGGAAGTCCTGCTCCTGTAAGGACATTAAGGCAGTACAGCACAGCCGCAGCATCAGTGCTGCCTCCGCCCATACCTGCCTGAGACGGTATGCCCTTTATGATATGTATGGAGCAGCCTCCGGTATATCCGGTCTCCTCAAAGAAGAGCTTTGCGGCTTTATATGCGATATTCCTCTCATCGCAGGGGATAGGGTCAGCCTTTGCGAAGTCCTCCGGCACATCACAGGATACAGAGATCCCGCTGTCTGTAAGTTCAACTGTCACATCGTCATAGATCCCGACAGACTGAAATACACTTTCAATAAGGTGATAGCCGTCCGGCAGCCTTCCGGTAACATCGAGAGCAAGATTTATCTTTGCGGCAGTCTTTATCCTCATTTTTTCTCAGCCTCTAATTTCTTCAGGAATTTCTCTATGCGGCTCATTGCCTCCATAAGGTGCTTAAGGGAATAAGCGTAGGATATACGCATATAGCCCTCACCGCTGGCTCCGAAAGCACTTCCGGGAACAGCTGCAACTTTTTCCTCATATAGCAGTCTCTCGCAGAATTCATCACTTGTAAGTCCTGTGCTCTTTATGCACGGGAATACATAGAATGCTCCCTCCGGGTCAAAGCAGGTAAGTCCCAGCCGGTTGAACTCGCTTACAAGGTATTTGCGGCGGATATTGTACTCATCCACCATTTTAGTGACCTCTTTATCGCAGGATGTAAGCGCTTCTATAGCTGCATTCTGGCTGATATACGGACTGCACATTATTCCGTACTGATGTATCTTGGATATCTGGGTGATTATAGGCTCAGGAGCGGAAACATAGCCCAGTCTCCAGCCTGTCATAGCATAGGCCTTGGAGAAGCCGTTTACATATATGGTACGCTCACGCATATCCTCCAGCTCTATGATGGAGAAATGCTTTCTGCCGTATGTAAGTTCAGAGTATATCTCATCGGAAAGCACCATTATATCTGTACTGCGGAGAAGCTCTGCAATCGGCTCAAGGTCCTCACGGGTCATGACTGCGCCTGTGGGATTATTCGGGAAAGGCAGTATCAGCATTTTTGTCCTTGGAGTTATCTTGTCTTTCAGGTCCTCCACTGTAAGCTTGAAATTGTTCTCAAGCCTTGTGGGGACGGGTACTGCAACTCCGCCTGCAAGCTCGATGAGCGGTGCATAGCAGACAAAGCAAGGCTCTACAACAAGGACTTCATCACCGGGATCGATAATTCCTCTGAGGGCAAGGTCTATAGCCTCTGAGCCTCCGACAGTAACTATGACCTCTTTATCCGGATCATACTCAATGCCGTGCTTGCTTTTGATCTTATCGGTTATAGCCTTTCTCAGGGGAGCAAGTCCCTTGTTGGGGCCGTATACGATGTGCTTTCTCTCCAGGACGTTTATAGCGGCCTTTCTTATTACCCAGGGAGTATTGAAATCAGGCTCGCCGACTCCGAGAGATATGACCCCCTCCATAGTTCCTGCTATATCAAAGAATTTTCTGATGCCTGACGGCTTGATATTCTTTATCTTATTGGAAAGTATCTTATCATAATCTATCACGATCAACCCAGGCCCCTTTCGTCCGGCTCTTCACCGTCGATGAAAATGCCTTTTTCCTTGTATTTTTTCAGGATGAAGTGTGTTGATGTGGAGAGTATGCCATCTATCGTAGCCAGACGCTCAGATACAAAGAATGCTACATCCTTGAGGTTTGAGCCCTTTACTTCAACTGCAAGGTCATAGGCACCTGATGACATAAGGCTTACGCTCTCGACCTCGTCATACATCATAATAGTCTTTGCTATATCATCAAATCCGCAGTCTCTCTGGGGGGTGACTTTCAGCTCTATAGTAGCATAAACTGTGGACTTATCGTACTTATCCTCGTCAAGGATAACGCTGTAGCCCCGGATGACTCCCTCATCCTCCAGCTTCTTTATCTCAGCCTCAGCAGCTTCTGGAGTTATTCCCAGCATCTCACCAAGTGCGGTGTTTGATATACGGGCATTTTGCTGTAAAATGCTAATGATCTTGTTTTTCATAATATCAGTTCCTTTCTGTAAGCTTTAATCTATATTTACAAAATAAGGTCTTCTCTTCTTAAAATACACAAGCCGGTCGAAGCCGGCGGCCTTCGCCATGGCCGCTCCGTCGGCAATTCCTTTTCCGAGGTCCTCTATAGTGTGGGCATCAGAGCCTATTGAGAGCAGCTCGCCGCCAAGGTCACGGAAAAGCTTTACATATTTCAGCGAAGGGAAGGTATCACCGTAATTCTGTCTCAGACCGGAGGTGTTGATCTCAATGCCCTTGCCGTTATCTATAAGGATACGGAAGGATTCTGCGATCATCTCATCATATCTGCTCGTATCCACATCCATTCCGTAGCCGCCCTTTATGTATCTGAGGAAATATGTCAGGTGGGAGAGGATATCGAATTTTCCCCATTTACAAAGCTTGTATATCTCCTCGAAATACCGCCGGCAAAGCTCGTAGATACCGTCCTCGGTATATTTATCATAGTCTATGAAGCAGAAATCCTCGGTATCCGGAAGCTGATGTATCGAACCGAGAATAAAGTCAAGACGTGGATCGGCTGCTACCTTTTCTGCGATCTCAATATCCTGAAGAGCCTGTCCCAGCTCAGTACCGCATATCAGATTCAGCTTTCCCTCATACTTTTCCTTCAGCTTGGTAACTGCGGAAACTGAGTTCTCGTAATCACGGCCAAAATCGAAATACGGGTAGATAGTCACACCGGGATAGTGCTCCTGCGAATACCAGCGGTTGCACTCACAGTGATCTGTGATAGCATAGGCTGAGAGCCCGAGCTCAATGGCCCGCTCTATCATCCCGTTGATGTCGGCCTCAGAGTCCACTGAAAACTCTGTATGTGTATGACAATCTATAAGGTTCATTGTTCAGACCTCTTTTCCTGATCTTGTGATGTATTTTATTATAACACATTCCGTAAAGAATTTCCACTGTTTTCTTGAAATTACCCATAATTCTTATCAGATATATGCTCCTGCTTGACAAAAATGCGATTATGGAGTAAAATAGTAGGTGTGTATTATACTCCGCCGGCCATGCTGTGAAGAATCATTCTCGGTCAGACAGTTCAATACCGGAGGCAGAATCCATTCTCAGGACGTAAGCTATGGAAAAATATTCATCGTTTTCCTGCACCTGTATCGGAGCTTCCCACCAAGCAAGGAATCTGATATGTCAGGACTACTCTTTTGAATCAAATAAGGAAAACTTTGTCTTTGCTGCTACAGCTGACGGTCACGGAAGCCTCCAGTATCTGAGAACGGAAAAGGGCTCGGAATTTGCTGTCCGTGCAGCATATGAGTGTGCAGAAGCATTCGTGGAAGGCCTGGAAGGCGCAGAGGAAGTTCTCGATGATGAGAAAAAGCGCCACTCACTCTTTGACCAGCTGTGGAAGGACGTTGTAGCCCGCTGGAACGAACTGATCCTTGAGGACTATACTCAGCGCCCCTTTACTGAAGAGGAGCTGGACCGCATCCCGGAGAAATTCAGCTACTACCGTGAGACCTACCTTGGCGGAGATTATGCCGATGCCTATGGCACTACCCTGGCTTTCGCCGTGATAACCGAAACTTACGCTTTCTGTATGCAGATCGGCGACGGCACCTGCGTCTCAATAACCAAAGAAGGACGTGCAGAAGAACCTGTTCCCCCGGATCACAGATGTCATGACAATATCACCACTTCCCTCTGTCAGGAGGAGGCTGCAAATCTGGGCAGATGTGCTTACTTTGCTGGTGATGACATACCTGCGGCTATTTTTCTCGGTACCGACGGCATAGAAAAATCCTACTGGGATCACACTCAGCTCTGGGATTTCTATAAGGGACTGGCGCTGGCATTTGTAAGGAATGGTCTCGATGAAGGCTTCAATCAGCTGACAGAATTCCTGCCTGAGCTTTCAAGAATGGGAAGCGGTGACGATGTTTCCTGTGCAGGTATCTATGACGGAGAGATCCTTGCTGAATGTGAGGACGAACTGAAGATCGCCTCTGCTGCCGAAGAAGAGCCGATCACTGTTGAGCTTAAACCTGAAATGCTTCAGGATATGGACCTGCCCGAAGCCAGGTCTGACAGCCACGAGGAAAGACATATCTCGGAATAATGCTCCGATAAACATTATATAAAAACAGAAAGAGCCCTGCATATGACTGCAAGGCTCTGTTTTTTATCCTCATTTGCTGTGAGCTACTCGGTTTTTACAACGGCTATGACCGTAAGATTATCCTTGCAGCCGTTTTCAAGAGCTTTGTTCACCATAAGCTCCAGGCGCTTCGGAAGTGCCTTCGGCAGCTCCAGTATCTCCTCCATGTCAAGGGACGAGAGATAATCGGATAAGCCGTCTGTACAAAGCAGAAGTATATCTCCGAACTCCATTCCACCATCCACAGGCATCATATCTATCTTAGGCACGGATTTGACATTTCCGAATGCCGGGAAGATGATATTGCGGTGGACATGAGTCCGGCGCTGAGCCATGGTTATGCTCCCCTCTTCATAGAGAAGCTGTACAAGGGACTGGTCCCGGGTGAGCTGAGTTATCCTTCCCCGGCGGAAGCGGTACAGTCTGGAATCGCCTACATTGAAAGCCTGTATCACTCCTGCCTCGTCAACAGCTATGCCGCAGAGAGTAGCCTGCATATTATGATGCTCAGGATGTGAAAGACTGTAATCGGCAAGCTGCCGGTGTATCTCATGGAGACGGATATCCAGCCGGATTATGCCGGTATAGTGTATATCACGGACCAGCTCCAGACACATCTTTGAAGCCACTTCCCCGGCATTTTCATTCGATACTCCGTCGGAGACCGCCGCTATGAAAGGTGTGTTCAGGTAAAGCTGAGATGCTCCCTCGTCAGCAACGGACTCACCTATGAGCATAGCGTCCTCATTATGGGGCATTATACCCTTTTCAGTAATTCCGCAGCAATAGTACATATCTATCAGACCTCTTCTTCAATACCATAAAGTTCCAATGCATTCCGGCAGGTAATATCCAGAAGCTCCTGTACCGGAATATTTTTTATCTCCGCAGCCTTTTCCGCTGTATAGCGTATCATAGAGCTGTCACAGCGCTTTCCTCTGAGAGGTACCGGCGCCATATACGGGCAGTCAGTCTCCAGCAGCAGTCTGTCAGCAGGGACTGTCTCCAGTGCCCGCACTGCCTTCTTCGCATTGCTGAAGGTGATGACTCCGGTAAATCCTATATACATACCCAGTTTCAGCACCTCGGCAGCTATCTCTGCTGAACCGCTGAAGCAGTGCACCACTCCACGGGGGCGGTACTTTTTAAGAAGGCGCATGGTATCCTCCCATGCATCCCTGGTATGTACTATGACCGGCATATCCAGCTCACGGGCAAGCTCAAGCTGGGCTGTGAACACCTTTTCCTGAGCCTCAGCGGAATAATCTTCATAGTGCCGGTCGAGACCGCACTCCCCTATAGCCTTTACCCTGCGGCAGTTCACAGCCTTTTCCCTGATGACATCCAGCCAGTTTTCAGGCATATCTCCGGCATATTCCGGATGTATCCCCGCAGCAGCATAGAGATAGCTGTACTTTTCCGCAAGAATGGCATTTTCCTCTGTATCACGAAGATCCGAGGAGGCCAGCATGGCATATCTGACTCCCTTCTCAGGGAGAATATCAAGAAGCTCATATCTGTCCTCGTCAAAGGCATGGTCGGCATAGTGGGAATGAGAATCGAATATATTATTCACCCGCTCAATCCTCCTGATTGAAATACTGCTCAACGACCTGTTCTATAAGATTTGTGCTGGGCATAAAATCACTATCGGCAGTAGTTCCGTCAAGCTGTATAGCGACTGCGATATTGTCGCCGTACTGTTTTTTCTGTGAGAACAGAAGCTTTATAGCTTCCTTATAATTCTTGTAGTCAACTGAGGTGATATTGGAATCTACCATATTTATGACCTCATTGAAAATGGAATCGGCACTGTCAGAGATATACATTCCGTCAGAGCCGTTTACCATGTAGGACAGCATATGTGCGGCACGGAATGCACGCTCTGCCTCTCCGCCGGAGAACAGCGAATAGGTGATAAAGGTCTCCATCTGCTCACTTGTAAGGCTCTGGAGAGTGCCATCGCTCTTAAGTCCTGCTATCTCAACATCTACAGGATATGAAGCACATCCAAGCTTATCACAGGTGATCTTGAAGGAATCAGAATCGAATACCATGTATTTGTCAATATCTATATCCATTATTGAGGATATGAATGAAGCCGCAGAGGCTCCGCCGCCTCTTTCATAAGCTCCCTTGAGGCTCTGCTGCTGGTCATCCACTACTGCAATGGTATTGCTGGGAAGACCGAGGAAAAGGATCCTTCTGTCCTTGGGGATAGAACGCATGAGCACAAATGTCTCCGAGCACTTCTGTTCAGGCTCTTCAAGTATCAGCAGCACTGAATGGTTGTCCTCGTAGGATACGACTTTAACATCACGGGCTTTGGGTGCCGGAGGAGTGTCATCCTTCTTGAAGTAGCGCTGATAGATAAAGAATACAGCGCCGCCCAGAATAAGCAGTCCGATAAATATCGTCGCCAGGAATGGTACCGCAATGCTTCCGCTTTTCTTTTTTGCCATAATGATCGTCTCCTTTTTTATTTTTTACATACTATGTATCATTTTTTTATCATCAACTTTTCGTATAACAGTTTATCCGAAAAAATTCGTCAGAAAATGAATGAAAAACATTTTCCCAAAGGACAAGTTAAAAACTTATCCGCTCAGCACCGCTTATCAACAGACTTTTCCACATTTTCAACACTGCCTGTTAACAGTGAATGTTTAAACAGCAGATTCAACAGTCTGTTGAAAAACCTTTTGAAAGTATCTCAACAAAAGACTTGCAAAATCCTGTGATTGTGCTATAATAGAAGATAACAGTTCTCTTCCGGTCAGAACGGCAGGTCGAACACATTGTCAAGAAAGGCTATATTCCGGCTTATTTCCCGGATATCAGGGCCGCTCTCGTCAATAATGCGGTATACATCATCAAGGCCGAAGCTCTTTATCAGCCTTCCGGTCCTGTTGCCGTAATTCACCGTCTGATGAGTTCCGGACCAGCTCCGGCCGCCGTCAATAAAGGCTATGACCGCTGATGAACTGTCCACCATATAGTAATTCCGGTCACGGTAGAGATTTCGTCCGGGTCCTTTATTATAGAAGGCCTGAGGATCAGGATTGACCGTGATAAGCCTGTCGCAGCCCTGCTCCACTTTTTCAAGGAGCATCTTCTGAGCTGCTGAGAAGTGCTCAGCATGACGCAGATAGGGCATCGCTCCGGCAAGCCTGATACTGCTGTTCACCTGTTTTTTCTTCAGGATATGCTCGGCTGCCCAGAGATCTGTACCTGTGGCAAGACCGCTTATGAACCATTCATATCCACGCTCAGCCGCCATATCTATGTACCGGCAGAGCATGAGCTTTACGGCAGCAATGGTCAGCTCCCTGTACACCGGAAGCTCCCGGTACGGGATAATGCTCTTCTCCCTGTGACCTGTTATACATATCGTCTTTTCAGCAGGGAATGTTACATCAGAAGCTCTCATTACGGGAAGCCCTGATATCATCGATGTAAGCATATTATCCCTCCCACCTTGTTAAACTGCACGCATACAATTAGATTATAACACATTGCCGCACATATTTCAAGGTGTTTTTTAACTTGTAATTAAATAGTAAATTAGTTTTTATAAAGGCAGGCAATTTCCTGTCAAACATACGGAAAGGACAACATATCTATGAAACCTTATCTTAAAAGAGCATGGGCAGAAGTATCTCTTGAAAAACTGAAGAAAAATATAGAGATAATCAAGGGACTCAATTCTGCCGGGACCGAGATCATGGCTGTAGTCAAGGCTGATGCCTACGGACACGGCTACGAAAGAGTAGTCTGCTGTCTTGCTGAGGAGTGCGGGATAAGATATTTCGCCGTATCGAACCTTGATGAGGCTATTGCAGTGAGAGAGTACTGCCCGTCAGCTGAAATACTCATCCTCGGCTATACTCCCCCGGAGTACGCCCACGAGATATCTGAGAACAATATCATTCAGGGCGTTGTATCAAAGGAGTATGCTCAGGCTTTGTGCCATAACAGCCCGGACAAAGTCCGCTGTCATGTAAAGATCGACACCGGTATGGGAAGGATAGGTCTCCGCTACGACCGCCCGGAGGACTGTGCAGCTGAGATCGCAGATATGATGAAGACAGACGGCCTCTCAGTAGAGGGCATCTACACTCACTTTGCTGTTGCAGACAGCGATGATCCCGATAATATCGCCTATACCGACAAGCAGGAAAAATTCATAACCGATACCTATGACGCTCTTGTTGCTATGGGAATAAAGCTTCCGCATATGCACTTTATGAACAGCGCTGCTACCTGCTACAGAAACAGTTCGAGAAGCACCCTTTCCCGTGCAGGGATCATAATATACGGTCTGCACCCTGATATCAGCCTCGATATCCCTGAGGGACTTGAGCCCATAATGGAGCTTAAAGCCGTTATTTCACAGGTCAAGACCGTTCCCGCAGGCACCTGCATAAGCTACGGAAGAACTTTCACCTCCCCTGAGGAGATGCGGATCGCTACAGTTACTATAGGCTATGCCGACGGCTATTCCCGTCTGCTCAGCTCAAAGGGAGAGATCCTCGTTCACGGAAAGAGATGCCGTATAGTGGGCAGAGTCTGCATGGATCAGCTCATGATAGACGTTTCTGATGTTCCCGAGGCTAAGTCAGGCGATATCGTTACTCTTATCGGCCGTGACGGCGGCGAGATGATAACCGCTGATGACCTTGCAGCTGTTTACGGAACTATCGGTTACGAAGTGGTATGCGGCATTTCAAAGCGTGTTCCTCGTATCTATTTTGACAGGCATAACTGATAACAAGGAGAATAAATATGAAAAAGATTATTGCTGCGCTTATTTTTTCAGCCGTTGTGCTGAGCGGATGCAGTGACACCAGCAGCTCCGGAAATCCTTCATCTGAAAAAATAGCATCTGACACCACTGCGGCAGCCGAAGATATGAAAGAGGAAAGTCCTGTGGAATTCCGCCTGGGCAATTCCCCTGACGGAGAACTCCTCCTCACCGGAGACCATATAGCAGAGGCAGAGCCCTGTATAACTCAGGATGGCAGCGAAAAAAAATTTGTGGTTCGTATAAAACTGGACGAAAAGGGTTCTGAAGTCATGGCAGAAGCCACCAAAAACGCACAAGAGGAACCTATAACAATATCTATCTGGTGCAACGGTGAGAAGCTGTGCTCTCCTATAGCGAATACATATTTACCAGACGGAAGCCTGACCATATCTGGAAACTACACTGTTGAAACGGCTAATGAACTGGCCCAAAAACTCTGCCCAAGTCAAGAAGGAGAAGATGAATAGTATGAATAAAGCTATGACTATATCCTACGAGGTGGGAAATAATCTTTATCTTAATCTCACAAATAAATGCCCCTGCGCTTGTACATTCTGCATAAGAAACAACGCTGACGGAGCTTACGGCTCAGACCCGCTATGGCTGGAGCATGAGCCCTCTATGGATGAGATAAAGGCTGACCTTTCAAAGCGTGATATCGCCTCTTACGACGAGATAGTATTCTGCGGCTACGGAGAGCCTACAGAGAGACTTGAGACCCTGCTTGAAACAGCAGGATTCCTCCGCAGTATAAAGGGATGTCCTGTGCTGAGGATAAATACAAATGGTCTCGGTGACCTTATCCACGGCAGAAGCATCGCAGAAGAACTCTGCTCTGCACTGGATGTTGTCTCCGTAAGCCTCAATGCAGGTACCAAAGACGAGTATATGGCTGTAACACGCCCGAAATTCCCAGAGGCATTCGAGGCTATGCAGAAATTCACAGCTGACTGCGTAAAGACCGGCAAAGCAAAGGTCATGATGTCAGTAGTAGACGTTATACCGCCTGAGCAGATAGAAGCCTCCCGTGAAATAGCTGAGAAGCTGGGAGCTGTATTGAGAGTGCGTACCTACGACGAATAAAAAACTCCGCTCAGACTATTGCATTTTATGCTTTGATGTGATATAATTATATGTTGTAAACTATTTTTCAAAGGAAGTGTATCTATGAGTACAGAAAAAATCATCATTACTGCCGCAGCAGCAACTGTCTGTGCAGTAGGTATCACAGCTGCCGCATTTATTGTATGCAGGCGCCTCTTTGAAAAAACTTACTTCCAGGTTAGCGACATAAATAATTCTGTTAAATATTTTTAAAGAAGGTAGAATATAATGGAAATCAAATTCACAAAAGCAGCTTCCCTTAAGGCTAAGCCTCAGCCAGGCGACAAGCTCGGCTTTGGTCACATCTTTACTGACTATATGCTCGTTATGCCTTATGACGAGGGTCAGGGCTGGCATGATCCTGAAATAATGCCCTACGGCAATATCGATCTCTCTCCTGCCGCTATGTGCTTCCACTACGGTCAGGAAGTATTCGAGGGCCTCAAGGCTTACAGAACAGCTGACAATAAGGTTCAGCTCTTCCGTCCTCAGGAAAACTTCAAGAGACTCAATAAGTCCAATGAGAGACTTGTTATCCCGGAGCTTCCCGAAGAGCTTGGTATGCAGTGCCTCATGGAACTCCTCAAGGTTGAGAAGGACTGGGTCCCCTCAAAGGAAGGCGAGTCACTCTACATCCGTCCTTTCATCATTGCAGTAGATCCTTTCCTCGGCGTTAAGCCCGGTGAGCACTACCTCTTCATAATCATCCTTTCTCCTTCCGGCGCTTACTACGAGAGCGGCCTCAACCCTGTTAATATCTATGTTGAGAGCAAGTATGTCCGTGCAGTAAGAGGCGGTATGGGCTTCGCTAAGACAGGCGGTAACTACGCTGCTTCACTTATCGGCCAGGATGAGGCTCACAAGCAGAACTACTCTCAGGTACTCTGGCTCGACGGTGTTGAGCAGAAGTACATCGAGGAAGTCGGCGCTATGAACATCTTCTTCGTTATCGACGGCAAGATAGTTACACCTATGCTCCAGGGCTCTATCCTCCCTGGTATCACAAGAAAGTCTGCTATCGAGGTATGCAAGTCAATGGGTCTCGAGGTTGAGGAAAGACGTATCGATATCCAGGAGATCGCTGATGCTTACGACGCTGGCAAGCTCGACGAAGTATTCGGTACAGGTACTGCTGCTGTTATCTCTCCTGTAGGCCACCTCAAGTGGAACGATAAGGTTATGGAGATAAATGGCAACAAGATCGGCAAGATCTCTCAGATGCTCTATGATACAATGACTGGTATCCAGTGGGGCAAGATCGAGGATAAGTTCGGCTGGATCGTTCCTGTTGAATAATTTTTACATATAATTGAAGGGCTCACCTTTAATAGGAGCACTTGTATAGAAGTTTTATAAGTGTTTATTGAGGAAAACCCTTTTGAAAAAGGGTTGTTCCTCAAACTCCTTTCCTAAAACTTCCGGTTTTTATTTTTTTCATATAGGGCGCTCTGTATAAATATAGAGCGCTCTTTTATTATATGAGCGCCCTATATGAAAAAAATCAGGATCAAAAGTCTTTGGAAGGGGGCTCGGGGGAGAACCTTTCCTCAGAAAGGTTTCCACCGATAATCACACATAAAACTTCTATATTAGTGCAGTTACTACGGCGAGCCCTTTTTTTATTTTGTATATTCATTGTCGATAGCAAAGGCATGATCCATAGGGCCGGAGCCTTTTCCAAGGTCAAGCATAGCTGCAAGCGCACCGGAAATATAGTCCTTTGCCCTCTCCACAGCCTCTTGCATACTGTATCCCTTAGCCAGATTTGAGGCTATGGCACTGGAAAGAGTGCAGCCGGTTCCGTGGGTATTTGGATTGTCTATCCTCTTGCCGCTGAACCACTGTCCACAGCCGTTCTGCCAGAGCAGATCATTTGCGTCATTAAGACTGTGTCCGCCCTTGCACAGTACTGCACAGTCATACCGCTTGGATATAAGTCCGGCAGCCGCTTCCATATCCTCAGCAGAATCGATCTTCATTCCCGCCAGAACCTCAGTTTCAGGGATATTCGGGGTTATGATGTCTGCCAGCGGGATCAGCTCATTTACCAGCGTTTCCACAGCATCCTCGGATATTAGCCTTGCTCCGCTGGTCGCCACCATGACCGGGTCAAGAACGATATTCTTCGCCCCGTACTCTCTGAGCTTTGAGGCTATTACAGAAATAAGTCCGGAAGAGGACACCATGCCTATCTTTACAGCATCAGGGAAGATATCTGTAAACACACTGTCCAGCTGTTTGCCCAGAAATTCCGGAGTAACGTCCATGATACCTGTCACTCCTGTGGTATTCTGGGCAGTCAGTGCAGTTATAGCGCTCATGGCATAAACGCCGTTGGCTGTCATAGTTTTGATGTCGGCCTGTATACCTGCTCCGCCGCTGGAATCACTGCCGGCAATAGTAAGTGCTGTTTTCATAAGGACCTCCAAAAAATTATTCTTCAAGCATATTCTTTATCTCCTGCATACGGTCATCCCAGCGGGCACTTTCGTCTGCACACTCTTTAAGTCCGCCGGAGAGAAGCTCCAGCTTTTCCTGAGGGAGATCCTTCTTATACCTGAGTTTGTGTTCAAGGCTGGCCCAGAAGTCCATTGCTATAGTCCTGAGCTGCACCTCCACCTTTACCATACGCTTTTCGTTTTCAAGGAATATCGGCACTGCAACGATGAGGTGAAGGCTCCGGTAGCCATTGGGCTTGGGAGAATCTATATAGTCCTTGCGCTCGATAAGGAAGATATCGTCCTGGCTCAGGAAGCAGTCCGCAAGCCTGTATATATCCTGTATGAATGAGCATACAACACGAACTCCGGCAATGTCATTTATCTCCTGTTCAATGGCCTCCAGTTTCGGGGGAATGTTTTTGGCGGATATCTTCCTGTAGATACTGCCATAGCTCTTCATCCTGGACTGTATGAACTCTATGGGGTTGCTCTCACCGTCAAGGGAGAACTGCTCGTTCAGTACCCGGAATTTGGTCTCTATCTCCATTATAGCGCATTTATAGTAGCTGAAAAACTGCCGCAGCAGATCAAGATCTTCATCAAGGACTGATATAAATTCAGGCTCGGACATATCTGCGTTCATGACGCTCCGCAGAAGCTCCTTCCGGCTGCTGTTAGTGGTGATCTTCATGGTTTTTCCTTTCATCCCTGTTTATTCTTCAACAGGGAGAGACTTGTATATATTAAGCAGGTATTTCTGTACTGCAAGTGCATCATTAGGTGTTATGCCGTCATTTTTTCCATAGCAGTCAGCATTTTTTTCTGCCTGTCCTTCAAGAGTATATCTGTCAGGATTACTCATGGACTGCATTATGAGAACTGCGTCATTCATCTTGACCTTTGCATCACAGTCTGCATCTCCCGGAAGGGGTACGATCTTGACCTGAACCGCTATCGCACTGGAGTAATCAGCATAGTGCGCCTTTATCACTGCTATGCCCTCGGACTTTGAGGTAACAACTCCCTTGTCACTGACAACTGCCACATCCTCATTAAGAGACTCCCATTCAAGGACCTCACTGCTGCCGCCTGAAAGCTCCATTTTATTGCCAAGACCAATAATAGTTCCGGAGCAATCAGTCTCCTTCAGCTCGGAAGCAGGTCTGAACTCTGATTCAACATTTACGATATATGTCACGCTGTCCTTAATAAATCTGATCTGACAGCTTCCTGAGCCCACTGCAATGATCCTGCCGCTGCCGTCGGGAACAGCCACCTTTTCATCAGTTGAGCTCCACTTCACTCCGGTAAAATCAGTAATAGTGAGATTCAGCTTCTTATCAGGCACATCCTGTGTAAGCTTTACACTGCCTATGACCTTTTCAGTCACATCCGGGCTTCCGGTATATGAAGACTCCAGATCTGCAACATATACAGCGTTTTCCGTCTCAGCAGTTATCTTGCAGGAGCCTGCTGAATGAGCAGTGATCCTGCCGTTTTTGTCAACAGTCGCAATTTTGTCGTCACTGCTGCTCCAGGTGATCTCAACACCTTCTCCAAGTCCAAGATCAGCAGTAACTGAGGGCTTATCATCGGAAAGCTCTATTTTCCCAAGAGTAAATTTCTGCTTTTCAGTAACTGCATCCTCCGGTCTGAAGGTGGATACTACTTTCAGGACATACTTGTTTTTGCCTATCACCGCTGTAACAATACACTCTCCGCTGCCGACGGCAGTAATCGTGCCCTCCTGATCCACAGAAGCTACCTTTGTGTCTGAGGAGCTCCACACCGGAGTTCCGTCAGGAGCATTGTTGAGCTTTGCAGATACAACTGCACGGCTGTTATCCAGCTGCACGGTTCCAAGGTCAGTAACAGTCTCCTTATCCTCATCAGCATCGTTCTTTTTTATTACAGTTACTTTGAACTTCTGTATGCCTGATGAGAATATGGCATTTATATATGTAGTTCCCTCTGAAACACCGGTTATCTCTCCGGCTGCGCTAACTGAAGCTATTTTCGGATCATCGCTGGTCCATGAAGGAGTCTCGCTGCCCGATGTCTGCTGCGGAACAACGCTCTCGCCTATCTTAAGCGTTACCGAGCCGGCAATACTCTCAGCGTCAGAAACTGCTGCTGCAGGCATGGATATCACAGTCTGCGAAACAGGCTGTCCCCCAAGGAGTGCCAGTGCCGCTGCAAATGCCGTCAATTTACTGTATTTCATGAAATTACCTCCGCTGTTATCATATATTGACAAGGCCGGACAAAGTCCGGAGCAATGACCGCCTTGCTGCGATCATTGAGAACATATTTATTATAACACACCTTTGTGAACAAAACAAGTATAATAAGCGATGATACGTTGTATATATGAAAACAGCCGCCGGAAAGTCACTGCTTTCCTGACAGCTGTTCATTTCTTGTCCGGAGGATCATCACTCTTCGTCTGCACGCTTCTGGAACTCCTCAAACACTTCGTTGAGCAGATCCTCATCGTCAACAGTGACAAAATCGTCCATTTCAGGGTCTTCACCGGGAATGATCTCAAGTATCACTACCTCATCATCCTCATCCTCAAATGGCAGAAGAACAGCAAAAAGTCTGTCCTTGTACTCAATAGTGTCAAGCACCTCGAAGGAGATATCGTTCCCGTCGTCGTCGGTAAGGGTTATATAGTTCTCGTTTTCCTCTTCTTCGAGCTCCTCGGGCTCTTTGTTGATATCGCTCATAATAAAGCTCCTTTCGTATATCGGGGGGCGTTTTTCTTACGATACTATTCTAACACATTTCCCGGATTTTTGCAAGCGCGGGTTTCGGCGCGCATAATCGTTCGATTTTTGAGGATAATAGTTCCGGAGGCGATAAATATGAACAAAAAGAAAGTTTACCCGTTCGGAGATCCCATGGACGACGGTTTTGAATACCTTTGTCCGACGGCCGCGCGCGGCGAAAGGCCGGGACTCGTCCCCGCCGAGACTGACGGCGATCCCTACCTCGAGTCAAGCGAGGACCTTCATCCGTCCACGGACGGCAAGAGCCGATAGCTTGACTTTCCCTCCCTTTCATGGTATAATTATCATAAGAAAAAACCGCGAAAGGGAGGCCTTTTTTATGACTGAAAACAAAGATTATTACGTCCGCTCGAGGTATAAGAGCTATATTACGCCTTTTGTAATTTTACTTGCTATTATGGCGGGTCTGCTGCTTACGCCCGTAGTTTTCAGGCTCGGCGGCTATGAAACGACCATAACGGCGGCCCTTTACATAACGTCCGCAATAGTCCTGTGCGGGGCGGCTATTCTCGGTTACCTGATCTTTCTTGCGGCCGTTTATAAGGACCGCAAGCCTATAGAGGTCTCCGGCGGATACGTTTTCTTCGGAGACGACAGGATACACGTATCCAAGATAGACTCCGCGGAGCCGCTCCCCAACTCGGGCGTAGCCGTTTCCTCCGGCGATAAGGCGCTGAAAGCCTTCCGTTTAGTCAACGGCCCCGAAATTATCGACGCAATAAATGAACAAAAGACGGTATTCCGCAAAGAGGCGTGATTGTGCAGAATTAACAAATCGCTCTCCACAGGTCAATTCACCCCTTTTCCCTCTTGCAAATCGGCGCGCGGAGTGCTATAATTATTCTTGAACTGCGAAAGCAGAATAATTTAAAGGAGGTTTTTTAACAATGGCGTTAAAAAATCAGTATCTTATCGATCTTTTTGAATCAGTAAAGAAAAGAAATCCCGCAGAGCCCGAGTTCCTTCAGGCTGTTACTGAAGTACTTGAGACTCTTGAACCCGTTGCAGAAAAGAGACAGGATCTCATCGATGCAGGCGTTTTCGAGCGTATCGTTGAGCCTGAGAGACAGCTCATGTTCCGTGTACCCTGGGTTGATGACAATGGCAAGGTACAGGTAAACAGAGGCTTCCGTGTACAGTTCAACTCTGCAATCGGACCTTATAAGGGCGGTATCAGACTCCACCCCTCAGTAAATCTCGGTATCATCAAGTTCCTCGGCTTCGAGCAGATCTTCAAGAACAGCCTTACAACACT
>DFHF01000008.1:246-45335 GCA_002371825.1 Ruminococcus flavefaciens | reverse complement strand
GCCAGAGCTTCATGACTGAGCTTTCCAAGCACATCGGTGCTGACTGCGATGTTCCTGCTGGTGATATAGGAACAGGCGCAAGAGAGATCGGCTTCATGTTCGGTCAGTACAAGAGACTCCGCAACGAGTTCGTTGGCGTTCTCACAGGTAAGGGCCTTACATACGGCGGTTCACTCGCAAGAACAGAGGCTACAGGTTACGGTCTCTGCTACTTCACAAACGAAATGCTCCAGGCTAACGGCAAGAGCTTCGACGGCAAGACTGTTGTTATCTCTGGTTCCGGTAACGTTGCTATCTATGCTTGCCAGAAGGCTACAGCTTACGGCGCTAAGGTAGTTACAGTTTCTGACTCAAACGGCTATGTTTACGATCCCGACGGAATTGATCTTGCAGTTGTTCAGCAGATCAAGGAGGTTGAGCGCGGACGTATCAAGGAGTACGTTGGCAGAACTTCACACAAGAACGCTGAGTACCACGAGGGCAGCGTATGGACACTCAAGTGCAACGCTGGCGATATCAAGCTCGACATCGCTCTTCCCTGCGCTACACAGAACGAGATCAACGGAGACGGTGCAAAGGCTATCGTTGCTAACGGTGCTTTCGCTATCGCAGAGGGTGCTAATATGCCTTCAACTCCTGAGGCTATCGAGACATACCTCAGCAACGGCCTCCTCTATGGTCCTGCTAAGGCTGCAAATGCCGGCGGTGTTGCTACTTCCGGTCTTGAGATGAGCCAGAACAGCGAGAGACTCAGCTGGACATTTGAAGAAGTTGATGAGAAGCTCCACGGCATCATGAAGTCTATCTTCAAGGCTTGCGACGATGCTGCTAAGGAGTACGGTATGGAAGGCAACTACATGGCTGGCGCTAACATCGCGGGATTCCTTAAGGTTGCTGAGGCTATGAAGGCTCAGGGCTGCGTTTGATCGCTGACCTTTCCGAATTTTTAAAGACTGACAGTGACTCGTCAGTTGAGCAGTAATAAATTCCCCTGTCGGAGGTTTCCGGCAGGGGCTTTTTTACACAATCAAGTCAAGAAAAAAGGCCGCTTCAGGCGGTCTTTTTCTATTTCATGTTCAGATATTCACTTGCCAGATACAGTGAGCCGGATATTACTGCAACTCCGTCATTTTCCTTAGCCAGAGCCTTTGCCTTCTCTACAGCCTCGCTGAGACTTCCCGTCTCCGCTTCAGTATAAAATGACGCTATATCCACAATATTCTGTGCCGGGACTGCATTCGGAGCAAAACCTTCCACCGCAATAAGTCCGTCAGAATGTCTCGCTATCGTCTTTACACAGTCCACATAATCCTTGGAATCCACCATTCCCATTACCGTGTATATCTTCTTTCCTCTGGTACTAAGGTACATCATCATCAGTGCCAGCATACCTACACCCGCAGGATTATGTCCGCCGTCAACTATAACCGGCGGCTCACCGTCTATGTACTGCACCCTCGCCTTGACCTGAGTCGTTTCCACAGCCTCTATTATGCTCCGGTCACTTATCTCAAAGCCCTTTTTACGAAGATATAGGCAGGCTGTTATCGCAGTCTGGGCATTGTACTTCTGGTGAACTCCTGCCATTGCCGGTGTAAGCTTTATCCCACGGTACATGAACGGCGCAAAAAGGCCTCCGTCAGCATAGGGCTTGCAGGGCTCACAGGAGATATACTCCGCCCCTCTCTCCTCCGCAGTTTTCCGGACTATCTCCGCCACTGAGGGAGGATTGTCCTCTGAGAGGATGACTGCTGAGCTGCCCTTGATTATCCCTGCCTTCTGGACAGCTATCTCCTCCACTGTATTGCCGAGGATAGCAGTGTGGTCAAGTGATATAGAGGTTATCACCGATACCAGCGGCGGTGGGATGACATTGGTGGAGTCAAGCAGTCCGCCCATTCCGGTCTCAAATACTACCACATCGCACTGTTTTTCCTCATACCAGAGCAGAGCTATCGCCATTGTTATCTCAAACTGCGAATATGGCCTTTCCTGAACAGCCTCCCGCACCTTCTCAGCAATGACACATAACTCATCGTCGGGTATCTCCTCACCGTTTATACGGATACGGTCATTGTAGCGGAGAACATAGGGCGAGGTGAACTGTCCTGTCCTGTAACCTGAGATTATCAGCGCATTTGAGATATATTCCAGGGTGGAGCCCTTGCCGTTTGTACCGGCTATGTGTACGAATTTCAGTCGCTTTTCAGGATTTCCGATACGCTCCATGAGTTCCTGTGCCCGTGAAAGGTCAGTTATACGGCCGCCGGTCTTAGTGTAGCTGCTGATGAAGTCCATACATTCTTTGATGTTCATGCTCATGCTCCTTTGGGTAAATTTGTGGGGACGGTGGTAGGGTCGGAGGTGTTTTCGCCGGTCTCCGCCGGGGGGGGGACTTCTGCGGTGGGCCCGTCCGGGATCCGCTTCGCTGCCCGGACTACCTCTCAGAGAGGGCGCTGCCCTCCCTCGCACACCTACCTGCTAAAGGGGGGAACCCTAACCTGGCCGTCCCCTCTGTCACTGTGTGACATCTCCCCACACTGTGGGGAGTCACCCTTTAGAATCCCATTATTTGCCCGCCTTCGGCGGTTCTTTTTTCTTTTTTAATAGGGACTTGCCTGTGATTCGGCCTTTGCAACAGCCTCCTCCAGGCTCATGCCTGCAAAGGACTGCGCTGAGAAAATACGTCCGGACTTCTTATCGCTGACGAAAGCTCCCACAACAACTCCGGGAATTGCACTTTCCGGTGCATTAGGCGCCTGAGGGCCTCCCAGGTCTGTACGGCACCAGCCGGGGTCTGCAAGATTTAGGGTGATATCAGTCCCCTGATACTTTGATCCCAGATCCTTTGTGACCTTGTCAAGAGCAGCCTTGCTTGCGGAATAACCTGCCTGCTGAGGGTCAAGGTCTATGCCGCTGGTGGTATTGACTATCCTGCCGAAGCCTCTTTTCTCCATAGAGGGAAGAAAATGATAGCATATCATCATGGGGGCGGTAGTATTTATACGGAAACTTATCTCGTAATCCTCTGCCGGAGTTTTCAGATATTCACTGCGGTAAGCAATCTGCAAGCCTGCATTGTTGAGGATAATGTCGATAGGAGTTCCCTTGCGGTCTATTTCAGCGCACATAGCCTCTACCTGTGAAAGGTCGGAAAGCTCTGCCTGAACGGAGTAAGCCTCCGCACCGAGAGCCCTGACCTCATCGAGGACGGCCTTGCAGTGCTCAGCATTTCTGCTGTGGAGCACCAGATTAACTCCCTGCTCTGCCATAAATAATGCGGCAAATCTGCCTATACCTCTGCTGGCGCCGGTAATAAGCGCCCATCTGCCCTTAAGTTCTGTCATTTTCATTCCTCCTTCAAAAAATGATCAACGGCGAAGCCGGCAAGCAATGAGAGTGCCAAGGGTGGCTCCGCCGCTTTGATTTTAATACTCGTAATCTATACACGCACGGTCAGTCTTGACGGTACCGATGAACTTTCCGAACTCAACGTGTGCCGGATGCACCTGATATGCGTTGAGGTCGTCGATTGTCTCGAAATCACAGAGCAGTGAGATAGTATAATTGCTCTCCGGAGCCTCCTTGGAGTTGATAACTACCTCCCCCTTCTTAAGCTCCTTTACATTTGCGATAACGCTCTCAAACCTCTTCTGTGCCTCAACAGCGTTCTCGTACTCACTTCTGCCGTCAGCCTCTTTCAGCTTGAACATTACTATGTGCTTTATCATTTGTTTTCACCTCCGTTCAGTTCATATTTCTTTGAGCGGAAGGTCTTTTTCCCGTCAAAGCTTGTATATTCTCCATAACCGACAAAATGCAGACCGCATTTCTCGATAACTCTTCCGGAAGCCGGATTGTCAGCTGCGTGCTCTGCAGCAAAATCCTCTGCACCATGCTTCTCCCGGACATATTCTATCATCCGCAGTGCTGCTTCTGTGGTGTAGCCCATATTCCAGCAGTCATAGCGGATATTGTAGCCGAAGCTCCAGCGTTTTTCGTCGGTTCTGTATCTTATGCTTCCGGAGCCTATGAGCTTTCCGTCTGACTTGCGGACGAATCCCCATGTATACTCATTTTCAAGTTCCGGGAGAGTTCTGAGCCACTGTCTTGTGACCTCAATACTCTCATGTACTGAGTATATCATATACCGTGCCACACGCTCATCGCCGGTCCACTCAAAGACCGCCTCAGCATCATCAGCTGAGATAGGGCGCAGTATAAGACGCTCTGTCTCTATAGTCGGGATAACGAATCTGCTCACAGGATCACCTCTTCAAGCAAGGGCGGCGCAATGCCGCCCCTTCTTATTTCTTAGTTCTTAAATCACTTGAAAGCTGCCATAGACTGCTCGATCTTAGCCATTTTCTCCTGAGCCTTTGCAAGCTTTGCCTTCTCAGCCTCTATGAGCTGTGCAGGAGCCTTTGCAATAAAGCCCTGATTATTGAGCTTTCCGCTGAGGAAGTCGATATCCTTCTGGACCTTTGCCTTCTCCTTTTCAAGACGTGCTATCTCCTTCTCGCTGTCAACCAGCTCGTCCATAGGAATGAATATGCGGGCTGCGTCAGTTACAGCGTTTGCACAGTTCTCATGTGCAAGGCTTGCTCCTACCTCAACAGTTGATGCAGATGCCAGCTTCTCGAAGAATACTGTACAGCTGCTGAATGTCTCCGGTTCAGCTGTCTCAATTATGAGCTTAGCCTTCTTTGAAGGCGGTACGTTCATCTCTGTACGAACATTGCGGACTGCCTTGATAGCGGAGATCACCTTCTCAAAGGCTGTCTCCTCTGATGCAAAATCGATAGACGGATCATATGTGGGATAGGTCTCAAGGATTATCATTGACTCCTCGTTGTTGAGAACCTGCCATATTTCCTCAGTGATGAAGGGCATGAAGGGGTGGAGAAGCTTCAGCATACCGCGCATTGCCCATACCAGAACTGCCTGAGCCTTTGCCATTGTCTCGCCGCCGGCCTGTATTCTGGGCTTTGTGAGCTCAATGTACCAGTCGCAGTAAACATCCCAGATAAAGTCATAGATCTTCTGTGAAGCTACGCCAAGCTCGAACTTGTCAAGGTTCTCGTTTACTTCCTTTGCAAGCTGATTGAACTTGTTTACCAGCCACTTGTCCTCAAGCTCAAGGTCTGCGGGAAGTCCCTTGAACTCAAAGTCCTCAGGGAGATTCATCATAATGAAACGTGAAGCGTTCCAGAGCTTGTTTGCGAAGTTACGGGCAGCCTTTACCTTATCATCGATATATCTCATATCATTTCCGGGAGAGTTACCTGTAGCCAGCATGAATCTGAGAGCGTCAGCACCGTACTCGTTGATGACCTCCAGCGGGTCGATACCGTTGCCCAGTGACTTGGACATCTTTCTGCCCTGTGCATCACGGACAAGGCCGTGGATAAGAACTGTATCAAAAGGTACCTTGCCCATATTCTCCAGACCGCTGAACATCATTCTGATTACCCAGAAGAAGATGATGTCATAGCCCGTAACGAGAGTATTTGTGGGGTAGAAGTACTTAAGGTCCTCTGTATTCTCAGGCCAGCCCAGTGTTGAGAAAGGCCAGAGTGCAGAGCTGAACCATGTATCAAGAGTATCGGGGTCCTGTCTCATGGGCTTGCCGCACTTAGGACAATTGCAGGAGCTCTCCTTAGTTACTGTCATTTCGCCGCACTCGTCGCAGTAGAATGCAGGTATCTGATGTCCCCACCATATCTGACGGGAGATGCACCAGTCACGGATATTATCAAGCCAATGGAAGTATATCTTGTCGAAACGCTCCGGCACGAACTTTGTAGCGCCGCTCTTTACAGCCTCTATAGCAGGTCCTGCAAGGGGCTTCATCTTAACGAACCACTGTGTTGATACCTTAGGCTCAACAGTAGTGCCGCAGCGGTAGCAGGTACCAACGTTGTGGCTGTAGTCCTCTATCTCAACGAGAGCGCCTTCTTTTTCCAGGTCCTCAACTATCTTCTTTCTTGCCTCATATCTGTCCATACCTGCGTATGCGGGATAATCGTCAACGATAGTTGCATCGTCGTTCATTACATTGATAACAGGAAGGTTATGACGGAGACCTACCTCAAAGTCGTTAGGGTCATGAGCAGGAGTTATCTTAACAACACCTGTACCGAAGTCCATTTCAACATAGTCATCAGCCACTACAGGTATCTCACGGTGAACTATAGGCAGGATAACTGTCTTGCCAACAAGGTCCTTGTAGCGCTCGTCAGCAGGATTTACCGCAACAGCAGTATCGCCGAGGAGAGTTTCCGGACGGGTAGTAGCAAGCTCCAGATAGCCGTCCTGATCCTTTATCTTGTAGCGGAGATGCCAGAAATGACCAGCCTGATCCTCATATGTTACCTCTGCATCAGAGAGGGATGTCTTACACTTGGGGCACCAGTTGATTATACGCTCACCACGGTAGATAAGGCCTTTTTCGTAATACTTTACGAATACCTCCTTAACAGCCTTTGAGCAGCCCTCGTCCATAGTGAAGCGCTCTCTTGACCAGTCGCAGGATGAGCCAAGCTTCTTAAGCTGCTCAACGATACGGCCGCCGTACTGCTTCTTCCATTCCCAGGCTCTCTTCATAAAGCCCTCACGGCCAAGGTCCTCCTTGGTTATGCCTTCCTTGCGCATAGCCTCGACTATCTTAGCCTCGGTAGCGATAGCAGCGTGATCTGTACCGGGGAGCCAGAGTGCGCTGTAGCCGCTCATTCTCTTCCAGCGGATAAGGATGTCCTGAAGAGTTTCATCCAGAGCGTGTCCCATATGGAGCTGTCCGGTTATATTCGGAGGGGGTATAACTATAGTATAGGGAGTTTTCTTAGGGTCTGCCTCTGCACGGAAGCATCCCTTGTCATTCCATGCCGCATAGATACGGTCTTCAAAGTCCTTAGGGTCATAAGCCTTTGCAAGTTCTTTTGCCATTTTTCTTCTTCCTTTCAGTCTGAATAATAATTCAGGTATGATCAACAGGCTGACTAATGCGTAATTCGTAATGCGTAATGCGTAATTGTTGTGTTCGCTGTGCTCACAGATCAAATAATTCTTCTTATCCGTCTCCGACAGGAGACACCTTAATTACGAATTAAGCATTACGAATTAAAAGAGCCCTGAGCCGGCAATTCGGCTCAGGGCGAACTATTGTCCGTGTTACCACCTGAATTCGGATATTACTATCCGCACTCTGTGAGGCCGTTAAGCCTCCCCCTCTGTAACGTGAGGACACGCTGCCGCTTACTGTTATTTCACCGGCAGGGCTCCGAAACTACTTCCGCATCTTCCTCATACCGCCTTGCACCGGACGGCGGCTCTCTGTAAATCGGCAGGATGCGTACTCCTTTTCTTCTCAGCCTTTGCAGTATACTCTATTATTATACACGATTATGATCTGATTGTCAAGGGCGGATTTCCGTATCTCAGGGAAACAGCATTTACTTTCTATTAAGATGAGCGAAAGCAGAGTACCCGCCTCGTACAAAGCAGCAGCGTGAAAAGGGATGCAAGGGATGTTATCCCTTGCCAGAGTCCGGAGGCAGCGCCTCTGGTCGCCGTTTTCAGCTTTAAAGACGGCGAAATAATACGAAGGCGCTTCGCAAAGGGTGAATCCCCAAACAGTCCTGTGGACTGTTTGGGGAGAGGGAACGCCTTGCAAGTGAAGGCGTTCCCTTGTTACAGCGCACAATTTATATGCCTGTGGAGCTACCTCCGCACACAAAAAGTAAATGCTGTTGCCGTGTCCGTATTTATAAATATATAGGGCCGCCTGCGGCGACCCTTTTGTTTTATAGCATATGATCACTGTTTCCCCAACAGCTCCTCCCGGTAACGGTCGAACTCATCACGGGTAATGGCTCCTGATGTAAACAGGTCACTTATCTTATCCATTTCCGCCATGCGTTCTTCCTCGGGACTGAGCTTTGCAGCCGCAGCAGCTTTTGCAGCTTCACGAAGTCTTTTCCGCTTTTCAAATGCGGTCTCTATGAAGTATGCCGCAGCCGCAGCAAGAAGCATTATTGCAAGTATTATAAGCATCGTCTTCATGACAGTACTCCCCGATCATTTGCCGATCTTTTCGACCTTCATAAGATTTGTAGTACCTGAAACTCCCAGCGGAACACCGGCAGTGATCGCAACAAGGTCTCCGTCCTGGACCAGTCTGTGAGACTCCGCAGCCTCAACAGCCGCTGCAAAAAGGTCATCAGTAGAATTCTTCTCATCGATTATGAACGGTATAACGCCCCAGCTCATATTCATCTGACGGCATACCACCTCGCTCATTGTGCAGCTTATTATAGGACACAGCGGGCGGTATTTTGAAATAAGTCTTGCAGTCTGTCCGCCAAGGGATACAGTGATTATCGCCCTTGCGTCAAGGTCATGGGCAGTGGTCACTGTCGCATGAGCAATTGCCTCCGCAACGCTTCCCTCAGGGTTAGAGCTTCTCTTGGAGAATCTTCCCTTGTAATCTATATTGTTCTCAGTGGTCTCTGCGATAAGAGCCATTGTCTTTACAGTTTCTACAGGATATGCTCCGGCAGCTGTTTCGCCTGAGAGCATTATCGCACTGGTGCCGTCGTATATTGCATTTGCAACGTCGGTTATCTCCGCACGGGTTGGACGGGGATTGGTTATCATGGATTCCAGCATCTGTGTGGCAGTTACCACCTGTTTGCCGGCATTGTAGCCCTTATGGATAAGATCCTTCTGGATAGCAGGTATCTGCTCGAAGGGTATCTCAACACCCATATCTCCTCTGGCAACCATTATTCCGTCGGCTGCCTCCAGTATCTCGTCGATATTCTCGACACCATCGGTATTCTCGATTTTAGCGATTATACGCACATCGAACCAGCCAAGGCTCTGAGTGAACTTTCTGAGGTAGTTTATATCAGCTGCGGAGCGGACAAAGCTTGCGGCAATGAAATCGAATCCCATTTTTGCTCCGAACTCAAGATCGTCCATATCCCTCTCGCTGAGGTAAGGCATAGACAGCTTTACTCCCGGCACATTTATGCCCTTATTGTTTGAGAGAGTGCCTCCGTGAATGACACGGCATACGATATCTGTATTTGATACCTTTTCAGCCAGGAGCTCTATAACTCCGTCATTGATAAGTATGCGTGTTCCTATGCTGACATCACGGGGGAGCTTTTTGAAGCTGACGCTTCCACGCTCCGCATCGCAGAGTATATCTTCGGTAGTGAGAATATACTGGTCTCCGTCATGTATCTCAACAGGCTTATCGTCCACGAATTTTCCCAGACGTATCTCCGGCCCCTTTGTATCAAGAAGTGTAGCAACAGGAAGGTCAAGCTCCTTGCGAAGCTTTTCTATCTGACGCAGGCGCTTCTCATGGGTCTCATAGTCTCCGTGGGAAAAATTGAAACGGGCAACATTCATTCCTGCAAGCATGAGCTCACGCATTATGTTCTCATCATCTGTAGCAGGACCTATTGTACATACTATCTTGGTTTTACGCATAATTTACATCTCCTGAAATCTCAGTAATCAGCTTATAATTTTTTCAGCTTGGCATAATTTGCCATTATCTTCTTTGTGCCCACTTTCTCGAAAGCAATTTCAAGCATTGAGTCATTGGCCATTTTCTTAACGGAAACTATAGTTCCCTCACCGAAGATATTATGAGCTACACGCTCCCCGGCAGTATATGTGACAGACTCCTTGGCTGCTGAGCCTGCATGGAACTTATTTCTGGCAAGCTGCTGCTGGAGTGTAGTTGAATGAACTTCTGTTACGGAGTTATCCTTTTCTGCAAGCTTGCTCCTCATAGCAGCTGCATTATCGTGCTTTTCAATAAGCTCGCTGCCTATCTCACGCATGAAACGTGAAGTAACATTCCTCTGGGTCTGACCGAAGAGCATTCTCTGGCTTGCATTGGTGAGGTAGAGCTTCTTCTTTGCACGGGTTATAGCCACATATGCAAGACGTCTCTCCTCTTCCATATCATCCTCACTGTCGAAGCTTCTGGAGCTGGGGAAGATACCGTCGTCCATGCCCACAACGAAAATATTATCATATTCAAGGCCCTTTGCAGAGTGGACTGTCATAAGAGTTACCTTATCGTCAGTACCGTCATCACGGTCAGCCTCGCTGAACAGAGCCACCTCTTCAAGGAAGCCGCCCAGTGTAGGCTCCTCAGCCTCCTGCATATACTTCGCCATTGAGGAACGGAGCTCCTGAACATTTTCTATCTTAGTATCTGCGTTTTCCATAGTCTTGAGGTAATCCATATATCCTGTCTTGTCAAGGACCACATCAAGGAACTCGTCCAGAGGCATCGTCTCGGACTTCTCTGTGAGGTATTCAAACATGGTGTATGCGCTCTTGAGTGAAGAGGTCTTCTTGGCAAGAGGGGCATACTCCTCACAGGTACGGAGCACATCGAAGGGTGAGAGCTTAAGGTCACGGCTGATGTCCTCTATAAGGGCAAGAGTTGAATCGCCTATGCCTCTCTTGGGCTCATTTATTATACGCTTGAAGCGCAGCATATCATTATGGTTGTTTATAAAGGCAAGGTAAGAAGTTACATCCTTTATTTCCTTGCGGTCAAAGAATCGCATACCGCCGTAAACTCTGTAGGGTATGCCGCATTTAACAAGCATACGCTCAACAGCGTTGGACTGTGCGTTCATGCGGTACAGAACAGCATTTCCGGAATAGCTTCCGGTGGCCTTATAGTTTTCAAGAATAGTATCGGCTACGAATTTAGCTTCATCGCTCTCGTCCACAGCCTTATACCAGTAAACCTTGTCGCCCTTGCCGGCAGAGGTCCAGAGGGACTTCTCCTTGCGTCCGTTATTATGAGCGATAACTGAATTTGCAGCATCAAGGATAGTCTGAGTAGAGCGGTAATTCTGCTCCAGACGTATCACCTTTGCGCCCTTGAACTGAGCTTCAAAGCCCAGGATATTCTCGATATTGGCTCCACGGAATTTATAGATGCTCTGGTCATCATCACCTACAACGCAGAGATTGCCGTGAGACTGTGAGAGCAGGGATACAAGGCGGAACTGTACATGGTTGGTATCCTGATACTCGTCAACCATTATGTACTTATAGCGGTTCTGATACTTTTCAAGCACCTCCGGGAACTTCTCGAAGAGCTCCACTGTAAGGCAGAGTATATCATCGAAATCAAGCGCATTTGCAGTTCTCATGCGCTCCTGATAAAGTCCGTAGAGACGGGCAATGAGCTTCTTGCGGTAATCCTGACCGGCATCAGCCTTAAGCTCAGCAGGAGTTATCATCTTATCCTTTGCAAAGCTTATCTCGCTGAGGACAGTCCTCGGTGCCAGCTGTTTTTCAGATATATCCAGCTCAGCCATTGCAGCCTTTATCATACGCTGACTGTCATCGGTATCGTATATAGTGAAATCCTTTCCGTAGCCGAGAGCTTCTATCTCCACTCTGAGGATACGCAGACAGGCTGAATGGAAGGTGGAGGCATTGATATTCATGCCCTCCTCACCGAGCATTGCAGAAAGGCGCTCACGGAGTTCTCCGGCAGCCTTGTTTGTAAAAGTTATGGCAAGGATATTCCAGGGCTTGACAGGCTCTGAGGCAGTAATATCCCTGAGAGTATCCATGTCATCGGTTTTGCCGTCTGCATAGTCATTGAGGAAGCGGATGTCCTCCTCACTGCCCTGACGGGAATCGTCCCAGAAAGCGTTTCCGAAATTGATCATATTAGCAATGCGGTTGACAATAACAGTTGTCTTTCCGCTTCCTGCACCTGCAAGCACAAGAACAGGGCCTTTTACGGCAAATACAGCCTCCTGCTGCATATCGTTCATGCGGCTGAAATACTTTCTGAGAGCCGCCTGTTTAGCTTCATTGAATGATCTTTTGTCCATAGAAATATCTCCATTTTAAGTAACGTTATATACACCCGTGCATCCAATACAAAATGTATTTCTCAATTATCATCTTTTCACACGATTCATCAAATCTATTATATCACATTTGTCAAGCCTTGAAAAGCCCCCGGACAATTTATTTTATATTTTTACAGGTTCATCGGATAATCGCAGTTATCACCGGCAAGCTCGCCATTTTTGCCTAAAAATATACTCATACAGTGAGTATTATAAGTCAAAACAGAGGTTTGAAAGCTGCAATTGTAAATTTTCCATGTCAGCTATTTACAACTACCGGAAAAAGTATTAAAGTATAATTTGTAAAAATGTTCTCATTTTATATTGGAGGTTTTTTAAATGAGCAAAACAAAGGAGTTCAGAAAAAGAGGTCTCTCTGCTGTTGCTGCCGCACTTATCGCTGCGGTATCATTTGTACCGGCAGACCTGTCCTTCGCTCCCCTCTCAGCGAATGCAGGCCAGCAGCTCGGTCAGACTGACTTTGATGAAGGTGCAGGTCTTCCCTGGCATATAGTGGAATCTGCTCCGGCACAAATGGATTTTGAACTGACTGACGGTGTTTATAAAGTCCGCATAATCGAACCGGGCGGAGCTTCACAGGGCGGTGAAGACAGATGGGACTGTCAGTTCAGACACAGAGGCCTCAAGATCGTTTCCGGCCACAAGTATAAGGTGTCCTACGAGATAACTTCCACAAAGAGCGGCCAGTACTACACAAAGATCGGCGATTCAGACAAGCTTGAGGTATGGCACAATAATATGGATGACAACGGCCCCGATCTCGGCGGATCATGGGACTGCATACATATAGGCGAAAACGAAACACAGAAGGTCACACATACCTTTACCGCTTCACAGTCTGTGGATGTTGCTGAATGGGCATTCCACCTTGGCGGCGACGGTCAGTATACCCCCGGCGGATGCTTTCCTGCCGGAACAGAGATAACCTTCGACAATATGTCCCTCATCGACCTTGACAGCGACGAGAATGACTATGTTCAGCCTGAAAAATGGGAGCGCTCCGATATACTCGTAAACCAGATGGGCTATCTCACCGACAGAGCCAAGAGAGCTACACTTGTAAGCAGTGAAAAATCCGGTGTGGACTTCGATATCCTTGATGAGGACGGCGACTCTGTATACTCAGGCACATCAGAATATATAGGCAAGGATGAGGATTCCGGCGATACAGTTCACCTTATAGATTTCTCAGACTTCGATAAGACCGGTGTTTTCCATATAGAAACTGAGGACGGAGAGGTCAGTCAGGATTTCACTGTAGACGATAAGCTCCTCTATTCCGGACTGCTCTATAACTCCCTCAACTACTTCTATCAGAACAGAAGCGGTATCGACATTGAGAGCAGATATATCACATCCGGAGACAAGTCCGCTCTTGCAAGAGCTGCCGGACACCCCACCGACAGCGCCGAGATACTTTCCGGATGGGACAGCCTCGACGGCACCGGAAAGTCCATTGACGTCACCGGCGGCTGGTACGATGCCGGCGACCACGGAAAATATGTGGTAAACGGCGGATTCTCCCTCTGGATGATGCAGAATCAGTACGAGACTGCTCTAAAATACGGATTTGACGACGCATATGCCGACGGCTCCATGAGCATCCCCGAAAACGGAAATAACGCTCCTGACCTTCTTGATGAAGCCCGCTGGGAAATGGACTGGATGCTGAAAATGATAGTTCAGGACGGCGAATATAAGGGTATGTCATACCACAAGGCTCACGACGAAAAATGGACCGGTCTTGCTATCGCTCCTGCTGACGACGAGCTGAGACGTATCGTTAAGCCTCCGTCAACTGCCGCTACACTGAATCTGGCAGCCTGTGCAGCTCAGGCCTCCCGTCTCTGGTACAAGTACGACGAGGACTTCGCAGATGAGTGCCTTGAAGCAGCAGAAGCTGCATATGAAGCCGCAAAGGCTCACCCCGATATGTACGCTCCTCTCGACAGCGCTTCCGGCGGCGGTGCTTACGGCGATACCGATGTGGAAGACGAATTCTACTGGGCAGCCTGCGAGCTCTTTCTTACCACCGGCGATGACAGCTACTATGAGGATATGAAGGATTCCGACTTCTTCCTTGAGCTCCCCACTACACTGGGCGGCGGTGAGAGCGTTGATACTATCGGAAGCTTTGACTGGGGAAATACAGCTGCTCTGGGCACTTTAAGCCTCTTCCTCAACAATGGCGACAGCCTTTCATCAGATGATATCGGCACCATCACTGATAATATATGCTCAGCCGCAGACCATTATATCGATATGGAAAATGAGCAGGGCTACGGTCTCCCATACGGTCCGAGCACTCTTAGCTATAATGATAAGGATAAGGGCTATCTCTGGGGCTCAAATTCCTTTGTTGCTGATAACTCTATCGTGATCGCATATGCCTTCCTCTCGTCAGATGATGATAAGTATATGGACGGAGTTCTCGGCGGAATGGACTACCTCCTGGGAAGAAATGCTATGGAGTATTCCTATGTGACCGGTTACGGATATCACGCTGTGGAGCATCCTCACCACCGCTACTGGTCAAATCAGGTCGACCCCACCTTCCCGTCAGCACCTGCCGGAGTAATGTCCGGCGGCCCCAACTCCGGAATGCAGGATCCCTGGGTAAAGGGCTCCGGATGGAAAAAGGGCGAGATAGAGCCTCAGAAGTGCTATATGGATCACATCGAAGCATGGTCTGTCAATGAGTGTACTATCAACTGGAATGCCTCAATAGCGTGGCTCTCAGGATTCACTGCCGCTGAAAACGGCGGTATCGATATCGGAAGTGCCGGTACATACAGCGATCCTGATGCAAAAGCAGACCTCACCCCTTCAGATCAGCCGGAAAAGCCTTCCAAGGATAAGGATGACGACGAGGAGGAAACTACTGAAGCAACAACAAAGAGAGCTTCAGCAAAAACTGAAAAAACTGCCAGAACTACAGAAAAGGCTTCTGAAAAGAGCAGCAAGGACGATGATAAAGGCGATCTCGCCAAAGTCGCACTGATATCTGCCGCTGTTGTAGCAGGACTGGTATCAGTTGAGCTCTTCGTATACAAAATGGCAAAACTGAAAAAGAAATAAAAAAGATCAGCCGGACAATGAACTATCGGTTCATTGTCCGGCTTTATTTTATGCTATTCCCCAGATATTTTCAGCATAGTCGGCAATAGTTCTGTCTGAGCTGAACTTGCCTGCATTGCACATATTGAGCCACTGTTTTCTTGCAAAGGCCTTTCTGTCGCTGCTGTAATCATTTATACAGCGCAGCTTTGCTTCAACATAGCTTCTTATATCTCCAAGGAGATAATAATTATCCGGCTCATGCCAGCTTGCACCGTCAAGCAGAGACATATAGAGCTCACGGAAATCTCCGCTGCCGCCGTCAGAAACGCTGCCGTCGATAAGTGAGGATACTACCTTTCTTATCATATCGTCCTCTGCAAATACCTTACGGCTGTCATAACCGGGGAGCATCTCCTCCAGGTCTTCAACTCTTGCACCGAAGATATAGTTGTTATCTTCTCCGGCCTCCTGAACGATCTCTATATTAGCGCCGTCATAGGTTCCAAGAGTAACTGCGCCGTTGAGCATGAGCTTCATATTTCCGGTTCCGCTTGCCTCAGTTCCGGCAGTTGATATCTGCTCGGAGACATCTGCTGCTGCCACAAGCTTTTCTGCATAGCTTACGTTGTAATTCTGAACGAATACGACCTTCATTATATCCTTTGTATCAGGATCGGAAGATACTATCCTTCCCACCTCATTGATATACTTGATTATTGCCTTAGCCCTTCTGTAGCCGGGAGCTGATTTTGCTCCGAAGATGAATGTGGTAGGAGTCAGGCCCTTTATACTGCCGTCCTTTATGCCATAGTATATCCAGAGTATCGCAAAGGCATTAAGGAGCTGACGCTTATATTCGTGAAGGCGCTTTATCTGGATATCATACACTGAATCAGCAGCTATATCTGTACCCTCACGCTCCTTTATAAAATCAGCAAGCTGCTGTTTCTTTGCCTGCTTGATGCTGATAAAGCGGTCGATGACTGCACTGTCATCAGCATATTTTTCAAGCTCCTTGAGCCTGTCAAGATCAGTTATCCAGCCGTCATCGCCAAGAAGCTCAGTAATGAGACCTGAAAGCTCTCTGTTGCAGAGTGCCAGCCAGCGGCGCTGAGTTATGCCATTTGTCTCATTGCGGAATTTATCAGGACACAGCTTATACCAGTCAGCAAGCACAGTTTCCTTCAGTATCTGAGTGTGGATCTCAGCCACTCCGTTGATATGACTTGAAGCATAGCAGGCCATATCCGCCATATGGATGAGCTCACCCTTAATTATCTTCATATCAGCGATAGTCTTTTTCTCCACACCCTTTGCATACAGCTCAGCAATAAGCGCCTCATTTATCTGTATGATTATCTCGTAAATTCTCGGGAGAACCGCCTCTACAAGGCCTATCCACCATTTTTCAAGAGCCTCCTGCATTACGGTGTGATTGGTGTAGTTGAATATCTTCTTTGCCATTTCAAGGGCTTTATCGAAGGTATAGCCCTCATTGTCCACAAGCTGACGGATAAGCTCCGGTATAGATATTACCGGATGAGTATCGTTGAGCTGTATGGAAATATAGTCTGCAAGGTTATCAACTGTTCCATAGCGAGCCTTATGCTTGCGGATGATATCTGTCAGTGAAGCGCAGCTGAAGAAGTACTGCTGCTTCAGACGGAGCTTCTTGCCCTCGTTGGTATCGTCATTGGGATAGAGTACACGGGAGATATCCTCTGCAAATATCTTCTCCTTTGAAGCCTCAAGGTAGTCCTGCTGATTGAATATATCGAAATCGAACTCCTTTACAGGCTCTGCCTGCCAGAGGCGAAGAGTTCCCACATTTTCAGTCTTGCAGCCGAATACCGGCATATCATAGGGCACAGCCTTAACGGTCTGGCCGTTGTACTCAATGAGAACAGTATCCTCTTCGCAGCGCTCTGACCACGGGTCTCCGTATCTTGTCCAGTCGTCGATATCCTCCTTCTGGAAGCCGTCCACGATAGACTGCCTGAACAGTCCATACTTATAGCGTATGCCGTAGCCGTCAAGGGGAAGTCCAAGGGTGGCGGCGCTGTCCAGGAAGCAGGCTGCCAGACGTCCCAGGCCGCCGTTGCCAAGGGCAGCATCCTCTATCTCCTCCAGTGAGGAAAGGTCAAGTCCCAGCTCTGAGAAAACAGAATTCACCTCGTCATATATCCCCAGCACCAGCAGATTATTGTAAACCATCCTGCCTACAAGAAACTCCATTGAAAGGTAGGCTGCACGGCGCTTTGAAAGATGTTCCTGACGGGACTTCTCCCACTGAAGGCTGTACATCTCCATAATAGTGTCACCCAGAGCGTTGTGTATCTGCTGAGGTGAGGCAGACTTTATATCCCTTGGAAGTCTGCCTGTAAATTTTTCAATAAACATATTTTTATCCATTCTTAAAACTCCATTTCGTTGGTAAAAGCCGGATGCGGCCTCCGCTGCATAGCTCTTGACTCTTTATCTGTTATAAAGCCTGTTCAGCTTTTTTATCTTCTTTGCAAGCTCAGGAGTGAAATCGCTCTCCTTAGTCCTGAACTGCCAGTTGCTTCCCAGTGTGGAGGGAGTATTCATCCTGTCCTCCTCAGGACTTTCAAGGAAATCCTGTATCTGAGCGGAAGCTACCTTCGCAACGCTTCCCCATGCAGCTCTGACTACTGCCATAGGTATATCCTTTTTCTTTTCAACATTGAGATACTGCTTTGCAAATTTAAGGGATTTCTTATCGAGGGAGTCCACCCAGCCCTTTAAGGTCTCATTATCGTGAGTACCGGTGTAGGCGAAGCAGTTTGAAGTTGCAAAATTATGAGGGAGATACTCGTTTCTGCCGTCTGAGAAGCCGAACTGCAATACCTTCATGCCAGGATATCCGCACTTTGCCAGCATCTCTCTTACCTCAGGGGTAAGGAATCCCAGGTCCTCAGCAATTATATTGAGCCTGCCCAGCTTATCCTCTGCCGCAGCAAACAGCTCATGACCCGGTCCCTTTATCCACTCACCTACAGTCGCATCCTCATTTCCGAAGGGAATGGAATAGAAGCTCTCAAAGCCTCTGAAATGGTCGATACGAACCACATCATACAGCTCAGTGGCAGTCTTTATACGGTCTATCCACCATTTATAGCCTGTTTTCTTATGATATGCCCAATCATAGAGCGGATTTCCCCAGAGCTGGCCTGTCTCAGAAAAATCATCAGGCGGACAGCCTGCCACACATACCGGTCTGCGTTTTCTGTCCAGCCAGAAAAGCCTGTGGTCAGCCCAGACCTCAACGCTGTCCAGAGCGCAGTATATAGGGATATCGCCTATTATCTCTATTCCGTTGTCATTTGCGTATTTTTTCAGCTCGCTCCACTGTCTGCTGAACTCAAACTGAAGGAACTTATAGAAGCCTATTTCCTTTTTCAGCTCCTTCTTTGCCGCTGCCACAGCCTTCGGGCGGTGCATTGAGATATCGCTTTCCCATTCATACCATGCCTTGCCGCCGTTTTTATCCTTAAGTGCCATGAAGAGAGCGTACTCCTCAAGCCAGCCCTTATTCTTATCGCAATAAGCCTTGAATGACGGGAATTTTGTTGACTTGAAGCGTGAATAAGCTATCCTCAGCACCTCATAGCAGTGCTCATATATCAGGCTGTAATCCACCTTCTCAGGATCGCTCTCCCATTTGAAAGAGGAGTACTCATGGTGTTCAAGAAGTCCGTCGCATTCAAGTATCTCGAAGTCGATGAAATATGGATTTCCGGCCTTGACAGAAAATGACTGATACGGCGAATCTCCGTAGCTTGTGGGAGAAAGCGGCAGTATCTGCCAGCACTTTACATCTGCTTTTTTAAGAAAATCCACGAATCCAAAAGCATGCTTTCCCATTTTGCCTATGCCGTATTCTGAGGGAAGGCTTGAAATATGCATTAATATACAGCTTTTTCGCATATGATTTAACTCCTTTTTGCATAGTATATCCGCTGTAAAAGCTCAGATAATAGCTTCATACAAATTCATTTCAAAAGAGGTGTCCCCACTGAGACCTTATGAACTATTCTTCTCATTTCTTATGGGATTCTTCCTTTATGCCCTTGTGGAGATAGCCGGCAGGGGCTATACTCACTGGACTATGTGTATCACAGGCGGGATCATCCTCGCACTGCTCTATATCCTCAGCCGCCGTCCGCTGAATCTTATGAGATACTGCCTGACAGGCTCCCTTATGATAACCGCTGTCGAGCTCCCGGTGGGAATATTCGACAACATTATAATGCACTGGGAGGTATGGGATTATTCCGGTCTCCCATTTAATTTTCTCGGACAGATATGTCTTTTTTTCTCGATATACTGGTTCATACTCTGCATCCCCGCATATTATCTGTGCATTGAGATAGCAAAGCTTTTCCGCATACAGAGAGTTCCCGAAAATAAGCAGTACACAGCTTAAAAAACAAGGCTGTTCCGGAATAATCAGAACAGCCTTATGTTTTTGTAGATCAATAATTCTTATTGGAATCTGCGTTGAAGAAATTATTGCTGCTTTCTGTATAGTAGTCGTTAGGTTCCAATGACATGAAATCCTCATCTTCCATATCCGGCAGTCTTGCTCCGCAGCGTCCGCAGAACTGGAAGCGTTCATTGACCTCTGCATCGCATTTTGGACAGATCTTATATCCCCTGATCTGATTGAGCTCATATCTCATCTTCTTGATCCTTCTGCGTCTGGTATCGATATCATCGCAGAGCACTTTAAGTGCAGCAGGATCCTCGGTAGGATTCTTATAATACTTCTTACCGATATCAGTGAAGATCTCCACAATTCTTTCTTCTTCGTAAAGTATTTTTCTCTTCAGGTTATTACCCTCAGAGATGTTTTTCGTTTTTTCGGAAACACCCTTACTAACGTCATTGAATTTATCGAGAATTCCCATTTTTCATCACTCCTGTCGGAAAATTTTCTCGTTAAACGCTATAATAATTATACATCATTTAAGTGATTATTGTCAAGCGTTTTCAAAACAAAATTGCTTTCCCCAACAGGATTTGTGAAATGTTCACATTTCAGCTATATCATTTTCGGTAAGCTGAATAACACCGTTCTTTTCAAAGGCTTTTCCGGCACGGGCATTATCGTCAACTCGAATAACGAAGGATACAGCTCTGTCGGAAGCTCCGAGGAAGGAATACATATATTCCACATTAACATCGTCAGCTCCGAGTGCATCGAGCACACGGCTGAGCTGTCCGGGAGCATCCGGTATGGAAATTGCACACACTTCGGTAACATTAACAGCATAGGATGCAGCTCTGAGAGCCTCTACTGCCTTCTCTGTATCGTTTGCGATAAGTCTGATTATTCCGAAATCTGCTGTATCGGCAAGGCTGAGAGCACGAAGATTTACTCCGCTGTCTTTTATAACTCTCATAGCTCCTGCTGCCTGATTCGGCCTGTTATCTACGAATACTGAAATCTGTTTTACATTTGACATATTATTCCTCCTTTAGTTTACTATATTATATGCGGTCAGTCTGCTTTCATCATATAAGGTACCCAGATCTTCCCGCCGCTGTCGAGGTAAAGAAATTCTGGGCTCATTGAGACAGCAGTATCATCCGGATTTGCTGACTCCTCAGTCACAAACAAAGCGATAAGGCCCTTGTACTCCTCGCTTTCCTTGTATACACCGTCATTTATGAGGCTGCCCTCGCTGTTGTACCACTTCCACCTGCCGTCGGAAAACTCTATCCGGGTATCGTCGGTACTGCCGAGCTGTTTCTCAATGTTAGTTTTCAAATCGCTCTTCAAGGCATCGTTCTTGAAGGTATAGTATCTGGAATATTCATCCTCCAGGAAGGTATCAAGGGCGTTGTAAGCGATAGTGAAGTCCTCTCCATAGCTGTAGCTGCTGTCCAGCTCGGTGCCGTAGGCAGGAACGCAGATGAGGTCATCAACAGGATAAAGATAAACCGGGATGTCGTCAGGCTTAACAGTGCCAATAACATTCTGCACCACCATTGGCAGGATATTGTAATCGATATATTTGTCATTAAAGTCTATCCTGTTGCCTGCATAAGTATAGAAAGTGCCGGTCTTGTTGAAAGCTTCCATTTGTGCTATACAAAAAGCAGCTATCATTTTATCCATTTCCGCCTGCCATTCCTCGTAGGAGGCATTCTTTTCATGGTTGATTATCCCTTGGTCATAATGCGGCTGTCCATCAGCTAAGTTATAGACCTTCTTTTCCTCACCTGTCTCAATTGTAGTTGTCTGGTATTCAAAGAGTATCTTTCCGTCGCTGACCTCATAGCTTCCGCCGTATACAGTTGGTTTTTTTCTTATGGCAAATGACTGCTTATCGGACATTTCAAAGCTGTCACCGTCAAAAACAAGTTCCTTAAAATCAAGACTTTCATAGCTGTCTCTTGAGCTATCCAGATACTCATCAAGTGACATATTTTCGGACATTGAGCGTCCGTTATAAGGTTCGATAGCGCAGAATGTACCGCTGAGCCTGCTGTCTTTTCCTGCATTATCATCCTTGCTGCCGCAGGAAACAAGTCCTCCTGCGAGCACAGCTGCCGCTGATAAAACAGCTAACTTCCTCAATTTCATATAGACCTATCTGTTAGTCCTCATACATTACCATAGCGGAGAAGTCTTCGATGTACTCATTAACATGGGTCTGAGCGTCGTGGCACATACCCACTGCGGTGCTGTATTTGATATCTATCACCTTCACGGTCTGGATGAACTGGTTGATGTCGTTTTCAAAAGTTATGAACCGCTCATACTTTTCCTGTACGGGCATATAGCTTGTTGAAAAAATCTTCACTTTCATAATAGCACCTCATTTTTTATTATTATCTGAACGCTCTTGGCGTTTCAATGCTTTTTCAGATCTTGGCAGGGTTATCGATGAGCTTTCTCTTATCAATAACTCTTACAGCCTTGCCTTCACTTCTTGCAATGGACTTAGGTGATACGAGATGTACCTTAGGATTGATCCCGAGCATTGTCTTCATAGCAACAGCAAGAGCCTTCTCCTGTGCCTGCATATCCTTTACCTTATCAGAGAACTGATCCGGATTCATCTCAACGCTGATATCCAGTGTATCAGTATTGTTCTTACGATCGACCTCTATGAGATAGTTGGGAGAATATCCCTGCTCGATGAGGACTGTCTCGATCTGGCTCGGGAACACGTTTACTCCTCTGATTATCATCATATCGTCGCTTCTGCCCATAGGCTTGGCCATTTTTATGAGAGTACGTCCGCATGAGCACTTCTTTCTGCTGAGTACGCAGAGATCACGGGTGCGGTATCTTATAAGCGGGAATGCCTCCTTGGTAAGGCTTGTGAATACAAGCTCGCCTACCTCGCCCTCCGGAAGGACCTCTCCTGTATCAGGATTGATTATCTCAGGGTAGAAGTTATCCTCATTTATGTGCATACCGCTCTGCTCACAGCATTCAAATGCAACACCGGGGCCGCTGGACTCTGTAAGTCCGTAGATATCATATGCCTTTATGCCGAGAGACTTCTCGATAGAGTGTCTCATCTCCTCAGTCCAGGGCTCTGCGCCGAAGATTCCGGCCTTGAGCTTGATATCATCAGGAGTAAGTCCCATTTCCTGAAGTGTCTCACCTATGTATGCTGCATATGAAGGTGTACAGCAGAGTATAGTAGCTCCAAGATCACGCATGAAGGCGATCTGTCTCTCAGTATTTCCCGATGACATAGGAAGTGTGAGACATCCTACCTTATGGGAACCGCCATGAAGACCAGCTCCTCCGGTAAAGAGTCCGTAGCCATAGGCGATCTGACATACATCCTCGTCAGTACCACCTGCTGCTGTGATCGCTCTTGCAACGCAGTTCTCCCACATATCCACATCGTTCTGTGTGTAGAATGCAACTACTCTCTTTCCTGTGGTTCCGCTGGTGGACTGTATCCTTACGCAGTCATTGAGCGGCTTTGCCAGAAGTCCGTAGGGATAAGCCTCACGGAGATCAGCTTTGCTCAGAAAAGGAAGCTTGCAAAGATCGTCGATACCCTTGATGTCCTCAGGCTTAACGCCCTTTTCGTCCATGAGGTCACGGTAATACTTCACATTTTCATAAACGTGCTTTACCTGAGCAACAAGACGTTCATCCTGAAGCTTTTTCATGTCCTCACGAGACATACATTCGATCTCTTGGTTCCAATACCTTTCCATTGGTGATCATACTCCTTTAATTAAAATATATATACTGCTTGATTATGTCCTTGATATTACTGCGGATTATTTCCTGCAACAAAAATTACGAAATATATCCTTCCATCGCCGGATACCTTGGCGCCTGCCCCGATACCGGAAACTATATCTGAGCCGATCATATTCCAGAGGTTCTCATTTTCAATGATGAGCTCAGCGCTGTTCTTAGCTATCTCCTCAAGGTCCAGCTCTTTTATCTCAGGCTCTCCGGAATCCAGATATGTCTCCGTAAGGAAGGGACTGCCCTTGATCTCTGAGTACAGGTCGTATTCATCATAGAAACCGCCGTCAAATGCAGCTTCCACTGCTTCCTTCATAAGGCTGCGGTCGCTGGCATTGTTTGCATAATCCTCTTCAAGCTGTGCCGCACGGATATTGCCATAGGTGCTTCCGTCAGCGATGATCTTCAGCGGCTCCTTGCCCTTGCACTCCCTGTAATAGCTCAGCCAGCGGCAGAGATACAGTGAGAATACACTTTCCATCTCTTCCTCCGAGAGATCTGAGTAGTTATCAGGAAGTCCTCCCTGCTTCAGAAGATATCTCTGTATAGCAAGCGCATCAGCAGGAGTTACCCCGCCATAGCGGTCCTGAACATCAGCATTTGCCATTCCCGGTACAGTAAGGCTGTACTTATCCGGATTGGATATACACTGCATTATCAGAACGACATCGTTCATTTTCACAATGCCGTCGCAGTCTGCGTCACCGTAGACTATGCTCTTTGCAGCTTCCCCGGCAAGAGCTCCGGTCACACCTGTGCCTCCCGCTGCGAGGACTAATGCTGCAAGGGTCGATATCAGCTTTTTCATGGTTTCATCCCCTTTTTAAAAGGCAGTAATTATGCGTTCTTACCCAGCTCAAAAGCCTTCTTGTTGAGTTCAAGGAACTTAGGCGGCACACACTGCTCAAGTGCATTCTGCCAGAGCTCCTCCGGGAAATCTGTGCGTGAAGCGAGAACTCCCATAAGAACAACGTTTGAAGCCTTTGAGGTACCTGCCTGCTCAGCAAGTGAGAGAGCATCAACTGCTACCAGCTCAACACCTGCATCAGCCAGCTTCTTCTCAAGATCCTCAGGATACTTTGCTGCACCTGTGATAACAGGCATAGGATCTATCTGCTGTGTGGATGTGATGAGCTTTCCGCCCTTCTTAAGATAGGGAAGGCATCTTGCAGCCTCTAAAAGCTCGAATGAGATAACAGCGTCAGCCTCACCCTTTTCGATAACGGGAGAGTAAACCTTATCGCCGTATTTTACATATGTTACAACAGAGCCGCCTCTCTGTGACATTCCGTGTACTTCGCTTACCTTTACATCATATCCCTGTGCAAGAAGCACATTTCCAAGAAGTCTTGAAGCGAGGAGCGAACCCTGTCCGCCAACGCCGACTATCATGATTGATCTTGTTTCCATTATTCTTTACTCCTTTTTCTTTTTTGGGCACCCGGCAGTATTACTCCGCTGAATGCTATATAATTACATATAAGTATGTATTCTGTATATTCCTTTTTCATATGGCAGTTACTCAGCAGAGCGGAGAAATGTTCATGCCACTCACGCCGGCTGATATCCTTGACTCCGGCCTCCCTGCATATAACTTCCTTTGCTTTCTCCTGAGTGACTATATTCCTTATCTCACTTCAGGCTTTTCCGTCAGAACCTGACTCTCTTCTGAACAGCGTTCTTCATAAGTGAAGCTGCTCCCATTGCCGCTGAGATATAGCTCTGTATCAGGTCTCCGTAGTAGGCCTTTGTCATGTGGAGCTTTCCGAGTATCCTGTGGAAATGAATAAAACAGTCGCTGAAATCGCCCTTGGTAAAGCCATAGGTGCTGTTGAGCCGGAAGTCGATATAGCTCTGTATAACGCTGTCCGGCACCTCCGGATTCTCTTCCTTTATCTGCTGAGTGACATCCATTCGCATGACCCTTATAGTCTCCTCAAAGGAGTCCGTCATAAGCCATGAAAGAGTCAGACGCTGAGCAAAATAGACCGTTCCCACGATTATTGCCGTACAGATGAACACTCCGGTCATAACATGGAGCTTATTTTTCCTGGTAAATACCGAATATCCCTTGACAGCTCCCGCCGCAAGGAAGAATCCCACTATAGCGGCTCTGATACGGTATTTTCCCAGTACCACCCAGACTATCATTCCGGGCAGTGAACCTATAAGCGCACCAAGTATCCCCTTGAAAAAGGTAACTATGCGCTTTTCTTTTTCAGGTTCTTCATAGGCATCCCCGAAGTATTCCTTAAGGTCGATTATCTCCTCATCCTGAATTATCTCAGCTTCAACAGCCGGAGCGTTTTCGCTGACGGCCATTATTCCGCTCTCCGGAGTATCTCAATATCGCCGTCCACAAAGCCTATGCCCACTGCTTCTGTGTTGAGCAGTATAGTCCTGTGAAGGCCGCTTTCAAGATACTCAGAGACAAGTCCGCTGATAAGCTCCATGGCTTTTTTCCAGCCGGTATCATCCTCATCGGAAGTATCAACGCAGAATATATCCTCCTCAGAGGACCATACCTCATCGCAGGCCCAGTCAGGATCATTCTCATCAAAACGATCGGCAGCTATGAGCTGTACACCGTAGATACTGTCCTCTTCTGATTCTTCATATAGATTGAAATTGAAGGCTTTGGTATCATCCGGTATCGTATTCTGCTCCAGCAGATCGTTGAGCCATTTCTCAAATTCTTCGTATATTTCCATCTGTACCATTTTCGTCACCTTTTTTACTTTTTTTGTACCTGAAAAATTCAAGCTTTCCGCAGGAAGGGCACTCATAGATACTTGCGGTCAGAGCTCCCGACAGCCAGTTATCCAGATGTTCAAATATTACACCGCTCCTACCGAGCTGTATCCTCTTTGTGCCCTTATACCCCATGAGCACATTGCAGTATGGACATGATATTTTTCTGATCTTCATAGTAATCCCCCTTTAGCGCAGTTAGTATCGGATCGTTTATTCTTAACTCTTAGCTCTTCAGTTTATAGCGCCTATCTTACACTGCTCCTGACAGATTCCGCAGCCTACGCACTGAGTATGATCGATAACAGCCTTGCCGTCTCTCATGGAGATCGCAGGACATCCCAGCTTCATGCACATCTTACATCCTACGCACTTGTCATGGTCGACCTTAAGCGGAGCATTGTGCTTTACATATTTAAGGAGAGCACATGGTCTTCTGGAAATAATTACAGAAGCCTCATCAGCTGCAAGCTCTTCCTTTACAGCCTGCTCGCACTCAGCAAGGTGATATGGGTCAACTACTCTTACACGCTTTATGCCGATAGCCTTGCAGAGCTCTTCAAGATTTACAGCAGCAGCCGGGTCCCCCTTAAGATTCTTTCCTGTTGTAGGATTCTGCTGGTGGCCTGTCATACCTGTAATGGAGTTATCAAGGATGATAACTGTTGAATTTGAATTGTTGTATGCTATATTTACAAGGCCTGTCATACCGCTGTGCATGAATGTGGAGTCACCGATAACTGCAACAGTCTTATGCTCAGTCTCAGCGCCTCTTGCCTTGTTGAAGCCGTGAAGTCCTGATATGGAAGCTCCCATACAGATAGTTGTATCAACTGCGAACAGAGGTGCAACTGCTCCGAGGGTATAACATCCGATATCGCCGGAAACTGTTACTCCCAGCTTTTTAAGTGTATAGAACATACCTCTGTGAGGACATCCTGCACACATTACAGGAGGTCTCATGGGGATATTCTCCTCCAGCTCCACGAACTCCTTCTTCTCGCCCAGGAGCTTCTCAGCGATAACAGACTGATGTATCTCGCCTATGTATCCGAATATCTCCTTGCCCTGTACGTTATTCACACCGATATTGCGGCAGTGCTCCTCGATTATGCCGTCAAGCTCCTCGATAACGTAAACCTTCTCGTACTTAGCAGCAAAATCCTGGATAAGCTTTATAGGGAGAGGATTTACCATACCCAGCTTAAGAACAGAAGCCTTGTCTCCGAGAGCTTCCTTGACATACTGATATGCTGCACCATTAGTGATAACAGCAAATTCAGCCTTGTCAGAGATCTCCACTCTGTTGAGGGGAGAAGTCTCAGCGTATTCGATGAGCTTCTTTGTGCGCTCCTCAACAAATACATGACGGCCCTTTGCATATGCAGGCATCATTACGAACTTCTGAGGGTTCTTCTCATAGGGCTTGAGCTCAAGCTCTTTTCTGTCCTCCAGCTCTACCTTGCTCTGTGAATGAGCAACTCTTGTGGACATTCTAACTATAAAAGGTGCATCGAACTGCTCTGAGAGCTCAAATGCAAGCTTTACAAATTCCTTTGCCTCACCTGAATCAGAGGGCTCCAGCATGGGCACCTTTGAAGCGATAGCGTGATGACGGCTATCCTGCTCATTCTGTGAGGAATGCATTCCCTGGTCATCAGCAACGGCAATGACCATACCCGCATTAACTCCTGTATATGCGGCTGTATAAAGCGGATCAGCAGCTACGTTGAGACCAACGTGCTTCATTCCGCAGAAGCTTCTTGCACCTGCGATAGAAGCTCCGAGAGCTGTCTCCATAGCTACCTTCTCATTCGGAGCCCACTCTGCGTAAACCTCATCGTACTTTGCCACCTCTTCAGTGATCTCTGTGGAAGGTGTTCCGGGATAGCTTGATACTATCCGGCATCCTGCTTCGTATAAGCCTCTTGCAAAGGCTTCGTTTCCTAACATAAGCTTGTTCATTTTTTTATTTCCTTTCATTATATATTATGTCTTATGACTATTTAACCATTCTGCAACTCCGTCCTCGGAGTTATTGCCTATTACTGCATCAGCAGCCGCTTTTACCTCGTCACGGGCATTTCCGACTGCTATCTTTATATCAGCCTGCTCAAACATGGGAAGGTCGTTCAGATTATCACCGAAAGCCACTATCTCGTCAAAGCCGTATTTCTCCCGCAGGAACCGAAGTCCGTTGGATTTTGAAGCTTTATGGGAGAACACCTCCAGGTACCAGGCATTATTGTATACATCCAGATAAAATGCAATATCCACTCCGGGGAGCTTTTCTATATCCTGCTTGACGGGATACAGCTCCTCATATGGACCTGTTGTAGTGAAATACACTGCAAACTCATCCGCATGATCCTCAAGCCTGCACTGCACAAAGGGCTTTTTGTACTCGTGCTTTCGCACTTCTGCAAAGCTCCGCATTACTCTGGAAGTCAGCTCTGAATAATAACAGGTCAGGATCCCATCGTCTATCCGGTACATAAAGCACTCCACTCCATGACGGGCAAAGGCTCTGAGCACCTCCGCTGAATCAGCAGGCTCAATAAACTCATTCTTTATATACCGCTCATTTCCGATATCATAAATGCTGACACCGTTCATAAGTATACATGGCACATTTATCTTCAGCGCCGATGTAATGGGAATTGCAGAGTATATTGATCTTGCTGTAGCAAAAGTAAAATTCATGCCATTTGCTGCAAGAGCATTGATCGTTTCCGCTGTTTTCCTTGTCACCGCGGATTCAGGGCTCAGCAGAGTTCCGTCCAGATCGGATATGTACAGCGTTTTCCTTCCCAAACCTTCACCTCCTGTTTGCACACATAGATATGCATAATAACATTATATCACAAATGTTAACAAAAGTGAAGAAGTTATTTTTGCCTTTGCGTATATTTGTTGATTCTGCATAATATCACGTCATGTTTTTTGGCACAAAAAAGCCCGGACACTCGGTCCGGGCTGCTAACACAGTGTTAAAACAGGAAAAATATTCCTGAGGATATAATATAGTATAAATACTGCCGAACAAATTACCGGAAAAAGCTCGCCCCTTGGAACAAGCCTTATCCTATGATCAAAAGAAGCGGCGATATTCTCTGTAAACAAAGCTAAAGCCAAAGTGACAATATATAGAGGTGCCGGATTATAGCCCACTGACGTTATAACATCAAATCTCAGAAGTGCAAGTACACTTCTTGTATTCCCGCAGGCAGGGCAAAGAAGTCCTGTCCGTGAATAAAAGGCACATTCCGGAAACTTTTCTGAAATGGCATCAGCCTTGTTTCTCAGCAGAAATATTCCGGCAGCAATAATACCGTCTGAAACTGCCAATACCGCCGCTCTTTTATCAGCTTTTTTCATCCAAGCGCAGAGGATATAGAGAAGCCGATCATAAACAGTATCCCCCAGAGTGCAAGGGCTATTATCGATAAAACAAGACCGGCTATTCCCATTCCTTTTCCACGTCTGTTGTTTTTTATACCTTTAGCAGCAAATAATATTCCAAGTATCGAACAAGGAATAGAAACTGTATAAATGCATATTGTAATTATAGCAACGATCCCGGCTATCAAAGAAATAACATTCATTTCGTCTATTTTCTCATTCTGCTGTCGATTTTGTACATATGGATACTGACCAGAGTACTGTTTCGGATATTGATTTGGATACTGATTCATCTGCTGCCCCTGATACATTCCTTGATTCTGCTGTTGGTTTTGCATATATAGATACTGGTCAGTGTACTGATTCTGATATTGGTTTGGATACTGATTCATCTGCTGTCCCTGATAAGGGTCTTGATTCTGCACTTGCTCCGTTCCCTGAAACGGCTGCTGCATCTGATCATTATTCTGCTCATCCATATAAACTCCTCCTTTTGCACCTATATAGGTGCAATTTTATTATACCATAAGGATATAATAATGTCAACAAGTTTGCACTCATTCAGGTGCAGAAAAATAAGGCGGAGGTTTATGCATTATGAACAAAGACATTGAAACAAGAGTCGGAAATAATATAAGGACGCTGAGAGAAAAAGCAGGTATCACTCAAGAACAGCTTGCCGCAAAATTGCAGGTCAGCGGCTGTGATATCACCCGCAGCGCAGTAGCAAAGATCGAGGTCGGCCAGCGTCATCTGTATCCGGATGAGGTGATACTAATAAAAAATATCCTCAGCGTGAGCTATGAGGATATATTCAGAATATAAAAAAGCCTGACCACTAAGGTCAGGCTCAAACACTCCACAAATTACGCTAATAATGAATACAGGAAAATCGCAATCAGATTCAGAGCAATACCTATCCAACTGCACAGCAGAACGTCCCGCCTTATATGTTCCTTTTTTCTCTTTGGCTTTGAAATAGCACCAAGTATCAGACCAATTATTGCTAATCCGCAAGTTTCATCTATCAGAAATAATGAGATGAATCCCATAAGATTTGAAATAGCACCAAGTATCAGACCGATTATTGATAATCCGCAAGTTTCATCTACCAGAAATAATGAGATGAATCCCATAAGATCTGATACGATATCTAATTTTGCCGGATCAGTGTTTTGCTGCGGTACCTCGTTCGTCATCTGTTTCAGCATTTGCATCTGTTTTTTCTGCGGAGAATCGATCTCCGGGACAAACTTATGCACCTCCGGAAGCACTTCCACTGAATCGCAGAACGGACACCTTACAACACCTGTAAAGCGGTATATCTCACGCACTCCGCCGCAATGAGGACATTCAGTTGAGACCGGGTTCTCCGCTCTTGCCTGCATTATCCTTTCGAGTCTCTTCTGCTGCGCAATAAACTGCTTTTGCTGAAAGCGCTGCTGTCTGTAGCTGATATCAACTGGCCTTATTCCCCTCGGCGCAGTCTCTAAATAAAGCTTTTTTCCTTTATTTTTTTTAATTAAGTTTTTGCCTTTATCGCTCATAGTTTTTGATTCAGCTTTTCCGGTTATACGGATGGAGCTGATGTTTTTACCTCCCAATAATAACTATAACCCTTATCAATAAAATGAATTGCAGGATGCGGTTTGCCAACTTTTATGGATATACAGCAGATTTTTAACGTTGTTTAAAAATCAAAAGCTATAGATATAAAATTCATACATAAAAATAAAACAAGCGAAGCAAGATTCAAAAAAAATCCCACCAAAGCTTCAATATATATATGTTTTGTTTCAGGTCTCTTATACAGCTTGATAAGAGCAATAATTCCCAAGATCAGTCCGAATATTTCTATAAAAAATAACATTCCCAAAGTATACAGCGAAAAACCTCCGGCTATGATCGATAGGAAAGTATAGTTTTTTGCAGACGATGGATTCGGATTCGGCAGATATACCTTAGGCATCCTCTGCGGATTTCTCCTTGGATCATCTATCTCCGGGATGAACCTATGCACCTCCGGAAGCTCTTCCACCGAATCACAGAACGGACACCTTACAACTCCGGTAAAGCGGTATATCTCACGTCCGCCGCCGCATCGAGGACATTCAAGGGAAACGGGGTTCTTCATTCTTGCCCGTCTTATCCTGTCAAGACTCTTCTGATGTCCCAGGATCATTTTCTCCTGAAAGCGCTGTTTCTTGTAGAGGAGTTCAATTTGGTCGGCACCTGTCAGATCATCCTCAATATATGGCTTTTTAGCTTTATTATCTGTGTTTTTGCTGTTTGTTGTGTTTTCGTCCATGGTTTCAGTTCAGCTGTTCCGGCGATACGGATAAAGCTGATGATTTTTTACCCTCCCAATACTAATATATCCCTTACCATTAAAAATGGAATGGAAGTATTATACCATACTCCATATTGTTTGTCAAGTGCTCATATCACAGTATATATGCAAAAGCCTGCCTCAGGCGAGACAGGCTTTAAATCGATATATCATTCAGATGAGCAATTACTTAGCGATAACTCTTACTCTGATAACGCCGTCGATAGCGTTGATCTTGCCCTCAACAGTTGCAGGAACATCGCCTGTAACATCGAGCATTGTGTAAGCGAAATCCTTCTTGCTGGCATTTACCATATTCTCGATGTTGATACCCTCGTTACCAACAGCAGAAGTGATAGAAGCGATAGTTGTAGGAACGTTCTTGTGGATAACACAGATCTTTGTGCCTACAGCATTCATTGAAGCGTTAGGAAGGTTTACGCTGTTCTTGATATTACCGTTCTCGATGTAATCGATAAGCTCCTGTGCAGCCATAACTGCGCAGTTGTCCTCGCTCTCAGGAGTTGAAGCTCCGAGGTGGGGAAGAACGATAACATCATCAACGCCGAGAACAACATCATCAGCAAAGTCAGTAACGTACTTAGCGATCTTGCCGTCAGCTATAGCCTTAACAACAGCCTCGCTGTTGATGAGCTCACCTCTTGCCAGGTTGATAAGACGAACGCCGTCCTTCATCATAGCGATCTGCTCAGCATCGATAGTATTCTTTGTCTGAGGAGTATAAGGCATATGTATTGAGATATAGTCACTGTTCTTGTAGATATCGTTGATATCAGAAACGATCTTTACAGAAGGCTCAAGGTGAAGAGCAGCGCCGATAGAGATATAAGGATCGTAACCGATAACCTTCATACCGAGTGCTTCAGCAGCGTTAGCGATCTTGCCGCCGATAGCGCCGAGACCGATGATACCGAGAGTCTTGCCTGCGATCTCAGGACCTGCAAACTTGGACTTTCCGCCCTCTACAGTCTTGGGAGCATCAGGTGTGCCCTTAAGTGAAGCAGCCCATGCAGCAGCCTCTGTGATCTTTCTTGAAGAAAGGAGAAGTGCACAGATAGCAAGCTCCTTAACAGCGTTTGAGTTAGCACCGGGAGTATTGAATACGCAGATACCCTCCTGAGCACAGCGCTCTACAGGGATATTGTTTACACCTGCGCCTGCTCTTGCGATAGCGAGAAGGTTATCACCGAAAGCCATATCGTGCATCTTAGCGCTTCTTACCATGATAGCATCAGGATTAGCGCACTCATCAGCAATGCTGTACTTGCTCTTATCGAAAATGTCTGTACCGATGGATGAGATCTTGTTTAAAGTCTGAATCTTGTACATCTGGATCTACCTCTTTCGTATAATATAGTTCTGATCCCGGAGATCAGGAATTCTCTTCCTCAAACTTCTTCATGAAAGCAACGAGCTTTTCAACGCCCTCGATAGGCATAGCGTTGTAGATAGAAGCTCTCATACCGCCAACAGTTCTGTGGCCCTTGAGGTTCTCGAAGCCTGCAGCCTTTGACTCTGCAACGAACTTCTTGTCGAGCTCATCGTTGCCTGTGATGAAAGGAACGTTCATGAGTGAGCGATCCTTAGGCTCAACAGTACCCTTGAACATCTTGCTGCTGTCGAGGAAATCATAGAGGATCTTAGCCTTCTTCTCGTTGTGAGCCTTCATAGCCTCGAGTCCGCCCATCTTCTTGATCCACTTGAATACCTTGCCGCAAACGTAGATACCGTAGCAGGGAGGAGTATTGTAGAGTGACTCGTTGTCAGACTGGATCTTCCAGTCCATCATAGTAGGAGTGCACTTGAGTGCAGGACCGTCAGCGATAAGGTCCTCACGAACGATGATGATCTGAACACCGGAAGGTCCGACATTCTTCTGAACACCGCCGTAGATAACGCCGTACTTTGAAACGTCAACAGGCTCTGAGAGGAAGCATGAGCTTACGTCAGCAACGAGCTCGTGGCCCTTTGTGTTGGGGAGCTCCCAGAACTTTGTTCCGTAGATTGTATTGTTCTCACAGATATATACATAGTCAACATCATCAGGGATGTCGAGGTCTGAGCAGTCAGGAATGTATGAGAAAGTCTTATCAGCAGATGAAGCAACTCTTACTACCTCACCGTACTTCTCAGCTTCCTGAGCGGCCTTCTTAGCCCACTGACCAGTGATGATGTAAGCAGCCTTGCCCTTCTTCATAAGGTTCATAGGAACGCCTGCGAATACCAGTGAAGCACCGCCCTGTACGAAGATCACCTTGTAGTTATCAGGGATGTTCATAAGATCACGAAGATCCTTTTCAGCCTCTTTGATGATCTCGTCATATACCTTTGAACGGTGGGACATCTCCATTACGGACATTCCGCAGCCCTTGTAATCCATCATTTCCTCTGCACATTCCTTGAGTACTTCTTCGGGAAGTACAGCAGGACCTGCGCTGAAGTTGTAAACTCTGCTCATTGTAATAACCTCCAAATATATTATGAAATTTAATGAGTATTTGCCATACAAGAATAATTATACTCTTTTTATGGAAATAAGTCAATATGGGAATGAAATTTTTTTGTTATCTCTGCATACAGCGCCGGATATGTTAATCCGGTGCAACATTGCATGGAAAAAGAGCAGGAACGCATATCCGCTTCTGCTCTTTTATAATAGTATGATATTTTATTTATAGTCTGACCAGGAACACTGCCATGAGATAAATCGAAACAAGAGCTGCTCCGAACATGATGCCTATGATTATAAGCATATTCGCCGGTCTTACACCGCCTGCCTCGGTCAGGAGTGCAGGGTCAGCCTTGCCGTCCACACCTCTTGCACGGAGCTTCTTTATCGAATTTATAACATAGCGGAAGTATATCCAGTTTCCGAACAGGCAATAAAGTATCCTGAGAGCCCAGTCTGCTACGAAGAAAGTGCTGTCAAGCTCTTCAATGAAGCTGCGGTGTCTGTTAACTGCGTCCACGAAGCTTGCAGCTTCCGAGATCTCACTGAAGCTTGATGCGAAATTCAGAGCTGCTGACGGCAGTGAGAGCACCAGTCCCACCAGACCTGCAAATACTGCCCAGAACCACATCCTGCGGTTTGCAAAATACAGTGTCGGGAATGCAAGGCAGCTCAGATTCAGGGAAATCTTTTTCCCCATATCCTTCATGCGCTTGAATATCGGGAGATAGTAGAATTTATTGGTTGCTACGAAGCTTGATACCTCGCCGAGAGTAGTTCCGCCCATATCCTCCTCAGGGTCAAATCCGAGGAAGGCGAGTTCGATACCTGATGCAGCATCCGCCCCCTGAGCATACTGCTGAGGCTCACCGTACTGACTCTGTGCATTGCTGTTCTCAGATGCGTCTGTTCTTTCGATATGGAGTCTTGCACCGCAGCGGGCACAGCTCTCCTCATGGCTTGCATTCGGGAAATGGCATATCGGGCAAACCGAAAATACAGCTCCCTCCGGATTTTTCTTCTGTTCCCTGCGCTCCCATTTATAGCCTGCGGTATGCTTTTCAGCATGAGCACAGCGATTTTCCTTTTTATAGCACTCCCTATGGTGCGGAGTTCCGCAGTCCGGACAAACTACGATATCGTCACCAGAAGCAAACTCCTCATGACACACCGGACACTTTTCACCGATATAATCCATTGCCATCCTCCTTTAATTGAAATGATACTTTGTATTATACCACTTTATCATAAAAAATACAAGTATTTTATTTGTCGATATCAGAGAAACAGCATTTACTTTCTATTAGGGTGAGCGAAAGCAGAGTAACCGCCCCGTACAGAGCAGCAGCGTGAAAAGGGATGCAAGGGATGTTATCCCTTGCCAGAGTCCGGAGGCAGCGCCTCTGGCCGCCGTTTTCAGCTTTAAAGACGACAAAATAATACGAAGGCGCTTCGCAAAGGGTGAATCCCCAAACAGTCCGGTGGACTGTTTGGGGAGAGGGAACACCTTGCAAGTGAAGGCATTCCCTTGTTACAGCGCACAATTTATATGCCTGCGGAGTTACCTCCGCACACAAAAAGTAAATGCTGTTGCTGTGTTGTCGATATGCTGGGATCTTCCTTGATGAGCTTTAAAAGGTGATATACAGCAAAAAGGCGGACAATGTCCGCCTGAAGCTATGCCTTGGTCATTCCCGGATTCAGTCCTGGGCGATGATCTCCTTATAGAACTCAGCAAAGTCCTTTCTTCCGTCCTTTGTGAACTGGATAGCTGTTCTCGGATGCTGATTGAGAAGTCCTGTCATAAGGTACTGAAGGTCATATCCCCATACAACACCTTCCTCACGGAGCTTGTTTATGTGCTCCTCAATGAACTGAAGAACAGGATATACGTTGTACTTGGGATTCTTGAGGAATCCGAGAAGGAGCTCCATTGCACAGTTGCCGGCACCTCTTCCCATTGATGAGTATGTAGCGTCCAGCCAGTCAACTCCGTCGCCGACTGCTTCGATAGTATTGGCAAATGCAAGCTTCTGGTTATCATGAGCGTGTATACCCAGCTTCTTTCCATACTTCTCAGCAAATTCGCCGTAGAGGGCTGCTATCCGTGCTATCTGCTCAGGGTAAAGTGAACCGAAGCTGTCAACAATGTAGAATACATCAACAGGAGACTTTCCCAGTATATCGAGAGCTACCTTTATATCTGATTCCTGAGCTGTGGATATAGCCATGATATTACAGCTTACCTCATAGCCCTTCTTCTTTGCATCCTCTATCATATCTACCGCAGTAGGTATCTGGTGAAGATATGTCGCAACACGCACAAGGTCTACAGGGCTCTCGCTGCGGTCGTGGATATCCTCCTTGTAGTTGCAGCGTCCAACGTCTGCCATAATAGCTATTTTAAGGTCAGTATTGTTCTCGCCTACGATGCTGCGGAGGAAATCATCCTCACAGAATTTGCAGGGGCCGAACTTTTCAACGTCAAACATCTCCTTATCAGCTCTGTAGCCGAATTCCATGTAGTCAACACCGGCACGGAGATTTGCGTTGTAAAGGTGCTTTACAAACTCGTCTGTAAAGAAGAAATCATTAACAAGGCCGCCGTCACGGAGAGTTGCGTCCACTACCTTTATGTCAGGTCTGAAGTCGAGAAGCTTGGATATTTCTTTCATTTTTCTATACCTCTTTCAGTTTAAATCTGTATCACTTTACACTGTAACGCTTTAAAGTGAAATTCATGTTGGATATAGTATATCACATTGTTCTGCATTTGTCAATCACTTTTCAAAAATTTTTTTCAGACTATGTCTTGCTTCCTTTTCGTTTAATTTACTGTTAACTTGACTCCCAGTTATTTATTAAATGAAAATTAACGTTATATTGCTTAATTTAATCTGAAAACTATTGACTTTTTACAACTATAATGATATATTAATAGTAGAATCAGCGCACTATATCTGCGCTATGAGAGGGGAAATTCAACATGAACAAAATTAAAAACGCTGCTTTGGCGCTGACCTCTGCTGCGTCTATCGCCTTCACCGGCGTGACTGCATCATCGGCTCCGCTGAAGAGCACACCTGTCACAACAGCTGTAGCTGCTGTTGACGACGGCAATGACGACTGGCTCCACGCTAAAGGAAGCCGTCTTTACGACCTGAACGGCAACGAGGTATGGCTCACCGGCGCTAACTGGTTCGGCCTCAACTGCTCCGAAGGTGCTCCTCACTATCTCTGGAGTGCCGACTGCGATGACCTTCTGAGAGAGGTTTCCGACAGAGGCATCAACGTGATCCGCTTCCCTATTTCCACTGAGCGTATCGTCAACTGGATGAGCGGAAAATCTCCCAGACTTTCCGGCGGCGGTATGCAGGCAAGCTACAACCCTCCTACCGACCAGGACGACGGCAACGGAGGAATAATCAAGGCCGGTACATACGGAAGCATCAACAAGGATTTCGTTGAGGCAGACGGAAAAACCTTCATCGATGAACTCAGTGCCTTTGATGTTATCCTGGGCAAGTGCAAGAAGTACGGCATCAAGGCTTTCATCGACATCCACAGCCCACACACTGATAATTCCGGCCATAACTATAACCTCTGGTACGGCAAGGCCGGCGTTACTACAAAGGTGTGGATAGACTCTCTGGTATGGATGGCCGAGAGATACAAGAACGACGATACCCTCCTGGGCTTCGACCTCAAGAACGAGCCTCACGGCAAGGGTCAGGAAGGCGATGCCGCTGCTAAATGGGACGGCTCCAAGGATGAGAATAACTGGGCTTACGCTGCTACTCAGTGTGCTGAGGCTATTCTCGATGTCAACCCCAACGCTCTTATCTTCGTCGAAGGTGTTGAGCAGTCACTGAGCGGTGCACAGGCCGGCGACTACTGGGGTATGCCTGACAGAAAGGATAATTCACCCTATATCGGCGCATGGTGGGGCGGTAACTTCCGTGGTGCAAGAGATTATCCCATAAAGCCAAAGCAGGGTACATCACAGATAGTTTACTCACCTCATGATTACGGCCCGTCAGTATGGCCTCAGACATGGTTCGCTAAGAATTTCACTGAGGATACTCTTCTTAAGGATTACTGGTACGACACATGGGCTTATATCAATGCTGAGGAGATAGCTCCTGAGCTTATAGGCGAGTGGGGCGGTTTTATGGACGGCGCTGAGAACCAGAAATGGATGACTCTCCTCCGTGACTACATGATAAAGCATCATATCAGCCACACATTCTGGTGTCTGAATACTAACTCAGGTGATACAGGCGGACTCTGGAAGAGCTTCTCATATAACCTGGGCGACGTTACAGATACCAGCAACGGAACCACTATCAACTGGGAAGAGGACAAGTATGAGCTGTTCGAGAAGGCTCTCTGGCAGACTCAGACTACAGGAAAATATATCGGCCTTGACCACCAGAGACCTCTTGGTATAAACGGCACAGGCCTTTCACTTAATGAGTTCTATTCCTCATACGCTAAAACTGAGGGAAGCAACCTGGACGGCGGAAAGAAGGCAGACGGCAAGCCCATCGACTCAATTATCACCACCACAGTTACAACTCCTGTAACTACGACCACTACATCCACTACAACTCCAAAGCCTGTTACTACTACAACTGAAATAATGCCTACAACTCCTTATCCCACAACAACTACTCCGCCTACTCCTTCACCTTTATTATACGGCGATGCCGACTGCGATAAGCAGGTAAAGATGAACGACGCTGTACTCATCATGCAGGTACTTGCAAACGGTGACAGATACAATGAAAACGGTTCTGATCCCAATCATATTACCGAAGAAGGAATGATAAATGCAGACTGCTACGACCCGGGCTCAAAGCTTACTCCTTTCGATGCTCTGGCTGTACAGAAATATCTCCTGCATCTTGTCCAGCTTCCGGAGTACAATCAGCTTACACCTCCACCTCCAGCAAAGTGAGTAAGATAAACAGCATAAAATAAAAATACGGGCGGCTCTCAGGCTGCTCCGCTCAGCGGGAATATGGTTGCCGGGACTGTCTCACAGTCTTACATAAACAACGATCTCCCGCCAGAGAGAGCTGCTTTGTGCCGCCCATAGCTTAAACCCTGAAAGGAATCCAAATGAAAAAAATCAGCAAGATCATTTCCGCAATATCCGCCGCTGCTTTAGCATTGAGCACCTCAGCTTCCGCAGTACCATACATCAGGTTCACCCCTGTAACAGCCAATGCCGTGGACGATACCTGTGATGACTGGCTCACCGCCAAGGGAAGCCGTCTCTACGATATGAACGGCAACGAGGTATGGCTGACAGGTGCCAACTGGTTCGGATTCAACTGCACTGAGAACGCTCCCCACTACCTCTGGAGCGGTGATATCGATGACCTTGTAAGATCTATCGCCGACCACGGCATAAACGTACTCCGCCTCCCGGTATCAACAGAGCTGCTCTACAACTGGATGATCGGCAAACCCGATGAGATAAGCAGCGTCAATCCGAACACCGACCCCAACTATCCATTCAATATGGACCTTGCCAAAGCAGACGGCAGTGTGGTCAACAGCAAGGAGCTTTTCGAGATCCTTCTTGCAAAATGCAAGAAGTACGGTGTAAAAGCCTTCATCGACATCCACAGCCCGGATTCAAATAATTCCGGCCATAATTACGGTATCTGGTACGGCAAGAGCTTTGTTGACAATAACGGCAAAGATGTGGAGGTCACTACCAAAGTGTGGATAGACACTCTTGCATGGTGCGCCGAGGAGTATAAAAACGACGATACACTTATCGGATTTGACCTTAAAAATGAGCCGCACAGTGTTTACGGCGGCGGTCCTGTTGATGCTATATGGGACGACTCCAACGCTCCCAACAACTGGAAGCAGGCTGCCCAGGACTGCGCTGATGCCATACTCGCCAACAATCCCCATGCACTTATACTGATCGAAGGTGTTGAGGGCTTCGAGGGTCACGGCGCCTGGTGGGGCGGAAACCTAAGAGGTGTAAAAAAATACCCTGTAATGCCGGAATCCGGTACTTCTCAGATAGTATACTCTCCCCATGACTACGGCCCTATAGTAAGTGACCAACCCTGGTTCTACTCCGACAACAAGAACAAGACCTTCACTGAGCAGTCTCTCCTTGATGACTACTGGTACGATACATGGGCTTATCTCGTTGAAGAGGATATGTATCCCCTGCTCATCGGCGAATGGGGAGGAAGACTTGACGGCGGAGATAACGAAAAATGGCTGGGACTTATCCGTGACTATATGATCGCACACCATATCAGCCATACCTTCTGGTGTCTTAATGATGACTCGGGAGATACCGGCGGATTATGGAAGGATATCAGCTTCAGTGTTGAACGCAGCAGCGATGGTTCCTGCACAGGAAAAACCAATATTGTTTGGGATGATGTAAAGTATAAAAACTACTTCTATCCTGCTGTCTGGAAAACACTTGATTCAAAGAAGTTCATCGGACTCGATCACCGGACTGCTCTTGGTGAAAACGGTATATCGCTGAATGACTTCTATAAGAACTACGCTTCCTCTGAGGGAAGCAATCTCGACGGCGGAAAAAAATCAGACGGTTCTGCTGTGGAGCTAAAGCCTGAGGATACCCCGTCAAAAGCTGCTGATAAAGATCAAAAGATCATCTACGGTGACGCTGACTGCGATGGAAACGTTAAGATCAATGACGCAGTTCTTATCGTACAGGCGCTTTCAAACGGGGATAAATACGATGTCGGCGGCTCGGAGGCAGAGGCTCTCACCGAGGAGGGCTATATCAATTCCGACTGCTATGACCCGGGCTCAGAACTTACCGGAGAAGATGCTTTTGCTATACCAAAATATATACTCCGCATGACAGCTCTTCCCGAAATGCCTAAAAGATGAGAACTCCTGCAGGATATGCAGATCCGGCAGGAGATATCATAGATCATACGCCATAAACCATTGACTTTTATTGAGAGGGATATTTCTATGAACGAAAAAATCAAAGCTTTTGCGGCTGTTTCAGCCGCAGTACTTGCGCTGAACGGCGCAGTTTCCGCAGCACCTGCGGATTCACACGTCACAAATGTCAATGCCGCAGCTGTCGACGACTGCAACGATGACTGGCTCACTGCAAGGGGCAGCCGACTTTACGATATGAACGGCAACGAGGTGTGGCTCACAGGTGCAAACTGGTTCGGTATGAACTGTACTGAAAACGTTCCCCACGGTCTCTATGCAAGAGATGTAGACGATATGCTCCAGTCTGTAGCAGACCACGGAATCAACATTATCCGCTTCCCCATTTCCACAGAGCTCCTGCTCTCATGGATGAACGGAGACCCGCTGCCGGTATCTTCTATCCAGGCAAGCTACAATCCTCCGACAGATGTTCTCAACGAGGACGGTACTGTGACTCCGGCCGGAAAATACGGCAACATCAATAAGGACTTCGTACAGTCAGACGGCAAGACAGAAAAGAACTCAATGGAGATCTTTGATGTAATCATGCAGAAGTGCAAGAAATACGGAATCAAGGCTCTTGTGGATGTTCACAGCCCTGCTTCACATAACTCCGGACACAACTACGCTCTCTGGTACTACGAGCCCACAGCTGATGACTGCGACGGTATGGCTACAGGTCATTTCTCCAAAGAGAAAATAACCTGGGATGACTGGGTAGATTCTATCACCTGGCTGGCTGAAAAGTATAAGAACGACGATACTATCATTGCTTATGACCTTAAGAACGAGCCTCACGGCAAGCGAATGTTCGACGGAACCACCTGCCCTTCAAATATGGCTAAGTGGGATAACTCTACAGATAAGAACAACTGGAGATACTCCGCTGAGGAGTGTGCAAAGTCCATCCTCAAAGTTAATCCTCATGCACTTATCCTTGTTGAGGGTATCGAGCAGTCTCCTATGACAGACAGAGGCGTCACCTGGGATGACCCGGATAAATTCAATCCCAAGCCCGGCGAAGAAAAATGGTACGGTGCATGGTGGGGCGGAAACCTCAGAGGCGTAAAGGACCTGCCTGTGCTTCCTGAATCCAACCAGATAGTTTACTCTCCTCATGACTACGGCCCCTCTGTTTACGCACAGCGTTGGTTCTACAATGATGACAATACTCCCAAGAACTTCACTACTGAGACTCTCCTGGATGAGTACTGGCGTGATACCTGGGCATATATCAACGAAGACGACATCGCTCCCCTGCTCATCGGTGAATGGGGCGGCCATATGGACGGTGCTGAGAACCAGAAATGGATGGGTCTCCTCCGTGACTACATGATAAACCACCACATCAACCACACATTCTGGTGCCTCAATCCTAACTCCGGTGATACCGGCGGACTCCTTGATACTCAGTTCCAGAACTGGGATGCAAAGAAGTACGGTCTCTTTGAGGAGGCTCTCTGGCAGACAGACAGCGGTAAATACATCGGTCTTGACCACCAGACACCTCTTGGTCAGAACGGCCTTTCACTGAACCAGTTCTACTCCTCAGGTGAAAACAGCAACCTTGACGGTGGAAAGGGCGGCACTAAGATCGATCCTCCTACACCACCCACAACTCTGCCCACAGAGACTACTACCGAGCCCGAGCCAACTATCACATACGGCGACGCTGACTGCGACGGCTCTGTTAAGATGAATGACGCTGTACTCATCATGCAGGCGCTTGCAAACGGCGATAAGTACAGTGAAACAGGCTCAGATCCAAACCACATCACAGCAACAGGAGCAAAGAATGCTGACTGCTATGATCCGGGTTCAAAGCTCACTCCCAATGATGCACTTGCTATACAGAAATTCCTGCTTAAGATGGTAACTCTTCCTGAGCGATCCAAATAAAAAACAAAGCCTGGCCATTAGGTGACTCACCTAAGGTCAGGCTTTTTAATTACTTGATATCCTTTTTATTGAATACGCTGATACCAATTACAGTTGTTAAAATAATATATGCAATTGAAGATATCGGTATCCAGGAAATATGGATATTTTCTTCAGAGTATTCAGCTCCAGTTGCATACTCGCTGACTGTATCGATCTGGAAAGTGGGGTTGAGATTAACAAAGAGTTCCTTGAAAAGGTCATTATCTACAAATACAATGACAAGTGAACTCATTCCCAGTATCATATACATAAGTGTTGAAATAACGGTACCGCTTACTCCGCTGTTTATCATACACAGCATTACTGTAATAGATGTGAATGTAAACATGATACAGAATACTAAAAGGATACCTTTAAAGGTACGTTCGCCGTCAAAATCGCTGCTTACCCCGGTCACCAGGCTTCCGAGACCAAAAGTCAGAAGCAGGTAAACACCGTAGATAATAAAAGTACCGACCATGGAAGTGATGAAATTTGAAAGATAAATACTGGTTCTTGAATGGCCGTTGATTATCTTATTTCTGATGGTATTTGTCGTATAATCCTGAGAGATATACAGGCCGGCTGTTATACCGATAAGCATCGGCAGGAAACCAGTCATAAAAAAGGGCGCATAGTCAACATTTCCGTCAGTTCTGTATGCGAGATACACAATAAGCAAGCCAATTGCACATGGGAAACCGCCGCCGATTATAAAACGTTTTCTTAAAAAAGCACGGCGGAAATTTACTGAAAGAAGATTAAGCAATTTCGCCACCTCCTATCAGATTAATGAAGAAGCTCTCAAGGCTTTCATCGTTTTGAGTAATAGTAAATACAGTACAGTTGCGCTTGGAAAGCTCTGTAACGAGGGGAGTAACATAGAAATCGGTAAAAATATCCGCCTCAGTATCGGAAACTACCCTGTAATCCATATTCATACTGCCAAGTACTTCCTGAAGAGCGCTGATATTATCAACGGTAACATGAGTAGACTTGCGGCAGGCATGATGAAGCTCCTCAGCACTCATTTCTCTGAGTACAACACCCCTGTCAATAAAACCATAGTGAGTTGCAAGCTTTGAAAGCTCATCGAGGATGTGGCTTGAAATGAGGATAGTTATTCCCTTCTCCTGATTAAGCATTGTCAGAAGCTCACGGACCTCCTTGATACCCTGAGGGTCCAGTCCGTTAATGGGCTCATCGAGAATAAGCACCTCCGGATCGCTTATAAGAGAGAAAGCGATGCCCAGTCTCTGACGCATACCAAGTGAGAAGTCCTTAGCCTTCTTTTTGCCGGTATTTGCAAGCTCTACCAGTTTCAGGATCTCCTCTATCTTATCAAATGGACGGCCGATAAGTCTGCAAACCATGCGGAGATTCTCTCTTGCATCCAGGTCAGGATAAATGGAGGGAGTTTCAACAACTGCACCGATCTTTTTTCTTGCCTCATTGATATCGCCGCTGGTATTTTCAATACCATTTATACTGTAGCTGCCTGAAGTCGGGACATGAAGTCCTGTCAGAACACGGATAAGTGTGGTCTTACCGGCACCATTACGTCCGACAAAACCGTAAATTGACCCCTTAGGTACGTTTATACTGACTTGTTTAAGGATCTTTGCGCGGCCATAGTTCTTGCAAAGCTCCTTAGTCTGAAGAATATATTCCATAATTATTAATCCTTATACCTTTACGTTGATATATTTTTAACAGTGTTTTATATACAAAGGCGGTCACCCTCAAAGAGCGACCGCCTAAAGTCGTTATATCAGATTTTCAAATAATCAGAATTATTCGTTGATCTTTGTTACAACGCCTGAACCAACTGTTCTACCACCCTCACGGATAGCGAAACGGAGTCCTTCTTCGATAGCGATAGGAGTGATGAGCTCAACGTCCATAGCAACGTTATCGCCAGGCATACACATTTCCTTATCAGCAGGAAGAGTTACAACACCAGTAACGTCTGTAGTTCTGAAGTAGAACTGAGGTCTG
>DFHF01000008.1:0-153 GCA_002371825.1 Ruminococcus flavefaciens | reverse complement strand
CCGCCCTCTTCCTTCTTCAGAACGTAAACCTGACCAGAGAACTTAGTGTGGGGGTGAATTGAGCCGGGCTTACAAAGAACCTGTCCACGCTCAACCTGATCTCTTGTGATACCACGGAGGAGAGCACCTACGTTATCACCAGCCTCACAGAAG
>DFHF01000001.1 GCA_002371825.1 Ruminococcus flavefaciens | reverse complement strand
CTGCACATTTCTTGACAATTCCACTGAGGACTCACAAGGATGTGAAGCCGATTTTCATTTCTATCGGAAACTTCGTATCTCTTGATACTGCCTGCACTTTTGCAATGAAGCTGACCGATAAGGAGAGCCACATACCTATCCCGACACGATTGGCTGATCTGGAGACCCATATTGCAAGGGAAGCAGAGAGAGGTTCACAAGGAGATCATAAAGCTGAATAAATACTGAGCACTTGTCCAAAAGGACAGGTGCTTTTTATACCTCATAAATGGCTATATTTAGCGGAATGTCTGAGTGCCTGCAATTTTCCTCCAATAATCAAAACCACCCGTAAAACGGGTGGTTTGAGGAAGCCCTAGAAGGGCTTGATACGGACACTGCCCCTTAAGTGGGCTGAGAAAGGTCTGCCAACTGCATTTCATTCTCAGCTACCCCTTAAGGGTAATGTCATTAAGCTAAGAAACTAAAGTGAATGAAACAGAGTATGTAAAATGAAAGATGACATACTCCTGTTCATCCATTTCTGAAAAAAGGCACGACTAAAAGACAGACCTAAGATCTGTCAGAAAAAGTATTGACACAAAATAAGAATTATGATAATCTGTAATTGAAGCCGATGGCAGAATGGTAACGAGTTTTTCTGACAGCGTTACGATATCGGCTGAAACGCCGATTCCATCAGCGCAGAAAGGAGATATGAGCAATGCAGAATGGAAATAGACTGCTTCCTATCAGTGTACAGAACTTTGAAAATCTAAGGAAATCAAATTGCATCTATGCGGATAAGACAGCTTACGTTTACCGTTTAGTACATGATGTGGCGCAGTTCTTCCTTAGCCGTCCCCGACGTTTCGGAAAGAGTCTGTTACTTTCAACGTTGAAAGCATACTGGGAAGGAAAGAAGGAGTTGTTCTCAGGACTTGAAATCGAGAAGCTTGAAGCTGATAACGCTGAGGCATGGGAACCTTACCCTGTATTCTACTTTGACTTTAACGGAGTAAATTATAACAACGAGAACGCTTTAGAAACGCTCCTTTCCTCTCTGCTTACAAGGTGGGAAGAAACATACGGGATTGACAGTAAGAATTCGGGACTTGAAGAACGCTTTCAGAATCTTCTGATAAGAGTCAGCCAAAAGACAGGTAAACGCTGTGTTGTGCTTGTAGATGAATATGACAAGCCGTTGCTCGACCTTGTTGACAATCCAGAATTACAGGAACATAACAAGGCTGTATTCAAGGGCTTTTTCAGCAACCTAAAAAGTTATAGTGAATATATCCGCTTTGTTTTTATCACAGGCGTTACGAAGTTCCATAAGGTCAGCATATTCAGTGATCTGAACCAGTTGAATGACATTTCTCTTAGTAATGCGTATTCCGGTATATGCGGAATAACATTTGATGAGCTATGTGAATACTTCTCCGAGAATATAAAAGAGCTTGCTGATGAACAAGCTATGTCCTATGATGAATGTCTTGCTAAGCTGAAATCCCAATATGACGGTTATCGTTTTCATCCTATGGGAGAAGGGTTGTATAATCCCTATAGCCTGCTGAAAGCGTTTTATGACAAGGAATTTGGCGCATACTGGTTTGAATCCGGAACGCCCTCCTTCCTGATAAAGCAGATCCGTGAGAACAACTTTGATGTGCGAAAGTTCACTGACAAGACCATATACGCCAATGAGCGTACTTTAAAGGACTATACGGGAGATTCGCTCGACCTGATCCCGCTTCTTTATCAGAGCGGATACCTTACGATCGCAGACTATAACGCTCAGAGAAGACGTTACACTCTCGCTTTCCCCAATGAAGAGGTCAAATATGCGTTCCTTGAAAGCCTGATGCCAGCCTATGTTCCTTCAGCTACCGCCGGAAGTGGTCTTGATATCTTTACCTTAGAAGACCATATCGAAAACGGTAATCTTGATGAAATAAGGAACTTTCTGACTTCCCTGTTCGCAAATATCCCCTATACATCGACTGATACCACATTTGAGCATTACTTCCAGACCGTGATATATCTTGTATTCACCCTGCTCGGACAGTTCGTGAACTGTGAGATGCACACTTTCTCAGGACGTATCGATTGCAGTGTTAAGACGCAGAAGTTCATTTATCTGTTTGAGTTCAAACGTGACGAAAGTGCTGAGATGGCTTTGCAGCATATAAACGATAAGGACTACACACTTCCTTTCGCAGCCGACAGCAGAAAGCTGTATAAGATCGGCGTATCTTTCGACTCCGAGAAGCGGATACTCGCTGACTGGAAGGTTGAAGAATAACAACAGCCATGAATATAAGAATCCCCGTAGGTACTGTGTATGTACCTATGGGGAATTTTTGTTTTCGTCAATTTATAATCTCTGATTATACGTGTACAGGTATGCTAAGCAATACCCAGTTCAGCGAGAATGTCGTTGAAACGTAACCGTCAACCAAACCCAGCACCCAGCCACCATGTAAAGTAACAGCCAATCCCCCCGTCCATTTTATATAACAAAAACAGACTCCGCTTAAATTGCAGAGTCTATTTTTAATTTATTTTTACTCTCCGAGGGTATTCCGTATCTTTTCCGCCAGAATATCAGCGCTGTTCTGATGTGTTCTCTTGGAGGGGTGACCGTCCGCGCCCATGCCGTCACGCATGGACTGAGTCTGCGAGAAATAGGCTGTTATTTTCTCGTCGCCGAACTCCGAGACCGCACGTTCGATAAGCTCATAAATATCATCGCCGCCCATAGTGCCGACAGTGCAGATGATATGAGCTTCGGGACGCTTTTCACGGACAGTCTTCAAAAATGCCTTATAGCCCTCTACAAATTCACTGCCGTTGGCATCAGAGTCTACAGCGACATAGTTCATATCATTCGTACCGAGGTTTATGACCACAACGTCACAATCCTCGGAGAATTCCCAGTCTGACCCGTAGTCCTTATAAATACTTGACTTGCCGTAGCAGTCGGGCAGAAGTTCTTTGTCGTTTTTGGTTCCGTCGCCCGAGTAGCCCGACACAATGCCGTAGCCGCTGTAGCAGCAGGTGGTGTAGTCCGCACCGAGGGACTTCGCCGCAAGATAGGCATAGGACTTTGAGAAATTCTCCGTAGCAGTGGTGAATGGGTCGCTGGGCGACTTACTCTCAACGCCGTATCCGCAGGTAATGGAATCACCGATAAACTCTATCGTCAGCGGTGCTTTTTCGGCAGGCACAACAGGCTGAGCCGAGCTGCTCTCCACCTCAACGGAGCGTATACCAATGCCGCCATACATGGCTTCCGAGAGAAGCATGACCTTTACTGCCGCTGTTTTATCTGTATCATTCCAGAGGCTGACCGTTACGTCCTTATCTGCCATGATCTCATCGCATATCATTTTGTCGTCCACATAGACAGCATAGCGTGGGTCAAAATTATTTATACCGCTGCTGCCTGCAAGGGTAAGGGAGGCATTTCTGCCGCTTACGGTGAACTCCGCAGCCGAGCCGCTCTGCACCAGCCACAGAACATCGTCCTTCATTACAGTTCTGCTTTGCAGCTTTGCGTTGTCTGCGGTTATAGGGATATTCTGTACTATGACTTCACCTTCTGTCTTGGTCGTCGTTTCTGCCTGTTCTGATTCAGCAGTTACCTCGGTATCAGTGGTCAGGGCTTCGTCAGGCTCTGAGCTTTTATTACCATTTGAGCAGCCAGTAAAAGCACCCGCAGCGGCTATGCATAATGCACAGCCGACTGCGATAATTGATATATGTTTCTTCATCACTTTATCTCCTCAAACAGAGATTCGTAATATTCGGGAGTTTTTTCGTGGTCATTTGAAGTATAGTGCAGGAACAGCATGAGGTCATCATCGATTTTTCTCATACAAAATGCTTCATAACTGTTCTCATCTCCGTCATAATATGCAATGTCTCTCAGGTATTCATGATCGCCGATAGTGACTTTTTTTCTTTCCTTAAAGTCAACTTGGAATCCCTGCTTCTTAGAGAGAGCAGCGATGTATTCCCTGTAATAGTCAAGTGCATCTTCTTCAGTTATTTCACCATTATCAGGCTTTAAAGCGTCTAAAAGCATATGGGTATTGTAAAAAAAGATATGAATGCCTTCTTTGGAATTTCCGAAACATGCGTCAGTTATTGTTGCTTTCTCAACAGCTATTTGTGTTTCATCGGTAAGACTTGCTATGTATTCTTCCTTTTCGTCAGGGTCTGTTGGGAAATAATTATGATTATCAGGAACATTCAGCTTGATACCTGCATACTCATTGACGTAAACGCCGTCCTTGTAAAGTCCTGCTTTATAATTCGTACCCTCAATTGCAGGATCGGGCTCTACTACAGTCGGCGGATCAAGAATTGTCTCCGGCTCGTCAACAGGTTTGAAGTCGTCGCCGTAGCTAAGTCCGTAGCCTCTTTCGAGCCAGCACTCGTCAGTCCGTATCTGCTTGGTACTGCCGTACCACGGACTTGGAAGCTTTCCTGTGAAGTCTGAACATCCGCAGAGAACATCTGATATGCCCTTTCCCTCAGAGCCAGGAAGATAACACATAACAACACTGTCCCAGTAATCATATATTCTCTGACTTATGAGGGGCTGTCTGCCTGCAACTATCAGTGTGACAGTAGGCTTGCCGAGAGCTTTTGCTTCCTGCTGAGCCTCAAAATTGCCTTTGAGACCCAGAGTGCCGAAGAGACTCATATCCTCGGTGTCTCCGTTCCACTCAGCATATGCCTGTTCGCCAAGACAAAGCAGCACCACATCGGCTTTATCTGCCTGTTCCTTATCAGTTATGACCTCTATACCGTAATCCTCAGCATAGCGCTCAAATGCCTCCTGTATTGTTGTGACTCCCGGAACATCCTTTGAGTTGGAACCGTTCCAGTCCATAGTCCAGCCGCCGCACTGTGCCTGACAGCTGTTTGCCGCTGGCCCCATGATATAGACCTTTGTGCCCTTTTTAAGCGGAAGGACATTATTCTCGTTTTTGAGAAGCACAAGACTCTCCTCAACAAGCTTTTCGGCTACCTTTCGGTATTCAAGAGAACCTGTGACTGTCTTTTCGGTAGTCATAGTTTTCAGCATCGGGTCGTCAAAAAGACCTGCGTCCTTCTTGACCTTGATTATACGTGTAACAGCATCGTTGACACGTTCTTCGGATATTTCTCCGCTGCCTACAGCGTCAACAATTATCTGCTTTGCTTCGTCAAATTTATCTGTCTCCATGAGCATATCAATGCCGGCATTTATGCTCTTGATGACCTGTTCCTTGTAGGAACCGCCCTCGATATGCTGTATAGAGCCCCAGTCGCTGACGATAAAGCCCTCGAAGCCCATTTCGTCCTTGAGCTTCATGATATACTCCTTATTCTCGTGCATCTTCACGCCGTTGAGGGATGAATGGCTTATCATAATGGTCTGTACGCCTGCGTCTATCTGTGCCTGATACACTTTGAGAAGTTCATCTATCTCCGCATCGGTAAGCTGAGAGTCGCCACGGTCAATAATCATATATGTATCACCGGGCTCGCCTGTGCCGTACAGTACATTACCGTCTGCGAAAAAGTGCTTTGCACAGGCAACAAGCCCGCCGTCGATAAGTCCCTTTGTGTAGGCGGTGCTGAGCTTTGTAATAGTTTCGAGGTCTGAGCCGTAGGACTCGTATGTACGTCCCCAGCGAGGATCAACGGACTGCGCAACACAGGGCGAGAAGTTCCACATCATATGGCAGAGCTTTGCTTCGTCAGCTGTAATAAGGCCTACCTGATATGCAAGCTCTTCATCGTTTGCTGCACCCTGACCGATATTATGGGGGAAGTAAACAGCGTCACGGCAGTAGTTCACGCCGTGAACATCGTCCTGACCATAGATGTAGGGAATACCCGCTTCTGATTCAATAGCTCCCTGCTGAAAGCCGTCAACGGTCTCAGCCCATACATCCGAATCTATACAGCCGACTGTGGAAAGGATACTGCCGTAGTCGTTGGCTTTCATGTCCTCCTCGGTGATGTTGTAGATAGCCGGCTGAACCATTTGTGCGGCTTTCTGCTCCAAAGTGAGCGTTGATACTATCTCCTCGGGAGTCATGGCTGCGTATGTCTCATATTTTGGCCCGTCAAACTCTATCTCTGTCCTTGTTGTTGTCTCGGCTGCTGATGTAGTTGTTGTTGTTTCAGTTTCGGATTTTTCTGAGGTTTTGTTCTTTTCCGCACATGACATAGTTGATACCAGCAATGTCAGCGGAAGCAATAGTGCAAGTGCTTTTTTCATTATCTTACTCCTTATTTTACTGATTAAATTTGTTAATATACCATCCAGTGAAAGAAGAATATTGCTAAGCAAAATTTTATAAAAGTATATCATATCTTTTGTAAAAAGTCAACGATTTATTTTGATCATATGACTGTTCACAGCTTTAAGACAAAATATTTTATTCGTGATGATTCCTTTTTGATAAGACGTTTACCGCAGTAATTAACGTATCTATTGACAATTCATCAAACAAAAATCGGGCGGCCAGCATCCGCCCCTACACTTATTTTATAACGACATTTTCCTTATTTCAACGTAAGGGCTGGGTGTGGTTGGCGCTTACGTTGAAACTGCTTTTACTTATAATTGTACACGGAAGCTCTTGAAACGCATATTTGAGCAATAGACAGTTCTCCAGCCTACGCAATTGCGACTTTGAGAGGAGCCGGTTTTGCCTATATATCGTAAAATTATTTTTAGGCATTTTCAATTTTGGTTCTCTCCTTATATATAGCGAACTGCCTGCACGATGTCGCCGGTACCAGGCTTACCCTTTGTTCTTATCATAGATGCTCCCTCGGCAATACGGCGCAGGGCTTCACAAAGATCTCTGGCTCCGCACACGAATGGCACTTTGAATTTTCGCTTATCCACATGGTAAACATCATCGGCAGGCGAAAGCACCTCGCTTTCATCAATATAGTCGATCTCGATTGCTTCCAGAATCTGTGCTTCTACAAAATGACCGATACGGCACTTTGCCATGACCGGAATAGTCACAGCGTCCTGTATTGAGCGAATCATAGCAGGATCGCTCATTCTTGACACGCCGCCGGCAGCCCTGATATCCGCAGGTATACGTTCCAGAGCCATAACTGCACACGCACCTGCTTCCTGTGCGATCACCGCCTGTTCAGGAGTGGTAACATCCATGATCACGCCGCCTTTGAGCATCTGTGCAAGTTCCTTGTTGAGCTGATATCTTTCTTCCATTATGAGTACCTCATTTCTGTTTTTCCTTATTATAGCAAAACTGGTCATATTTGCATATAACCAGTTGCGTTTTATTTTATGATATCAGATGAAACGTAGGAACAATCGAAATCTATACCGCAAAGCGGAATGATATTATCGTTTCATGCCTAAAGCTTTACAGCAACGATCATTAAAAAATGACCTCCGGCACAACTATATGCCCTGTTCCTCCGCAGTATTTTGTGGTCGTGTTTATTATTTTCTGTGCTGTTTCGGTCAATAGTTTATCGGGAGTTGCGGCGTTGCCCTGAACGATATAAAAGATGTTCGTGGCATTTTCATCAACGGCGTTCTTGTTCACCTGCCTGATCTCCAGACGGCAAAGAACTTCATTTGAATCATCGCAGTAGCAGTATTCGTGAGCTGCAACAGGTAAAGGCTCTGTCTGACCAAGCGGAACATACCGCTCGGTGCCGTCTGTAAAACGCAGAGTTACGTCACCCTCAGTCTTGTCGATATTATGTGCTCCCAGTGCCAGCTTGCTTTCCAGCGAGATAAGGTTGTAGATGTCAACCGCCTGATTGATATAGAATACCTCCTGCCGCTTGACAAGCAGCTTGATAAGATTATCGCTTGCAGGGATATTCTTTCTTCGCTTGACACCCACATTATCATGCAGGATATTGAAGCCCTCAAGGATAGGATCGGAATGAATGTCCAAGTCCTTGTATTCTTCGTACAACTCTGCGATACGCTTTGTGCGG
>DFHF01000060.1 GCA_002371825.1 Ruminococcus flavefaciens | reverse complement strand
GCAGGAGCAGAGATAACAACCTTCTTAGCACCAGCATCGATGTGAGCCTGTGACTTTTCCTTTGAGCAGTAGAAACCTGTGCACTCGAGAACTACGTCAACGCCGATCTCGCCCCAAGGAAGCTCTGCAGCGTTAGCCTTAGCGTAGATTGTGAGAGTCTTGCCGTCAACAGTGATTGTACCAGCCTCATCATCAGCTGAAACTGTGTGAAGGTTCTCACCGATCTTTCCGCAGTAACCGCCCTGAGCTGTATCATACTTGAGAAGCTGAGCGAGCATTGAAGGCTTTGTAAGATCGTTGATAGCAACTACCTCATAACCCTCAGCATCAAACATCTGTCTGAATGCAAGACGGCCGATACGGCCGAAACCATTAATAGCAACTTTAACTGACATTGGATATACCTCCTAATAATTTGTATAGGTTTATTATACTCCAAAAAGGAAATTATTTCAAGAGGTTCGATAAAAAAATAACGGAAAATTCAGGAAATGTATATTATGACTAAAAGTATTTAGAAATCAACCGAGATTTTATACATCATATCGTCAAAAAATTGCTTTCTGACTCTTCCATTTTTATTGAAAATGTAGTATAATATATAAGAAATAGTCTGGGGCAATGGGGTAATACTACCGGAAGGTGCTGAAAAATGAAGGAACCGGATAAACTTATCGAACTTATGAACAATCCCTACACTCTGGATATGCTCAGGTCAGCCAGTGAGGAAAACGGGCTTGCAGTAATGAGGATAATCTCGTCCTGTGAGCTGCTTGAGGACGCTGCCGGCAAAAATATATCCAGAAGAAGCAAAAAATATATTGAAACCATTCGTGCAATGTGCAGGAGTATACTCAGAAACAGTGCAGTCAACAGTGCTATGGCTGCTGACGGGGACAGGGTGACTTTGCTGCGCATCGACAGATTTGCGGAGAGCGTGGCTGCCGGGTGCAAGCACGTCCTTGGTGACAAGCTCAAAATAGTTATAAATGAAAACTCCGGGGCAATGGTCATGACTGACCCGGATGTGCTCAGGTTTTTTATCCTTGGCACTGTCAGAAGGATCATTACGGCTTCCGAGGGTGGCCGTATAAGCATAGAAATGGGAACATCGTGCGAGGACGGCTGCGTTCGCTTGAGCATGAGGCAGATCAAAGATACTCCGGCTCCGGAACCGTCTTATTACAGGCCTGAAAGCTTTTTTGACAGGAATTACAGGGACATTTGCAAGGCTGTCTCTGACCGGCTGGACATCACTATCGATGCCGGCAAAGAGGGCTTTGTGATAACTATGCCCGAGGCGAAGGCTGATCCGGCGGAGATGAGGATGCCATTCATTTATGGCGATCCCGGTGATTTCTCCTATTATCGCATAATGCTCGATGATACTGAGTTGGATGCGGACTGAAAACTGTGTTTTCAACATACACAAACTTTTTAAGCAAGTTTCACAGAAAAAACAAAATCTTTTGTTGACAATAATCAAAAAAGGATATATAATATAAATGTAGGAGAATTTCCTGTTTTTAATTTTATTTTTCGGAGATGTTTTATGGCAAAAGGACTTGAAATTGAGCGAAAGTTCCTGGTGGAGCTTCCGGATGTCAGAAGACTTGATGTCAAAAGAAAGATCGGCATAACTCAGACTTATCTGAACCACGGGAAGGATAAGTCTCAGCGCAGAGTGCGCAGAATAGCCGAAAACGGTGCGGTCACCTACACCTATACGGAGAAGGTGTTCATATCCGCTATAACCCGTGAGGAAAATGAATACGAAATAAGCCGTGAGGAGTACGACAGACTTCTGGGGCAGTCAGATAAAAGCATCAGCCCTGTTGAAAAAGTCAGGTACTGCTTTAACTACCATGACCAGCTCTTTGAACTGGATACATATCCATTCTCGGATAAGCTGGCTATCATGGAGCTTGAACTGCGCTCTCCGGATCAGAAGATAGATTTTCCGGATAACGTCCATGTTCTCGGCGATGTTTCAGACGATAAGCGATATTCAAATGCTTCGCTTGCTTCGGCAGGTGCTTTTCCGGCAGCAGCCAGTAGGGAGAAGTGCTGATGGCAGAAAAATTCATACAAGTAGATGATCCCGGTCAGCTTGCTGAGCTCTTCGGTCAGCTGGACGGAAATGCGAGCCGTATACAGAAGGACTTCAATGTTAATGTGGTCAGCCGTGACGGCGGTATAAAAGTGATAGGCGAGGAAAAGAATGTGGAGGACGCTTCCCGTGCTCTCCGTTCCCTCCTCGATATAAGCGATAAAGGCCAGAACCTCAGCGAACAGACTGTGCGCTACGTCACTTCCATGGTGACAGAGGGCGTGGAGTCTGAGCTTGCAGAACTGGGCGGTGACGGTATCTGCGCCACAGCTTCAGGCAAGATACTCAGAGCCAGAACGGTGGGACAGAAACGCTATGTTGATGCTATAAAGGATAATACCATCGTACTGGGCATTGGTCCGGCGGGTACAGGCAAAACTTACCTGGCAGTTGCGATGGCGGTCAAGGCCTTCCGTGAACATAAGATCAGAAAGATCATACTCACTCGTCCGGCTGTGGAGGCCGGCGAGAAGCTGGGATTCCTTCCCGGCGATCTTCAGGATAAAGTTGATCCATACCTGCGTCCGCTATATGACGCACTTTTCGATATGTTCGGTGCAGAGGCATTCGGAAAGTATATGGAAAAGGGGATAATCGAAGTGGCTCCGCTGGCCTATATGCGCGGACGTACACTTGATGAGGCCTTCATCATCCTCGATGAGGCTCAGAATACAACTTCGGAGCAGATAAAAATGTTCCTGACCAGACTGGGAAATGAGAGCAGGATGGTCATAACAGGCGATATCACACAGATAGACCTGCCCGATACAAAGCGCTCAGGCCTTGTGGAAGCTATCAAGGTGCTGAAAGGGATAGAGGATATCGCAATACACAGATTTACTGAAAAAGATGTCGTGCGCCACAGACTTGTACAGGATATAATCAGAGCGTACGAAAAGTATAACGAAGGGAGAATGAGAAATCATGGCTAAATTAAAAGTTTATGTGAAGAATAATCAGACAGAGGTGAAAGTTCCGGTAGGTATAAGACTCCTCATCAGAAGATGCTGCCAGGCAGTCCTTGCTACAGAGAATTTCGGCAAGGATGCTGAGGTAAGCGTTTCATTTGTAAGCAACAACGAGATAAAGAACCTTAACAAGATCTACAGAAATAAGGACAGCGTTACAGATGTCCTCTCATTCCCGCTGACAGGCGATGACGGCTCAGTTGAACTTAATCCTGATACCGGTGCTGTAATGCTGGGAGATGTGGTCATTTCTCTTGAGACAGCCGTTAAGCAGGCTCAGAACTATGGTCACTCACTGGAGCGTGAGGTCGGCTTCCTCACTGTACATTCAATGCTCCACCTTCTGGGCTACGATCACGAGACAAGTCTCCTCGATCAGCGCATAATGCGTGAGAAGGAGGAGTCAGTCCTCGAAAAGCTGGGAATATCCAGAGATGCTACATTTATAGTAAATGAGGATAACAACTGATGCCAAGAACAGCTTTTGTAACGATCGCCGGCAGAACAAATGCCGGAAAATCCTCGCTCCTTAATGCAATAGTAGGCGAGAAGATAGCTTCCGTCAGCAATAAGCCCCAGACTACCCGTACCCGTATAACAGGTATCCGGAATATCGATGATGTTCAGCTGGTATTCTTTGATACTCCCGGACTTCACAAGCCGGTAAACAAGCTCAGCGAGCATATGCTGAACACGGTGAAGGAATCGGTCAGTGATATCGATGCAGTCGTATTTATGATGGACTGCACCAAGAAGATCACTCCCCAGGAGCTTGACCTTCTGAAGTCTATGAATCAGTCGAAAATGCCGGTTATACTGGTGCTGAATAAGATAGACCTGTTGAAAAACATGGATGATCTTGCTCCGGTTATCGCAGACCTTACTTCAAAGGTCAGCTTTGAGGCAGTCATACCGGTGAGCGTTACTGAGAATAACGGCATAGACATTGTTATCGATGAGATAATCAAGCTCTCAGAGGAGTCGGTACACTACTTCCCCGATGACATGATAACCGATCAGCCGGAGAAGGTCCTTGCTGCTGAGATGATAAGAGAGAAGCTGCTCATGCTCCTTAATGACGAAGTTCCCCACGGCATCGCAGTGGGAGTTGAAGAGATGAGTGAGCGTGAGGATAAGGATATTCTCGATATATCAGCAGTCATCTACTGCGAGAAGGAATCCCATAAGGGAATAGTCATCGGAAAAGGCGGAGCTATGCTCAAAAAGGCCTCTACTGCGGCACGAATGGAGCTGGAGGAGTTCTTCCAGATAAAGGTTAACCTGAAGTGCTGGGTTAAGGTCAAGGAGGACTGGCGGAACCGTGAAGGACTTATCCGCAGTTTCGGACTTTCCGAGAAATAATTACCAGAAATTAATCTGTTTTTTCTGCTTATAATATTATTGATAAGGAATAAAAAAACGCCGAAGGCGGCATGAAATGGGAGTCCAGAGGGTTGTTAATCCTCTGGCGGGAAGGTGTGAGAGGAAGGGCAGAGTCCTTCCTGAAAAGTAGTCCGGACAGCAAAGCAAATCCGGACGGACGCTTCGCATTGCTTCCCTCGGCTTGACCGACGAGTCCATCTGCCTGACCGGATCGACGTTCCGATTGCAAAAAAGGTATTATATTGCGGAGACTGATATGAACGAAGATACACTATGGAATATTTTCGCCGTCACCGGCAGCGTAGAGGACTACCTCCGGTATTCGGCTCTCAGGGATAAGAAAAATGATAACGGAAGAGGGAATCGTTCTTAAAGAGCGCACTGTCGGCGAACAGGATAAATTCATCGATATTCTTACAAAAACGAGAGGAGTTCTTGAGCTCTGCGTCAAGGGCGCAAGAAAAATGACCGGCAGATCCGGCAGCTCCACTCAGCTTTTTGCCTATTCACGGTTCTGCATTGACAAGAGAGGCGAGCGCCTTTATCTCAACAGTGCAGAGCCGATACATATTTTTTACGGCCTGCGTGATTCGCTGACAAAGGTCTCTCTCGCCTCGTATTTTTCCGAGGTCGTGCGCTGCTGTATAAAGCCGGAGCGTCAGAATGACGACATAATGCGGCTGCTGCTGAATACTATGCACTACCTTGAAAACGGCAAGCGTGAAGAGCTGCTGCTGAAGTCTATATTTGAGCTGAGACTTATGGCAGATATCGGATTTATGCCCGATATCCTGGCTTGCAGAAACTGCGGTACCTTTGAGCCGGAGGAGCTTTTTTTCTCTGTAAGCGACGGCAGCTTCCGCTGTGCGGAGTGTTATTCCGGTGACGAAGGCGATAACTTTATTAAAATGAAACTGCCTGTTCTCAGGGCTGTCCGGCACATCGTACTGGCCGGCTACGACAGGCTGTACAATTTCAGAGTGTCCGATGATACTATGCAGAAACTGGCATATACTGCGGAAAACTACCTCATCGCCCACCTGGAGCGGAATTTCCGGACACTTGATTTTTACAAATCTTTGATATGACAGGGGAGAGTCCCCGCAGGAAAGAACTATGGATAAATATTTGAAAACACTTGAACTTGATAAGATCCTTGATATGCTGGCTGAGCATACCTCAAATGAGGAGACAAGGCGCATGGCACTGTCTGTCAGGCCGGATACAGACCTGGAAAGAGTTCGCTATGAGTGTCTCAAGACCTCTCAGGCGCTGGAGCTCTCGGTTCAGTTCGGCACACCGCCGTTCAGCAATTTCAAGGACGTTACATCTACCGCTGCACGGGCAAAGTCCGGGGCGGTGATCTCGCTGCGTGACCTTATGGATATCGCAGCTATGCTCAGGCAGATAAAAGGTCTTGCAGACTGGTATGCCCACTGCGAGAATATCGAGACTGAGCTGAGCTACCTCTTCTCCAGATTACAGCCTAATGACTGGCTGCTGGAAAAGCTGGAGCGCTCAATAATATCAGAAAATGAGATAGCCGATGCTGCAAGTCCCGAGCTTGCGGCTATCAGGCGAAAGATAAACCGTGCGGGAATGCAGCTCCGTGAGACTCTGGACAAAATGGTGAAAAACAAGACCACCCAGCAGTATTTGCAGGAGAGCTCTGTTACTATCCGTGACGGCCGCTTTGTGCTGCCTGTAAAGTCGGAGTACCGTGGACAGGTCAGCGGACTTATACATGATACCTCAGCCACAGGACAGACTATATTTATCGAGCCTATGGCGATAGTAGAGGCCAATAATGATATCCGTATCCTTGAAGGCAAGGAGCAGGAGGAGATAGAGAGGATAATCCGTGAGCTCTGCCGTGAGTGCGGAGACTATGCGGATATACTCAGCGAGAATTATAAGGTCTGCACAGAGCTGAATCTGTACTTCGCAAAGGCCAATCTTGCAGCCAGACTGCGCTGTTCACTGCCGGAGATAACCGATGACGGAAGGATGTTCCTGAAAAAAGCAAGACATCCTCTTATAGACCGCAGCAAAGCAGTACCTATAGACCTTTCTCTTGGTGAGGAGTATCAGACTCTCATTATCACAGGCCCTAACACCGGCGGTAAGACTGTTGCACTGAAAACTGCGGGACTGCTCAGCGCCATGACAATGTGCGGACTGCTGATACCTGTTGCTGACGGAAGCCGTATCTCTATATATGACCATATTCTTGCGGATATCGGAGACAGTCAGAGCATCGAGCAGAACCTTTCTACCTTTTCCTCGCATACAAACAAGGTAATTGAGATACTCGATACAGCCGATGAAAAGTCACTTGTGCTCCTTGATGAGCTGGGCTCAGGTACAGACCCTGTAGAGGGTGCTGCGCTGGCGGTATCCATAATCCGCCGCCTAATGGAAAACGGTGCAAAGATAATGGTCACCACTCACTATCAGGAGCTTAAGGTTTTTGCTATAGACAGTGAGAATGTGGAAAATGCCTCCTGTGAGTTCGATATAGAGACACTCAGACCTACATACAGGCTTATTGTAGGCTCTCCCGGAAAATCCAATGCATTTGCGATTTCCGAAAGCCTTGGAATGCCTGCCGATATAATCGAGGACGCAAAGACCCGTGTCAGCGAAGCCAATACAAGACTTGAAGAAGTTATCGGAAAGCTGGAAGCTTCAAGAATGGAGCTTGAAAAGCAGCGTGAGGAGATCACAAGGCTGAAGGCTCAGGCTGCTGAGCATGAGGAGACTCTACGCAGGGAGCGTGAGGAGCTGGAAACTGCCAAGGCTGATGAGCTTGAAAAGGCAAGACTTCGTGCGATGACCATAATCGAGCAGACAAAGGCTGAATCCAATGAGCTGCTTGATGAGCTGGAAAAACTCCGCAGGGAGAAGGACAAGAAGGATTTCAGTTCTAATGTATCCGGAATGAAGTCCAGAACTAAGCAGAGCTTCAACAAGATGTACGACACTGCTAATCCGGTGGAGAAGCGTGACCCCAACGAGGGATACGTTCTGCCGAGAAAGCTCAGAAGAGGCGATACAGTATATGTAGTCGACCTTCAGAGAAAGGGAATAATCTCCGGAGAACCGGATGGAAGTGATTTTGTATTCGTACAGATGGGAGTAATGAAGACCAAGATGAACATCTCCCGTCTGCGTCTGGAGGAGCCGGCTAAGGTCACTGTGGGCGGCAAAACTGCCAAGACAGGCCGCCGCATGAACAAGATAGGAGTTAAGGCGGAGCGCCGTGGAAAGATGGAGCTTGACATAAGAGGCTGTGCCTGCGATGACGGTATATACCAGCTTGACGCATTTATCGATCAGGCTGTAATGTCAAATATATCCACTATCACCATCATTCACGGTAAAGGTACAGGACTGCTCAGACAGGCTGTACACAGGAGACTGAAGTCTCACCCCTCAGTAAAGACGTTCAGATTGGGACTCTTTGGCGAGGGAGAAGACGGAGTAACAATTGCAGAGCTGAAATAACATTGAAGGTATTAGAAAATGAGAATGGAGGAGCGCTCCTGACAGCAGCGTCTGGCCTCTGTTCTGACGGACATCTCCCTGTGAAGCAGGGAGCCGCTCCGCCCCGGCATTTTCGCTTTATTATGGAGTTGATATTTAATGGAAGCAGGGATCGTTTCTGCTGTTGTTGATAATTACAAGGAGATCGTGACTACAGTCACAACTGCTGAGGAGACTTCCTCCGGTACTGCATCTACGAGCCACGATTCTATACATGAGCAGGTCACTAAAACTGCTTCATTTTTTGAAAAGCTTCTCTCTCATCTGGGGGCAGCTGTTCCTACGCTGATAATGGCTCTTGCTATACTGGTGATCGGTGTGATGGTAGTAAAACTCATCTGCCGGATGTTCAAAAGGACATTGAATCGTGCTAAGATAGATGGAGCCGCAAGAAGCTTTCTGGTCTCATTTGTAAGAATAATCCTATACATGGTGCTGCTGATAATGGTGCTTTCTGTACTGAAGGTGCCGATGTCGTCCATTATCACTATACTTGGTGCTGCCGGACTGGCAGTCAGCCTTGCACTTCAGAACTGTCTTTCAAATCTCTGCGGCGGATTTATAATCCTCTTCTCAAAGCCGTTTGTGGCAGGGGACACTGTGGAGTTTGATGGTACAGTGGGCACAGTAATGTCCATAAACATACTTTACACCAAGATAGAGACCTATGACAAAAAAACGGTATTCATACCCAACGGAAAGGTCTCCGATGCAAAGCTGATAAACTATACCGAGAGCCCGGAGCGGCGTATTGATCTGAAATTCGCTATAAGCTACAATGCGGATTTCCGCAGGGCAAGGGAGCTGATCCTTGAGATCATCGAAAATGAGAAGCTTGTCCTTAAAACTCCGGAGCCGGTGGTGAGGATGAGTGCACACAATGAGAGCTCAGTGTCTATAGATGTTCTTGTTTTCGTTAAGAACGAAGACTACAGGGACGAGAGATACAATATCATAGAGGCCGTCAAGGAGAGCTTTGACAAGAATGGTATCGAGATACCATTCAATCAGCTTGACGTCCACATTAAGGAAAGGGTCTGAATGACAGAGGAAAACAACGCTTCACCCTCTGCTGAAAGCAAAGGGAAAAAGAAGAAAAGCAATAAATTCAGGCGGCGCAGGATATGTTTTGTGCTGCTGATGATAGTTTTCGTGTGGTGGTTCAACAACTACACTCTCAAAGTGACGAGGGTCACCATTCATTCGGATAAGATAAGATCATCTGTCCGGATCGCAGTCATAAGTGACCTTCATGCAACTCATCACGGAATAAGCAATCGCCGGATCGAGAAGAAGATCCGGAAAGCAGATCCGGATATGGTCATGGTGCTGGGAGATATGTACACCAGCGAAAGTCCCTGGGACAGAAAGCAGATAGCTGTTGATCTTGTGAATGACATGGTAGAGAAGGGCTATCCTGTTTACTTTGTCAGCGGCGAACACGATCACGATGAGGATTACATCGATGCCATTGCAAAGACCGGTGCCCATGTTATGAACTACGAGCACGAGGTGACTGAGATCAATGGCAATAAAATACAAATCATGGGCATTGATAATGTATATTACAGTGAGACCTTTGATCTCAGAAATGAATTCAGCTTAAAACCTGACTGCTTTAATATACTTCTTGCTCATATACCGAATTATGATAAGTTTGCGGATTTTGGAGCGGATCTGACGCTATGTGCCGATACTCACGGAGGAATGATGCAGCTCCCATTTGATAAGGGGCCGGTTTATTCCTCGGATTACGGCTGGTTTCCGCAGTTCACCATGGAGGGTGAGACGGTATACGATAAGGGACTATTTGGATATGATGGCGGCAATATGTTTATAACTTCCGGCACAGGTGACTCGCCGGCACCGGTAAGATTCAACAATCGTCCCGAGATCGCAGTGATCGATATTGAACCATGAAAGGAGGCGGAGAAATGTTTGCTGATATAGTTGTGGTCGGCGGAGGAGCATCCGGCATGGCAGCTGCGATTGGCGCAAAGGAGGCGGCTCCCGGAGCGGAGGTTGTCATTGCGGAGCGCCTTGACAGAGTTGGAAAAAAGATCCTTGCCACAGGCAACGGTCGATGCAATCTGGGGAATCTGGATGTTTCTCCGGCACACTATCATGGTTCGTTCCGGAAAATGAGCAGCATTATTTCAGAGCACCCGGCCGGAGATATTTTTCGTTCATTAGGTGTGCTTTGTGCTGCTGATGAGCAGGGGCGGATGTACCCACGAAGCAATGCTGCGGCAACAGTTCTCAGCGCACTGCGCATGAAGCTTGCTGAGGTCGGGGTAAAAGAGATCTGCGGCTTTGAATTATGTACTTATTTGCGAAAAGGAGATAAATACGAGCTGTCTTCTTATGATGGACAGAAAATCAGCTGCCGGAAGCTTATAATTGCTGCCGGAGGCTACGCTGCTCCTCAGTACGGAACGGATGGCTCGATCGTGAGGCTGCTCCGTGAAAAAGGCTATAAGATAGAAAAGATCTGTCCGGCAGTTGCTCCGCTGAGGGTAACATCCGAGAGTGTGAAGGGCCTGAAAGGAGTGCGTGTAAAGGGAATTGTTCAGGCATATTCAGGGGATAAGCTGCTCTCTGCCGAGGAGGGCGAGATACAGTTTACCGAGAATTCTCTTTCCGGGATCTGTGTTTTCAATATGGCAAGATACTTTCAGGAGTATGAGGGCAGCCTTGAGATAAGACTTGATCTTGCTCCTGATATGACATATGATGAATTAAAAGAATATGTCCGTGAACAGTGCACAAAACGTGCGGACTATGAACTGAATGATCTGCTTACAGGAGCATTTGCAAAGAATCTTGCGGTGTATCTTGTTAAAAATACGATAGGCCGTCCCATGACGGACAGGATAGAGACTATAACTGACAAAGAGGTAGAAAAGCTCTGCCGGAGCATCAAGGACCTCAGATTTGCGGTGACCGGAAGCTCCCCATGGAAGAACGCACAGGTCACAGCCGGCGGTGTTCACAAAAGCTGTGTAGGAGATGACCTTTCCTCGCTTCTGGAAAAGGGAGTATACCTCTGCGGAGAAATACTTGATATGGACGGCGACTGCGGCGGATTTAATCTTCAATGGGCATGGGCATCTGGATTTACCGCCGGAAGAAATTGCGGTGCATCGCTGAAAGGAGCGGACAGATGATAAGAGTAAACAATATCAGCGTGCCGCTGGATCAGGACTTCTCAGACCTGAGGGGACTTTGCACCGGGAAACTCCGTATCAGGCCGGAAAAGCTCAGAAGCGTCAAGCTGGCGAAAAAGTCAGTGGACGCAAGGAAAAAATCCGATGTTCACTTTATAATCTCTCTGGATATTGAGGCAGAGGGTGAGAATAAGCTGCTGAAGAGCCTGAAAAATGCGGTAAAGGCGGAGCACTATGAGTATTCCGTACCGAAGGCGGAAAATCCGGAAAAACGCCCTGTAATAGTGGGATTCGGTCCTGCGGGGATGTTTGCGGCATTGGTACTGGCAATGGCCGGGGCAGCACCTTTGGTCCTTGAAAGAGGCGGGGATGTGGACTCACGCTGCCGGGCAGTTGAGGAGTTCCGCAGCACAGGCCGGCTGGATACCGAGTGCAATATACAGTTCGGAGAGGGCGGCGCCGGAACTTTTTCTGACGGCAAGCTTACTACCGGAATAAAGGACAAGCGTATAGGCTGGGTGCTGGAGCGCCTTGTGGAGTTCGGTGCGCCTGAGGAGATACTGTTCCTGGCGAAGCCTCATATCGGAACAGATATGCTGAGAAATGTGGTGAAAAGGCTTCGTGAGAGGGTCATCTCCCTGGGCGGAGAAGTAAGGTTTGGTGCGAGATTCTGCGGCTTCGGCGCAGAAAACGGCAGGCTCACCTCCGCAGTTTACGAGCAGTCAGGAGAGAGATACACCATCCCGACTGATAATGTTATCCTTGCAACAGGTCATAGTGCAAGGGACGTTTTCGAGCTGATGTACAGCGAGAAAATCAGTCTTTCGCAGAAGAATTTTGCGGTGGGAGTTCGTATAGAGCACCGCCGTAAGGATATAGACAGGGCTATGTACGGGGATTTTGCCGGACATCCTGCACTTAAGGCCGCTGATTATAAGCTGGCGGTGCATCTTCCGAACGGACGGACGCTTTATACATTTTGTATGTGTCCGGGCGGCGAAGTGGTTGCGGCTTCCTCTGAGGCCGGACGGCTGGCAGTAAATGGTATGAGCTGTTTTGCCCGTGATGCTGAGAACTCAAACAGTGCCCTGCTTGTGAATATCAATACATCTGACTACGGCAGCGATCATCCTCTGGCGGGAATGTGGTTTCAGAGAAAGCTGGAGGAAAAGGCATTTATTGCCGGCGGCGGAGACTACAGTGCGCCTGCGGTGACAGTTGGAGATCTTCTCAGCGGAAGTGCTGCATCCGGTAAGGGAAGCGTTGAGCCGTCATACAGGCCGGGAGTGAGATATGTCAGTCCCGAGGAGTATCTGCCGGATTTTGCAGTGCAGACGCTCAGACTGGGTATCCCGGAAATGGGAAAGAAAATAAAAGGTTTTGATTCACCGGATGCTCTGCTCACCGGTATAGAGAGCAGGAGCAGCTCTCCGGTAAGGATAGACAGAGACAGCGATATGCAGTCTGTCTCCCTAAGGGGACTATTTCCCTGCGGAGAGGGTGCAGGCTATGCAGGCGGCATAGTTTCGGCGGCTGTCGATGGAATGAAATGTGCTGAGGCAGTCTGCCTCAGGCTTAATGGAAAGGATGATCCTGATGTTCTGGGATAGGGTATCGTCGTTATATGACGGTTTTGAAACGCTGATAAACGGCAAGGTATATAATGGTACCGGAAAGGCTGTTGCAGAGGAGATTGAATATGGTGATCTTGTGCTGGAATGTGCCTGTGGTACCGGAGCTATAAGCAAGTTTATTGCTCCTGTCTGCCGGAAACTCATTGCCACTGATATGTCGGCGGGAATGAGAAAGCAGACAAGGAAAAAGTGCAGGAAATTCAGCAATGTAAAGGTTGGCTGCGCTGATATAATGCACCTCAGATTCAGGGCTGAGACCTTTGATAAGGTAGTGGCAGGAAACGTGATACATCTTCTGGACGACCCTCAGCGAGCAGTCAAGGCGCTTGTAAGGGTGTGCAAAAAGGGAGGAAAGATCATAATTCCGACTTATATCAATGACGACGGCAACAAGATCAGGACTTCTGCAAAATTCCTTGAAAAAGTGGGAGTTGAGTTCAAGAGCGAATTCAATATCGATACCTATAAGCAGTTCTTTGCTGACGCAGGATATGAGAATGTCAGCTACAGGGTGGTTGACGGACGTATGCCCTGTGCAATAGCTGTAATAACAAAGCAATGAAAAACCGGAAGCTGCTGATAATAATTCTGAATATCATCGGTATCTGCTGTCTGATATATTGTGCTGTTCCATACATAAAACACGACACAAGTGTAGCGAATCCCGACTCAATGCTTTCTATGGAGGGGTGGGACGGGGCAGGAATGTTGATGACATTGGGACTTATCCCAATGGTGATCGCAAATAGCCTGTGCTTCTTTGAAGTATTCAGGGATACCAGGAAAAAAGCAATAAGGTCAGCAGCCTATCTGCCGTCCATTATTGAAGCTTGTTTTGTTATACACTACTGGATATATTCCTTATTATTTTATAATTGAGACTTTAAAACGGAGAATGAGCAGTCATTTCCGGACAACATATGTTATGATAAATACTGTAAGCGAAAACAGAGTTCGCTTTATGAACAGGTTAACAGGCTTACAGTTGAAAACTTGAAAAGCGCAGTCTGCGGCTGCATAAAACAGGAGGGAGAATTATGAAGATCAATGTTATTGGCGGACAACTTGAACGAAGTGAGATAGATGCATATCTGAAATATGTGTCGGAGAAGTACACCGGCCGTCAGATAAGACAGCTGGATATTGTGATAGACGGCGAATTTATCGACCTGAAGGTACATTTCAGCGATATGGATTTCCAGCGAGCCTTCCGTTCGGCAGATTATCTTGTTAACAGCATGGAAAAGCTCAATGACGCAAAGCAGAGCGAATTCTCCCAGAAACAGCGTCATAAGACGGAGGAATAGAATGATATTAACAAACATCGGAACAGTCAAGGAGATACTGGCACGACACGGGTTCAGTTTTTCCAAAGGGCTGGGTCAGAATTTTATAATCAATCCTGATATATGCCCAAAGATAGCTGAAAACGGCAATGCACAGGAAGGCTATGGCATCATTGAGATAGGTACAGGTATAGGAGTGCTTACTGCTGAATTGGCAAAGCGTGCGGATAAGGTATGTGCTGTTGAGATAGACAGCCGTCTGCTGCCCATTCTTGATGAGACTCTGGCGGAGTATGACAATATAAAGATATTCAATGAGGATGTAATGAAATGTGACCTTCACAAGCTGATCCGTGAGGAGTTTCATGGGCTTCGTGCTGCGGTATGTGCTAATCTGCCCTACTACATCACCTCGCCGGTAATAATGCTGCTGTTAGAGAGCCGTCTGCCTGTAGATTCGATAACCGTAATGGTACAGAAGGAAGCAGCACAGCGTCTCTGCGCCAAGGTAGGATCCCGTGAATCCGGAGCAATAACAGTTGCCGTAAATTACTACGGCACAGTGCGGCAGGTCTTCGGAGTATCCCGTGGAAGCTTTATTCCTTCTCCGAATGTAGATTCCGCAGTCATAAGGATAGACCCGAATCCGGAGCCGAGGCTGGATGAGGAGAGCGAGAAGTTCTTCTTCAGAATAGTGAAAAGCGGATTTTCCCAGCGAAGAAAAACCGCCGCAAACGCACTTTCATCGCTGGCTGGAATACCGAAGGAGAATGTGTATACAGCACTTGAAGAGCTGGGACTGCCGCAGAGTGCCAGACTTGAACAGCTGGACCTTGAACAGCTGATAGCGTTTTCGCAGCGTCTGAAGACTCTTGCAGAATAGTCCGGACAAGATTAACAGCAAAAGATATCCCCGCCGATGCAGATTGCGTCAGCGGGGATGATTTTTTAGCTAAGGCGAGTTATTATTCACTGATAAGCTCTTTATAGAGCTCGATATAGTCATCAGCTGAGGAAGACCAGCTGAAATCGCACTTCATAGCACGTTTGATGAGAGCTTCCCAGACCTTCTTATCGTTATAATCACGGAAGGCTCGCTTAACAGCGTCCAGCATATCATTAGCATTTATAGTCTTGAATGTGAAGCCGTTTCCGTCAATGCCGCCGTTGTCACGGACAGTATCACGGAGACCTCCGGTCTCACGGACTATCGGGATCGTGCCATAGCGCATGGATATCATCTGAGCGAGACCGCAGGGTTCGCTGAGAGAAGGCATCAGGAACATATCCGAGCCTGCATATATCCTGTGTGAAAGCTCCGGGATGAAGCCAAGAGATACAGAAACCTTTCCGGGATATCTTGCAGCCATTTCGCTGAAGAAATCCTCGTAGATCTTTTCGCCGCTGCCGAGGACAGCGAACTTGAATCCCATATGTATCATCTCTTCAAAAACACAGCGTATCAGGTCAATGCCCTTATGGCGGACGAAGCGTGTAACGATGCCGATAACGGGTTCATTTCCGGGATCCAGGTTCAGCTCCTCCAGCAGGGTGCGCTTACATTCAGCCTTGCCTGAGATATTTTTTGCGCTGTAGTTCTTGGTTATTTCCGGATCCTTTGAGGGATCGTATAATTCAGTATCGATACCATTGAGTATGCCTCTCAGCTTATACTGCTTTGTGACAAGTATCCTGTCAAGGCCGTGGCCATACCATGGGTCGAGAATCTCCCAGGCATAGCTTGGACTGACAGTAGTTATCTTATCAGCAGTCTCAATAGCGCCCTTGAGCATATTCACATAGCCGTCGTAATCGAGGAGGCCGGCATTATACATAGGGATGCTCATCAGCTCGCTGAGGACTTCCTTTCCGTATTTGCCCTGATATTCGATATTGTGGATGGTAAACACATTCTTTATCCCGTCATATCCCTGCTGGTACTTATAGTACACGCTGTAGTATACAGGGATAAGGGCAGTCTGCCAGTCATTGCAGTGGATTATCTCAGGAGTGAAACCCACATATTTCAGCATTTCCAGCACTGCACGATCGAAGAAAACGAATCTTTCGCAGTCGTCATAGAAACCGTACATACCCTCACGGGAGTAATAGTATTCGTTATCGATGAAGTAATAGGTAATTCCGTTCAGAACAGCCTTGAAGATACCGCAGTACTGCTTGCGCCATGAGACATCAACAGTGATGTTCTTGATAAACTCCATTTTGGCACGAAGTTCAGGTCTGATCGAGCTGTATAGCGGTATAACTACACGGCAGTCGTGTCCCTTGGCTGCAAGAGCTTTCGGGAGAGAGCCTGTAACATCGGCAAGGCCGCCTGAGGCTGCAAAGGGGACAGCCTCACTTGCTGCAAACAATATTTTCATTAAGGATCACCGCCGTTAAAGTTTTCCGTCTTTTCCTATATAGAGGGGATAAGTATCAGAGCCGGTAAGAACCTTATCATCGCTTATCTCAACATTTTTATCTGTAATAATAGAACCGATCGTGCAGTTCTTGCCTATCTTTGTACTCTGGAGGAGCACAGAATTTCTGACAACAGTACCCTTTCCGACCTTAACTCCACGGAAGAGGATAGAGTTCTCAACAGTTCCCTCGATGATACAGCCGTCTGCGATGAGGGAATTCTTTATATTTGATTCAAGGCCGTATTTTACCGGACCGTTATCACCGATCTTGGTATAAACAGGCATATTCTTGCGGAAGAGAGCATTGCGCTTTTCTGTGTTGAGCAGTATCTGGTTAGCGCTGTAGTAGTTCTGGATACTGTCGATCCTTGTGAAGAACTCCTTGTGCTCATAGCCCATGATATTGTACTCATCCTTTTTGCCCTGGAGGATCTCACGGGTAAAGCTGAACTGGTTCCTGCTTGCAGCATCGAAGACTATCTTCTTGAGGAAGTCCTTGCTGATGATGAACATTTCCAGCCAGATATTGCATTCGCCTGAGATCTGGGGATTTACGAGAGCATCCTTGAGGCGGTTGTTCTCGTCGAACTGAAGGATAGTTGAGCAGTCGTTTATATCGCTGTCGTGGATACCCTTGCTGTAAACGAGAGTGATATCAGCACCTGTGCTCATATGCTGAGCGAGTACAGGGTTGAAGTCGATAGTAGTAACGACATCGCAGTTAGCCATGATGACATACTTTGCGTTGGAATGTTCAACGAAGCTCCATACGTTATTGAGGGCATCAAGTCTTCCCTTGTAGATACCGCCGGTCTGGCTGTATGGAGGGAGGAGGTGGAGACCGCCTTTTTTACGGGCCAGATCCCAGTCACGGCCTGAACCGAGGTGGTCCAGAAGTGAGCCGTAGTTTGACTTGGTGATAACACCTACCTCAGAAACGCTGGAATTGACCATATTTGAAAGCGGGAAATCTATAAGTCTGTAACGTCCGCCGAAGGGGATAGAACCCATAGTTCTCTGCTTAGTCAGCTCGCTGATGTAAGAATCGTGCATACTTGCGAAAATAAGGCCTAAAACATTGTAATTAACACTCATACCAAAACTCCTCCTGTCAGATATTTTCGCCGATTATCTGTTTCGGCTCAACGCTTTTTCCGGCGGAGACGGTAACGTTATGGCCTACAACGGCAATGCCCCAGTCGTCACGGTTTTCAACGTTTTCAGGACTTGTGCCGACTTTTGCACCGCTTTCGATAACGCTGTCGCTGCCGATGATAGCGTACTCTACGACAGCTCCGGATTTAATAACAGTACCGGGCATAACTATGCTGTAATTTACAGTAGCCCCTTCCTCGATAGTGACACCGGAGAAGAGTATAGAGAAGTCAACAGTACCGTCGATAGTGCTTCCTTCGGATATCATGGAGTTTTCGATATTGGCATTGTCCCCCACATACTGAGGAGGCATATTGCTGTTCCTTGAGTATATCTTCCAGCTCGGGTCATAGAGATCGAGAGGAACACTTGGGCTGAGGAGGTCCATATTAGCCTCCCAGAGGGAATCCAGGGTTCCAACATCCTTCCAGTAGCCTTCAAACTCGTATGCGAAAAGTCTCTGCTGGTCACGGAGCATGGAGGTGATGATATCCTTTCCGAAGTCCTTGGACCACTGCTCACCACGGTCACGCTTGGCATTGGCATCCTCTTCGTTTTCGATGAGGTATTTCTTGAGCTTATCCCAACTGAAAACGTAGATACCCATAGAAGCAAGTGTAGACTTAGGCTCCTTTGGCTTTTCGACGAAGTCGATGACCTTATTCTGGTCGTCGCATATCATGATACCGAAACGAGAGGCCTCCGACTTTGGAACATCTATTACCGATATAGTACAGTCCGCATTGTTGGCGATATGGAAGTCCACCATTTTGGAGTAATCCATTTTATAGATATGGTCGCCGCCGAGGACAACAACGTATTCGGGGTCATATCTTTCGATGAAGCGCATATTCTGGTAGATAGCATTAGCAGTTCCCTCATACCATGAAGCGCCGGCCTGGGTCTCATAAGGCGGGAGGACATGAACGCCTCCGTTGAGTTTGTCCAGGTCCCAGGGCTGACCGTTGCCGATATACTCATTGAGTACCAGAGGCTGATACTGAGTGAGAACTCCGACTGTGTCGATACCTGAGTTAGTGCAGTTAGAGAGAGGGAAGTCTATGAGGCGGTATTTGCCGCCATAGGGGACTGCTGGTTTCGCCACATTTTTTGTGAGGGCGTAAAGACGGCTGCCCTGACCGCCTGCGAGAAGCATTGCAACTACTCTTTTTTTAGTGTACATACTATTCCTCCTATAGTGAAAAAATGATTATTTGTCAGATCCTGCAGAGCGTCTTGTTCTTTTTGGCTTCTCTGCCGCTGGTTTGTCATCAGTCCTGGGCGCTCTCTTCTTGACGGGAGAGTATTTCAGATAGATAACCGAGAGGGGAGCGAGAGTCATTGATATGCTGTCATCGAAGCCGTGCATACCAATACTGTCTGACTTGAAAGATTTTTCTGTAATACCTGAACCGCCGAATTCAGCGGCATCGGTGTTGAAAACGAGTTTATATTTTCCCTTGAAGGGAACGCCTATACGGTAATCTCTTCTTTCAACGGGGACGAAGTTGCAGACTGCTATAAGCTCATCGCCGTTATCGTCGATACGTCTGAAGGCGATAACGCTCTGCTTATAGTCGTCATTGGATATCCAGCTGAAGCCGTCCCAGGAGTCATCGTTCTGCCAGAACGGAGGATTATCGATATAGAACTTATTGAGCTTTTCCGAGAATTTCAGCAGGTTCTTATGGGCATCGAAATCCATGAGGTTCCAGTCAAGCTGGGACTTGTAGTCCCATTCCTTCATCTGGCCGAATTCCTGACCCATAAAGAGGAGCTTCTTTCCGGGGTGAGCCATCATATATGCAAGGAAAGCACGGTATGAAGCGAACTTCTGATCGTACTCACCGGGCATTTTATTTATCATCGAGCACTTTCCGTGTACTACCTCATCATGTGAGATAGGCAGGATATAGTTCTCGGAGAATGCATAGAAGAATGAAAAAGTGAGCTTGTCGTGGTTGAAAGCACGGTAGATCGGATCAAGGGACATATAGCTGAGCATATCGTTCATCCAGCCCATATTCCACTTGAAATTGAAGCCCAGGCCGCCAATATCGGTGGGCTTTGTGACCAGGGGCCATGCGGTCGACTCCTCAGCGATCATAAGTGCATCGGGATGTTTTGAGAATACAGCTTCATTGAGGTGCTTGAGGAATTCAACTGCCTCAAGGTTCTCATTGCCGCCGTAAATATTAGCAGCCCATTCACCGTCACGTCTGTCATAGTCCAGATAGAGCATTGAAGCTACAGCGTCCACACGGAGACCGTCCACATGGAACTCATCGAACCAGTAGTTGGCGCTGGAGATGAGGAAGGAGCATACCTCAGCCTTGCCGTAATCGAAAACATGGGTGCCCCAGGCCTTGTGTTCTTTTTTGCGGTCATCGGTGTACTCATAGCAGCAGGTGCCGTCGAACTCATACAGACCGGCCTCATCCTTCGGAAAATGAGCAGGTACCCAGTCGAGGATCACACCGATGCCGGCTTCATGGAACATATCGATCATCTTTCTGAGATCATCCGGAGTTCCGTAGCGTGAAGTCGGGGCGAAGTAGCCTGTGACCTGATAGCCCCATGATCCGTCGTAGGGATACTCTGTAAGGGGCATGAACTCAACGTGGGTATAGGACATTTTTTTCAGATAAGGGATTATTTCCTTTGCGAAGGTGACATAATCGAGGAAGACTTCTCCCTCGTGCTGTTTCCATGAACTGAGGTGTACCTCATAGATGTTCACGGGGCTGTTGTAGATGCTTTTGTTGTTTTTTTCCTTGAACCAGCTCTGATCTGTCCATTCAAAGCTGCTTTCGTAGATCTTGGAAGCTGTGCCCGGACGGGTCTCAAAATGAGAAGCATAGGGGTCGGCCTTCAGAATAATTCGTCCATCCTTTGTTTCGATGCTGTATTTATAAGCGTCGAATTGTTTCAGCTTTGAGATATCTGCCTCCCAGACACCATCTGCGATAGATGTCATAGGATTCACAGACCTGTCCCAGCCGTTGAAATCGCCGACTACTGAAACACTGACAGCATTAGGAGCCCAAACTCTGAAGGTATAGCTGCGGCCTCTGCCCTTTTTCTTTGAGTGAACGCCGAAAAACTTATAGGCTTCGTAGTTTTTTCCCTGATAGAACAGATACAGAGGAAAGTCATTTGGATTTGATTTTGTATTAACTGACATAATTTAGCCTCCTTTGCTACTATCATTTTATCAGAAATGGGGGTTTTATTCAAGCTTTTTTGCGAATTGTGGTAAAATTTCAGTCGTTATGCTAATTATGGCAGTATTATTTCGTGCAATTTGACATATTTGTTAATTGTAAACTTTCTGCTGATTGTTTAAATGTACTTAATAATTAGTCAGCTGCGGGTAACTGAGATACCTATCACAGTTACATCGTCACTTTTCTCGCCGGGGGTGAATACCTGAGCTTTCCGGCAGATCTCGCTGACCATATGTTTCAGGTCATTTTCGCTTAGCAGAAGCTCCCGGATAAAGCGGTATTCGTTCTCATTTATGCCGTCGGAGAACATGATTATCATATCTCCTTCATCGAGACTGAAGCTTTTTGAGAAGGTCTCGGACTGCTCATAAATGCCGATGGGGAATGTGGACTGTGATATGCGGATGACATTTCCCCTGTGCCTGATAAGAGTGGCAGCTGCACCGGATTTTATTACCGTAAGGCCGCAGTTATCAAGATCTATCCTGACAGCGTCAAGAGTGGCAAAGGACTCCTCACCGGACTTTGTGACCATTATTGAATTTATAAGACGGATAGCGGAGTTATAGTCTGCCCCGCAGGTGATAAGCTTACGGAACATCCTGACCACAAGCTTTGATTCAACAGCAGCATTTCTGCCGCTGCCCATACCGTCAGAGAGTATGACATAGGCGGCACCGGTGCCGTCGGAGAAGGTCATTGAGGTATCGCCGCTTTCTTTGGCACCGCCTGCACAGGTCGCAGCGCCGCAGACCTGTATGGAGTAGGCCGGCTTTTCAAAAAGTCTTATCCTTATTTCCCGGCCGGAGTGTACAGGCGGAGCCGCATCGAGAGGGATGCGGAGCTCATCTGAGACCAGGTCACAGATCCTGCTAAGGCTTTCCGGAGCTGATCTCACAGGAAAATACAGCTCGGCAAGGAGCCGGTTCCCGGAGTTGTAATAGGCTATGACATTTGTTGGAGATATCCCGAATTTCGCCAGCTTTTCCCTTATTGTACGGCTGACGGCGGCGGAGTAGCGGACATCCAGACGCTCGCCTGCGGAGCTTATCATCTCCTCCGTGATTTTCAGCTGCTCGGAAAGCAGACGGCGGCTCTCGGCGTACCTCATGCTGAGCAGCTTCATAGCAGTCCTCTCACCGGCACTTTTGCGGAAGCTTTCTTTAAGTGCATCTTTTCTCAGGCAGCTGCTGAGTTCAAAGGGGAATTCCTCTGCTGAGAATTCTCCCTGGCAGGCAAGCTTTCTGAATCCACGGACGGTATTATCGTGTTCATTTTTCCAGCAGGCAAGCCTCCGGCAGCATCTTTTGCAGACCTCTTCTGAATTCCTGACTACTACTTCCTCACGGCTGTCCTTTTCGGAAAACATCTTTGCGATACGCTCAGATTCAAGCCGGACTGCACCTATCGAGTCTGAAAGAAAGCTCATGCGTGAGCTGATAATCTCCGGCATAGCAGTTTCGTCCTCATCCGAGACTATCACCCACTTATCCGAGTAGTAAGGGGCGGCCATAAGGAATATCCCGGTGCCGCATAACAGGTCTGCCATAGCGCTGACAGTGTTCATATCCATTCCTGTGAGCACCATAAGCATCATGCTGAGGCCGAAGAAAATTCCGGCAGCGGCAGCCGGTTTTTTCTGATACATATACCCTGTGATAAGGCCGGCGGCTGGAAGCAGCACTACTGTCATTCCGCATGATGCTGAGGACAGAAAGGCGCCGCAGGTAGTCAGTGCCCCGCAAAGCACTCCGCCGCTGCTGCGGTAAAAATACGCACCTGCAAGTGTAACAGCGGTACCTGCGATAAGCCCGATATTCAGACCGGGAGTATTCAGGGAGCAGAGGGCTGAAATCGTGAGTGTATACACTATTGCGTATGCACAGCCGCAGGGAGATGTCATATCCACAGCTTTTCTGCTCCGGAGGCTGTCAGCGATCATAGCTGCGGAGAAGGCAGCTGCTCCGGAAACAGCGCCGTAGAACGCATAGAACATGAGCTTATAGGGCAGCTCACCTATAAGTGCGGATACCGCTGCTCCGGACACGATCACTGAGGCCGATGTGGAGATCCCGCAGGCTTTTGGACTGCTTACAGGCTCAATGAACATTTTGGCAGCAGTTATCATAAGCATTGATGAAATTTTCACGATATTGCGCCCGACGGTACGGTGCGTGATACAGTTTATGAGGCTGCCGGTGAGAACTGCCGCAGAATGGGGCAGGCTGAGACCGCCGCAGAGAGATATATCTGCAAAGGAGGCCACGCCTGCTACCTTTGTTCCCGAAAGCAGATACCCGAATACCGCAGACAGCAGGATACCTGCGGCAGACAGCATAGATGAGTGTATGATTTGTTTTTTGATCCTTTCCATTGTCATCACCTTTATATATATTCTACGTTTTATTGTAGCATTTATCCGGTGCGATATATGTCGGAACGAAGCATGGAAAATAAGAAAAGCCGCATGGCAGTCCATGCAGCTTTCCGTTGTTATTTATTGGATTTTATTGCTCAGAGCCAGAACATCAGCAGGTCTTCGCATATGTCATTTATTGCAGGATAATGTGCTATGAGGTTGCCGCTCCTGTCGGTAGCAGCCATAAGTCCCCATACTATGAATGTTGCAGCCAGACAAGAGTGCGATATTATATAGCGGAGCGAGTTCTTTGATGCTGAGGCATTTCCCCGGAGGATGCAGACAGCTGCACCGATAATGAGGAGGGGAGTCATGTCGAAGACATAACGCTGATTTACACCGCCCAGGCAGTAGCTCTGCCAGCCGATAATGAATGGAACTATCAAGCAGACGGCAATGAACTTATTACGGGCTCTGTTTCTGGAGGAGAGTGCAGAATTGCGTCTGCGTCTCCGTAATGCGGCAGGCAGCATTGCGGCTCCCAGTGCAAACAGCGGATAGGTCAGTATACCCACAGATTCCGAAGCATAAACGCTTCTGCCGTAGTTGTAGATATTACAGTAATTCGGTTCAAAGAAGGGGAAGAATCCTCTTACACGGGGCCTGAGGAAAACGAAATGATAGAGCATAGGAGCAAATCCTGCAATATGGAGGTGATTTGCGTTGACATTGCTTACTGTCAGCTGATATGCGGCCCCGAAGTCAAATGGTGAACCGAATCTTGCATTATTGTACCACATTATAGCACATCCGCCGATAAACAGCGGTACGGTAAATGCAGTGGCCTGAGCAAGTCTATAGCTGAGCCTGAAGTCTTTATTTCTTAGTATCCCTATGAATAACGGTATAAGGACAACTGATGAGAATGCAAAGCTTGGCCTTGAAGCTGTACAAAGTGCGAGGGAGAGGCCGCTGATAATAAGCAGGGCTATCCTGAGCTTTTTTCTCTTGCAGGAGCAGGCGCTGAGACCGGTCCAAAGAGTTGTGAACAGGAAGGCAAGTCCGCATATAGTGGGGAGCACATATTTATTAGAGTAATTCAGTGCATAGAATATTCCTGATACACATATTGAAGCCGGCATAAGTCCCATCAGCAGGAGTAGATTAGGTCTTGGGACATACCGCTTTACTGCGGCAAGAATTGTCATGCAGATAGAGAATACTGCCAGCAGACCGAATATAGGCTGAGCCATTCCGGCAGTGGGCATTTTCCCGGTCAGCTTGTAATACGGAGCGTAGAAAAGTAGCACAGGAGCAACTCCGAAGTAGGAGTAATAATGTCCTTTATAGTAAGCCATATCCCATATGTACGGCACACCCTGTTCGTCTCTTGCAGGACGGTCATATGGGTCGTCCATATCCATAAGCTCCTGGGAAGGCTCGATATCCAGATAGAGCTGTCCCTTGTTGAAGGCATCGAGTGTAGCCGCATAGGGGTCATCTCCGGAGACATTCTGTGTGTCGAATTTATAAGCTTTCTCGTGAGGCCTTATGAACATCGTAGTTGAAAGCATACACAGGAGCACCATTCCGCCCACAGCAAGTCTGTGGGATAGCTTTCTGCGCTGATAGTTCACTTTCCATAGACTGTAGGACAATACCATGCAGATAATGAGGGCAATGCCGGAAAGGATAAAGAATCTGATATATGAGAAACTGAACGGTACAGAGCTTACTGCCCTGATGGAGTGTATTTTTATCGGAGTGCCGATATCGCTGAAGCTGAGGATAACTCCGTGGATGTTCTTATATGGAGTGAATGACATGGCAAAAGAAGACTCCTCGGAGGATATCATTCTCTGCCTCATAGTCTCGAAATAGGTGGAAGCGTTGTCATCATTTACACCTATAAGAACCATAAACGGGGATATATATTTGCTTTCCGGTATCTCACGCTCCTGCTCGACTATAAGAGCACGGGTGTAATCGGGGAGTTTTTCAAAGGTCAGGGTGGAGTTTCCGCTGATAACGATATCTTCTCCGCTGAACTCCGAACCATCCTGAGTTGTTACGGAGCTGAGGTCGATATAAGTACTCTGAGGCTTTTTGTCAAAGCTCTTGAAGTTAAAGACGATGATCTCGGCTGCAAATATTGCAAGAACAGCTGCCGCAGACCTTTTAAGGAAGAGAGCGGTGCGGGAGTGCTTTGTCAGACGGCGCATAAGAAATGCTGCAAAGGGCAGGACGCTTGCAAACAAAACTGCGATCGGAGGAAGACTGTTTTTGTCTCTGAACATAAAGGCTCTGATAATTATTGTAAGAAAGAGGAAAAAGCCTGCCTCTTCAGAGAAGATGATCACGAGGTCATTCAGCAGTTTCCTGCGTTCTCCGGACTTCTCCTTTTTATCAGATATTCTGCTGTCTGATATCAGATAAGATATAACAAAGAACAGAAGAGGGAAGCCGATCGAGAATACGATATCCATAAAACCAAACTCCTTAAAAAATATTAATGTAATTATACAGCATCCTGGCATAAATGTAAAGTCTGAAAATGTCATAAATTTAGACGTATTACCAGCTGAAAACTCTCGCTGTTTCAGAAAAAATTTTTCATAACATGAAGAAGGGCATACCGGCAGATTTTACATATTTTTCGTTAGATTTGTCTAACCCAGTTGTCATTTATACAAAGTTGGCCGGATTTGTCCATATATGGTTGACATCGGATTGTTAGCATTGTATAATATAGAGTGGTTAGCGAGAGCTAATAAATTTCGATTTATCGGCTTTGCCGAAAAGGAGGACATTATGATACCGTTGACATTAGCAGGGGTGGGAGAACAGCACACTATCGTAAAGATCGGCGGCTCACCTGAGGTCAAGAAGCATCTTGAAAATCTTGGGTTCGTTGCCGGAGGAAACGTTACCGTTGTGAATACAGTCGACGGAAATCTTATCGTAAATGTCAAAGAGGCAAGAGTCGCTATAAGCCGTGAAATGGCTGTAAAAATAATGATCTGAGGAGGAGTAGGTATGAATCTTAGAGAAGTCGGTATCGGCAGCACAGTAAAAGTAAAGAAACTCACCGGCGAAGGAGCTGTAAAGCGCCGTATCATGGATATGGGCCTTACCAAGGGCACACAGGTCACAGTACGCAAGGTCGCACCTCTTGGCGACCCTATCGAAGTTACTGTAAGAGGCTACGAGCTTTCTATCCGTAAAGCAGACGCTGAAATGGTAGAAGTCGAATAATTTTTGTTCTTAGGTTAGATATTTCTAACTCAGTTTTATTGGCATAACAATATCAGAAAGTGAGGAATATTCAAATGAGTATCAGAATTGCTCTCGCAGGAAATCCTAACTGCGGCAAGACTACTCTCTTCAATGCTCTTACAGGTTCAAACCAGTTCGTAGGAAACTGGCCGGGTGTTACTGTTGAGAAAAAAGAGGGTAAGCTGAAAAAACACAGTGATGTTATAATCACAGACCTTCCCGGTATCTATTCGCTTTCTCCCTACACTCTCGAAGAGGTAGTTGCGAGAAATTATCTTATAGGCGAGCGTCCCGACGCTATCCTCAATATCATTGACGGAACAAACCTTGAAAGAAACCTCTATCTTACAACTCAGCTCACTGAGCTTGGCATCCCGGTAGTCCTTGCTGTAAATATGATGGACATCGTAAAGAAAAACGGAGATAAGATAGATATTGCTGCTCTTGCAAAGAACATAGGCTGTAAGGCAGTAGAGATATCAGCGCTTAAGGGCGACGGTATCACTGAGGCTGCCGAGGCTGCTATAGAGGCTGCAAAGAACGGAAAAACTATTCCGCAGCACAGCTTCTCTGGTCCTGTTGAACACGCTCTCGCTCATATCGAGGAGGCTGCTCTTCACGATATGCCTGAGGAAATGCAGCGCTGGTATGCAATAAAGATCTTCGAGCGTGATGAAAAGGCTCTTGAGCAGCTCAAGCTTCCGGAAAACGTTTCCAAGCATATCGAGACAGACATTCAGGCTGTTGAGAAGGAAATGGACGACGATGCTGAGTCGATCATCACAAATGAGAGATACAATTACATCTCAAAGATGATAGGCAGCTGCCTTAAAAAGAAGAATAAGGGCGGCCTTACAACATCAGACAAGATCGATAAGGTAGTTACAAACCGCTGGCTGGGACTTCCTATCTTCGCAGTTGTAATGTTCCTTGTATACTACATATCAATGGTAACAGTCGGTGCAGCAGCAACAGACTGGGCTAATGACGGCCTCTTCGGAGACGGCTGGCACCTCCTCGGAAGAGGTACAAGCGAGACAGAGGAAGCTGTGGAGAAGTACGGCGATACAGACGCTATCCTCGAAGGCTTCCTTGCACAGGCAGATGAGGACGGCCTTGATATAGAAGCTGCCGAAGCTGCAATGGATACAGAGGCAGAAGATTTTGATGCTGCTGTTGCTGAAACAGAGCTCAATGCACTCCTTGCAAATTACACAGATAAGTCTCTTGAATTCGGCTATGAGGTCGAGGATGAGGAGACACTTGAAGTAACAGATGAAGTTGCTTCTATTGCAGATGCTGAGGAGGCAGTAGGTCTCTTCAAGGAATATGACGGCGGAGTTGACCCTGCTAACTATGGTACATGGGTACCCGGTATCCCTGTGCTCATCGAGAAGGCACTGGGCGACAATTGTCCTGACTGGCTCCACGGCCTCATCATTGACGGTATTGTAGCCGGTGTTGGTGCAGTTCTCGGATTCGTTCCCCAGATGCTGGTACTCTTCCTCCTCCTTGCTATCATTGAGTCCTGCGGATATATGGCTCGAGTAGCCTTCGTTCTTGACAGGATCTTCCGCAGATTTGGTCTTTCCGGTAAGTCCTTCATCCCGATCCTCATCGGAACAGGATGCGGTATACCCGGAGTTATGGCATCCCGTACGATCGAAAACGAGCGTGACCGCCGTATGACGATCATGACAACAACATTCATTCCCTGCGGCGCTAAGACACCTTTCATTGCAATGATCGCAGGTGCTATCTTCGGCGGTTCTGCATGGGTTGCAGTATCTTCATACTTCCTGGGAATGGCAGCTATCATCATCTCAGGTATCATCCTCAAGAAGACAAAGATGTTCGCAGGAGATCCCGCTCCCTTTGTTATGGAGCTTCCTGCATACCATATGCCTACACTCGGAAACGTTCTCCGTTCAATGTGGGAGCGTGGCTGGTCCTTCATCAAGAAGGCTGGTACTATCATCCTTCTTTCAACTATCGTTGTATGGTTCCTCAGCTTCTTCGGAACAGTAGACGGAGAGTTCAGAATGCTTGAGGAGGATGAGCTCGACAGTTCTATCCTCGCAGCGATCGGTAAGGGAATCGCATGGATATTCGCACCTCTTGGCTGGGGCAACTGGCAGGCAGCTGTTGCATCTGTAACAGGACTTGTAGCTAAGGAGAACATTGTTGGTACAATGGGTATCCTCTACGGTGCAGGTGAAGCATCAGTATATGCAACAATGGCAGCTAAGTTCACAAAGGTAGCAGGCTATTCATTCCTTGCATTCAACCTCCTCTGCGCACCTTGCTTCGCAGCTATCGGAGCTATCAAGCGTGAGATGAACAACAGAAAGTGGACATGGTTCGCTATTGCATATCAGTGTGGATTTGCTTATCTTGTAGCATTTGTTATCAATCAGCTTGGTCAGCTCTTCACAGGCAATGCAAGCGGAATCGACTACCTCGGAGCTGTTCTCGCATTCGCACTTCTTGCTGCTGCTGTATACTTCCTTGTAAGACCTTATAAGGAGTCTACAAAGCTCACACAGAAGGTAAAGGTAACTAAGTAAATAAAATGCAGGCTCTCCTAAGGAGGGCTTGCGCTTTATAAAGGAGTGTTAAAATATGGGCTGGATATTTGTTCTGATCGTTCTGATCGCAGTTGTGGCACTCATAATCTTCACCCTTATAAGAGATAAAAAAGCTGGCCGGTCATCCTGCGGACACGGTTGTCAGAACTGTGCAATGCATGGAAAATGCCACAGCGGCGGAGCTCCTTCTGCAAAGAAATAAAAGCCGTCTGTGACCGCAGAGACTGTTTTCTGGCTCTGAACTGCGCTGATGAGCTTTTAAAGTCTGAAGGCAGTGCAGCAGAATGATATGATCTTTCAAATTAAACTTTAGCGGCAAGCTATAAAAAAACAGGCAGATACTTCGGATGAGGTATCTGCCTGCTTGCATTTTAGAGACTATATATCAGCCGCCTGAGAATATGAGGAATATGGAAAAGATTCTGGTCAACAGAAAGAAAAATGCGTCCCGCTGATCACGGAACGCATAGATGTGTACGGCTGTCTGCCGAATGGCGTCCCAAAGAGGAGTCGAACCTCCGGCCTACTGCTTAGGAGGCAGTCGCTCTATCCTACTGAGCTATTGGGACATAACATATATATTATACCATATCAGGAAAGATTTTTCAAGCTGTAAAAAGAAATTTTATTTATTTTACTTATTTTATCTGACAGATTTTTTTAGTAAGTTTTTTAAAGCAATATAATTACAGCTTAAAATAGACTTTTATGCAATATAGTCTTAAAAAGAACTTTTTTCGAGTTCGCTGGAACTCATGGAGTGTAACAAAAAAATCTGAATGTGAAAACGACAGTTTTAAAAAGAAATTTTGTTCGATTTATGTCATAATACCACAAAATTAATAAAACTGTATTGACATTATCAGATGTTTATGCTAAAATATTGACTGTAGAGCGAACGGCGGTATCGGATCAGGTAAGCTAAGACTTATCGATCATGGAAGCGTCGTGAAGCTGTCCGGAAGGCTTTACGCTCGTGATCAACACAGAGGCGCCTCTGTGTTGATTGGAAAATATCGTACTATTTATTCGCTCTAAAAAACGCAATATAATTTTATTAACAAAAGGAGATAAGAATATGAAAAAAACTGTTAAAACAATCGTAGCAGCTGCAGCAGCATCATTTATGTGCGCAGTTCCCACAGTAGCATCTTTTGCTAATGTTCCCGCCGCAACAAGCATTACAGCTTCAGCTTACTATATCCCTAATTCTTGCGAAGATATCCCTGATGATTTTATCCCTAACCTTTCCTACTATAACGGTGTTTACGATACTGGTGTTTATTCCGGTGCTCACGTTGATTATAAGAAGTGCCCCGGCGGAGTTGAGGTATACAGGATCGACGTTGCAGATTCTCGCATAAAGATCCCTGCAAGGGTTAAGATCAACGATGTTGAATATAAGGTTATTCGTATCGGCAACGGCGCTTTCAAGGATAAGAACGGAACACCGAATGGTATGGGCGCAGCTCTTACAAAGATTACTTTTTCCACATATTCAGAGCTTGAGGAGATCGGCGCTAATGCATTTCAGGGTTGTACAAAGCTTAAGGAAATAAAGCTTCCTAAGACCTTAAAAACTATCGGCAATCAGGCTTTCAAGGACTCTGGAATGGAAATGGTTTCATATACTGTAGAAAATCGTCAGCCTGTCAGCAGCCTTGAAACAATTGGTAATGAGGCATTTATGAATACTAATCTTACAAAGATATATATTGCTCCGACAACAACAACTATAGGAGCAAATGCTTTCAATAATACTAATATCGCAGAAATGAATTTTGCAGGACCAGGTGCTGAACTTACTATTCAGTCTGAGGCTTTTGCTAATTGCACAAAGATCAATTACATTTATAATAATCGTCGTATTTCAAAAAACAGCAGCACTGCGGCATTCAAGAACTGCAATTCTAATCTCAAGAATGCAGTTAAAGGCAATTATGTAAGCGAGTTCAAGAGCCGCTTAGGTATAAAGTAATCTGCCTGCATTTTAACAAACGCTGCAGCATTTAAAATTTAATACGCTGTATTTTGCCCGCTTTGAGTTTATCTTGAAGCGGGCAAAAAAATGTCCGCCGGAAGATTCCAGCGGACTTTTTATATTTCGTTTTTTTACGATCAAGCCATACCAGCAGTGATGATAGCCATCTTGTAAACTTCGTCAGCAGTACAGCCTCTTGAGAGGTCATTGATAGGAGCGTTCAGACCCTGGAGGATAGGACCGTAAGCCTCGAAGCCGCCAAGTCTCTGAGCGATCTTGTAGCCGATATTACCAGCCTCGATGAGGGGGAAGATAAATGTGTTAGCCTGTCCTGCAACCTTGGAATCAGGGCACTTTGTCTTAGCAACTTCTGCGGAAACAGCAGCGTCAAACTGGAACTCACCGTCGATAACGAGGTTGGGATCGAGCTGACGAGCTTCGATAACAGCATCGTGGCTGAGCTGAACAGTGCCGCCCTTGCCTGAGCCGTATGTGGAGAAGCTGAGCACAGCGACCTTAGGATCGATACCGAAGAAATCAGCAGTTCTTGCAGTCTCAACAGCAACCTCTGCAAGCTGTCTTGCAGCGCTGAGAACGACATTGCCGTCCTTGTCGAGTCTGTCAGTGTATCCGAGGTTGATAGCGCAGTCACCCATAGCGATCTTTTCTTCCTGACCGTCCTTCTCACGGAAGAGGATGAATGAAGAGCTTACAAGGTTTGAGCCCTTCTTAGTCTTGATGATCTGAAGAGCGGGACGAACTGTATCAGCAGTAGAGTATGTAGCACCGCCAAGGAGTGCGTCAGCCTTGCCAGCCTTAACGAGCATAGTGCCGAAATAGTTTGACTTTGAGAGAGCAGCACGGCACTCTTCCTCAGTCATCTTGCCCTTTCTGAGCTCAACCATCTGAGCAACGAGAGACTCCATTTCAGGATATGTTGCAGGATCGATGATCTCAGCACCGTCGATATTGAAACCGCCGTTTGCAGCAGCAGCCTTTACTTCGTCAGGATTTCCGCAGAGGATAACTCCCATAAGACCTTCCTTAAGGAGTCTGTCAGCAGCGGAAAGGATACGGTTATCGCTTCCCTCAGTGAAAACGATAGTCTTTTTGCTTGATTTTAAGTTTGCGATGAGTTTGTCGAACATTCCCATTGTAAATACCTCCAGAGTAAAAATAATATAGTAATATTATATCACACCCGTGAAGATATTTCAATAGCTCTGAAAATTTTTTCAGATAGTCAGCGCGGGAGGGCATCGGGGAGAGAATAATGGCTGACCATTTAATGAGAGCTGCTTTGCATGGATGACCAGTTATTGTTTATGCAATATTAGCACATGATGAGTACACGAAGACACTGTTTTGACGTATTTGTGAAATTATATCCCTTTACTTGAAATCTCCTTGTATATATGATATAATGATATAGGTATATTCTTATGGAATAATTGTCGGGGTGGAGCCCTTTGAAAAGGAGGTGGAATGTTGAGTATACTTATATATGGTATGATAATTGTCGGTATTCTCCAGATGATAGTGAATATTATAAAGTATCGTGAATGCCTCATGAGTATGCGTGACGTTCTGACCTCAGGAGGAAACCGGCTGAAATTCTGGAAAAAAATGGCAATGGCACTGCTTATCTTTTTCTTCCTCGGCTATGTTTTTGTAGCAGTTTCAGGACATCCTGATCTTATGATAGCGAGCATTCTCTTCGGAGGAAGCATTTTCGTTGCGATAATGATAACCATTATTCTCAGGGGAATAGGGACAGTCAAGGAGCGAAGCATAGATGTTGCGGAGGTACTTTTCGGAGTTATAGATGCAAGAGACCCGAATCTCAACGGACACAGCCGCCATGTTCAGAATCTGACTATGCTGCTGTTTGAATATATACCATATTCTAAAAAGCGTGATATCAGCAAGGTAAGTCTTGAGTATGCTGCTCTTATGCACGATGTAGGCAAGCTTGGAGTACCTGAGAATATTCTGAACAAGCCTGCAAAGCTGGATGACGGCGAGTGGGATATAATGAAAAAACACCCTTCCATAGGTGTTCAGATACTGGAGCCCCTTAGTTCCTTCAAGCACATTATGCCGTGGATAATGTATCACCATGAGCGTATCGACGGGAAAGGCTATTACGGCCTGAAAGGTGATGAAATACCGCTGGCTTCGAGAATAATAGCCGTGGCTGATACTTATTCAGCCATAACCATGAGGCGCTCCTATAAAGCTCCCCATACTCATGAAGAGGCTATAAAAATGATGAAGGAAGCAGCCGGAACTCAGCTGGACGAGGGGCTTGTTGAGATCTTTGCACAGATCCCTAAGGAAAAGGTGATGAAGTGTACAGCTAAGATGCTTGACATCACCTGAGCCTTTTAATACTGATGATGAAGGAGACTTTTCCTGTAGGGGAAGTGTCTCCTTTTCTGCTGTTTAAGGATATCTGAAATGACCTGACTGACTGTTAAGCATACAGGTACAGCATTTGCCTGAAAAGGAAATACAGCTGAATATATCGGGTTAGTCAGGCGATAGCTTTTTATGAAGCAGGAACGGTTGAATAAACAGCTCGATCAGCATTGACTATGATCGTTTTATATGATAAAATAAAACAAAAACAGCAAGGAGGATAGCCTATGCTTCATATGAGCAGGCTTGAGAGAAAGTACTCCATCGCTTTTATCATAGCCTTTCTGATAATTGTTCTTGCAAATATTTTTTTGCATTTCTCTTCCTATATTACCGGTTTGTCCTCAATACTTTACTGCTTTTTTATCATTGCCTGGGCATCAACGGTTGCATGGCGCATTGTTCATAAAAAAATAAGGTGGAATATCATAGCTATAGCAGCTTCTCTTTTTTTATTGTTTGCCATACGTTTCGGCAGATATGATCTTTTCAAAAATTCGCCCCTTATCAGCCGTTATCTGTGGTATTTCTACTATTTTCCGTACATAGCTATGCCAATGATGAGTTTAAGTGCGGCATCAAATGTAGGGAAAGGCGAGAATGAGAAAATGTCACCTATCCTGAAAGCTGAATGGGTGATCTCGGGACTTCTTATTCTGGGAGCGCTCACCAATGACCTTCACCACTTTGTACTGCGATTGGTGGATGAGAATGATATAAACACACCTGCCAGGTATAATTGGCTGTATTATGTGATATTAACATGGGCCTTTGCTATAACATTGAGCTCTTACATTCTTCTTATAAAACGGTGCAGATTATCCCAGTGCCGTCAATACTGGTACATACCTGTGATTTATTCATCTATCGGCATAATATTTCTGATAATTTACGTTGCCTGCGGGGAGTCGCCTGTCATATCCGGCATCAAGCTGTATAACATTCAGGAAGCATATGTGGTTCTTTTCATAGGACTTTGGGAGGGCTGTATAAAAATAGGACTTATCCCATCCAACACGGGCTACAACGCTCTTTTTGAACGTTCCGGCATCAACGCTGTGCTGAAGAATACAGAGGGTGAAGAGGTCTTCCGCTCAGGTGAATACTCTGATACCACAGACAAAGAAGACTATATGATCAAGAACTGCAAAATAAAAGGCGGAAGCGTAACATGGAGCGAAGATGTATCAGCTATAAATCGTATCAACAGTGCCCTTGAAGAAGCTACCGAACAGATAGAGGCAGAAAATGATCTGATCGACGAGGAAAACCGTGTTGCTGCCGAAAAGGCAAGATACGAAACTCAGAACAGGTTATATGATAACATTACAAAGCATACCTATTCACAGCTTCTGGAAATAGATGAGGCACTGAACGAGACAGATGAATTCGATCTCAGGATGAAGTTCTGTCTGCTTCTTGGGACATATGTCAAGCGCTGCTCAAATCTTATGCTGATCGCAGACAACTGCCCTGATATCTCTACAAATGAACTGTATCTTTCTATAAATGAGAGCTTTGAGTTTATGGAGTTTCTCGGTATAGAGAGTGAGCTGATGCAAGGCGCTGAAAGATCACTGCCTGCCGCTCAGATCATAGCAGCATATGATGTATTTGAAGCTGTTATAGAGTCGGCTCTTGAAACGATAAGCGCCTGTTCAATAATGATAATGCCCTCGGAGAATGTTCTTTTGTCCATTGAAACAGATGCTGCGGACTCAGTTCCTGAAAATATCATCCTCCATTCTGCCGGTCTGAAACTCACTTCATCTGCGGAGGACGATATCAGGTATTATATCCTTTCCATAGGGGGTGAAGACGCTGAATAGCTTTATATCCCTTTGTGAAAGCATAAGAAGTGTAATGATCCTGTGGATGTTTCTTATAGAGTGCGTATTTTTCCTTGACATCATTCTGCATCTTATTCTGGATAAAAAGCTGTGCCGGATAATACTTCTGTTATCGGAAACAGTTATTACATTTTTACTTATCCAGTTCTTTCTCTATCAGACAAGGATAAGAAGAGGCTTTTGGGCCGAGCTGCCTGCGGCCGCAGTATTTCTGATAAATACTGTACTGACCATATCCGCTGTTTATGAGCTTATAAGCTCCATAAAAAAGAAAAATCAAAATATTGACCTTACGTCCATAAAAGAGTGTATGGATCAGCTGCCTGTGGGGATATGCTTTTACTGGAACGGCGGTCTGACAAAGCTGGTGAACCTGAAAATGGACAGCATAGCCCGCAGGCTGACAGGCGTCAATATATCTGATGCTGAGGGTTTCTGGAAAATGATAGCCAAAGGTGAAGCAGCAAATAGCATAAAAGGCGGAGATACTCCCGTTGTGTGTTTTGAGGATGGTACAGCCTACAGTTTTTCACATAGTGAGAAGCAGCTTGACGGTGAAACCATAAACGAGCTTATGGCTTTTGACATCACAGAGGAATACCGTCTGACTGCCGAACTGAAGGAAAAGCAAAAGAAGGCAGGAAATATCAACGCACGTCTGAAGGCTCTTAACTCCACGATACAGTACATCATTATGGACAAGGAGACCTTGCAGATAAAAATACATATCCATGACAGCTTCGGAAAAACACTGCTCATGACGAAACAGTATCTCATTTCTCCGGACAGAGTTGACAGGCAGGAAATGCTTTCACTCTGGCGCAGAAATATATCCCTGCTGAAAAATAAAGAGCGTGAAAACTGGCAGCATCCATATTTTGTCACTATGCAGAATGCTGAAAGTCTTGGGATAAATATAGAACTAAAAGGTAAGCTCCCTGAGAGCGATAAGCTGATACCAATTGTGGATTCAGCTTTAACTGTACACATTACCAATGTATTTCGTCATGCAGAAGGGGATATCGCATATATCTCATCAGAGAAGACTCCGGAGGGATATACTATCAGACTTACCAATAACGGCAGGCCGCCCTCTGCCCATGCGAAAGAGTGCGGCGGTCTTGTGAATCTCAGAAAGAGTATCGAAAGCATAGGCGGGACCATGCAGCTTAGCTTCACACCGCAGTTTGAAATGATACTGAAACTGCCTGAGAATACTGAGGAGGAACTTAAATGGCATATAGATTACTGATAGCCGATGACCAGAAAATGATACGGCAGATGTTTGAGGTGGCTGTGAAGGCTTCAGAGAATTATGAGATAGCGGGAATGGCTGAAACTCCGGAGGAGGCTGTTGAGATATGCCTCAGCACAAATATAGACCTTGTGCTTATGGATGTAGTAATGGGCAGCGGCAAGGACGGTCTTGATGCTGCTGAGGAGATAAAGAAGCACCGCCCTGTCACAAAAATACTTCTTGTGACATCTATGCCGGAGGTCTCATACATCAACAGGGCGAAAAAGATAGGCATTGAGAGCTTCTGGTACAAGGAGATACAGGAGCAGCCGCTGCTTGAGATAATGGACAGGACAATGGCGGGTGAATCTGTCTACCCGATGAGCGTTCCGGCAGTCAGATTCGGAAAAATAGTCAGCACAGAGCTGACTGAATGTGAGATAGAGGTACTGCGGGAGCTGGTGACAGGGGCCTCTAACAAGGAGATAAGCGAGCAGCTTTGTATGTCGGTAAACACCGTAAAAAGGCATATCTCGGATATGCTTATAAAGACCGGCTTCAAGAGCCGATTACAGCTTGCGATAAGGGCAAGGAGCGGCGGTCTTGTCATCAATAACAGGGAAATCAAAGCAGAAGAATAAAGACTGCCCCCACAGGAAAATCCTGAAGGAGCGGCGGAATTGCATGAAGAAAAGGGCTGATGAGATATCATCAGCCCTTTGTCTATTGTGCATAAAAGCGTGGAGAGAATTTTGGCAATAAAATGATTCTTTTGGGTAATGTGCCCTATATAATAATATGGTATAATGTAAATAACACTTTTTTATATATTCAGCTAATAAATTTAACATATCTGACTGCTTGAAAGAAGAAAAAGACAAGAGCAGCGGGAGATATGTTATAAAAGCTGATCATGAAAAGACGATCTGAAGTGTTATACTGAAAGAGCAGCATCGGGGGGGAGAAAGGGATGGTGTATATGAAATAACTATGGAAAGGATCAAATCGTTTTATCCGAAGGAACTTATGTCTCCAAAAAACTATGAAAGCGAGGAATCAGAAGATGAAACACATACTAAAGCACAGTCTTTCTATGCTTACAGCGTGTATGATGTCTTTTTCGATGCTGTCTTATCTTCCGCAGCGTATCGTTCAGACATCAGCCGCCACAGCAGATGAAGACAAGACCGATCTGACCATTGACTTCGATAAGAGTGCAATTTCTCCGGAAGAAGCACTTAAGGACCTTTACTTTGATAATCAGCATACCGAAACGTTTTTAGAGGATAATTACGACAAGCTCAAGTGGAAGCCTGTCTATTACTGGACCTGTAACAATAATCCCAACAGTTGGTCAGCCGAACAAAAACGAAGTAAGAATTTATTTGGTGTTTTAAGCAGCGACGATTGGAAGGAGAATTTCAAGAATTATGTCTCTCCATACTCTCTCAGGACCTGTCTTGAATCCACAGATGAAGACTATACCTATATTTCTCTGGCAGCGGATGACGACCATGATGAGCGCAACCGTGACCCCTGGGAAACCATCAATATCACAACAGACAAGGTGCTTGATCTGAACGGTCACACTATGAATATCCGTTTTGACCGAAACTGTAACAATGACGAAATCAACATCAAAAGCGAAAAATACCAGAACAATGTTGATCTTGATACTCATAAGGCTGTTGCATTTAACATTTCAAACGGTGCAACACTGACTATTGTGGACTCCTCTGCATGGCGTGGTGAGGGTCCGGACGGAAAGGGTACAGGAAGGATCAATTTTACAGCTTACATGATCGACCCATTTAAGTGGGCTATCTTTACCTATACCACCCGTGATTTGTTCAAAGTCAGCGACGGTAATCTCGTTATTTACGGCGGAACCTTCCAGGCAGGAAGAAAGAAAGCCCAGATGCCTGATAATTTCAGTGTGGATAAGCTCAAAACTGTCATTGGTACCACTGTGGAACTGGGCGTAAGCATCGCAGAATATTCCACAGGACTGAATGTTGCCGTTAACAGATATGAGGATATTGCGACTAAGCTCAAACAGGACGTTGACAAATCTGCTCTCGAAGCGATGAAATCGTCAGGTAAAGAAAATTCGGGAGATGCTTCGGCGGTCATAGAGCGTGACGGCACAAATGGCGAGGTGCATAAAGAGACCCAGGAAGGCGTGCCTGATAAAAAGCCGGAGGATAAACAGCGTAACCAGACCATAGGAGAAAAAGACGCTGACCAGAAGAAAGACGGCGATAATACAGCCAAGGGCGAGAACAAGGCTAACGAAAAGGGAAATGCAAAGGAAGAAAAAGGCGATAATGAGAAGCTTGCTGAGGCTCAGAATGCCATTGTCAATAAGGCAACTGATTCAAAAGCAATAGGCTCCATTGTTGACAAAGCCTTCTCTCTTGGACAGGGCATCTACGATATGTTGGGAAAGGATCTTTCCAAGATAGTGACGCAGACCATTCAGGGAACTGTTGTCAAGGTAGGAAACCGAGGCTCCTTTGTGGCATACGGCGGTACATTCATTGGCTACGGCTCTACACCGAACACCAGAAATGCCGTTATCGAGGTATATAACCAGCCTGAGGCAGGACCTAAAGATGATGATCTTACTAAGAACAAAGGCGGCGTTGCCTATATTTATGACGGCCTTTTTGAGGCATACAGCGGCGCAAACGTGTTCAATATGATCTGTGACAACGAAAATCAGTTAGCATGGCAGTATACGTCAGATCCGAACGGCGGACACGGCAAAGCCAAGCAGATACCTCTGAATGTTTCGGAAACAGGCGGTGTTGAGGTACTCTACTATCAGAATCAGAAAGAACTGACTGAAACCGGCGGAAACGCCACACCTATCCCGATAAATACAGCCAATGTACAGGTTCGAGGCGGTACCTTCCGCTGTCACTACGATCTGAGAAATGTAGCTATCAACCCGGAAAACTCCGAAGGCAACCCTAAAGTAAGTGATGAGGAAAAATTCCAGATATTCCCGGGTACATCAGGAAGTGTGAATTTAGGACCTGAGTCCTACAACACAAAGCTTATACAGGACGGAAGAATCCAGATCGAGGATCCCTACGGCGCAGGCGCTCTTGTTCTTATGGATGAGAGAAGTGCTGAGAACGCAGGAAACGAAGGCCTCTACTTCTATCGTCTCTTCTGCACTGATACTGAACTGCGCTATAAGACCTACCTGCGTGTCTATCCGAATAAAGATCAGCAGATAAGGGCTTCACGCTCCATGCAGCTTTCAACATATAAAAATATCAATGGAGAAGGCGGAAAAACAGAAAAGATCACAAGCCAGCTCTTCACAAGCGACACTGCTGAAAATGACATAGATAAGGATAACATCCGTGCTCCATACCGGCAGACGGAATACTATTTCGATTACAAATACGATGACACAGATGCAGAGTCTTATTTCGTAATGCCAAATTTCTATAACAGCAAATCAGACATGATGGATGTCTACGGAAACGGACTCGGCAAGAATGAGATATGGTATTATCCTAAGCCAACGAATGCTGACCTTAAGCCCCTCCCTGATGTAGGATTCAACGATTACTGTGTGTCATACCAGAATAAAAGCACAAACGAAATGCGTCACTATCATGCCAGGGATATGCAGAAAGTGCATAATGTAGATACATTTTTTTACGGCGACGGCTGGAAGGATTACATCAGTAAATTTTCTAAAGGTTCAGTTTCATACAGATATGATGAATATGATTCAATCCACAGAAATCTGAGATATTTCACCTACAAGGTCTACCGTGTTGATCCGCTGACAAGAGAAAACATCAGTGAATCCAAGGTATACGGTGTGGATGACCCGCTTATCAAGGTATGCTACGGCGCAAGTGACGATTCCCTGAAGTGCAAGCTGCCGCTTAAGATGCTTGAGCGTGAGATCAAGGCAAGACGTCCCGAGCTGAACTGGCAGGGCTATCAGGACGGTGAGATGTACCGTATCGTGCTTAGCGTGGATGAATATCTGGAACAGGGATTCGGGAAGCAAATAAATCTGCCTACAGCATCCACCGAGACATCTATCCTTTTCCGCTGCTATTCAGATACAAAGGATACCGGAAAAAGTTCAAGAGAAAAGACATTCACTCCTCTGAAATGGGATTACAATGCATCAACACACAGCACATCAGATGAGGAATTTACTGACATAAGCAGCAGTTCACTTCTGGTAACTATCCTTGCGAAACTGGCTTATCTTTCTAAGTATGATGCGATCGCCAGCGACAGAGTTGCTCAGATCAGTATTCTCAACGGAAAAGCCGGAATGGTTGACTATAATGCGACAAAGGTATTTGACATTTATTATCAGTGGTGGGAGGTCGATGAAAACGGTGATCCTATCCGACTGCTGGCTGGTACAGATAATGTCTATGACAGATCCATGTGGCCGCACAGCGATCACAAGCCTTCCTTATGGAACATCGGCAAGGACGGCAAGACCTATGTCAATACAGTCGATCCTAACGATCCGCAGGCAAAGACCTATGATACAAACGGCCTGCCGAAGGTCAAGACGAAATACGGCCCGGACGGAGACTGGGAATGGAAGGATTATCAGCTCCATCTGTATTCAAATGAGACCATTGACAGACAAATAAATGGACAAGATGGTCTTACCGTGCTGCATAAAGAAAGCGATAAAAACCTCTCGCTCGCAAACAACGATGTATTCGCAACAGGCACAGATAAGTGTTATATCCCCCATGATATGGCAGGCAAATATCTGCGTGTCAAGGTCATCGCAATAAATGACGGATGGGAGCTTGCATACGATCGTAAGCAGACCTTCTGGTCAAAAACCGTAAAGGTCGTTGACTCTGTAGGCGAGCTGGAAACAAAAGCAAAGGTCGAGTTCTCTGACGGTAAGGATTATGCGACATATGAGCATCCCGCTACACTCTCTGTAGATGAGATAAAGACATCAGCAGAAAACCTTGACCAGATCCTCAATAAAGAAGCTCTTAATGATGGCGAGGTCATCAGCTCTGTTGAATATCGTATATTAAACGGCCCAGCAAACTGCAAGGATGTAGTATTCGATAATCTTAAGATAACTGATCCTACAAAGCTGCCCACTGCGAAGTATCCTGATGATTTCTATGATTTCGAGGACGAAAGCAGAATGGCAAAGATCAAGCCCCTCAAGGTCTCTTATCGAGTAATTGTCAAGACCAGCAGGGCTAACAGTCAGTTCAGGACCAGTATCTCCAACACAGGAGAATTCAACTACGAGATCGAAGCCAAGGAACTTGTTCCCTGGTACAATGGCGAAGCTAATTTCAAACTCTCTGAGATCAAGAGCGGAGAATATAACGACGGAGTATGGGCATACTCATTCAGACCGTATGGCGCATCTGTCGGCTTATGCAATTTTGCAGAAAGCACCAGCACAGCTCCTGAGGTAGCAGTGCTCAATGAAGAGGGCAAGCTCATCTTCGGCGGCGGCTGCGGCGAAACCACCATTTCCTTCAAGGGAATGAATAATGAGGATATATCCTTAAAGGTAACAGTCATCAACGACTATGATCTGATTGAGATAAGCGGTGTTAAGCAGCCTGTTATCGGCGAAAAGCTGGACTTTGATTCAATTACTATACCTGATGATGCACCTTATCACATCACTGATGTCAAGTGGTATAAGGGTTATGACGAGGCAGACAAGAATGATATAGTTGAGTATTACAAGCCCTACAGAGTAGAGGTCACTGTTGAGTCTGATGAATACTGCAAGGCTCCCGATACTGTTGACTATACTGTTACGGCTGAATATGAGGACGGAACTTTTAATACCCTGAACAGCCGTACATACCGTGAGTATGTACCCACTTCTGGAGGACTTGTTCCCGGTCAGGTATACGTTCTCACATATACCTTTTCTGCACTGACAGACCATGACGCAACAACTATCGACAAGGTATATCTGGACTTCCCCACAGAGGTCAGGGAGGGAGACAGCTTCCTCAAATGGCAGGAGGAATCAAATGTCTATACCAACGGCTATAACGAGGGTTTAAATATCACATACAAGCCGCTCTACGGTCTGGATGCCGCTTATATTCTTAAGGCTTACGGCTATGAGAACACAAACGGACACCAGCTCAACAGCTTCGTAAAGGGAGTACAGACAGGTGTCGAGGTCGATATAGAAATACCCGATGACCTTGAAGCACTGGGTGATGTATTTGCGGACAAGGTGACAATATATGTAAACGGCGAAGAAAAAACGATCACTACAGGCAATTATAACAAATCTTCTATATCTATACTCGAACCCGATTCACTGACTATCCTTGACGGTGATGCACCTCCCGTAAAGCCCACGTTCTCATTGGAGAGCCCGGACGCTGTTGTGGGAGAGACTATCAGTCTGAAAGACTGTCTGTACTCGGATGATCCGAGAGTGGACGTAGTTTTAAAGAGCGTAAGTGTTGTCGATCGGGATGAAAATGAATACTGCGATATAGATTTTGATGACGGAACAGTTACTCCCATAAAAGAGATCGACCAATCTCCTTGGATCGCTATGACAATATATTTTGATGTTGTTTTCGACGCTGACGAAGACGGCTATCCAGAGTATCAGGAGAGTCGTACTATGTCCTTTGAAACGATCTATGCAGACCGTTCTGAGGTACCCGAAAAGACTGTTGTGGAACCTGAACCCTACAAGGTGAATATTACAGTTATGGGACCCGACGGAAAGAAAGTTTCTGAGGATGAATACTTATACGACAATAATACATTTGTGCTCCCTGAAATTGAAGGTGTCTTTGTTTCAGGCGTCTTTGACAAGGACGGCAAACGTGTGAGTGTATCGTCATTCAAGGAGGGTGAAAGCTACACAGTAAAGACAATTTCAGCAGACAGCATTGAGATACACAGCGGAAAGGATACAGTCTATGCCTTCTTCAAGGATCAGGACGGCAAAAACGTTGAGGATCTGCAGATATCCGTGGATAATTCCCACTACACAGCAGGCGATCACATTGACGGACTAAAGCCTGATACCGAATACACACTCTATTACAAGGTCGGAAGAGACGGACAGCTTTATTCCGAGAAATTCCGCACTGCAAAGCAGGATTACGGTGTATATATCGGACGTATGGCAGTTACAGATGATAATCTGGGCGACCTTGAGCAGGACGGCTGGCATTATGATCCCGAGACAAAGACTCTGACACTCAAGGACTTTGAGCTTAAGGATGCAGGAGTAAGATCTGATATCGCTGAACTGCTGGGTACTAAATTCTGGACTTGCTCAACGATCTACTCTCCCGATGATCTTACAGTAAAACTCATCGGTGAAAACTCTATCGACATTCAGGGCGGCGGATTAGCAAATTCAGCTATCTGGTCAGATAAAAAGCTGACTATCGAAGGAACCGGTGACCTGACAGTAACAGAACACGCAAGCGGATTAGGAGAATATGGTTTCTACAGCAAAAACGGCGATATCGATCTGAACGGTTCAGGAACTCTCCTGTTTGATGAGATAGGCTATGCATTTGATGTGGAAAACGGAAGCGTAAACTACAAAAACGGAACTATAGATACTAAACCTGAAATCAGAGAGTACTCTGATGGATCGGAAACATATACAGTCGGTGGTAGGCTGATTCCGGAAAGCCAGAAAGAATCGCTGAACCTTTCAGGTGCAGCTCATGACCTTGATATCGATGTTTCCGTAGAAGGCGAAAGCTATTCAGCAGCAGAAACGTTTGATCCTTCAAGCTCACAGTTCCTGCGTATAACTCCCGAACACCATGACGTGGAAAAGGTAGTCTCAGCAGGCTATCATGAATCAGGAAGCTGTGATACAGGCAGCACATATCATCTCTCATGCGACTGCGGTCATATCGGAGAAGAAACATTCTCAATGCCTCCGGAAGAGCATTCACTGGTAAAGCATAATGCAAAGCCTGCGACCTGCGATAAAGCCGGTACTGCTGCTTACTGGGAGTGCGAGCTCTGCGGCGAGATCTATGCAGATGAAGACGGAACAGAAGCTATTACAGCTGCTGAACTTGTTATACCCGCACTTGGACACGAGCTTGTTCATCACGAGGCTTCAGAGGCAACCTGTACAGAAGACGGAACCGGTGAACACTGGGCTTGCAGCCGCTGCGGCAAACGCTTTGAAGACAAGAACGGAACTATAGCACTTGCTGATACAGTTACACCTGCACTTGGACATGACTGGATCCACTACATGGAGAAGTACGCTACCTGCACAAAGGACGGTACTATCGAGCACTGGAAGTGCGCTAACTGCGGAGCATACAGTGCAGACCAGTATGGTACAGTTCTGCTGACTGCCGAAGAACTTAAAGTCAAGGCAGCAGGTCATTCATGGAGCGAGTGGACAGTAATCAAGGAAGCAACAGAAACGACCGAAGGTGAGGAAGCTCGTATGTGCAGTGTCTGCGGCGAGACTGAAACAAGGGCTATCCCCGTAAAAGCACAAGCAACAACAACAACAACTACTACTACTACTACTACTACCACTTCAACCACAACTACCACCTCAACTACCACAACAACTACTCCCCCAACAACGACCACAAATACCACTTCCAAGCCTGATAAGAAATCAGAAAATCCCTTTAACAAACAGGACGACAAGGAAGTACCTTATGACAGTTCACGCTGGGTACAGCCAAAGGAATGGAATACACCGACTATAGATCCCAGGGATTATGAAGGCGGAATAATGCTCTATTTCGACAAGATCGGACTAGAGCCGGAATATGGTCCGGGAAAAGTACAGCGTGTTTACTTTAGTCTGACGGGCGCAACAGAGCCTGTCGGCCTCATTAAGTTCCATATCTTTTATGATACCCGACTGACTGTCAAGGAAAACTCAGCCGGTAAGTTCGTAACTGCAGGCAAGGGATTAAACGGCTTCACAACAGATTCTTCAATGATCGAAGAGGGACAGCTTGTATTTTACGCATATTCAGATGATACCATGCTGGGTAACAGCAATATATTCACCATTGATTTTATCGTTCCCGAAAATGCAGAGCCGGGTGATGTCTATCCGATCGGCATAGCATATGTAGACGATGGCATAGTAGCTGATACATTCATTAATTCAGCTAAGGATAATGCAAGCAAATTGCAGATGACATACGTATTCACCAAGGGTATCTACAACGGCTACATAAAGATCATCGGCGAGAAAAAAACTACAACTACGACCACATCTACTACTACAACCACAACCTCAACTACCACTTCAAGCACGACTACAACAGCACCTCCCAATGATACAACAACAACTACTACTGTATCTGAGGTGTACAGGAATTCACTCAAATACAAATCAGAGGAGCCTCTTGAGTATACCCCGAAGAATGAGTCTGAAAGTGCATGGAGCTGTATAATAACAGCTGATGTAGAGGTGGAGAGCTCCAAGGAGTTCGATGATGAAAACAGCGAAGATATTGAGATCATTAAAAATATCAAAGCTTATTTAGACTCTGCACTTGAAGAAGCGATCAACGCTATCGGAGACCGGGAGCATCTTAATGATAAAACTGATCTGTTGTCAGAAGAAGCATCAAAGATCTTCAATGAAGGTGAAGGAAGCACAAATACAGACAGTTCGATCATAAAACTTGCCATAACCGATATCCGTATAGTTGACGGAGATGATCCTCCGGTACTGGAGTATACTCTCGGTGACGTAAACAATGATGGAATAGTTGACGGCTCAGACGCAACATGGGTACTCAGAGAGTTCGGAAACATTCTTGGCGGTTTTGGGGAGAAGTTCACACCGGAACAGTTTGCGGCCGGAGACGTTGACAAGAACGGCGTTATCGACGGATCTGATGCTACTCTCATCCTGAAGTTCTTCGGCGAGGCCGGAAAGGACATCGAGATATCCTATGGCGGTATGGAACCCTGGATGGAGAAAAACTTCTGGAATCGATAATGGTTATCTGAAACCAAAAGCTGAATGGACAGCAACACATTGCTGATACTATTCTGACCAAAGCAACAGGATAACACAAAACAGCAGAGCGCTTCGTATTGTTCGGAGCGCTCTGTTTATTTTATATGAGATATATTCAGACTCAAAAATACAACAGCAATATTGTCTGCTATTGCCGATGACTGGAGGGGGATTTTTGTTGCATCAGGTTAACAATGTGGACAGGACAAAATGCCGTTTTGGTTGAACAATTTTTTTTGATAATAGTTTATTCGTACAAAGTGGTGAAAAAATAGTTGACATTTCAAAACTTTTCTGATAAAATGACGAATGTAGGACAGATAAACTACTTAGTCACAGTAATTTCAGAGCTTTAATCCAAGATGATCACAAAGCTGTCCGGAGGCCTTTTCTTGAAAAAATTATGCGGTAGGTACCACTGCAAAAAAGTTCGTTTTATTGTACAGCTTTATCGTTCTGCCAAACATCATAATAATAATTTATAATATTAGGAGAATCAAACAATGAAAAAATCAGTTAAAGCTATAATCGCAGCTGCAGCTGCATCTGTTATGTGTGCTGCACCCGCAGTAACCCCTATCGCAAATGTTTCAACAACAGCTATTACAGCATCTGCTGCAACAGCTTTATATGATGCAAACGGAAATCCGACTGCAAGTTTTTACAGTGTTTCCGAAAGACCTGCTTGTTATGTAACGAACAACAGCGGTCTTATCTATCAGATCACTGCAAACACAAGAAACAAGCATGAGGTTCAGTTCTGTGGAGTTGCCTCAACACAGTCATCAGTTGTAGTTGATAACAAGATCAATATAAACGGAGCTGTTTTCAACGTAACAGGTATTGCACCTGATGCATTTCGCAATGCGCCTGATTCAAATCTCAGAAACTTTGATTTGAGAAAGGCAGTACAGATAACAAGTATTGCTCCTTTCACATTTGCATCAAGCTCGATCGAAAGCATTCTGCTTCACGATCATTTCACAGAGATCGGTTTGAGCGCATTCTTCAATGCAGACAGAATTCAGACTATTGATATCCCTGCTGACGTAACCAACATTTGTGCTTTCGCATTTGCAAGCTGCGATAATCTCAAGACTGTTCGTTTTGTTGAGAACGATGATGCTGAGCTTACAATAGGTGATTCAGCATTCAAGAGCTGCACTTCACTCAAGAAAATAATAAATAACCGTGACATCTCAGAAGACAGCGAAACATCAGCTTTTGATAAGTGTTCTCAGAATATCAAGGTAAGAACAGAGTATCCTTTTGAAGACTACTATGAGCGTTATGTAGTTAGTTTCTGTGACTTTTTTGGATTCAATACTGCAATTTAACTTAGATAATGTAAATAGCCCTGCTGGAAACGGCAGGGCTTTTTATAACTGAAAAAGCGGGTACACAGGATATTTTTCCTGTATACCCGCTGATTTTTGACCAGCACTCAGAGCTGTATCATGTATCATTAAGAGTGAATAAGATCTTTTTATTGTTTGGTGAGAAATTCACCAGCTTCTGTGAACTGTACGAAACGCATCTTCCCTTTTTGTCGGATGCCGGAGAAATGGTATAGAGTCCGTCATGGCGGTGAGCGATCCTGTATAGCTGACAGGGAGAACCATCAACGGAGAATGTAAGCGGTTCTTCGATATTGAGGAGCCTGATGCCCTCAGGGATAATATCGACGGTATATGGCGGATCGTCGGGAGAGAGGAAGAATGTGGTCCCGTTCTCCACATAATGTGCATCATCGGGTTCAAGGCGGAGGTCACAGCAGAACCTGTAAAGCAGGGCGCAGATGATGATCTCAGTATTCTGAAGTCTCTGAGTAATAGCGTTAACAGGGTCATTCAGAAGGAGCCGTGTTTCGTCAGCCTGAGTTTCAACGATAGTATTAAGAGCAGCCTCAAAGGAATTTCTGTCATCGAAATAGCTAAGAAGGTCAGGGGAAGTTTCCTGTTCAGGAACAGCGTCAGCATACATAGCTCTTGCAAGGTCCTCATAAGCCTGATGGACCTTCTTTTTGGGGGAGTAGTATGTCATGCCTGTAGCGTGGGGGAGACAGCACATATCTGCCAGCATATGTATCGCTCTGGTAAGGTGTTCCAGACCTTTTTCCACATAGCCTGCTTTATAGAAAGTCAGAGCCATGGTGTAGTCCTCTTCCATCATAGTACGGGCGCTGTTATGGATATGGTGCACACCGTTTTTGTAATAGCCGCCGGTCTTTTTCATTTTAAAACCGAAGGAATTAGTGGAGGAGTAGTAATGCCAGCCCACACCTTTTTCGTAGTCGGAAGCGTTATCCGGACGGCAGGCCAGATCGACCATGAATTTGCAGTACGGTCCGAAAACATTTTCTGCTTCCGGCATTTGTTTATAGAGCATAGGCAGAGTGCGGTAGATCAGAGTCCTGTGGACAGAGATAGATTCGCTTACTCTGGCATCCATATACTGTTTTCTGAGCTGCATCATTTTTAGTGTAATGAGTTTCCATTTTCCGAACAAGAACATTGATCCGACCTCCCTGAATGTTTATACATAGATTATACAACATTTTTCCTTTTGTGTCAAATAATATTAATCTTTGACCAAACCAATGAAGATCCAAACTGCTACCCACTCCCTGTTCGCTGTCAGACACCCTTGCAGGGCGAAAGCACGTCTGTGTGCGTTTCCCTAAAACAGCGAGCGCCTACCGGTTTATCTTTTCATCGAACCGGTCAGAGATCAGTATAAAAAAGAAAACAGGGCACTGAGATCAAACGTCAGTGTCCTGTATATAAAGATCATATTAATAAGGTCGTTTTTTACTGTTTGTTCTCAGGGATATCATTCCAGAAGAGTCTGTCTGAGCAGAGTCAGATCGAAGCCTGAGATCCTGTCATCGCCGTCAAGGTCGCCGGCTTTCCAGTCAGAGAGCTTGTCTGTATTTCCGAGGATGAAGCTCTGCAGCATAACGAGATCAGCGATATTAGTCTTACCGTCGGCATTGACATCACCGATGACAGCTGTATCCTCATCAGAGGCAGGTTCAAGTATGAATTTCTGACCGTCGCCGCCCCAGAATTCCCACTGAGAGATATTAGCGCCGGGCTCTTTGCTTATCTCAAAAACATCAGCGCAGGCCTTTCCGCCGGAGCTTTCAGTGAGGATAGAGTAGGTGCCGTCCTTGTTGCAGTTAAGGATGAAGGTCTGTGAATTACCGCCGTCCACAGGTGCTGAAAGGCTCATATTGACACTGTTCTCACCGGAAGCTGATTCAAGAGTAATAAGTCTGCCATAGGGATCACTGATCTCACAAGTACCGCTGCTGAAGGAGCTTATCTCCCAGACCTTCTTATCGCCTTGAACTATATTGCCGTTATCGCTGCTGATATAAAGGCCGCTGTTGAGATTCCTGATAGTATATTTTCCGCTTGGTACGGCCGGATGAACGGGAGTTATATCCCATAGCTGGCAGGCATACTCATGGTAGGCATACTGATTGATATTTCCGCCGTTGTCTTTAGACCACTCAAATACGTCCAGAGCGCCATTGCCGCCGGAGCATTTTGAGACTATACCGTAGCTGCTGCCGGATCTGACAATGCTGAAAAGCTGATTATCGGTTCCGGTATATTTCTGCAATTCAACATTAATGCCGTCACCGGCGGAGTTCTGAGCAACTGCTATGCACTTGGATTCGTCGCCGAGTGAAACTATCCTGCACCACTTATCGTCAACGGCGACGATTCTCCACTGCTGAGCCCAGAGCTTATTGAAGTCCCACTGCTGGATATTTGTACCCTCATCGAGTTTTCCTTCCGGAAGGTCGATAGCGAGACCGCTGTTCACATTAGTAATGAAATAGGGAACTCCGCTTATGAGTTCAGTTCCGCTCAGCTTCACAGACGCACTGCTGCCAGAGACAGTTTCCGGAGCGATGACCAGCTGTGAAGCAATATTTGTATAGTCTGCAAGGTCGGAGCGTTCAGAGCCGGTGAACCTGGTATTCTTAGCGCCCCAGACTGTCTGGTTATTGCTGCCCACGGCTGTGAAGGACATGACCCTGGTGCCGGCTTCATTTTCAGCGGCGAGGAAATATCCGCTGTACTTCTGGCCGCCGATAGTTATAACTGCACCGGCGCTTCCGGCATCCTCCTGCCATGTACCTGAGATGCTGCCGGAGATAGTATGGTCTGCATTCAGATTGATCTTCTGGCTGTTGATGATCGTACCGTTTGTAGCATTGCCGTGATTTATGAATTCATATTCGCCGATGATATCGGATTCCTCATAGCCGCCTGCGGAGATCTTATCGCCGGAGTATTCAAAAGGAGCGACTACCGGCCAGCCCTCTTCATTGAAGTACATCTGGTGGACTCTGACCTCATGGTACTCTGTACCGTCATTGAATCTGGCATGGTAGAAGAGATACCACTGTCCGTCGTCGTCACGGAGCACAGAGTTATGTCCGCAGGCCATATAGGCTCTGTCGAGAGAGCTGAACTTGTAATTGCCCATGACCTTGAGGCCGGTGCTGTCCAGATTGGAGTTAGCGTTCATAATACCAGAGCGTCCAGCCGGGTCAGTGAAGGGGCCTGTAGGGCTTTTTGAGCGGAATACACGCATATTGTAACCGCCGTCAGAGAGCAGACCGCCATAGGTCTCCCAGAGATAGTAGTATCCGGTATCGGCATTATATTCTATGAAAGGGCCTTCACCGGATTTATGGTATCCGCCGGCGAGTTTAGTACCGAAGTAGCTGTCAACTGTGCGGCCGTCGGAGGTATTTCCGGACTTGGGATGTATACATTTTCCGGTAGCCTTGTCTATCTCAAGGGTGAATATACCCCCTGACCATGAGCCGTAAACCATGTACATCTTACCGTTTGTATCGTAGTATATAGTAGGGTCGATAGCATTTGGGAAGGCTCTGAAATTGTACCCGGTACCATCGAACCAGCTGCTGTTGTATGTTACCTGTCCGGCGCTGATAAGCTCATCGATATTTGTGGAGGTATATTTACGGTTGACATTTTTTGTGGAGCTTTTAGCGTAGGTGTCATTAGAGGTAAATCCGGAATAAATGAGTGTGTCCACAAATGTATAGGGACCCTGGATATTTTTTGAAGCAGCATAGGCAATGACAGAGGTATTCCAGGTGGAAGAAGTGCAGAAATACATAAGGTAGGCACCTTTTGAGCCGTCGGAGTTGATATAGTCCGGATTCCAAACAACATCCGGAGCCCATACAGCAAATCCGCCTTCACAGTCGCCAAGGTCCTCACCGGCCCAGGCGAAGGCTTTTTTCAGGTTCTGGGAAAGATTTCCGAACTCCACATTATTAGTTTTTGCATATCCGTTGGTGAATGTCTTCCAGTTCTGAAGATCAGAGGTTCTTGCTGCATCGATATGTGAGCCGAAGACGTAGTAGGTATTGCCGTCCTTGATGACAGAGGGGTCATGGACTGATACCCTTGACTTATCAGCAGCGAAAACCTCGGAGGGTGAGTTTCCTGCGGCAGGTATAGCTGAGAGGGCGATTATACCGGCTGCAGCCGCAGAAATGAGTTTTTTCAGATTCATTGATGTTCCTCCTTTAAGCATAATAATTACATTCAGAAAAAGTCTGAATTTACAGGATAATTGATGTCGGCCCGGTTTTATGGCAAATTTCCTGCAATTAAAGAATTTAAGGACACATTAATTATATCATACGGATTTTTGAAAAACAAGGATGATATAACATAAAAAGATGATGTTTTGTGCTTTTTTAATCCGTAATGATATTGATAGTGCTTCCTGAGGGGGTTCGTTTAACGACGATCTGTTTTTCGATGCGTTCTTTCAGTTCTGAGACATGGGAGATGATACCCACCAGCTTATTGCCCTCCGACAGACCTGAAAGTGCCCGTACAGCAAGTCTAAGGCTGTTCTCGTCAAGGGAGCCGAAGCCCTCGTCCACGAACATGGTATCGAGTTTTATTCCTCCTGCCGAGGACTGTATCTCCTCTGAGAGGCCGAGGGCAAGTGACAGTGAGGCAAGGAAGGATTCTCCGCCGGAAAGGGACTGAACATTTCTGACCGAGCCGTTGGCATGATCGATAACATCCAGTTCAAGTCCGGCCTGATTGACCTTATTATTGGCATCCGTGCGGCGTTTCAGTGAATATTGTCCCTCTGACATGACAAGGAGTCTGTCATTGGCACGGTCAATGATCCTGTCGAAGAAGGCAGCCTGCACAAAGGTTTCCAGCATGATCTTTTCCTTGCCGGTGATAGTACCTGACGCAGTATCATTGAGTGCTTTCAGCATACGGAATCTTTTTTCGCTCGCAGCGATCTCCCTGGACCTGTTCTCCACAGCTGACAGGATATTTGTATTCTGACTGATCCGTGAATGGAGCTTCTCTTTTTCTTTTGCCAGCAGTTCTCTTTGTGAGCTGAGGGCTGCAAATTTATTTTTTTCTGTTTCTTCTCCGGAGATATCAGCGCTGCTCGTCTGTTCTTTGAGCTGAGAAAGCTGACCTTCGGCAGCCTTGATCTCGTCCTCGCAGCTCCTCAGAGCAGCAGCCTGTTCCCCGGCAGCTTTGGTTATAGCATCAGCCTTTTCTCTCAGCGAATCGATAAAGTCAGAAGCCGATTTTTTATCCGGATATCTGAGCTTTTCACGGCAGCGTTCTATATTTTTTTCCAGTTCGGATATACCTGTGGCAGCAGAGACAGCATATTGTTTCAGTTCTGCCAGTTTTTTATCAGCCTCTGAGCGTTTCTCCTCCAGTCCGGGAAGCTGTTCTGTGATAAAGCGGCGCCGTTCTGAACGGGCTTTCTCTCTGGTGATATTTTCCTGCAGAGCTTTCATTTTTTCAGTTGCCTCAGCCATTTTTTCTGCGGCAGCACCGGCAGGGTCAGAGATATGGGCAGTTCCGGTTATTTCTTCAAGCAGACTGCGGGTGCTTTCGTTTTCAGAGTCAAGGCTGCCTGAGAGTTTATTCACAGCGGCAGACAGAGCGGTGATATTTTCCGAATGACCGGCGATATTTTTCGCAAGAGAATCGATGCTTTCATTCAGTTCTGAAATGCGCCTGTTATTTTCCTGACGTTTTTTCAGCATATCATCAGCCTTGTCGATACCTGCAGAAACATTCAGGAGCTCTTTCCTGCATCTGGATACCGCCTCATCCGGGTCAGCGCCGTTAAGGAGCTCACGGGAGCGCTCGTTCAGTCTTTCAGTCATATCTTCCACGAGTGCATGGAGTTTTCCTGCGATACTGCTCTTTTCGCTCTCTGTTTTTCTTGCAGCTTCCCAGATCGCTTCCAGCTCCTTTATCCTGTTTTCATCCGGAGCTTTATCGGAGCGAACAGCCGGTGAGGGGTGATGAAGTGAGCCGCATACAGGGCAGGGAGTGCCCTCACAGAGCTGCTGAGCGAGGATGCCTGCCTGATCGTCGAGGAATGCCTGCTCAGACTTTCTGAATATTTCTTCTGCGGCGGAGGCAGCATTTTTAGCTGACAGATATTCAGCCTGAGCATTTTTGAGATCCTCACATTTTTCTGCCAGTTCATTTTTCTGAGCTGCAAGGCTTCCGAGAGCACTGAGGCGGTCAGTGAGAATATTTTTTTCTGCTGAGAGCCTTACCTTTTCAGCTTCAGCCCCGGAAAGCTCTTCCTGAGCTTTTTTCAGCTCTTCCAGCTGTACGGAAAGTGCATTTTTATTTTCTTCCGTTTCACGAAGGGATATCTCAGCGGCTGAGAGTTTTTCCCTTTCAGCTTCAAGTCTGACTTTAAGCTTATCGCATCTCTCCGCAGCTTCGGAGAGCTTTTTCAGGTCTGCGATATGCCGTTCAAGCTCAGACTTTTCCATCTCGCAGCTTCTGAGAAGTATCTCCGCATTTTCAAGCTCTGAACTTTCAGATGAGAGGCTCCGTATCTGCTCATCCAGTGAGAGAAGCTCCTTTTCTGCGGAAGCAGCCTGAGAATTGAGCCCTGTCAGCTCAGTATTCTTTTCAGAGCATTCGGCTGAGAGCCGCTCCAGCTCATCGTATTCAGAGAGGCCTGCCTCCGAGACGGCTATTTCCTTTTTCAGCTTTTCTGCCTCCGGAAGTCTTTCAGCAGCACTGTTAGATTTTTCTTTAAGGACCGCAGCTTTCTCAGAGAGCTGATGCAGATTATTTTCAGCCTGTTCTTTTTGGGAGAGCAGTTCTTTGATCCTGCTGAACCTGTCAAGTTCAAGCCTTGACTCATTCAGCAGCTTTTCATTTTCTTCAAGCTCCAGTTCACGGACTTTTTCCTGAGCCTTGTCACGGGCAAGGATACTGTCAAGGAGAGCTTTCAGGGCAGAGGAGAGTTCCGGGGAGGCTTTTGCGTTATCGAGTTCCGGCAGCAGCTCATCCTCATCTGAGAAGCAGATCTGATCTGCGAACTGGATCAGGCTTCGCTGCCCCTCACTGCACTGATTTCTGATCTGATTGAAATCGGAATTGATCCTCTCCTGAAGTATGCGGTAGTTATCGGTGGAGAATATAGTTCTGAGGATATTTCTTCTCTCCTTTGTATCCGCATAAAGCAGCCGCAGGAAATCGCCCTGAGCGATCATAGCAATCTGAGTGAACTGATCTGCGGTAATTCCGATTATGCCGATCACAGCGGAATTAACATTTTCTTTGCCGGAAATGAATTTCCCGTCCGGCATAGTGAGTTCATTCACAGCCGGCTGGATGGTGGTGCCTTCTCCGACTTTTTTGGGGCGCTCGTATTCAGGTCCTCTCCGGACAGTATATACCTTGTCTCTGTAGGAAAAAGTGAGTTCCACAAATGTGGGGGTATTCTTATCGGCATATTTTGAGCGCAGCATAAAGCTCTCACGGTTCTTTCCGCTGGGGCGGCCGTAGAGGGCGAAGGTCACTGCGTCGAAGATAGTTGTCTTGCCTGCGCCGGTATCTCCTGTAATAAGGTACAGACCGCTTTTGCCGAGGCTTTCAAGATCGAGGACTGTCTCACCGGGATATGGCCCGAAGGCAGACAGTGTAAGCTTCAGAGGTCTCATTTATCTCCCTCCCATATTTCCGAGATAAGGCTGCGTATATATTCGGACTGTTCCTCCGACATATCAGAGCCGTTTCTCTGACTAAAGAAATCGCTGAATATCTCCTCAGGGGAGCGTTCACGGACGGCAGTCAGCTGACCAATGCTGCCGGAAGCACGGGTCCGCATATTGTCATAGCTCAGCCACAGCAGATTTTTGAAACGCATTCTTAGCCTGTCCATAGCATCAGGTATATCGTCCTCGTCAGTCAGGATAATGTGAAGATAATCCTCTGAGGCGGGGAGTTCAGCGATATCACGGAAGTTCCCTTTTATTTCACGCATATCGTGTATAGGTTTCAGCGGGACTGTCCTTACGGTAAGGGAGCCTTTTTCTGCCAGTTCAGCAATAGTAACGGATTTTTCACGGGAGGCCTCAGAGAATGAATATTTCAGCGGAGTACCGCAGTACCGGATACGTTCCGAGCCCAGATTCTGAGGATTATGTATGTGTCCCAAAGCGGCGTAGTCAAAGGCATCGAATGCAGAAGCATCAACATTCTCAGCACCGCCCACAGAGAGCTCCTCTGAATCTGACAGTGAGGCTCCCGTTACGAACTGATGAGCAACGATGACATTTCTTACAGATGTATCGATACACATATTTTCCACGGCAGCATTTATAATATCGGTGCAGTTTTCGATATCGGCATCAGGGAAGAGTCTTTTTCCGGAAGAAGGTCTTATGAAAGGCAGCAGGTAAAATCTCACCTCACCGAAGCTGTCCCTGAGTATGACCGGCTCTACAGTGCCGTCATATACAGGTGAGAGGAAGACATTGCGTTTTTTCATTATTTCAGAGCCGAAGGCAAGTCTTTCCGGAGAGTCATGATTGCCGCTGATAAGCAGTACGGGGAGCTCCATATCTGCCAGTGAGGTAAGGAATCTGTCGAAGAGGGTCACTGCCTCTGCTGAGGGGACGGTCCTGTCGTATACATCGCCTGCTATCACTACACAGTCAGGGGATTCTGCTCTTGCTATGTCTGTTATCTGACCGAGGATATGCTCCTGCTCAGGTACAAGTGAGAGCTCATGCAGTCTCTTTCCGAGGTGAAGGTCCGAGATATGGATGATTTTCATTTATTGCCTCCTTCCATAGATGGCAGGGTGATGTTCCTCACCCATTTGTATTTCATATAGTGTCTGTAAACAGCAGGTATCTTGACGAATTCATCCAGAGTGAGGATAAAAGCCACAGCGAGCACAGGCAGCTTCAGCAGAAAAGCTCCGGCCAGTCCCATAGGTACCACCACGCACCACAGAGTAATAACATCGCATACCATACCGAACCTTGTATCACCGCCGGCAGGGAAGATGCCGGTGATGACAGTGGAATTGAGTGAATTGCCTATTATATAGTAAGCTGCCATGAACATCATGTACTTCAGGTAATGCTGAGCCTGTTCCTCCAGTGAAATAGTTCTCAGCACCAGAGGAGTAACAGCAAGTATGACCAGTCCTGATGCGGCACCTATGACCAGAGAGAAGCGCACGAAACTGCCGCCGGCTTTTTTAGCCTTTTCAAATTCATCCCTGCCCAGCATACCGCCGATGATTATGCCGACTCCTGAGGCTATGCCCCAGCACAGGCTTGCTATCATGCTTCTGACAATGCTTGCAATGGAATTTGCAGCAGTAGCGTCAGAGCCAAGATGTCCCATTATCACAGAGTACATAGTAACTCCGCCGCCCCAGCCTATCTGATTTATGAGTATGGGGAGGGTATATTTCCAGTAATCTCTGTGGATAAGCTTATTGCCTGTGCGGAACACGAGTTTCAGGTCGAGGGGAGGGCATTTTTTCTTCATTACCGCAATGATGACGCAGACCGTTTCAAAGGCTCTTGCAAGAACCGTAGCGAGAGCAGCTCCGGATATGCCCATTTTCGGGAAGAAGGCAAGTCCGAAGATAAGGCAGGCATTCAGGATGATATTGAGCACCACTGAGAGTGAGCCTATAAGGGAGCTCAGCTTTGCCCTGTCACAGACCTTCATCATGCCGAAATAGACCTGTGTGAATCCGGTAAGCAGATAGGAGAGCGAGACCATGCGGAGGTATTCGGCACCTGCGCTGATGAGCTTGCTGTCAGAGGTAAAAAGTCTCATCAGTGCCTCAGGAAAAAGAGCAGCAGCGAGGGTGAAAACTGTGCTCACAATAAGGGAGTACCTCATGGTCACCGCAAGTACCTCACCGGCGGTAGCCTTATCGCCCTTGCCCCAGTACTGAGCGGCGAGGACGGTCAGTCCGAAGACGAAAGCGCCGAAGAAAAGGCTGAATACAAAGGCAGTCTGTCCGGCGAGAGAGGAGGCGGCAAGAGAGTCCTGATCGAGAAATCCCAGCATGAAGGCATCACTTGCTGATACAAGCGACGCCATAAGGTACTGAAAAGCGATAGGAGCAACAATACCGAAGAGTTTTTTATACAGTTTTTTATCCGGATGCATTATGAAAGAACAACTCCATATTCTAAGATAGCTGACAAGCAGCGTCAGATATATTATACAATAATCTGTAGGATAAAACAACAGGATAGGACAAAAAAGCTCCGCTCCTTTGCAGGAGCGGAGACGATATCAGATTTCAGCCCTTGCAGCAAGACGGTAGATAGAAGCCACGTCCTCTGCAGACAGCGGAACGAATCCGCCGGTCTTTCCTGAGCCGATCCCGAATTTATCCACAAATGCCGGGATATCCTCTTCATGGGCACCAAGCTCAGCGAAATTGATAGGCATACCGATGCTGCGGAGGAAGTGCCTGAAGCAGAGAATACCTTCCAGAGCGGTATTTTCCGGGTTTTCGTAGTCCATAGGACATCCCCATACTCTGACTGCGACCTGAGCGAAGCGCATAACATTATGCTTGTATACGAACTCCATCCATGCAGGCATGATAACAGCCAGACCTGCACCGTGAGCGCAGTCATAGAGAGCGGAGAGCTCATGCTCTATACCGTGGCTGTTCCAGTCCTGAGTTCTTCCGACACCGACAATACCGTTATGAGCGACAGTGCCTGCCCACATTATATTAGCACGGGCCTGATAGTTGTCCGGGTCAGCTATAACACGGGGAGTTTCTTTTATCATAGTAAGGAGAACAGCCTCACAGAGTCTGTCGGTCACCTCTACCTCTGTGGTATTTGTGAAGTATCTCTCGAATACATGAGCCATAATGTCGGTAGCTCCGCAGGCCGTCTGATACGGCGGCAGGGAGCAGGTGAGCTGCGGGTCCATAATAGAGAATTTCGGGCGGATGAGATCGCTTCCGAAGCCACGTTTCAGGCCGCCGTCCTCTCTTGTGATGACGCTGTCTCCCGAGCCCTCGCTTCCTGCGGCAGCGATAGTGAGTACCGTAGCAACAGGGAGAGCTTTTTCAGGGGAGGCTACACCTGCGAAAAAGTCCCAGAAATCGCCGTCATACGGGACTCCGAGAGCGATAGCCTTTGAAGAATCTATTACTGAGCCTCCGCCCACTGAAAGTATGAAATCGATACCGTTTTTACGGCAGATGTCGATACCTTCATATACGAGAGTATCACGGGGATTTGGCTTTACACCGCCGAGTATCTCATATGGGATACCGCTGGCAGTAAGTGAGTTCTTAACCCTGTCGAGAAGGCCGCTCTTTACAGCAGAGCCGCCGCCATAGTGGATGAGCACCTTAGTGCCGCCGTGTTTTTTTACATATTTGCCTGCCTGATCCTCTGTATCTCTTCCGAAAACGAATTCTGTAGGACTCCAGAACTGAAAATTATCCATTGATGATTACCTCCTTAGCTTTTTCCAATGTTTCGATCACCTTATCGCACCATCTGTCGAACTCCGGGTCCTCTGTCTGCAATTCCGGATGAGCAAGGATGTGAGCGATAGTCTGTCTTATGCCCTGATCCGCACGGACTTCGGCAGTAAATCCGGGCACAGCTCTTTTGAGTTTTCTGTTGTCGAATATCACTGAATTTGCCTTGTCACCGATAAGGCTCCCCTCAAGATCCAGATCGCTGACAGCGGCAAGGAATTCCGATGATACATGGCAGGCTTTCAGTTCTTTGCCGAGAGCGTCTGCGATAATGCTGTAGATCTGATTCCAGGTCACAGTTTCATCGGATGTGATATGATAGGTCTGGCCGATAGCGTGGATATTTCCCACAAGGCCGGCATACCCCTTTGCAAAATCGGAATTATGGGTTATAGTCCAGAGCGAAGTGCCGTCGCCGTGGATTATGACCTTTTTCCCTTCAATGATACGCTTAAGTACCTGCCAGCTGCCGTTATGGCCGTGAACACCCAGAGGAACTGAGCGCTCATCGTAGGTATGGCTGGGTCTGACGATAGTTACCGGGAATCCGTTTTCCCGGTATTCCTTCATAAGGAGCTCCTCGCAGGCGATCTTGTCACGGGAGTACTGCCAGAACGGGTTTGCAGCAGGAGTACTCTCAGTTATCACGCAGTCTGACAGCGGCTTCTGATAGGCAGAAGCAGAGCTGATATAGATGTACTGCTTTGTTCTGCCCCTGAAGAGCCGGATATCTCTTTCGACCTGAGAAGGTACGAAGCCAATGAACTCTCCCACAGCGTCGAAGGACATATCGTCGATGAGTTTATTTATTTCTGCCTCATCATTGATATCCGCTTTCAGGACGGTGACATTTTCAGGGAGCTCATCAGCTCTGCTGCCTCTGTTCAGGAGAAACAGCTCATGTCCCTGCTGAGCAAGCAGACGGGTTATGGCCATACTTATAGTGCCGGTACCGCCGATAAAAAGAACTTTCATTAACACACCTCTTTCTGTTTTTAGAAGTTGTCTTTATTATACAATAAAAATCTTGATACGTCAATATTTTTTGGGAAAGCTATTGACAAATGTAGATAAATTGTGATAAAATCAAATTAGTTATTGATGGGCGGCCGGAGAATGGAGTTCGTGGACAGTCAGAAGTGAAAAAAACAGTTGTGCAGCGGGCTTTTTAGGCTATGCTGAATAACATTTCTGACATGAAAAAGGCTGATCCATCAACATTGAGCCTGAAACAGCAGGCTTAAAAATCAGGGGGGAAATATTAAAATTTGGAGTTGATATTATGAAGATCATCAGAAAACTGACATCGGTCATAGCAGCGGCCGGAGTGGTACTGACTGGGGGAGTACTTGTCCCGGCTGAGAAGCAGGAAGCATATGCAGCCTCTGCCGTAGTCATATCTCCCCTTGACAGGTACGAGATAAACGACGGTATATTTGAAGGTTGGGGAACATCCCTCTGCTGGTGGGCAAACCGAGTGGGATATTCAGACATACTTGCCCAGAAGTCTGCGGATATATTTTTCGGAGACGACGGACTGCGTATGAACATAGCCAGATTCAATATCGGCGGCGGTGATGATCCCTCTCACGATCACATCACACGAACCGATTCCAATATGCCCGGATACACAAAATATAACAACGGACAGGTCACATACGACTGGACAGCCGACTATAATCAGCGCAACGTGCTGAAAAGAGCAATAGCGGCTGCCGGAGATGATATGATAGTTGAGATGTTCTCGAACTCACCGCCTTACTATATGACAAAGAGCGGATGCAGCACCGGAAATACCAATGCCGGCCAGAACAACCTCAAGGACGATTATTACGATGATTTTGCAGAGTACCTTGCTGAGGTCTGCTATCACTACCAGCATGACTGGGGCATTGACATACAGAGCGTTGAGCCGGTCAACGAGCCCTACACCAACTTCTGGGGAGCATACAGTGCAAAGCAGGAGGGCTGTCACTTTGACCAGGGCAACTCCGAAAGTCTTATCATAACTGAGCTTCAGAAGTCTATGGCAAAGAGAGGCATGAGCGACGTTATCATCAGCGGTACTGATGAGACATCTATAGATGTACAGATAGACTCATACAAGAAGCTCTCTCAGGCGGCAAAGAATGCAGTCGGAAGGATCGATACTCATACATACGGCGGCAGCAGGCGTTCTGAGCTGAAGGAGCTGGCAATGTCAGCCGGAAAGAACCTCTGGATGAGTGAGGTGGACGGAAGCGGTACAGCCGGTTCAAATGCAGGAGAAATGAGCTCTGCACTGTGGCTTGCTGAGCGTATAGCAACAGACTGCAACGGCCTGAACAGCTCTGCATGGATACTCTGGCAGGTCATCGACAATCACATATCCTCCGTTGGATATAACGGCAAGAAGGATAAGGGAATGGTCAATACCAACGGCGGCTTCTGGGGACTTGCAGTTGCAGACCATGATAAGAACGATATAATCCTCACAAAGAAATACTATGCAATGGGACAGTATACCAGATATATCCGTCCCGGAATGACAATGCTCAAGGTATCCGACAACTCAATGGCAGCCTTTGATGAAAAGAACGGAAGACTTGTCATTGTAGCATACAATACATCAGGAAGCTCATCCGACAGAACATATGACCTTAAAGCATTCTCATCAGTAGGTTCATCTGCTCAGGTGATAAGGACCAGCAAGACTGAAAGCTGGAAGGATGTGGGCAATGCAGCTATCTCAGGAAAGACGCTCAATGTTTCACTTGCAGCAAACTCAGTTACTACATTTATAATAGACGGAGTCAAGGGCAGCAAGGCTCTTGAAAACAAGATAGACCTTTCCAAGGCTGTGATAACAGGTACCGACTCATGGAAGAGCGACAGCTCAACAAGCTATAACAAGGCATTTGACGGCAGCAGCTCCACATTCTTTGACGGTGTCAGCAACGGCTGGGTACAGGTCGATCTGGGACAGCTTTATGACATTGAAGGCATAGGCTTCTGCCCGAGAAACGGTTATGAGTATCGTATGACAGACGGTATGTTTCAGTTTTCCGAGGACGGAAAGAACTGGAGCACAGCATATACAGTCAAGGATAAGCCCTCATACGGTATGCACTATGTTACCGGACTCAGCGGCACATCTACCGCACGTTATGTCCGCTATTCAGTGCCTGATGGAACTCCCTCGAATGAGTACAACAAAGACAGCTTCTACTGCTGCAATATAGCTGAGATACAGCTCTTCGGCCAGCCCTCGGTCAAGGATCAGTTTGACCGCATCGTTCCGGTCTCAACCAGCGGAAGCAATTCCTGGAAGGATACAGAGTCCGTGAACTATGAGAAGGCCTTTGACGGCAGGACAGATACTTATTTTGACGGTGTAGGAGCAGGCTGGATACAGGCTGATCTGGGCGGAATTTATGACATTCAGGCAATTGGCTACTGTGCAAGAAAGGGATACGAGTACCGTATGGCTGACGGAAGAGTGCTGGTATCCATGGACGGACAGAACTGGAATGAGATATACACTATCGATTCCGAACCGGATTACGGAATGAAGTATGTGACATCATTAAGCGGTGATACAAAAGCAAGGTATATCCGTTATGAAGTACCTGACGGAGCACCGCAGAACCCATACAACAAGGATAACGTATACTGCTGTAATATAGCAGAATTTGAAGTATACGGCGAGAAGCTTGCTGATGCCGAAAAGGCCGGAGATATCAACGGCGACGGCGATGTAAAGATAGGCGATGCACTGCTGATCCAGAAGTATCTTCTCGGAGATCAGAAGTTTACCGCAGACCAGTTCAGACGAGCTGATCTTGATGGTGACGGCAGGGTCAACGGATTTGATATGGTGCTTCTCAGGCAGATACTCTTAGGATAAGTTCAAAAGGCCGCAGGACAGGCTCCTGCGGCCTTTTTTTCGTATCACGGATGATATATTGTAAAATCCAGGTTAAATTTATTATTTTCACAATTCTGTCACAGTATTTTCATCAATCTGACACTGTGTTCCCGTACCATAGTACATTGTGATAAAACACCAGAATCTGCATATTCAGGAAGGGATATGCATTACCGGAGGAATGATCAATGAAACATTATCTCGAAACCACGGAAGCGGTGCTTGATGAAGTAAAGAGCACCAAAGCCGGACTGACCTCTGAGGAGGCCGCAAAAAGGCTGAATGAATACGGTGCGAACAAGCTTGACGAGCCGCCCAAGCCAACACTTCTGGCAAGGTTCATAGAGCAGTTCAAGAACCCGATGATACTTGTGCTTCTTGCAGCAGCAGTCATCTCTGCAATAACGGGTATCATTTCCGAGGGCAAACTGGAGGCTGATGTGTTCATTATCCTCTTTGTTGTAATAGCAAATGCCGTCCTTGGAGTATATCAGGAGAACAAAGCAGAATCCGCTATCGAGGCACTTCAGGCCATGAGTGCGGCGCAGAGCAAGGTATACCGCTCCGGAGAGCTTGTAGTGATACATTCCTCTGAGCTTGTCCCCGGCGATGTGATAACTCTTGAAGCCGGAGACAATGTTCCGGCAGACTGCCGAATAATCGAAGCCGCAGCACTTAAAGCTGAGGAATCCGCTCTTACAGGAGAGAGTGTGCCCTGTGACAAGGACAGCGACGTACTGAGCGGTGAAGAGGTACCGCTGGGCGACAGAAAGAATATGCTCTATATGGGCAGCAGCATAGCATATGGCCGAGCTGAAGCAGTAGTAGTTGCTACAGGAATGAAAACTGAGATGGGTAAGATCGCCGGAGCGATCGCAAATGCTGAGGACGATGAAACACCTCTCCAGAAGAGCCTCAACCAGCTCAGTAAGATACTTTCAATAGCTGTACTTTTGATATGTATCTTTATCCTGGGGCTTAATATCGTGAAAATGCTTGTCAGCGATGGCAAGATAACACTTCCCGGCTTCCTTGAGTCCTTCATGATATCAGTCAGCCTTGCAGTTGCAGCTATCCCTGAGGGACTTGCCGCAGTTGTTACAGTTGTTCTTTCCATTGGCGTTACGAATATGTCCAAGAGGGGAGCGGTCATCCGCCGACTTACAGCTGTTGAAGCACTGGGCTGTGCTCAGGTAATATGCAGCGATAAGACAGGTACTCTCACTCAGAACAAGATGACAGTAGTTCAGGAGAATACTGACAACAAGATGCTCCTTGCAAGAGCAATGGGACTCTGCTGTGATGCAGTTCTCAATTCAGATGATACAGTTGCCGGAGAGCCTACAGAAGCTGCTCTTGTGGCATATGCAAATAAATGCGGACTTAAAAAGTACGCAATGGAGGCTGAGACCCCCAGAGTTGCAGAGGCACCTTTTGACTCAATGAGAAAGATGATGTCTACTGTTCATGAGACAGCCAACGGCTATGTACAGTACACAAAGGGCGCACCTGATGAGGTCCTCAGACAGTGTACACACATTCTTGTAGACGGCGATGTAAGACTTATGACTGATTCTGACAGAGCCGAAATACTCCGCCGCAACAAGGAAATGGCTGACAAGGCGCTCAGAGTTCTTCTTGCTGCATACAGAGAGTACGACAGGCTTCCCGATGAGATATCACCCGAGAGCCTTGAGCACGACCTTATCTATATAGGTATGACAGGAATGATAGACCCTGTTCGTCCTGAGGTAAAGGATGCTATCGGTCTCTGCCGCACAGCAGGAATCCGTCCCGTAATGATAACCGGTGACCACAGAGATACAGCCGTAGCTATCGCAAAGGAGCTTGGTATCCTTGGCGAGGGGCAGAAGGCTCTTACCGGAGCAGAGCTCTCAAAGATACCGGATGCTGAGTTCGATGAGCACGTTGGTGATTACAGTGTATATGCCCGTGTTCAGCCTGAGCATAAGGTAAGGATAGTAAATGCATGGCGAAAGAAGAATATGACCACTGCTATGACAGGTGACGGCGTAAACGATGCACCTTCCATAAAGAGTGCAGATATCGGTGTCGGAATGGGTATCACCGGAACAGACGTTACAAAGAACGTAGCAGACATGGTACTTACAGACGACAACTTTGCAACAATTGTAGGAGCTGTTGAAGAGGGAAGACGTATATATGACAACATCCGCAAGGCAATACAGTTCCTTCTCTCAAGCAATCTCAGTGAGGTACTGTGTATCCTTGTTGCCACATTTGGTCTTGGAAAGCTCACAGGCGGTTCATTCATAATCTTCGGACCTGTACACCTGCTCTGGATAAACCTCATCACTGACTGTTTCCCGGCAGTAGCTCTTGGAATGGAAGCAGCCGAGCAGGGAATAATGTCCCGTAAGCCCAGAAGCGCCAATGCCCACATCTTCTCAGACGGACTTGGCATAAATCTTCTCTGGCAGGGTACAGTTATAGCAGCACTTACACTTATTTCATACGTTATCGGCGCACAGACCTGTGCAGCAGCCGGAACAACAATGGCATTCATAACACTTTCAGTATGCGAGATGCTTCATGCATGGAATATGAGAAGCCTTAAGGAGTCTATATTTGCAATGAAGTCACACAACAAGCTTCTTATTGGTTCAATATGTGCAGCATTCTGCCTTATGGCACTGATACTGTTCATACCGGCACTCAGAGGCATCTTCTCACTGACAAGTCTTTCCGGACTTAATTATCTCTGGGCAGTACTTATTGCTGCAGCAATAGTACCGATAGTAGAGACAGTTAAGGCAGCTCAGAGAGCAAAGTCCTGAGCGAACATACAGCATAGCTGAAATAATAACAGCCCCGGAGCAGCAGGTCTGCTCCGGGGCATTGTTTATATTGGGTCTGAGTGCAAAAACATATATTTGACTTAATTGAAAAATTAAAGCCATAGTACAGAATACTATGGCTTTTTCAGCGTTATTATCTTTTTCTGAACAGTTCCCTCAGCACCATGCCTGCTCCGGCAGCTACCATACCGAACATTATCACGAAGATATATGCAGAAGTTGTCCGCCAGTAGAGTCTTGTTGTAAGCAGAACGCTCAGAAGAACAATGAGAATACCTATTGCGAGGACTACCCAGCCGAAGATCTTTCTGTCCATGAGGAAAAGCATTGCGATACCGGCGATCATCGGGAGCATTATCATACCATTCGGAAGGTGGAATGAACCGATGTGGAAGAAATATCCGCCGCCGCCCCAGGTGCTTGTGACAGACAGATTATTGAAGATCATGAAGAGTCCTCCGCCCAGCAGAAGAAGTCCGATGAAGAATTTCAGCAGATCCCCGCCTTCGCTGCTGTCACTGTCATAGCTGCTGTGACTGCTGTAGCTGCTTCCCTTGGACGCATTTTTGAGCTCCTGATAGATCTTCTCAAGCTCCTTATCACCTGTTGATTTTGCCAATACAGTGTACCCCCTATATCGTTATTCACAGGAAAAGCCCTGTTGAGAATATTATACTTTATACAGGGGATTTTGTCAATAGAATACACCTAATTTTCATTTTCTGGAGCATCATAAAGTCCGATGATCCTGCCTGCCATTTTTTCCATCATTTCGAGGACAGTTTTAATGCCCATATCGCAGTATTTGAAGTAGGTATAGTAGCCGCCGTATATCATATAGGTCATCATCATGCGGCTCTCCTGGCTGATAGAATGGTCCGGGTCGGTCTCATGTATGACCTTCATCAGTTCGTCCTCAAGTATAGAAACGAAGCTTGAGCTTCTGCTGCCCTCGAATAGTATCTTTATAAGTCTTTCGTTGGAGACAAAGGCATCTCCGAGCTGACGGATGAAGCTGCGGAGATCGGTGAGGATATCCGCAGGCCGCTGAATGCTGCTGAGAGCGGACTGAACAGTTTCACGCTCCAGAGTTTCCGAGAGATCATAAATATCCTTATAATGCAGATAGAAAGTGGCCTTGTTGATCTCAGCAAGGGCAGAGAGCTCCTTGACGGTGATCTTTTCAAGGGGCTTTTTTGCTCTGAGCTGTAAAAAAGCGTTGATAATACTTCTTCTTGTTTTTTCGATACGCATATCCATAGGCGGACCTCCATTATCGACGAATTTCGACTTGTGTCGTTTAATTGACTGATGTAGAAAAATGACTGTTGAAATTATGCCCGATCTGCAATATAATATTATTATAATAAGAAAACAGACCCGTGTCAATCAGGTTTTTGCGACCGGTGATAGAAGGAGGTCAGTATGGACATTTACGGTTTTTACAAGGGTGAGGTCTTTGAGGCCTATGAATATCTTGGTGCTCATCTCTCCGGAGAGGGCACGGTGTTCCGCACATATGCTCCGAATGCCTCAAAAGCAGCTGTTGTGGGTGATTTTAACGGCTGGAAGGATCAGGACATGGCTCCTGTGGCAGACGGGAATTTTTACGAGCTGTATATACCGGAGGCCAAGGAGGGAATGAGGTACAAATATCGTATCTACGACCGCAAGGGCAATTTCATAGACCACTGCGATCCATATGGATTCGGTATGGAGGTGCGTCCCGGCACCTGTTCAGTTATCCGTAGCATAGAGGGCTTCCGCTTCACAGACAGTGACTGGATGTCACGCCGCACTGACTGCCGTGATAAGCCGATGAACATATATGAGGTGCATCTTGGCTCATGGCGGAGGAAAGCTCCGGTCAGCTCAGGCAAAGAGGATATCTCCCTGTATTCTCCGGAGGAGATAATTGCTGAGGAGGGCTGGTACTCCTATTCAGAGATAGCTGAGGAGCTGGCTGAATATGCTGTTGAATTCGGCTATAACTTCATAGAGCTTATGCCGCTGAGCGAACATCCCTGCGATGAATCATGGGGCTATCAGAGCACCGGATTCTTTGCTCCCACATCACGCTACGGAACACCCCGTCAGCTCATGGAATTCGTGGATATATGCCATAAAAAAGGCATCGGAGTAATAGTGGATTTTGTTCCTGTTCATTTTGCGGTAGACCACTATGCACTTAATGAGTACGACGGCACCCGTTTATACGAATTCCCCGATGATGAGGCGGCCTATAATGAGTGGGGAAGTCTTAATTTTATGCATTCAAAGGGAGAGGTGCGCTCATTCATACAGTCAGCAGCGAACTACTGGCTGAGCGTATATCACTTTGACGGCCTTCGTATGGACGCTATAAGGAATATGATATACTGGAACGGTCAGGAGTATCGTGGAGAGAACCGCACGGCTATAGAGTTCCTGAAATCCATGAACTGCGGACTGAAAGCAAGACATCCCTCAGCAGTTATCGCAGCAGAGGATTCGTCCTCTTATCCTAAGGTAACAGCGCCGGTATTTGACGGCGGACTGGGCTTCGATTACAAATGGGACCTGGGCTGGATGCATGACACTCTTGAATATTTTCAGAGTGCCCCAATGTACCGCACCAGAGATTACCATAAGCTGACATTTTCCATGCTGTATTTTTACAATGAGAAATTCATACTTCCGCTCTCACACGATGAGGTAGTCCATGGCAAGGCGACTATCACACAGAAAATGAACGGACAGTACCCTGATAAATTCCCGCAGGCAAGAGCTCTGTATATGTATATGATAGCACATCCCGGCAAGAAGCTGAACTTTATGGGCAATGAACTGGCTCAGCTCCGGGAATGGGATGAAAAGCGTGAGCAGGACTGGGATATGCTGAAATATCCGCTTCACGACTCATTCCGTGAATATATCAGGACTCTCAATCACATATATCTTGAGCATACAGCCCTGCATTATGACTATGACCCCACAAATTTCAAGTGGGAGGACTGCAATTCGGCAGACCGCTGTGTGTACGCTATAAGAAGGAAAAGTGCTGACGGAGATATCCTTGCGGTCATGAACTTTTCTGACTGGTATCAGTTTGATTACTCGGTGAATGTAGGGGAAGGCTATAAACTGACTCTGCTTGTTGATTCTGATGACCAGATATACAGCGGGACAACTCCCGACGGCGCCACTGACTATCACTACAGCGGCAGCCATATCGATATGAACATACCGCCCTACAGCGGACGGATGTTTCTGCTTGAAAGGGAAGAAAAAACAGGTGTATGAACGAGAGCCTGAGGTGCCTGCGGCGGAAGTATTGAAAAGTGAAAACAGTGTGAAATATTAATGACAACTGGGTGTCACTTTTCTAAATAATTGATTAGACTTCTCAATGCCGCTTGACAAATTTCTGCCCCTTGTGTATAATATGTATAAGAAAGCGGAGAGGCACTGCTCCGAAACATGAAAGGAAAATAAAAATGAATACATTAAAGAAAAGATTAATTTCATTATCTCTCCTCACCTGCATAGGATTTACTTCTGTTGCAGGCTGTTCAAGCAAGAGCAGCTCCAGCTCTGAAAAGAATTACTCTGCTGAATCCGGTTCTTCAGATTCAAGCGTTTCTGAAGACGATATCAGTGATGTTCCGATAGAAGCTATCACCAATGAAGACGGACATCCCGTTATCTGGCCTGTACAGTCAGGTGAAGTAGGCGACGGCGGAGTTTCTGCTGATAATGGAATGGATCTCAGCGGAATGGACCCTGAGGATGTAGATACATCTCCCGAGCCTGAGATCGAATATGTAACAGTAGTTAATGAGAACGGTGAGCCTGTTACAGAGTCAGTACCGGTGACAAATGCCAGCGGTGAAGCAGTTACCGAAGCAGGCGGACAGCCTGTTACAGAATTTGTTCCTGTAACATCAGCTGTATCAAAGGAAAATACACAGTCAGATTATAAGAGCAAATCAGAGGGACGTTATATCCTCTGGATGGATATTTCCAAGGATGAGGACTTCTTCTTCAACGATCAGTTCATCAAGCTCAAGTTCAAGATCAAGGAGAATATTCCTGAGGGAGATTATCCTATCTCGATCGTTACAGACCTTTCATCCATAAAGGGTAAGTCTGTTGATCCTGACAGGATCGTTAACGGTGTTATCAAGGTAGGCGGCTCAACTCCTCAGGCAGTTGACTACTCTTCAGACGGCTTCGTAGTATACGGTGATGTAGTCGGAGCAAAGCCCGGCGATACCATTGATTATTATATAAACTGTAAGAACAATCCGGGACTTGCAGCTGTACTTATGTGGGTATACTTTGATTCCAATGCAATGGAGTGTCAGAGCATAAAGTCCGCTGGTCAGTTCGCAGAGATCGACGATCATCCCGAGACTGGAAAGTCCAGCAACTGATATGAATGATAGGAAGGCACTGCTGAGCAGTGCCTTTTTTGGTTATAGGCTGAAACTATAGCTGAGTATAAAATAAATCTCCTGGAGCCGGACTGCATTTTTAAAAAAAGGCCTTGACAAATGTCTATCGTCTTGATATAATATAATCATACCAATCATATAGGAAATAGAGGTTATTTCAATCTATTGTTAAAGGAGTAATAATTATGAGCATTTATCAGAAGATCACAGACCTTATTGGCGGAACTCCACTTCTCGAGCTCGTTAATATCGAAAAAGAATACGACCTTGACGCTAAGATCGTTGCTAAGCTTGAGTATTTCAATCCTGCCGGCAGCGTTAAGGACAGAATTGCTAAGGCTATGATAGACGATGCAGAGGAAAAGGGACTTCTCAAGGAGGGCAGTGTTATTATCGAGCCAACATCCGGTAATACAGGAATAGGCCTTGCTTCAGTTGCTGCTGCAAGAGGCTACAGACTTATAATCACAATGCCCGAGACCATGAGCATCGAGCGCCGCAACCTTATGAAGGCATATGGCGCAGAGCTGGTACTCACAGAGGGTGCAAAGGGCATGAAGGGAGCTATCGACAAGGCTCAGGAGCTTGCTCAGGAGATACCCGGAAGCTTCATTCCTTCTCAGTTCACAAACCCGGCAAATCCTGCTGTTCATGAGAAGACAACAGGTGTTGAGATCTGGGATGACACCAATGGAAATGTAGATATTTTCGTAGCAGGTGTAGGTACAGGCGGTACTATCAGCGGTGCAGGTGCATATCTCAAGTCAAAGAAGCCTGATGTAAAGGTAGTAGCAGTAGAGCCTAAGGGTTCACCGGTGCTTTCAGAGGGTACAGCAGGTCCTCACAAGATCCAGGGTATAGGTGCAGGATTTGTTCCTGAGACACTCAACACAGATATCTACGATGAGATCATTCCTGTTGAGAATGAGGATGCATTTGCTACAGGAAGAGCAATTGCAAGAAAAGAGGGCGTTCTGGTAGGAATCTCCTCAGGTGCTGCTGTATGGGCAGCTATCCAGCTTGCAAGACGTCCTGAGAACAAGGGCAAGACTATTGTTGCACTTCTTCCTGATACAGGTGAGCGTTATCTTTCAACTCCCATGTTTGAATAATAGAAGTTGATAAATTATCCCGGAGGCAGTTCTGAGAACAGCTTCCGGGTTTTTTATTAGTATTATCAGCTGTTGACAAAAATGCTGTGAGGGTGTATAATCAGAAATAACTTTTTGTGGTCCGACTGCACTATTTTCAGAAAGGCAGGAACTGATATGTCAGAGATAAAAGAACTTGGAATGAGAGATATAGGAGAGTTAAAACAGCTGTTTTCCGGAATATTCTCCGCAGAGCCCTGGAATGACGACTGGAGCGATGATCTTCAGCTTCACAGCTATATAGAGGAGCTTATAGGCAACAGTAATTCTGTTGCATTCGGATTGTTTTCAGAGGGAGAACTTATCGGTGCATCAATGGGCAGTATAAAGCACTGGTGGCAGGGAACAGAGTATCACATAGATGAATTTTTCATAAAGACGGCAGAGCAGGGCAAGGGACTGGGGACCGGATTTTTAGAGGCCATAGAGGAAAGAGTAAGGAGCAAAGGTGTGACCCGTATTTTTTTACAGACCGACCGCCATGCTCCGGCATATAAATTCTATCTGAAGAACGGATTCACCGATATGACTGACCATGTATCCCTTGTGAAGAATATTTAAGGCAACACCGCACAAAGACCGCCTGACGTCTTTGTACTGAATCTGCTTGGATATTTTCCGTCATCTTGCACAGA
>DFHF01000024.1:1640-34414 GCA_002371825.1 Ruminococcus flavefaciens | reverse complement strand
AGGTGATACAACAACTACAACATCATCTGATACAACTACAACAACTTCATCAGATATAACAACTACAACAACATCTGGTGATACAACCACAACAACATCAGGTGATACAACAACTACAACATCATCTGATACAACTACAACAACTTCATCTGATACAACCACAACTACAACAGACACAGGCACAACATCATCGTCATCGAGCTCGACAACAACATCATCCGACACGACGACGACAACAACTTCTTCCTCAACAACAACTTCAACTACTACAAAGCCTAAGCCCGGAGCTATTATCTGGAGAGTAGAGAGTACAGAGGCCAACCCTGGTGATACAGTTAAGGTCAAGGTAATCATCGACGATCCTAACAATGCAAAGCTTCCTATCTGCGGCGTAGACTTTACAATAGTTCCTGAGGGACCGCTCAGCATCATCGGTGCTTCTGAAACATCTGATGCATACGGCGCACCTATCACAGGAAAGCTTGACATTGGTGACTTCCAGTTTGCTAATGTTATCGGCACAGCAGTTGAGTCTGAGGACGGAAAGACTGTAATCGAACTCACAATTCAGATCCCTGAGGATTGTGCAGAGGGCTCATATGGCATCGACCTCACAATCGATAAGATATCTGATGAGAACGGCAATACTGAAACTCTTGACGGCCGCATAGTTCCCGTTGACGGAATTATCAGGGTTGTACCTAAGCCGATTCCTGAGAAGAAGCTTGTTCGTACTTACGCAGAGATCGATACAAAGCCTGGATTCTACTTCAGCCACGATGACGGAACACGTCAGCCTGGTGTTGAAGGCGGATTCTCTAAGGATCAGGTAACAAGACTTGCAATCTATGACGTTTACGAAATAGACGGCGTTGAGCAGGCACCTGAGCTCAGAAGTGACATCGATATGAGCAAGATCAACTACCATGGTCTTACACCTGCAAAGGTTTACTCGATCGATCGTACAAACTTCACTTACGATCACGATGTACAGGTTTACTACGATGAAACAGCACTCGTTGACAAGGACGGCAATCCGCTCTACATCACCGCATATATCGGTGTTAAGGGTGATGCTAACCTGAACAACGTAGCAGACGGTAACGACGCAACTGACGTACTCTGGTACTTCGGTCAGATCAGCGGCGGTGTCGGCGGTACATCAGTAGATCCTGACACAATCCAGCTCTCAAGAAACTCAACAATGAGCAAGGGCGTAGATGATCCGCTTGAGCAGCTCGCAGCATTCCTCTGCGATGTTGATCAGGATGAGTGGAGCGCAGATAACTGGGCTAAGCCTAAGAATGAGAGAACACTTGACGGTACAGATGCAACTCTGATCCTCAAGTACTACGGTAACGTACTCCGAAAGGTAGACGCTTCTTCTGAATGGTACTATCAGTGCTGGAACGAGGCAGTTCCTTACAGATTCGGTGGCGCAAACTAAAACCAAAAAAGAGAGCAGGCCTTCGGGCCTGCTTTTTTTGCAAAAATTTTGCTTGACTATGAAATATGGCTGTGTTATAATGCAATAAGAAAAAAATATGGACAGCAAAAATGTACATATATATTAATTAGTTCTATTAAATGGAAAAAATGGGCAAAAAACCCATTTACCTTGTGAAATAAGCACAAAAATGGACATGATTAATCGTCAATAATTTTTGAAAAAAATCAGCACTTCTGCTTGACTTATTGCTATGAATATGCTAAAATGTAGTTATGAATTTCTGGGCAAGCTATAGGTATATCCCTGTAACAGGCGCAGAATCAGGCTCCGAATACACCACGTTCTGTACATAGGGTATGGGGCTCGGAGAAAAAAATATGTTAGAGAGGTATAGAACAATGAAGAATTCATTATTCAAGAGAGCCGTAGCAACAGCTGCAGCTGTTCCACTCGCTCTCACACAGTGTCTGACAACGACTTTCGCTGTAAACGTGAATACTGCGGATCTTACAAAATCCGGCGCTGTAAAGGCAGCAAACGACGCTCAGACAGTGACACTTGACAATCTTCTTTACATCGATCCTACTGTGGATAATCCAACTTACTCTGCTCCTGATCTTCAGGCTGAGTCCACATGGAACGAGACATTAGCTGCTGTTATCGATATGGCAGAGACAAAGGGCAAGGCAAGCGGCACAATCGACGCTTCCAAGTTCGTTGATTCTATCGTATCAAAGGCTGGCTCTTACAAGGAGATCGCAAATCAGATCGCAGCAAGACTCCTCGATGAGGATGTAACTTACGAGATCGTTGATGGTGACGTTATCATCAAGGGCAAGGTTACACAGCCTAACCTCAACGGTAACTGGGAAAAGTCAGCTGGTCAGGCTCTCAGCCAGATCGCTGAGGCTTACAACGCTCCCGCTCTTAACAACGTTGATTTCTCTGCTGTAAAGATCGGCGGTTCTTACACAATCACAGTTAAGACTTCTGCCCTTAATGAAGGCACAGATGTTCCTGTAGAGTTTGAGTACAAGAACGATAACGGTACATTCGGCCCCGGCGAAACTTTCGCTTATGCTATAAAGTGTGTAGAGCAGATCAAGCAGATCGGTTCTGACGCTATCAAGAAGGAAGTTGCTGCTGATAAGGCTGACGAGGCTGCTTCAAAGTATGAGGAAAAGATCGACCTCATTCTCAACAAGCTCAATACTGCTAAGAAGGATTATGAGAACGCTAAGACAAAGAGCGTTTCCTATGACAGCGTAAGCGCTGGTGCAGAAGCTGTTAACAATTACGTTGACAAGTACAACGTTAAGGTTACAGTTCCTTCAACTGCTGTAGAGATCGCTGCTAAGAAGAGCGTAGCTAAGGCTTTTGAGACAGCTGTAGGCATGGTAAACAATGCTTCTCCTTATACAATCAACATCAAGGCTGATGAGCTCGGTTCATTCATCGATGATCTGGACGCTTTCGAGGTTGCTCTTAAGAACCAGAAGGTTACAGTTTACGGTGAGTTCGAGGATGCTGAGGCTGCTGATGTTAAGGCATTCTACGAGTCCAAGGCTGATGATCCTGACTACGGTAAGTATGTAAAGTCATACAAGATCTTTGATGCTGCTGCTAACTTCGCTGATATCGACAGCAAGGGCGGCGATGTTGACGTTAAGATCAAGAGAGTTGTAATCACAGAGCCTAAGGCTACAACAACAACTACAACATCTGATACAACTTCAACAACAACATCTGATACAACATCAACAACATCCTCAGATACAACTTCTACAACATCATCTGAGACAACATCTACAACAACTGATACAACTCCAACAACAACTACAACATCTTCAGATACAACTTCAACAACATCATCTGATACAACAACTACAACATCCTCAGATACAACTTCAACAACATCATCTGAGACAACAACTACAACATCCTCAGATACAACTTCAACAACATCATCTGAGACAACAACTACAACTATAACAAATGTTAAGTCTGTAGAGGTTTCAAGATATGCTACAGTTAAGACATCTGCTGGTTTCTACCTCGACATTGATCCTGAGTTCCACAAGGAGCAGATCGAAGAAGCAATGCTCTACATCAAGACTCAGAACATTGCTATCGACGAGGACGGCAACGAGATCAAGGATGCTGACGGAAATCCTGTTGTTTTAGGTGAGTACACTGAGAACGCTATCGATATCACAGATTCCGTTACATTCGGCGATGCAACTCCTTCTAACACATACAGTGCTGATGAGAAGGACTTCAAGTATGAGCTTCCTATCTACTACAGAGGCGCAAAGCTTACTGATGAAGAAGGATACGATCTCGATGTAGAAGTTTACATCGGTGTTAAGGGCGACGCTGACCTCAGCAATGAAGTTGATGGTTCTGACGCTACACTTATCCTCCAGTACTTCGGTAATATTCAGGCAGGTGCAGGCGGTGTGTCTGTAGATGCAAATACAGTTCAGATGAACAAGATCAATTCTATCGTTACAGGTCCTGAGTCAATCTATGATGAGTTCTCAGTATTCCTTGCTGACGTAGATTCAAAGATCACTGATAACTGGAAGCCCGGCAAGAAGGCTGACAGAGCTATCGATGGTTCTGACGCAACACTTGACCTCAAGTACTTCGGTATCACAACAAATACTCATAACTACGGCAAGGCAACCTGGGACGAGATCCTTGGCGCACTTGGCCAGTAAATAAGCTTTTTACCTGCCGCCTTACGGCGGCAGGCAACATAAAAAATTCAAATTATCTGAAAGGAAATGAAAACAATGAAGAATACTCTTAAGAGAACTTTTGCTGTACTTGGTGCAACAGCACTCACAGCTTCTATGGCTTCAATGACAGCATTTGCTGCTTCAACTCCTATGGCAAACTACTGCGATAAGCAGGACAACGCAGAGGTTAAGTATGATGGTTCATACTGGAAGCAGCCTACAGCATGGAATGTTGCTGCAATCGATCCTTCTTCTTACAACGGAAGCGGTGCTGAAGTTGTAATCGATAAGGTTGAGGTTGACGAAAAGGATGCTCCTAACTCAATCCAGACAGTCAACATCGTGTACAATGGACCTGAGGAGAAGGTTTCCTCTATCGCTTTCCACATTCTCTGGGATACTCGTATGGAGATTCAGAAACAGAAAGGTGGAAGAACTGTAATTAGTAATGCAGATTCACTCTTTGATTTTGCTTCTGTTGAGACTCCTATCGAGGCAGGTCTCGTTTCTATCGCTTCTTCTGCAGGCGGAAACAACCTCTATAAGGGTACAATGTACACAATGCAGTTCAAGCTTCCTGCTGACGCTAAGGCTGGCGATGTATACCCTGTAGGTATCAGATATCAGTACGACGGCAAGACAGGTGACCTTTTCTATGATGCTGATCAGACACAGGCTGGTAAGCTCCACATGGCTTATGTATTCTCACAGGGTATTGAGAACGGTTATGTAAAGGTTAAGGGCGTTCCTCCTACAACTACTACAACTACTACAACTTCTACAACAACAACTACAACAACAACTACTACAACTACATCTACATCTCCTGTAACAACAACTACAACATCTAATGTTGGTGGTTCAGATACAACTACAACAACTTCAACAACAGGCAAGGCTGGTTCTGCTACAACAACAAAGGCTGGTTCTGCTACAACAACAAAGAAGCCTGCTACAACAACAAAGAAGGCTGCTACAACAACAAAGAAGGCTGACGCTCCTAAGACAGGTGTTGCTGGCGTAGGCGTTGCTGCTGCTGGTCTCGCAATTGCTGTAGGTACAGCATTTGCTCTCAGAAAGAAGGAAGACTAATTAATTAGTCATTCTTAACTAAAAAAATAAGGCCTCTCCAATCGGAGAGGTCTTTTTTTATTCTTTTTTGTAGGATATTCCGCCCCAGCCGTCGATGTCACCACGTCTCAGCGCACCGAAAATCCGCTCACGGAAACCATGATCCTTACGCTGCATATCATCGATAAATTCCTTGGTCCTCTGACGATTTGTGTGGCCGTCTGCGGGACAAATTGATTTGACTACCGGATAATTCTCACGGCGGGCAGCTCTTCTGACATCTTTTTCCGGCGCAAGGACCAGCGGACGGATCATGTATATATCTTTCGTTTCAAGATGAGTTACCGGTGAGAAGCAGCCTATCCTACCCTCATTAAACAGATTCATGAAGAAGGTTTCAACCGTGTCGTCCATATTGTGACCGAGAGCCAGCTTATTGCATCCGAATTCTACAGCCGCATCCTGAAGGGCTCCCCGGCGGAGATGAGCGCAGAGACTGCATGGATTCGGCTCCTTTCGGATATCAAAAACGATCTCGCCAATTTGTGTGCGGACAATGTGATACTCTATGCCGAGCTGACTGCACATCTCCTGTACCGCCGAGTAGTCACCTTCTTTTCCGCCAAAGCCAGGATCAATGGTCACTCCGCAGACTGTAAAATCGATACCGATGAAGCTTCTGAGCCGGTGGAGCCCGACAAGAAGAACAAGACTGTCTTTACCGCCTGAAACACCCACACAGACCCTATCGCCGTCATGAATTAGGTCAAATTCCTTGATAGCTTTCCTCATATAGCCAAGAATTCGCTGCATAATACACCTCCGGATGTAAAAATTCTACTAAATTATAACATATCCGCCGGAAATTTGCAAATATATCTTGCAAAATGAAAAGAAATATATTATAATATTAATATGAAAATAAACTTGGGGTATTTTAACTCCATGTGATAAAGGTTCTGAAGGAAGGATAGAAAAATGACAGAGCAGCTTAAAAACCTGTTGATCTTATTGGCAGGTATTGTTGTTATACTTATAGTGGTCATAATTCTTTTCAGCGGAAAAAGTTCATTCAAAAGGATAATGGATGTCTTCCTAAATGAGGAGGGCGCAGATGAGAATTATGTTCTTCGCCGTACCAAGCCCGCCGGCGGAGAGAATACTGTCGGAAGTTCTGCAAAAAGCGTATCTGCTGAGCCGGCGCAGAAAAAGGTATCCGGTCCGGTGGTTGAAATGGCAACGCTTATCCGCAAGACAGATGACAGAATGAGGATAATCGAGAGCACCGGTCAGGTAAAGCTTGTCGATGAGTATTACGAGCTTGTTTTTATGACGAGAAAGGGACAGCAGGTCACCATAGAGTGTTCGGCTGAGGCCTATGAGAAGATCCCCTTCAATCAGCAGGGATCGCTGACATACAAGAAAAATATGCTTGTTAAGTTCAAATACTATGAGGATACTATTTACAACTAAGAAAAGGGCGGCTTGACCGCCCTGAATTTATTTTAGAAGAGGTTAGACAAATGGTCAATTTTAATAATGACTGGGATGAACTGCTGAAGGGCGAGTTTGATAAGGAGTATTATCTCGAACTGAGAAAAAAGCTTATCATGGAGTACAGGACGCAGCGTATCTTCCCGGGAATGTACGATATTTTCAACGCAATGAAATACACAGCATATAACGATGTAAAGTGTGTGATAATCGGCCAGGACCCCTATCACGGCGAAGGACAGGCGCATGGCCTCAGTTTTTCAGTCAGACAGGGAATAGCACCGCCTCCGTCGCTTATAAATATCTTCAAGGAGATAAAGGACGATGTGGGTATCAATAACCTCGGAAAACACGGTGAGCTGACAAAGTGGGCCAAGGAGGGAGTTCTTCTGCTGAATTCTGTTCTTACAGTCAGGGCTAATCAGGCCAGGAGCCACCACGGCCTCGGCTGGGAGCAGTTTACCACAGACGTTATAAAGCTCCTTGATAAGCGTGAAAAGCCCATGGTGTTCATGCTGTGGGGCGGTGACGCAAAGAGCAAACAGCAGTTCATAACAAATCCCGCACATCTTGTGTTGAAAGCAGCACATCCAAGTCCGCTGTCAGCCTATAACGGATTCTTTGGGTGCAGACATTTTTCAAAAGCAAATGAATTCCTGCGGGCAAACGGCATGAAAGAGATAGACTGGTCAATTGACTGAGAGGAGACTTAATATGAGGATCAGAGAGATTTTTGACAAGAAAACCGTGTTTTCTTTTGAGATATTCCCGCCTAAGAAGAACAGCCCTGTAGAGGTGATATACGACACCTTAGATGAGCTTCAGGGCCTGCAGCCTGACTTTATAAGTGTTACATTCAGCGCAGGCGGCAGCGGAAACGGAGGATATGCCTGTGAGATAGCCTCACGCATAAAGGAGTCCGGTATCACACCTATGATACACCTTCCCTGTATAAACTACTCAAAGGATGAAATAGACTCCACTATCAGCGAGATAAAGACCAGAGGCATTGAGAATATCCTGGCGCTCAGAGGAGATATCAATCCTGATATCCCACCGAAGAGGGAGTTCAGTCATGCCAGCGACCTTATAAGTTATCTCCGCAGCAAGGGTGATTTCGATATAGCCGGTGCATGCTATCCGGAGTGTCATCCCGACGCTGAGACCCTTGTAGAGGATATTATGAATCTTAAAAAGAAGGTGGACGCAGGTGCAGACCACCTTATAACACAGCTGTTTTTTGATAACGATTCATTCTATGATTTCCGTGAAAAAGCTGTTCTTGCAGGGGTAAACGTCCCCATAGAGGCAGGTATCATGCCTGTAGTCAACAAGAATCAGATCGAGAGAATGGTAACCACCTGCGGTGCAAGTCTTCCGAGAAAATTCGTAAAGATAATGCAGAGATATGAGCACAATCCCGAGGCTCTCCGTGACGCAGGTATAGCATATGCTGTTAACCAGATAGTTGACCTTGTAGCCAGCGGAGTTGACGGCATACACCTTTACACCATGAACAATGCATACGTTGCAAGAAAGATCAGCGAAGCCGTTTCAGGCATTATAGGCACATGATAGCGCTTGATGACATTCCCGGAGACGAAGCTGCCCGCTATATGGGAGTTCGTGGAGAACCTGATGAACAGCTTCTGAGACTGATAGAAAAGGGCCGGGAAATGGTGCTTAAGGCGGTAAGACCTCAGTATGTCTGCCGTGAGTTCAATATAGTGGAGAAGGAAGAGGGGATAGTGCTGTCAGGTACACAGCTGGTCCTTCCCGGTCAGGAGATCAGAAAGCACCTGAGCGGTTGCAGCAAGGCAGTGCTGATGGCTGTGACGCTCTCCGGTGAAGCAGATAAGCTTATCCGACAGACAGCAATAACGGATATGGCGCTCTCCCTGGCTATTGACAGCCTTTGCAGCGCAGCTGTAGAGAAGGCCTGTGACAAGGCTGAGGAGGAGATATTCTCCATGATAGAGGCTCCGTACCGCACCTGGAGATTCAGTCCGGGATACGGCGATCTTCCTCTTGAATTGCAGAGTGATCTGGCTGCTCTTCTGAATGCACAGCGCCGCATTGGTCTTACTGTGACCTCAAGCAGTCTGCTGATACCTTCAAAGTCCGTAACGGCTATAATCGGAGTGTCTGATAAGCCTTTGGGAGAGAAGAAAAAGGGCTGTGCAGTATGCAGTATGCGTGAGAGCTGCGCCTATCGCAGAACGGGTATCAGGTGCAGTTGATGTATAAAAAGTGAATAAAGAAAAGTTTTGTGTGCTATTTACAATTAAGAAATAAAATTTTATTCCCGATTTGCGTATTTTAACTATTATTTCACCGTATTTCTATGAAAAATGGATATTGACAGAAGGCTCAGGAAAGTGTTATAATAAAATAAAGTATGTGAACAATTCTATGTCCTCATGTCAGGACATAGGCGCTATAAGGGGGACGCAAATGAAAAAATTAAAGGCATTGCTCGGTGCTCTTCTTATAACAACTGTATTTACAGTGACAGCCTGCTCATCATCTGACAAGTCATCTGAAAGCAGCGGAACAGAGGACCGTGAGGGACAGACTATGGTCAAGGAGAAAAAGGATCAGATCCTTGATATCGCCCGAAATGATGAGGATTGCCCGCTTACAGGCGAGCTCGAGAATAAAACTGTAAAATGGTATGCAACATGGGACATAAATCCTGATGATACAGGTAAAAAAACACCTGCCGATCTGATGCTCTTTCAGGAGCTCTACGGCGGCAATATCGAATTTCACGATGTGGACTACGGCGACCGGTACGATGAGCTCTCACGTCTTATAAGCAGCGATGAGGGTATCGACTTCTTCTATGCCGGAGATAACGACGCTATCCCGAGAGGCGCTCTGAGATCTATGTTCGTGCCCGCAGATGATTATATCGACTTCGATTCACCTCTCTGGGAGGATATGAAGGAAGCTAACGACAGTATTATGTGGAACGGCAAGCACTATGCGGCAGTCGCTCAGACTACCGGCGATGCTGTTGCTGTTCTCTATAACCGCAAGACTATACAGGAGGCTGGTCTCGATGACCCGGCTGACCTCTATGCTGAAGGCAAGTGGGACTGGGATGCATTTGAGAGACTCCTTAAGGAATTTGTTGACTGGGATAACCAGAGATACGGCATTGACGGCTGGTGGTTCGAGAACGGACTGATAAATACGATAGGTAAGCCGGCAGTCGGCATAGAAAACGGCAAGCTGGTAAGCAATCTGGGTGATCCTGCTATGGAGCGTGTCCAGAACTGGATGTTCAGCCTCTATCAGAACGGATATGTCGCTATAGGCGGCCCCGGATATGGCTGGGAAGCTAAGCCGAATTATATCGGAGAGGGCAAGCTGCTCTTCTATCCTGTAGGACTGTATGAGCTGTATTATACTCCCGCTGTATGGAAAGAAAAGTACGGCGATGACGTATTCTTTGTGCCTATGCCAAAGGATCCTCAGGCTGATGAATACTATATACCGATAAAAATGGAAGCATATTCCTTTGTTTCCGGCGGACATAACCCGGAGGGTGTTGCTAAGTACCTTGACTGCTACCGCTACTGCCTCGTAAATGATGATATCCACGATATTACCAGTACTATGTTTAAGGACGATTACGGCTGGACAGATGAAATGGTGGATATGAGAAATGAACTGACAGAGCTGGCAGAGGAGAATCCTGTCATAGATGTGGCTAACGGAGTTTCCGATGACTGTGCAGAAATACTCAATAACAACCTTCGTCAGACTACAAGAGGAGTTCCATGGAACGAGACATACGATGCAATAGCAAGTGAAGTTCAGAATTCTATCGATAAGATAAATAACGGAGATATAGACTAAAATATCATTGATATACAGATACTAAAATATAATGATAAAATTTGAAAAAATGATATATAATAAGATGAATAGAAAAATTCAATGTTCGGAAAGGAGGCTATGATTATGGAGATAGCAGTTGTTACCGGAGGTTGTGGACTTATAGGTCAGCATATTTGTTCCGGATTGCTAAAGAAGGGCTATGCGGTCATAGCAGTTGATAGAGAGCCGGGCATATATAACGAGGGAAAATTAAATTATTCTTTTGTTCAGGCAACTCCAACAGACAAAGATACCTATGCAGAAGTATTTGAAAAAAATGAAGTTTCTATCCTGATACACGCCGCCTGTACGGTGGATAACGACCTGGGACCAATAGTGACGGAAAAGGAGATACAGGAGTCCAAGCAGTGCGATAAGTTCATTTATCGTTACTCTATGGGAGAAAATGTCAAGAAGGTAGTTCTGCTCAGCACAGATCAGGTATATGAGTTCCCTAAGTCAAGGGAGCCTATCAGAGAGGATCATGTGCTGAAGCCGGTCACAAACTACGCTCAGCTTAAGATAGCCTCAGAGAAGGCCCTTATAGAAGAGTATCAGCACCATAAGGAAGTTATGTGCTGTATAACAAGATTTTCACCGGTCTACACTCTTAACTATACTGAGAATCTTATGTCGAAAATTACCGATCCTAAGGACGGTTCAAACTTCGTATCAGGCAAGGGACAGTATGGCTTCCAGCTGTGCTGTGTACACAATCTTGTTGATTTTATCCTCTGCTTCGTAAAGAATGCGGACGATATGAGCTATGCAGGAATTTACAACGTAAGCGATAAGCTCCTTACATCTGCGGCAGATATTATCGCCTTTATGAGAGAGCATCACCGCCTCGGAGCAGTTCTCCAGAAGAGCAACAGCGGCGGAGCCTTCTCCAAGATCAAGGGCATATTTGGCGGCAGCAAAGACGAGAAGATAAATTATCGTTATCTTGATATATCCAAGCTTGAGTATAATAATATGCTGGATGGCACAAAGGCTGCAAAGCTCTGCTCGCCTCGCTGGGATATTCACAATACGAAATAATTGACCATTCTGCTCCCTTTATGGAAGCTGTATACTGAAATTTTAAGAGCCCCGTTTGAAAAAATGGGGCTCTGATACTGTCAAAAACAATTTTTGGATGCTGAGGGCGGAGTCTCCTGCAAAGCATTCATGTAAAATAGCCAAATTGTAGGGACGCCCATTGGGCGTCCGTGGCTGATCTCATGTTATAACAAATGAGAGCCCCTTTTGAAAAGGGGCTCTTTTTCGTGATTATTTAAACGGGATAATTTATTCTATGACAGTATAATTATCGGCAGCATTTTCCTTGGTAGCGTGTTCGGTGACATTGAGCACCTTGACTTTAAGAGGACGTGTGCCCATATTTATCTCGATGATATCGCCAACCTTCACATCATAAGATGCACGGGCGACTTTTCCGTTAACGGAGATCTTTTCTGCGTCGCAGGCTTCATTTGCAACAGTGCGGCGCTTGATAAGTCTTGTGACTTTAAGGTATTTATCAAGTCTCATAATTAGCTCCTTTCATAAAAGTAAAAGGGACAGACTAACAAGAGCCTGTCCCGAAGAGTTATTACTTATTGATAGCTTCTTTAAGGGTTCTGCCAGCCTTGAAAGCGGGAGCCTTGCAGGGAGGGCAGGTCATCTGCTCTTTAGTTCTGGGGTTGATGCAGACCTTCTCGCCTCTCTCACGAACCTCGAAAGTACCGAAGCCTGTGATAGAAACCTTTTCTCCGCCTTCGAGAGTCTCCTGGATAGCAGCGAGAGTAGCTTCGAGAGCAGCGGAAGCGTCCTTCTTAGTGCAGTTAGCCTTATCAGCGATGGAATTGATGAGTTCAGTCTTAGTCATTATTAATTACCTCCGAATTGATAATATGTTTAGCCTTGTCCCAATAAACATCCAATTTTTCAATAGGCAGGTCCTTCATATCGAGCTTATCCGCACTGACAAGCTCTTCGGTGATAGAAAAGCGCTTTATAAATTTCTCTGTAGCAGCTTTTAGTGCGAGTTCAGCGTCCACCCCGAGATGGCGGGCGGCATTAACGCATGAGAACAGCAGATCGCCGATCTCTTCTTCGATATTGGTCTGATCGTTATTGGCGATAGCCTTATCGAGCTCTGATTTTTCGGCGTCGATACAAGCTACAGCGTCCTGTGCATTCCGGAAATCCATCCCAGCCCTCATGGCTCTTTTTCCGACCTTCTGCGCTCTCATCAAAGCGGGAAGTGATTTAGCAACGCTGTTGAGCGTATCTGTGTAGGTATCCTGACCCTTGGTTTTCATTTTAATGGCGTCCCAGTTCTTGAGCACCTGATCGGTGGAATCGGCGAGGACGTCACCGAAGACGTGTGGGTGACGGATAATAAGTTTTTTGCAGACCTCATCGCATATATCATCGAATCTGAAAGAGCCTGTCTCCTCTTCAATGCGGCAGTGGAAAACTACCTGAAGGAGAACGTCCCCCAGCTCTTCACGAAGAAGATCGCTGTCTTTGAGGTCGATCGCTTCGATCGCCTCGCAGGTCTCCTCGATGAAATCGCTTCTTATAGATTCGTGGGTCTGTTCTCTGTCCCAGGGACAGCCGCCTTCGCCGCGAAGAAGCTTAACGATCTCGATGAGATCATCGATCGAGTAATGATCTTTCTGCTGATATTCAACCATATGAAAAACCCTCCTAAAAGACGGGCCAAATACTATAATACTCTAAATTCAGCCAAATTGCAAGATGTTTTTTGATTTTTGGAGATAACGTTCAATAACCGAAAAAATAAATGTACAGTTTGTGTATTTTGCCGGTTATTTCATTACCAGTATAAAAAGAGTGAACTAACGACAAGGAACCATCAGTTTACGTCCACAAATCCGACCTTGTGATAAACCTTTGAAACTATTCTGCGTGAATACTTAAATGCCTTTTCAGCACCTTCAGTATAGCACTTTTTGAGGAATTCCTTATCCTGTGAGATACGGGCGAACTCTGTGCGTACAGGTTCAAGGTGATCGGCAACAGCCTCACCAACAGCTATCTTGAAGTCGCCATAGCCCTTGCCGGCGAATTCTGATTCGATAGCAGCGTAGTCCTTACCGGTAACGCAGGAGTAGATAGCCATAAGGTTATTGATGCCGTCCTTGCCCTCACGGTAGCAGACCTCAGCCTCGCTGTCTGTGACAGCTCTCTTGAACTTACGGATGATAGTATCCTTATCGTCGAGGATGAGTATGCAGGCATTGGGGTTCTCATCGGACTTGGACATTTTCTTTGTAGGATCCTGGAGAGACATTACCTTAGCACCTACATCGATAATATAGGGCTCAGGGAGAGTGAAGAACTCACCATAGCGCTGATTGAAGCGCTGAGCGATATTTCTTGCAAGCTCCAGGTGCTGTTTCTGGTCGACACCCACAGGAACGAAATCAGCATTATAAGCGAGGATATCGGCAGCCATAAGTGAAGGATATGTAAAGAGACCTGCATTTACATCGTCAGGATGCTTCTGGCTCTTATCCTTGAACTGAGTCATACGGGTGAGCTCACCGAACTGAGTATTGCAGCAGAGTACCCAGTTGAGGAGAGCATGAGTATTGACATGGCTCTGAATGAAAAGAATTGACTTCTCCGGATCGATCCCGCAGGCCATAAGAAGTGCATAAGCGGCCAGGGTATTCTGTCTGAGTTTAGCAGGCTCCTGCTTTACAGTAATAGCGTGCATATCAGCTACACAGTAGATGCAGTTATACTCATCCTGAAGTGGAGCCCAGTTGCGGACAGCACCTATATAGTTTCCGAGAGTAAAGGTGCCTGTTGGCTGGATAGCGCTGAAGATAAGCTTTTTATCGTCCATATTGAGAGCTCCTTACTTATTTGCCTTGCGTGCAGCAGCATCGTCCTTGAGCTGAGCGCTTCTGAGCTCAGCGAGAACACGCTGATAGAGAACGTAGATATTGCGCTTTTCAACTTCCTCAGCGGGGAGTATGCCGGCCTTTATCTCAGTCTTGTAGATTCCGCCCTTAGTGAGGAGGAAGATATTGCTTGTCCTGTCAACAGGGAGGTCAAACTTAGTTGTCTTCTGACATTTAGGAAGGAGCTGACCTGCATTTGCAACGAGAGCATGAGTAGCCTGAACGAGATTTCTGTATCTCTGAGAAGCTCCGGTGTACTCACCGCCGTTGTTGAAATAGAGGTTAGCAGCACCATTGATGAAGCAAACCATAGTTGTAAGTACGTCAGATGACATAGGGATATCGACTACAACGCCGAAAACCTCGTTCTTCTTGAAATTAGCATTGAAGAACTGAGCGGGGAAGTTGATAGCCTGACCTCTTGTCATTAAATATTTCTGAGTTACATTGTAACGTCCTGTATTTTTGTTTGGCATAAGAATTTTCCTTTCATTGTAAAAAATATATCTTTAAGGGAGCTTGTCCCGAAAAATCGCAGTATAAGATCAGTCGAGCATATCTCTTGTCATTTTAGCAAGGATAGACATACCCTTTTCGATCTGTTCGTTTGTGGGGGTAGAGTAGTTGAGGCGGAATGAGTGGCTTACCTCGTTCTCCTTGATATTGAAGGAGTTTCCGGGAACTACAGCGATCTTGTAATCCTGAACAGCCTTTGTGCAGAAGGCATTCATGTCGAAATCCTCAGGAAGGGTACACCAGATGAAGAGTCCGCCCTCGGGCTTGACATAGGTGATCTTCTTTGAGAACTCGTTGTCGATATATCCGCACATAAGTCCGCATTTTTTTCTGTAGATATCACGGAGCTTGTTGAAATGAGCCTGACGGTCAACAGTAGTCATGAAGCGGTAGGATACTACCTGAGCCCAGATATTTGAGTGAACATCTGATACCTGCTTGCAGACAACCATTTTCTGAATGATAGGAGCGGGAGCAGATACATATCCTGTTCTGAATCCGGAGGAGATGAGCTTGGAGAAGGTACTTGAGTAGATAACTCTGCCCTCAGTATCCATGCTCTTGATAGTGGGGATATTTTCGCCGGCAAAGCGAAGCTCACCGTAGGGGTCATCCTCAAGGATTATGAAATCATACTTGCAGGCAAGCTCGTAAACAGCCTTTCTCTTGGCCAGAGACATTGTTCTGCCGGTAGGATTCTGGAAGTTGGGGATAAGGTAGAGGATCTTGACTTTTTTCTCGGTTTTGAGAGCATTTTCAAGCTTTTCGATATTGATGCCGTCATCCTCCATATCAACGCCTACCAGATTTACGTTATATGAGCGGAAGGCGTTGAGTGAGCCGATGAAGCTTGGAGACTCGCAGAGCAGGGTATCGCCCTCATTGAGGAGCACCTTGCAGGAGAGCTCGTTAGCCTGCTGGCCGCCTGATGTTATTATAAGGTCATCGAATTCCTTGTGGAAGCAGCCCTTTTCGGTCATCCAGCCCTTGAGGAATTCACGGAGGGGAGTATATCCCTCGGTAACGCTGTACTGGAGAGCGAGGATAGGATCGTTTTTGAGGAGATCAGCAGAGATCTCAGCGATCTGCTCCTTGGGGAAAGCCTCGGGAGCGGGGTTGCCGGCAGCGAAGGAAATGACTTCGGGGTCGGCTGTAAATTTAAGTATCTCACGGATAGCTGAAGCTTTTAATCCATTGACTTTGTCTGAAAATTTATATTCCATGATAAAAAGACCAACCTTTCTGAAAGTACACATAGTCTATTCTATATTATATCACATATTTTCAGTTTCTGCAACATATATTTAGGTGAAACCGGTGAATAATCGTTGAACACAACAAAGAAAGCGGTCGAGAATTGGTTAATATATACATGAAAAGGGATGAGGCATTTGAAAAAACAGACCTTTCTTAAAGGTTCGCTCATATTGATGATATCTGCGGCTGCGGCAAAAGTACTGGGAGCGGTATTCAAGATACCCTTGACGAATATGCTGGGAGGCGTGGGGATGAGCTATTTCAGCTGTGCCTACAGCCTTTTTATGCCGGTATATGCTCTGACCGTTACTGGAGTTACTTCAGCAGTTGCGAGACTTACAGCAAGGTGTGCGGCACAGGGCAGCTATGGCAGCGCACTGAGGGTCAGAAGGACGGCACTTGCAGTATTTTCGCTGGCAGGACTTGCCGGAAGTGTGTTTACCCTGGCGCTTGCAGTTCCTTTCAGCCGGTATTCTGCGGATAGTCCCGAGGCTGCACCGGCAGTTGCAATGATAGCGCCGGCTGTATTTTTTGGCTGTATAACCGCAGTTGAAAGGGGATACTATGAGGGACTGAGCAATATGTTCCCGACAGCGCTTTCTCAGGTAGCAGAGGGCTTTGTAAAGGTGGGAGCAGGCCTTTTTCTGTGCAGCTATACTGTTAGCCACAGTGAAGCGGTGCTGAGATATTTCCCGTATGTGACTGATATCAGAGCACTTGCAGCTGCGGCAGGAATACTGGGAGTGACTGTTTCATCCCTTGGAGCGGTTTTATTTTTTGCGGTGATTAGAGTGTTTTCACGGAGCCCTCATTCATCTTCGGATAAAGTAATGAGCCGCCGTGAGATAGTAGGGGAGCTGTTTTCCGTGGCGCTTCCCATAGGCATAAGTGCAGTTGTGACAAATCTCACTGCACTGATAGATATGTGGACTGTGATAGAGTTCATTCCCGATGTGGAGGATATCTCAGCTCTGCCTGCCGGCACACCTGCGGGGGAGTACTCACGTTTTGTATACGGCTCCTTTGCAGGGATAGCGCTGACGGTCTTCAATCTTGTTCCCTCTGTGACAAATATGCTTGGCAAGGGAGCGCTGACGCTGATAACCTCTGACTGGGAATCCGGGGACAGCAGCCGCCTTCAGCGGGACTCAGTGCAGGCCTTGCTGACATCTGCGGTGATAGCCGTACCTGCGGCAGTGGGACTTGGAGTGCTTGCAGGTGAGGTGCTGGGAGTGCTGTTTCCCCGTCAGCCTGACGAGGCCGGGATATGTGTGGCACCTTTGAGGCTGCTTATGCCGGGTATGGTATGTCTGTGCATATCCTATCCGCTTTTCAGTATGCTTCAGGCCATAGGAAGGACGTATCTTCCGCTGATAATAATGGCGGCCGGCACTGTTATAAAGCTGGCAGGAAATATACTTCTCATTCCAATGTACGGAGTATCGGGAGCAGCAATATCCACAACGGTATGCTATGCTGTGATACTTATACTTGCTCTCAGGGCATATATAGTTCATTCCGGCCTGAGACCGGAGCCTGCTCCTTTTGCGGGGGTTCTTTATTCTGGTGCAATGTGCGGCGGTGCGGCATTTCTGGTAAGGTCAGCGGCGGCAGGACTGGGAGATATTGCAGCAATACTGATATCAGGTGCAGCAGGAGGAGCTGTCTACATACTGGTGATGTGGATATGTCTGGGCGGAAGGGCAAAAAGAAAAGAGCCTGCATAGAGCAGGCTCCCTTATGTTCTTATTTAAGGATATCAGCGGGGTTATCCTCGATCATTTCGGGCTTTACCTCGACCTTGATAACGTCTTCCTTATTTCTGTTGTTGTCCTTTGTCGGGAAGAATCCGACAGTAAACTCATTTACATCTGAATCAACAGCGAATCCGCCGACGATGCAGCTGAGCTCACCGTTTGCAGGTACAGTATAAGGAGAAACCTCAAAGTTCTTGAACTTGCTGTTAGCATAGAGCTCTGTCTGAACATCACCGTACTTCTCAGTGCCGTCGGGATAAATGAGGTAGAAGTTGTTCAGGGTGCTGAGCTCGTATGAGGTATCTGTGTTGTTCTTGATAGTAACATCAAGGTAGATGAAGTTGCCGTTGTAGCCGTATTCTGATGAAGGAGTTACCTTGATAGCACGGTTGAGAGTGAATCCTGTATCGTTTGCATCAGCTTCCTGCTTGATATCAACGACAGTTTCGTTCTTACCGATTTCGTCATTGTTCTCGTAAACATTGCTGGGCTCTTCTGCCTGAGGAGCGTCGCCGCCGTCAGAAATGCTTCTTGTTGTTTTTGAGCTTTTGGTTTTATTTCCGCATCCGGCAGCAGGAAGTGCCATTACTGCACAGAGAAGAAGTGCCGTTAACTGTAATTTTCTCATGACTGAGACCTCCGATTTATATATTTATAGTTATAGCTTGGTCTAAGCAAGTATAGTATAGCACACATCGGAGTATAATGTCAAGTGAAAAATACTTATTGAAATAATTTGAAACTGAAATGAAATAAAATGGGCAGCCTAAGGCTGCCCGGAGAATATTGAGTTATCTGTTTTCGTCAACGAATATTCTGAGTATTACGGTAGCGTCGTTGCCGTCAATGATACTATCGCCGTTCATATCGCCTCTTTCGAGGATATAGGTGCTTGCTTCGATATCAGATACATCGTATCCTGAGAGAAGATTTGAGAAATATTTAAGTACGATAGTGGCATCGGTACCGTTGACTGTGCCGTCACCGTTTACATCGCCCATGCGTGGATATTCAGCTGCTATATACGAATTGCCTTCGATTATTACGTCTGAGAGCGAGCGGTCTGTGGTATTGATGAGATCACGCATGATCGCAGAGCTGTCATTGCCGTCGATGCGGCCATCGTTGTTGTAGTCGCCGTAAAGCCGGATATTCTCATAATAGTGACATTCCTCCGATGGGTCAGCATTGCTTAGGAGTGCAGAGGAATAACGGAGTATCTCTGCTGCATCAGCGCCGGTGAGCTGTCCGTCGCCGGTGACGTCACCCATAGCAGGAGTCTCAGCTGCTGAAAAAGAGGGAACAGCAGAGACTGCCAGTGCAAAAGCAGATAAAAATGCGGTTAACTTTTTCATGTTAAAGACCTCCTTATAGAATACAATTTGCTTTAATAAATTTCGTAAATATCAACTGTACCTATATTTCCAGTATAAGGTGATCCAGCGAGCATCAAGCCATAATATTGTAACACTGCTGTATAGTCTGTTGAGTCGATATATCCGTCATTGTTAACGTCTGACGCAAATGCGGTTGTGTAGGTAGGAAGTTTTGTAAGTGTATTTTCTGTAAATGAGCTTAGAGGAATATCGTTTCCATACTCATTTATAGCTGCCATTATTCTTGTAACATCGGAACCGTCAACCACAGTATTGTCATCTGCATCACCGTAGATAAATTCACCTGATTCAAGTATAACAGGAGTTTCGATAATAATTGAAGATGAACCGCTTGCACTATAAAAACTTCCGTGATCATTTCCTAAATACCCTAGGCCTTGGAATATGACATTACCAGTTGAGTTCGATGGAACACTTACATTTGTTGGTTCAACATAAAAGGAAAAGAAAGTTCCATTAAGGTCCTCTTGAGCTGCACTTGCATAAACAAATGCAACATTCTGATCATCAATAATGTTAAAATAATACATACCGTTAAAGTTTTCATGACAATTGGAGATGTATCTCGAACCACTGTATGGTACAAATTTCAAACCATCTCCTAATTCAATATTAAAGCCTGCTGAAGCAACCTCTGGAACATTGTTGAAAACAACATCCCCACGCATTCTTCCGTTATCAACAGTAAAATCAATATAAATTTGTGGGTTATTACTTGGTGGTGGTGCAGCATTTGTGTTCATAATTGGCACGGCGATTAAAGTAGATAGGAAGGCTGTCGGTAACGCAAATAGTTTTTTTACTTTCATTTTAAATTCCTCCTTTTTATTATTCGCCATTATTGTGGCTATTGAAATAAATGTAAAAATAATCCACTTATTTCAACATAATTATATCATGACATTGCTAAAATGTCAATATTTAAAGGGATGAAAATAAACTTTTTTGAGCAATATCGACATAAAACGACAAAATACAAGCGCTAGTTAAAAAATCTATTTCTTTATTTTCATAGAAATATCGAAGCACTTCACTGAGTGAGTGAGGGCGCCCAGGGAGATGATATCCACACCGGTCTCAGCAACGGAGCGAATGTTTTCGGCAGTAACATTACCGGAAGCTTCAAGCAGAGCACGTCCGCCGGTTATTTCCACAGCCTGCTTCATTTCGTCGCAGCTCATATTATCCAGCATGATTATCTCCACCTTATTTTCAAGAGCTTCACGGAGCTCCACCAGATTGCGGACCTCGACCTCTATTTTTACGGTATGACCAATCTTCTCACGGAGAGCCTTGACTGCGGCAGTGATACCGCCGTAAGCATCGATATGGTTATCCTTCAGCATAGCTGCATCAGAGAGATTGAAGCGGTGATTCTTTCCTCCGCCCACGGTAACAGCGTACTTCTGAAGGGCACGAAGTCCGGGGAGAGTCTTTCTCGTATCGGTAACAGAGGCATTTGTACCGGCTACCAGTTCCACGCACTTATTTGTGGCAGTAGCAATGCCTGACATATGCTGGAGTATATTGAGAGCAGTTCTCTCGCCTTTGAGGAGAGTAAGGGTGCTGCCTTCCAGCTCAGCGATTATATCGCCCTTCTGTACCTTTGTACCGTCGGTCAGGAGTATACGGAAATCCACATCTCCGCCGGCCAGCTCAAATACACGCTTAGCCACCTCTATACCGCAGACTACACCGGAGTCCTTAGCCACATAGTATGCAGAGCTGCGGTGAGTTTCGGGGATAAGGTTATCAGCAGCAGCGTCGATATAGTTTATATCCTCCATGAGGGCAGTAGTTATGATATTATCGATATAGCATTGAAGAAGTTTCATGATATCGTTCCTTTCATTATTTATATACCGAGTCGATACACAGGAATTCCTCCAGTGTCAGGCCGGAGTTATAGACCTCCTTGGCCAGGTCATTTCCGAGATAGCGGACGTGCCATGACTCATATTTATAGCCGGTTATATTCTGTTTGCCCTGAGGATAACGGAGGATAAATCCGTATTTCCAGCAGTTAGCGGCTATCCATTTTGCTTCCGGAGTATTATTGAAGGCGTCGGAAGCGTTGTTTATATCCATAGCGAGACCGGTCTGGTGTTCAGAGTGGCCCGGCCTTGCGGAGTAGGTATCAGCCTTTGCCTTTCCGTCACGGTTGACATAGCTGTTGTAGAGCTGGCTCTGATAGCTGTATGAGCGGAATCCCGAGCAGATAAAGAGGCTATATCCGGCCTTGGCAGCATCAGCCTTCATTTTATTGAAAGCGGCCTGAGCATCGGATGTGATAGCTCCCGGATTATATGTAGATGGGAGGCCGTAGGTCTTATTTGCGATGAGGATGCCGTTCACATAGGTTATACCGTTTTTCGTCTGTATATCCTGTTTTGTGAATCTCTCAACAGTGCCGTCGTCCCAGGTGAGGGAGAAGTGCATAGAGTCTATTTTCTTATATACAGCTTTCTTTGGCTTGCGGTCAGTGCCCATATAGAAGGTGTAGTTATTTCCGCTGGCGGTGTACTCAAATCCCAGTCCGGAGCCATTCTGTCCGGTAAAGCTGCCGCTTATTCCTCTGAAATTGAAGGTGCGTTTTCCGTATCCGCCGGATGTGACATATTTTCCGGAGAGAAGGCTGCTGTAGTTTATGGCAGCATTTCCGTAGTAGTGGAGCTCCTCCACATATCCCTTATCCCAGCGTAGGACGAAGGTGTTGTCACTTGTCCATGAGAAAAGCGCATGAGCAGCATCGCCGCAGACATTTTTATCGAAGTTGAGGTTTGTTTCATATACAGTGCACTTATACGAGGTCACAGCGCCGGAGCTCTCTTCTGTCACAGTACCCTTTTCAAAGTTATAGTATCTTTTTCCCTTGCTTCCGGAGGCGACCCATGTACCCTGAGGTATCTTATCCATATGCTCGTTGAAGTTCTCTTTGAGCAGGGCAAGGTCGAAGGCATCAACACGTCCGTCGCCGTCCACATCAGCATATTTCATCTGATCGGCTGTGAGCTTATTGTTGCCGAGGACATAGCCCTGAATGAGTCTCAGGTCACCGAAGCCGATGATGCTGTCGCCGTTAACGTCGCCCTTTATGGAAGACCTTGCAGATGAAGGCATCGAGCTGAAGCAGCCTGCGATGATGGCGGCCGCCATTATCTTTGAAAGCAATAGTTTCTTTTTCATAGTATTCTCCTTTCAGTAAGAGGGAGGATGAAAAAGCCGTTTACTGCATTACCTCGCCAAGAATAATATAAGCAACAGTAACTATTGATTTAGCGAGGACGTAATCTGCGTCAACGAGGTATCCGCCGTTAAGAAGGTCATCACGCATTTCCTTTACACGTTTGAAGCCTTCTGCTGCGGCTTTTTTATCCGGGATAACGAAGTGGCTTCTCTGCATTATTCGTCTTGTCTCAGTGCGGTAGCCCTTAGGTATGCGGCTGCTGCCGATATGTGCTGAGAACTCAGCCTCCTCGAAGCCTTCGGGGGCGGAGCTGAGACGGGATGCTATGCAGTTAGCTGCATGGCGGGAAAATACAAGAGCTTCCAGCAGTGAATTGCTGGCGAGACGGTTGCTTCCGTGAACGCCGGTATGTGAGCACTCACCGCAGGCAAAGAGATTGCGGAGGCTGGTCTCGGAATTCTTGTCAACGTCGATACCGCCCATTAGGTAGTGCTGGCATGGATATATCGGCACCGGTTCCTTAGTGAGGTCGAAGCCCTGATCCATAAGGTTCTTGTATATCATAGGGAAGCGTTTTTTGAGGAATTCGCTGTCCTTGTAGCTTATATCCAGGTAGAAATCAGTGGAGTTCTGTTTTCTTGATTCGAGGATTATAGCGTGAGAGACAACGTCTCTGGGGGCGAGCTCAAGGCGCTCGTCGTAGTTATGCATGAAGCGCTCCTTGTTGCAGTTCAGGAGGTAAGCTCCCTCGCCTCTGACAGCCTCTGAGATAAGGAAGCACTCACGGGTAGCACGGTTATTGAAGGCTGTGGGATGGAACTGTACATAGCTGAGGTTCTTTATCTTAGCGCCCATTTCGTATGCGAAGGTGATACCGTCGCCGGTGGCTATTGCAGAGTTTGTAGTGAACTCATAAACACGTCCGATACCGCCGGTAGCAAGTATCATAAAGTGGCAGTTGCAGGTCTCGTATGAATCATCGGGAAGCTTAAGGAAGGCTGAATAGCCTGTACCTGTCTGCTTAACTGCACACATTATAGTATTTTCCATTATCTCCACGTTGTCGAGAGTCTGGACGTGGGCGAGGAGCTTTGAAGCAATCTCAGCGCCGGTAGAGTCGGCATGGTGGAAGATACGGTGGTGACTGTGACCGCCCTCAAGGGTACGGTGGTATGAGCCGTCCGCATTTTTATCGAAGTCGACTCCGAGCTCTATGATATGCTCGATATCCTCAGCAGCCTCGCTGACAAGGGTGTGGACTGCGTCAACATTATTTTTGAATCCGCCGGCAATGAGAGTATCATTCTGGTGGTACTGGATATTATCATTAGGTGAGTTATATACACCGGCTATTCCGCCCTGAGCGAGTGAAGAGTTGCAGAGACTAAGCTCACGCTTGCAGAGAATGAGTATTTTCAGGTCGGAGGGGAGATTTATAGCTGCGTAAAGACCTGCAGCGCCGCATCCGGCGATTATGACATCGTAATTTCGAGACATAGATAACACGTCCTTTAACAAAAAAAGTATACACTAACATTATATCACATTATTCTTGATTTGTCACTATGTAGAAATAAAAAAATCGACGTATATCCCGGCGTGTCACACAGCGATGGTGCTGAAAGCGGATGACAGCTGTATGATACTCCCGGTGATACGGCGAAAGTTCGGACATTACGGCAAAAAAATAAGCAGCTCACAGTTGAGCTGCTTACTGATGAACTTTTATTACTCAGCGTTAGGAGCTGAAACAGGACATACACCTGCACAAGCACCGCACTCTACGCAAGCGTCTGCGTCGATAACGTACTTTCCGTCTCCTTCTGAAATAGCGCCTACAGGACACTCACCTGCACAAGCACCACAGCTGATGCAATCATCTGAAATAATATATGCCATTTACAAGCACCTCCGTGATTTACTCAGGCAGATCATCGTCCGCCCTGTTAATCTTATTTTAGCATATTTCCGGAAAAAATCAATAGTTTTTTGTTAGGTGCTGCTTACTGATTTGTTGACGATGTACAGGGCTTTTTGGAGCTTGTTTGTACCATTCAGGCGCAAAACAGGCTCTTCATTACTGTGAAGAGCCTGTCTGAACGGAGTGTTCATTTCTTTTTGGAGGATTTTTTTCCTGAATTTTTTTTGCTGTTTTTATCTCCGGACTTTTTCTCAGGTTCTCCGGAGGGATTTTTGCCGGTCTCAGCAGTTTTTTTGCTGCTGTTATCGGCGGATTTTTTCTCGCTGACAGTTTTTTCAGCTGAGGGATTTTTGCTTTCTGAGTTCTTTTCCTTCTCCGGAGCTTTCTTGCTTTCCTTGCCGGAAGCAGTCTTTGCAGCTTCGTGTATCTTGTCTATATCAGCACAGGAAGCTCCCAGTGCTATCCATACCAGAGAAGCGTAGGCGATACTGCTGCAGCAAATGATAAATGCAAGTCCGCCGCAGAGAGCAGTGAAGAAGAGGCAGATATTCTCGGATGTACGGCGCTTTTTCATAATGAAGGCTCCGGCTCCCAGAGCTGACAGCATGAGCACTATAAGTGCAGCCATTGAGGGGACACCTCTTGTGGCGCCGATATAGAGGTATTCATTGTAGTTTTTATCGAATACACCGACATTCATTGTGATGATGTCTTCCATAGTGTCCAGCTTTCCGCCAAGGGGATTGCGGACAGTATATATCTGAGGGTATACCAGCTGTTCGGGACCTGTTCCTGTAGCCGGATATTCCTTCATGATATCGAAGGCCTTCTTGTTGAGATGAGAGTATATCGCAGAGTTATCATCGATATCAAGGACTCTTGTATCATAAAGACCACTTGCGCCTATACGCTGATAGGAGTCGCCGCTCCAGAGGATAATAGCGTCATGGAATTTGTACTCATGGAAGCTGTGTATAGTGTGGTTGACAGTCAGGACAGATAATCCGGCTGCGGCAGCAGGAACGAGTATTATGAGAGCTCGCAGTACAGGAGCTTTCTTAATGATAAGTGCTGCGAGACAGGCTACACCTGCAAAGATCATGCCGATAACCGAAAGACTGTTGAATGTGAATATACTTACAAATGCAAAGAGAGCAGAGCTTACAATGCAGAATATCCTGAGCTTATTGCTGTCGCAGGTAACTGCGGTCGTAAGCGCAGCAGTAAGGCAGATCGCAAGGAGTATGCCCAGAAACATAGGTGAATGAGCCAGACCTGATGCTGCAAAATAGAACAGGGGAGAGATAAGCCGGTAATGGGACGGCTTGTGATCCGGGTGGAGTATCTGTATCATAGCCAATACAGAGTTGAGCCAGCCTGATGCGAGTATGCCGTATATTACGGTTTTTAGGGCTTTATCACGTTTCAGTGAAAGTCCGGTCACGAAAAATCCGAAGTAATACATAGTGGAGAGAAGACCCTCACCTCGCTGCGGATAGCCTTTAAGACCGGTAGTTCTGTCATAGGAATCCAGCACAGAGATGACACTCCAGGCGATCAGGAAGGAAAATGCCAGCACCGGCAGGAGAACACCTTTCTTAACATATTTTTTTACGATAGCGATAAGAGCTGTTATCAGGCAGTATACACCTGAAATGGTAAGGCCGATCGTGGACAGATTGTAGGAATGGCTGTCGTTGATCTCCGGAAAGATAGTAAGCAGAGGCACTGTCAGGCAGGCTGCGAACAATCCCCAGGAGGCTATCTTTGTATAGGTTTCCTCGGTCATATTGAGAATAAAGTTGGAGTTTTCCGAGGTATTGAACAGAGTTTTTGATTTTGCCATGATATAAAACCTTTCTTTCTCTTTTCTTGGTCAGACTTTTGATACAGTGACTATATACGAGTTGCCGGAGTGACTGTCAACAGTGATCCTGAGACCGGTATCAACGGTCTGTCTGCCATTGTCATCGTACCAGTGGAAGCCGGAGATATTTCCGTCGATAACAGCACCGGTGTGATACAGATTATCCTTTTCAGCGTCATCTATGACCCGGACGAACCGTCGTCCGTTATTGTTATCAGTTTCCTCATCGTTGCCGCTGGCATAGTTATAGCTCCTGTACCAGAAATTGTTATCCAAAGAAGTATCCACATGGAGTACTCTTATGCCGTTTCCACGGTTCCGCCACCAGTAGTAGTCCTTGACGTACTTATTGTTGGCATCAAGGGAGGTGAATTCCAGTATCATATATTCGGACTGCAGGTTGTTATCCAGGTACTTATATGGGATGATCAGGCAGTTCCCCTCATTGGTCTGGGCATTGGTCAGTGTAAATGTCTGGTCGCTGTCATTATCGGGATCGTATATCTGGATCTGGTCGTATCTGTACCAGCCGAGCTGGAGCTTTGAGACTGCTATGAAATCAGCGGTAGCATCATCCATAAGTGCATATCCTGCTGAGCCGTGGAGGCCTTCAAAGTCCTCCTGATCGCCGTACAGGTAGAAGTCCGGCAGTCCCATACAGTGACCCATTTCGTGAAGATAGGTGCTGTTGAAGTATCTGTAGTCAGTGAGGCTGTTTATCTCGGCATTTCCGGTTATGATATGCCCGAGGTATTTTTTGTCATAGCGGGTAACATTGTTGCCGCCGTAGCCTCCGGCGCAGGGCCACCATTCTTCATCACCGGCGGCTTTAGGTACGGAGATCAGGATAGCGTCGATAACACCGTCCTTATCGCCGTCGAAGTTTCTGAAATCGATATTTTTGTCATTTTCCGCCATTATCTCGTCAATGAGTTTTATTTTCCATGCATCGTTCTCATAGTAGACCTTATCGTGCTTTGCAGTATATCTGAAGGCCTTTCCGTCGAGATCCATTATACCCTTTGAGGAGCGTTCGTAGAAAGCGCTCATGCTTTCAAAGGGATAGTTCTTATTGCGGCTGTCCTCGTCACCGAATGCGATCCTTTCGATCTCATCAGTTGAAGGCTCGTAGCTGTACCTGCAGTCCGGGAAGTCCACATAGAATATAGCCAGCTTAGCGTCGTCATGGGACGGCAGTGAACCATAAAGCGGGTATATGGGCGGTTCGAGGAATTCCTCGGTTTCTGAATAAATGGGATCCGGAGGTATCTCCCCGAGCAGATACTGTCTGAGAAGGGTAAGATCGAAGCCGTCTACCAGGCCGTCCTCGTCCAGGTCAGAGCGTTCCCGCATATCGTCCTCCAGCTGTTTTCTTCCGGTAATGTATGAAGAGAGCAGGAGCAGGTCAGCGACATCCACCTTGCCGCTTCCGTTTACGTCACCAACATATCCAATGATATCCCCTTGCGGAACCTTGAATCTGATGTCCGCAGCTTTTGCTGAAAGAGAGCTGAAAGCGGTGCCGAAGGTGACAGTGGCGCTTATTGCAGCTGCGATCAGTTTTTTCATATTATTCACCTCAGTTCAAAGGAACAGAGATCACTCTGTCCTGAAGAATGATAAATATCCGTTGATACATTCCGGAGGGCTCGGCATGATTTTGCTGAGCTCTTCGCAGTGCATCTAAAATGAAAGCGGACGGTAGAAAATACCGTCCGCAAGATTTCCGGTTATTTAGCGTAGTCAGTAACTCTGCTCTCACGGATGAGATTGACCTTGATCTGACCTGGATAATCCATTTCAGTTTCGATCTGCTGAGCGATCTGTCTTGCCACGAGGACCATCTTCTCGTCGTTGATGACCTCAGGAACGACCATGATCCTGACTTCACGTCCTGCCTGAACTGCAAAGCACTTCTCGACGCCTTCGTAGGAGGTACATATCTCCTCGAGCTTCTGGAGACGCTTGATGTAGCTCTCGTAATTTTCGCTTCTTGCGGCAGGTCTTGCTGCGGAGATAGCGTCGGCTGCCTGAACGATGCAGGCGATGACTGTTCTGGGTTCAACATCGTTATGGTGAGCCTCAACAGCATGGATGATAATTGGGTTTTCGTTGTACTTCTTACAAACGTCAACACCGATCTGAACGTGTGAGCCTTCGATCTCGGAGGTAAGAGCCTTACCGATATCGTGGAGAAGTCCTGCACGTCTTGCCATATTTGCGTCAACACCCAGCTCAGAAGCGAGGACTCCGCAGAGCTTAGCCACCTCGATGGAGTGATCGAGGACATTCTGTCTGTAGCTTGTACGGAACTTAAGACGTCCAATGAGCTTGATGAGCTCGTGGTTCATGCCGTGTACGTTAGTTTCGATAACAGCACGTTCACCTTCCTGCTTGATGCGGTATTCCACTTCACGGCGGGCCTTATCGACCATTTCCTCGATACGGGTGGGGTGGATACGACCGTCAGCGATGAGCTTTTCGAGGGCGATCCTTGCGACCTCACGTCTGATCTGGTCGAAGCAGGAGAGTGTGATAGCCTCAGGAGTATCGTCGATGATGAGATCGACTCCTGTAAGGGTTTCGAGGGTACGGATATTACGACCCTCACGGCCGATGATACGGCCTTTCATCTCGTCGTTAGGGAGGGGAACAACAGAAACAGCGGCTTCTGAAACCTGATCTGCGGCTACCTTGGCGATAGCGAGGGAGATATAGCTTCTTGCCTTTTCCTGACATTCATCCTTGATCTGCTGTTCATAGGCAGCGACCTTAACGGCTTTTTCGTGAACGAGGTCTTCCTCGAGCTTAGAAATAATGTATTCTTTTGCCTGATCCTTGGTGAATTCAGAGATCCTTTCGAGTACGTCCAGCTGACCCTTCTTTATAGTTTCTGCTTCTTTGAGTTTTTCGTCGGCAGATTTGATCTTCTGGTTGAGGATATCCTCTTTCTTTTCGAGGTTATCGGTTTTCTTATCGAGATTCTCTTCCTTCTGCTGCATACGTCTTTCCTGACGTGACAGCTCTGCTCTGCGATCCTTTATTTCCTTATCCGCCTCAGTGCGGAGCTTATGTATCTCGTCCTTTGCTTCGATCAGGGCGCTTTTCCTTTTATTATCAGCGTCTTTTTCGGCGTCCTCGATGATACGCTCAGCCTGCTGTTCAGCAGAGCCTACAATTGCCTCTGCGTCGTGCTTACGTTTTTCAACGCCGGCTTCAACGCCTTTTTTGTAGAACAGGGCATATCCCACGCCGATACCTGCTGCAAGGGCAGCAACGATAAGGACAATAGCGATTATCGGATCCATACAGTGCATTACCTCCTTTTCGTAAAATAATGATAATAGGTTTGTATCATAGTTTTAATTATTACTTAAAGGCGGTAAATGCCGCATTATTTTATTCATTTTTAAATATATTGATGAAGAGCCGTCCTTTTTCGGACTGACCCGCAAAACATAGAGGACGGGAAGCTATTCCTGCCCATAATTTGTTTCAGTTATCATATTTATAACAGAGCCGCTTATATATATTTACGCTGTGCTCCTGATAATGATGTAAAACAAAGCTGCATATACTGCCATAGTAATATTATGCAAATAAATACAACATAATTATTATACCCTTTTTTGCGGATATTGTCAATAGATTTTAATCAATTATGGAGAGGGTATAATATTTTTTCTTTTTAACTTTTGTGCGCTCCGAATGTGATAAAAAGGCGAAAAATTCGGTTTTTCCAATATATATAGGCGTTAAGTTATTGACAATGAGGGCAAAATGTTATATAATCAGCATATATGAAAATACTCTGAAAAATGGAGGATAAGAGATGAAAAGAGTTATATCGCTTCTTCTGTCAGCAGTAATGGGTGCATCTGCACTTGTTGTTCCACCGGCAGTTGCCGAGGACGGAGCAAATGCCGGCGGAGGTGTTGTTATATTCGGAGACAGTATCGCAGCAGGATACGGTCTTGACAAGGAAACCGAGTACAATTACGGTCAGATCATAGGTGACTATCTCGGCTGCAACGTTGAGAATTATGCACATTCCGGTGATACTACCAAGGATCTGCTTGCAAAGCTTGATTCCCTTGATGCAGACCAGAAAAAGGCTGTAGCCGATTCTGACTACATCATCGTATCCATAGGCGGAAATGATCTTATGCACTATGCCTCAAAGAAGGTGCTTGATTTTGCTGCCAAGAAGGGACTGCTCAACAAGGGCTTTACAGAAGATAACATCCCGGAGGATCCGGATATAAGTGACCTTCTCGTTATGGTCAATCTCAAGGGAGAGGGCGGACTTATGGAGTATGCTCAGGGCAGTATCACTGCTGCTATGGAGCTTACAAGTCTCATAAAGAATATCGCATCCAACCTCAGGGTAAGCAACAGCAAATATGAGGGCTACATTGAGAATTCAATAATGCCCAATATCGATACAGCTGTAAAGGAACTCAGAGAGATGAATCCTGATGCAAGGATCCTTGTTCAGACCGTTTATCAGCCTATCCAGATCGATCCGGAGTACCTTGCAAGCGAATACGGCGAGGACAGCCAGTATGCAGATGTTCTTGCAATTATCAGAAAGAACTTCAAGGATATACTTGATACCTTCAGGGACGATCTCAACGAGGTAGACGATATCGAGGTTGCTGATGTATACTATCAGTTCACATCTGTCCCTGACAATGAGAAGCAGAATGATGCAAATCCGGGATATGCTTATCTCCTTACAGATATCCAGGCTGAGGGAAATGAGAAGGACTTTCACCCAAATCAGAAGGGACACCTTGCAATAGCTGCAACACTGCTTGAAAAGATAGGTGATCTCCATGCGGATAACGGCCTTCTTACACGGGTATTCCTGACAATGGAGCCCTATAAGAATGGTGTGAAGTATCCTCTGCTTGCAACTGATACCTATAAGAGAGTTGCCGGAAATATCCTGAACGGCGACGTTGATTTCAACGGAGTTATAGACGGAAGCGATGCTACAATGGTGCTCAGGGAATTCGGAAAGCTCAGCGGCGGCTTCAAGACCACACTTTCAGGAATACAGAATGACTGTGCTGATACCAACAGTGACGGCACTGTAGACGGTTCTGATGCGACAAATATCCTGAGATACTTTGCTATGTGCAGCTCTGGCTATGAGGGTTCATTTGATGATCTTATCGCCCAGATAGCATCTCAGAGCAAGGCATAAAAAGCGGCTGTTAACAGAAAAAACAATTACCGGGTCTGAAAAACAGATCCGGTATTTTTTGTAGGGGCGCCCATTGGGCGCCCGTGTAATAATATATGGCCTTATCGGCAAAAAAGCTGTTTCGGAACTCTGAAAGCAGCATCCGCCAAAAATCTAAGAGTAACAGCCAATTGTATGGCGCCCATTGGGCGCCCGTGTAATATCTGGACTTATCGGCAAAAAAGCTCCCTCAATTGAGGGAGCTTTTCAATCATACGATAGGATTTGCAATAGGTGAAGCGTTATGCTCAGCGTAAGCCTCGTTCTTAACGACCTCGACCTTCTGATAGCACTCCATACCGGTACCGGCAGGGATGAGCTTACCGATAATAACGTTTTCCTTAAGTCCGAGGAGCTTATCGCTCTTGCCTCTGATAGCAGCATCTGTAAGAGCCTTTGTAGTCTCCTGGAATGAAGCTGCTGACATGAAGCTGTCGGAGTTAGAGGAAGCCTTTGTGATACCCTGGAGGACAGGACTTGTCTGAACGAGCTGGAGATCGATCTCACCGGCATCGATACGAGCCTGGATGTCCTCATTGATAGCATCGATCTCCTTGCGGTCAACAAGAGTTCCGGGGAGCAGATAGCTGCTGCCGGTCTCCTCGACCTTGATCTTGCGGAGCATCTGACGAACGATGACCTCGATATGCTTATCGTTGATATCAACACCCTGTAAGCGGTAAACCTTCTGAACTTCATTGATAATGTAGTTGCGGACAGCCTGTGCGCCGAGGATATTGAGGATATCAGTAGGATAGATGTTACCTTCAGTGAGACGAGTACCCTTTTCGATGGATTCGCCTTCCTGAACTCTGATCTTGAGGTTGTATGGGATCATATAGCTCTCGGATTCGCTTGTCTCATTATTGGTAACGATGATATTTCTTGTAGTCTTGACTTCTTCGATGTGGATAGTACCGGAAATGCGTGAGAGGATAGCTGCGCCCTTAGGACGGCGGCTCTCGAAGAGTTCCTCAACACGGGGAAGACCCTGTGTGATATCTTCAGCGTCGGCAGAAGCAACGCCTCCGGTATGGAAGGTTCTCATGGT
>DFHF01000024.1:0-1574 GCA_002371825.1 Ruminococcus flavefaciens | reverse complement strand
GCTGTGTACCGGGCTCACCGATAGACTGAGCAGCGATGATACCAACAGCCTCACCGACAGAAACCATATTGTTATTAGCAAGGTTAGCACCGTAGCACTTAGCGCATACACCTGTTCTTGACTTACAGGTGAGTACGGAGCGGATCTTTATCTTTTCAACGCCGGCATCGATTATCTTCTTTGCATCAGCGTCATTTATAAGCTTATTGCGGGAAACGATGAGCTCGCCGGATTCATCTCTCAGGTCCTCTGCGAGGAATCTGCCTATGAGACGCTCTGCAAAAGGCTCAACGATCTCGTTGCCGTTTTTGATCTCGTAAACCTCGATACCCTCAGTAGTTCCGCAGTCTTCCTCACGGATGATAACGTCCTGAGAAACATCAACGAGACGACGGGTAAGGTAACCAGAGTCAGCGGTACGGAGAGCGGTATCGGCAAGTCCCTTACGGGCTCCTCGTGAAGCGATGAAGTATTCGAGGATGTTAAGACCTTCACGGTAGTTAGCTCTGATCGGGATCTCGATAACGCCGCCGGAGGTATTAGCGATAAGTCCACGCATACCGGCCAGCTGTCTGATCTGTGAGATAGAACCACGGGCACCGGAGTCAGCCATCATCCAGATAGGATTGTAGCGATCGAAGTTAGCTTTAAGAGCGGCAGTAACTCTGTCGTTTGTTTCAGTCCAGAGAGCAATGATCTTCTTGGACTTCTCCTGAGCGGAGATATAACCGTACTCGTACTCGCTGGTGATCTCAGCAACTTCAGCATCAGCCTCAGCAAGGATAGTCTTCTTCTGCGGCGGGATAGAAGCGTCGCATACAGCAACGGTAAGAGCAGCTCTTGTGGAGTATTTATATCCGAGAGCCTTGATACGGTCAAGTACTTCGGAAGTAGTTGTAGTTCCGTGTATCTTTATGCAGCGCTCGATGATATCGGAGAGCTGCTTCTTGCCAACGAGGAAAGCAACTTCGAGGTCGAACTGCTTATCGGAGTTGGTTCTGTCAACGTAGCCGAGGTTCTGGGGGATATTCTCGTTGAATATGAGACGTCCTACAGTAGCATCGATGATCTTTGAAACCTTCTTATCGCCGATATCCTTGGTGATCTTTACCTTGATATTAGCATGGAGGGAGACATCGTGCTCATTGTAAGCCATGATAGCCTCATTAACGTCACGGAATACCTTGCCTTCGCCGGGCTCGCCGGGCTTATCCATAGTCAGGTAGTAGGAACCGAGTACCATATCCTGTGAAGGAACGGCAACAGGCTTACCATCTGAGGGCTTGAGCAGGTTATTGGCAGCAAGCATGAGGAAACGTGCCTCAGCCTGAGCTTCAGCAGAAAGGGGAAGGTGAACAGCCATCTGGTCGCCGTCGAAGTCGTCATTGAAGGCGGTACATGCCAGCGGATGGAGCTGAATGGCCTTGCCCTCGATGAGTTTAGGCTGGAAAGCCTGAATACCGAGACGGTGAAGTGTAGGTGCACGGTTGAGCAGCACGGGATGTCCCTTCATCACATTCTCGAGGATGTCCCAGATGACGGGCTCGCGGCGGTCGACGATTTTCTTGGCGCTC
>DFHF01000063.1 GCA_002371825.1 Ruminococcus flavefaciens | reverse complement strand
GAGCTCAACGGCAAGCTCATCGGCTCCGCTCAGAGAGTTCCTGTTCCTACAGGTTCTACAACAATCCTTACAGCTGTTGTTAAGGGTGCAAACGTAACTAAGGAAGGCATCAACGCTGCTATGAAGGCTGCTGCTTCTGAGTCCTTCGGTTACAACGAGGATCAGATCGTTTCTTCTGACGTTATCGGCATGAGATTCGGTTCACTCTTCGATGCTACTCAGACAATGGTTGCTGAGATCGGTGACGGTCTCTACGAGGTTCAGGTTGTTTCATGGTACGACAACGAGAATTCTTACACATCACAGATGGTAAGAACTATCAAGTACTTCGCTGAGCTCGGCTAATTACCATTAATATAGTTCAGAAATATAAAGGACGTTCTCTCGGGGACGTCCTTTTTTCGCATAAAAAAGCAGCTCCGAAGAGCTGCCCGCATTTTAATGGGTTATCCAGATCGATCTTACAATGCCCAAATCGTCAAAGCCAAAGCCTATGTTGTTGCGGTCAGTATCCTTGTCAACAGCCATATTGGCTCCGAACTGATAATAGAAATACTCACCGTTATCCCAGACCTTGTCCGCACTGCCGTAAATCTTCTCTACATCCTCTTTTGTAGACACATTCATCTCTACACCCTGCGAAGTCTTCAGTGTGTACTGCACTTCGCTGTTCTTTCTGTTGGTTACAGATACGCCGTTGACTGTGAAATCATCGCCGTTTTTGTCACACATACGAAGCAGTATACGCACACCGTTCTTCTCATAATATCCGCTCGCCCTGCTGTCGTCCTCAGCAGTCCATCCACTGCCCTTAAGTTCTGAAAGGCTCACAGGAAATGTTATCTCCTCATCATTCAGGATAATTTTATAATCAAATACGCTGATATTCTCTCCGCTTTCATTTGTAGCCTCAACCGCAGCATTATATAGTCCTTTCGCAGAAGAGCTTTCGCCGGAAGAACATCCTGTTACAGCCCCGAATCCGATACAAGCCGCAGCCAGAGCTGCAAGATATAAAGATCTATTATACATTATAAATAGCCTCCTATATTGTCATAAGCCTATATTACAGAGTATATGTGACAGATTTGTGATTAGATTGTGAAATTGACATTACATTTGCCTGCGAAATTTCTTTTAAATCCAAAAAATCCTCGAAAAATAAGCATAAATCCCTTGACAAGCAGTAAATTGTATGATATAATATTAGTACCTCGTTGGGGGTTTATTTTTTTGCCCCGTACCGAGGGAGGCAAACAACCTACCTCCGTTCGCCGGAGGAAGTACTAATTCAGGAGGTGCCGATATGAGAGTAAAGGTTACTTTAGCTTGCACAGAGTGCAAACAGCGCAACTATGTTTCCAAGAAAAACAAGAAGAATGACCCCGACAGAATCGAAATGATGAAGCATTGTAAGTTCTGCCGTAAGCATACTCTTCACAAGGAAACTAAGTAATCGAAGGGAGTATTTTTATGGCTAAGAATACTTCGGAGAAGAAGTCCGAGAAGAAAGAGCAGGGTAAGCTCAAGAAATGGTTCAAGGACCTCAGAATCGAATTCAAGAAGGTAGTCTGGCCTTCAAAGAAGACAGTCTTCAACAACACTTCAGTTGTTGTAAGCGTTATCGCAGCTTCAGCTATTCTCGTTGGTCTGCTCGATACTGGCTTCTTAAAGATCATGGAACTGATCTATCGCTAATCAGACTAAGGAAATCTAAAGGAGGATCATTATGTCAGAAACAGCTAAGTGGTATGTAATCCACACCTATTCCGGCTACGAAAATAAGGTGGCTCAGAATATCGAAAAGGTTGTGGAAAACCGTAAGCTTCATGATCTTATCCAGGAGGTTAGAGTTCCTACCGAAACGGTGACTGAGATCACCGACGGAAAAACAAAGGAGATCGAGCGTAAAACTTATCCGTGTTACGTTCTGGTCAAGATGATCGTTACTGACGACTCATGGTATGTCGTTAGAAATACCAGAGGATGCACCGGCTTCGTCGGCCCCGCTTCTGACCCCACTCCGCTCTCCGAAGAAGAGGTAAAACAGCTCTTCGGTATCGATGTTTCTTCTGTTGAAGTAAACTTCAAGGTGGGTGACCGTGTTCAGGTATCAGGTACCGCTATGGACGGATTCATCGGCGTTGTTCAGAATATCGATCTCGAAAACCGTACAGTTGACGTTCTCGTCTCAATGTTCGGTCGTGAAACCCCCACTACTCTGCCTATTTCTCAGGTCATCAAAGTGGAGGACTGATCTTCAGGATCAGAATCAAAGGTCAAAAGAAACCCGAGAGGTTTCAGTGGGAGAGGTAAAATAATTCTTGCCTCGCCATTTACCACATTTATGGAGGTGCGAATACATGGCACAGAAAGTAGTTGGCTACATTAAGCTTCAGATCGCAGCAGGAAAGGCTACTCCTGCACCGCCTGTTGGTCCGGCACTCGGTCAGCACGGCGTTAATATCATGGCATTCACAAAGGAATTCAACGAGAGAACTAAGAACGATATCGGTATGATAATCCCTGTTGTTATCACAGTTTACGCTGACCGTTCATTCTCTTTCATCACTAAGACTCCCCCCGCTGCAGTTCTTATCAAGAAGGCTTGCAACATCGAAAGCGGTTCAGGAGTTCCTAACAAGACTAAGGTCGCTAACATCACTAAGGAGCAGATCCAGAAGATCGCTGAGACTAAGATGGCTGATCTCAACGCTGGCTCTCTCGAAGCAGCTATGAGCATGATCGCCGGAACAGCTCGTTCTATGGGCGTTGTAGTTGTTGACTAATTTATAATTTATTGAATGATGATATGGGAGCTATTCCCGTTCAGCGTTCTATTGGTGGGAGGAAAATTCCGCTAATCGGGTAAAATATAATCCCGATATTACCACTTAAATAGGAGGAAATATAATGAAACACGGCAAGAAATATGTTGACAGCGCTAAGGCTGTTGATTATGCAAAGCAGTATGAGTCCGCAGAGGCTCTTGACTTAGTTTGCAAGAATGCAAAGGCTAAGTTCGACGAAACAGTTGAAGCTCACATCCGCCTCGGTGTTGACTCAAGACACGCTGACCAGCAGGTTAGAGGCGCTGTTGTTCTCCCTAACGGAACAGGTAAGAACGTAAAGGTTCTCGTTTTCTGTAAGGAAGACAAGTACGAGGCAGCTCAGTCTGCTGGCGCTGACTATGTTGGCGGTATGGATATGGTTGACAAGATCATGAAGGAAAACTGGATGGACTTCGACGTTGTTGTTGCTTCACCTGACATGATGGGTCTTGTTGGTCGTCTCGGTAAGGTTCTCGGACCTCGTGGTCTTATGCCTAACCCGAAGGCTGGTACAGTTACTCCCGATGTTGCAAAGGCTGTAACAGAGGCTAAGGCTGGTAAGATCGAGTACCGTCTCGATAAGACAAACATCATCCACTGCCCTATCGGCAAGGCTTCATTCGGTGCTGCTAAGCTCGACGAAAACTTCACAGTTCTTATGGAAGCTATCGTTAAGGCTAAGCCTGCTGCAGCTAAGGGTACTTACCTCAAGAGCTGCACAGTAACATCAACAATGGGCCCCGGAGTTCCGGTTGCTACAGCTAAGTATGGTGTTTGATCGACTTTAATAAAGTTTAAAACCGCTCATTTGAGCGGTTTTTCTTTTTGCAATAATATAAATTATGGATCTATCAATTAAAAGAATAGATGTACAAAAAAGGGACGCCGAAGCGTCCCTTAGTTTTTGTATTAGCCAAGAATTACTTTACGAAATCCTTAGGATCGAGTGATGTATACTTCTTGAGGAGGAATTCCTGGATTCTAAGAGCATCCTGAGGAGTGATAGAACCGTTGGGATCCTTGTGCTCGTATACGTCGCCCCAGTACTGACCCTGGTCAGTGAGGTGTGTAGACTCAGAACCGTCAAGACCGTACTTATCTCCGTTAGAGATAGACTGCATGATAAGAACAGCATCGTTCATCTTAACCTGCTTATCCTGGTCAGCGTCGCCCCATACACCTGAGCCCTTTGAAGGATCAAATTCAGATGTAGGAGGAACAGGAGTTTTACCAAGAGTTACCTTGCTAGGATCCTGAGGTGCAACATCCTCGAGGTAAGAAGCCATCCAGAGGAGAGGAGCATTCCAGTTGATTGTGATCTCGTTTACAGACCAAGCTTCAGCACTATCAACGAAGCACTTCTGGCTTGCAACAGCGCCTCTCTTATATCCGAGACCGCCTACATAAGGATCCTGCATACCTGCACCAGGACCACCAGAAAGGATTCCGTTAGGAGCCTTCGGGAATTTAGGATCGATACCAGCAGACCAGAATCTGTGGTGAGGATACTGAAGAACTGTGCCCATCTCTGTGTCACCGTAACCAGTTACATAAGAGAAGTCATTACCGTTACGTCCGAAGATATAGTCCATAGCTGTAGAAGCACCGTCGATGTACTTCTGCTCACCAGTAATGAGCTGAGCGTAAGCCATAACGATAGCGTTGTTAGCTACGAATGAGTTTGAACCCCACTCATAACCAGTAACCTCGATAGGTTTACCGTTCTCGTCGAGACCAATGTTGATCGGATCTGTAAATGTTGATCCCTTATAAGGAATACCCATTCCATTGCTGTCCTCGAACTCTACATACTTGTCAGCAACCTTAACGATTGAATCTCTAACTGTCTTAGCTTCAGCAGGAGAGAGCTTATCTTCGTTCAGAAGGAGTGACAGTGTTCCGAGACCGGATGTACAACCCCAGTTGAAGGAGCTGAATGAACCCTTGTTCTCACCACCGCCGAGGTTAGCTGTAAGGCTGAGAGCCTTATCTGCACCTGTTTTATCGTTAGGATTCTCATATTCCTTGAGCTTTGTGAGATACTCAGAATCGCCAGTTGTAGCGAAGAGCTCACAGAGTGCCCAGTAGTAGTCATCAACAACATATGTATCGCCGTAAGGACCACCGCCGATAGCCTGATCAAGAGGAGCGAACAGAGGATCTTTACCTCTCTTGTTATCGCCGCCAACATTATCCTGCTCTAAAGGTGAACCTTCCTTAATATCCCAGTCGCTCTTGAGCTTCTCAACAGCAGCGAGGCACTTCTTAGCGTTTGCAAGACACTTATCAGCGAATTCATCATCGATGCCCTTCCAGAGACGAGCAGCCTGTGCAGCACAAGCGATTGTATTGAATGTAGCAGCATACGTCGGAGGCTTAACTATACGAGCCATACCGTCTTTGAAATCGCCGTAGTCCCAAGCGTAGATAGCAAGACCTGTCCACTTGGAGTCATGGAGCTTGTGGTAAACAAGACCAGCGTCCTTGCCCCAGTAAGGATCCTTGGAGTCAACGATCATATCGAAGAACCACTCAAGCTCTACTCTTGCCTCATCGAGGAGGTCAGGAGCGCCGTTTGATCCCTCAGGAATGAGCATTGTCTTTCCGTCATCCCACTTGCTGCCAGTACCGATCTTTGTAGACATCTCATAGAGGTTCTGGAGTGTCCATACAGATACACCACCGTTAACAACGTACTTACCGTGGTCACCAGCATCGTACCAACCGCCTGTAGCAGTTATCTCATAAGCTGTGTCACCGTCGAACTCAGCACCGTTGTATGCCTTAACCCACTTAGGCTGTACATAAGCTGTATCAGGGTTATGACCCTTCTGGCTGTGTGCAAGCTTAGGATCATCGCCGTTCTTAATATACTTAGCCTCGATCGGAACACCTGAACGGTTCTGATAGTAGTATGAAGCAGCATCTCTTACGAGGTCGCCGTAAACCTTATCCTTCTGGATTGAGAACGGATGTGACTTGTTCATCTGGTAGGACTCCTTAGTCTTCCAGTTCTCCCACATTACCTTGTCGCCCTCGATAGTTGTATCGAATGCGCCCTCATAGATGCTGTACTGTGTACCAGAAACACCAACTGTATCGTGAACTAAGATATAGAATCCGTCACCAGTAACTGTATCCGGGATATCAGTGAAGTCAAGGATCTGAACGTATTTACCGGAATCCTTGTATCTGTCGATCATCTTTCCGCCGTCGCCCTTTACCTTAGTAGCAGCAGGTGTACCGGACTCAGTATCGCCGGAGATAACCTCAGCAGCTGTACCGCTGTAAACTACCTTGCCGGACTTATCGCAAACATCGAACTTAAGCTTCTCAGAAGCATCTGTTGTATAAGAAGCTCTCTTTCTGAGGTTTGTGAAGTAACCAACCTGGTTAAGACGAACGTTTGACTTAGGTCTGATAGCACCGTACTCGTCCTTACCGCTAGGACCATCGGTGCCGGACATATCCTGGAGAGACATATTATCAAATGTGATAGTTGCGCCCTCAGGTACACCAGTATCCTTATTTCCCCACTCACTTGTGGAGTTCTTGTGGTCAGCGTAGTGGAAAGCCCACTCTGCAGGGCCGTCTTCAATAGCATCCTGCTCTGAACCAGCAATGAATGTAGTATCGATTGTATATGTCTGGCCAGCCTTTACCGGAACAGGAGCCCACTTTCCTTCACCGGCGTTGTTCCAGTACTCCTTCTTACCGGAGTAGTTACCGATCTTGGTATAGAACCAACCGTCCTCTGAGCAGGTGATCTCAGCGTGTACATAGTACTCGTGACCGCTCACGAGGTTGAGGCCTCTGTGTCGGAACTGAAGATCCCATCTACCCTGGGCACCCGGGCCATTGGAGATGATCTTCATAACGTACTTACCGTCTACGATATCGAATGTCTGCTTTGCAGGGTTAGTTTCGCAGGTGTGCCAAGGAAGACCGATGTTATCATCAAAGGTCGTAGCACCGAGCTGTTCTGTACCCTTCTGAGAGATCTCTGCAGAAGCGCTCATAGGAGCGATTGCGCCGCAAACTGTTGTTGCGAGCATAGCTGCTGACAAGAGACTTCCAGTTAATGCTTTCTTGAAATTCTTGTGCATTTTTTTTACCCTCCCTGATAAAATAAAAGATATAATGTACTTATAACGCAATGCCAGTGCAAACACTGCGGTTATACCGTTTTTACGTTGATGAGCAGGCGTCTTTTCAGACCTGCACTATACCTGTTTCTCACCAATCATATTATATTATATCCAGAAAAAAAAGTAAATAGCTTTTTGGAAATTCGTTTATTTCTCTAATGAAAAGGCGCACTTTTTGTATACATCCCACAAAAAGTCAAAAAAAATAAGAGGAGCGGGCACTCCTCTTATTTCTGAAATATGAATTGATTAAAATATAGCCTTATTTTTCAGGATACTCAGGCAAAGTCTGCATCTTAAGCAGATATTTCTGGATAGCGAGAGCGTCCATAGGAGTTACAAGTGAACCCGGATCATAGCAGTCAGCATTCTTCGCACCCTTTTCTGTAAGGTGAGATTTATCGCTGCCTTCAAGACCATAGAGATCTCCGTTTGCGATAGACTGGCTGATAAGAACAGCATCGTTCATCTTTACTGAACCATCCAGATCAGCATCGCCCCACAAGATATCTGTAGGATCAGGATCTGTAGCCTTTGTTGTAGTATCAGTTACAGGCTGGGGATCAGGAGTTGATCCGCCGTTTCTTGTAAATGTATAATCGGACTTTGTAGGCTTTGTGCCGTCAGGCTCCTCGCCCCATACAAGTACATCATTTACATACATTGTAATATGCTCGTTGAGTGAGTCTTCCTTCTTAAGATCAGAAGCCGTAGCCAGACCGCCAAGGTAAGACCAGTCATTGCTTACATCCCATGCACCCTTAGTGGACTTTCCGTCGATAGCATCCGGGATAGAGATACGGAACTGTACTTCGTCTCTGTGCTCGCTCTGACCGGTAGGCATTATAGCTCTTCCGTCATCGAATACGATATCAGCGTAGTAGGTATTTCCTGTAGGATCTCCCTCATACTTGAACGGTCCTTCAGCATGGCCGAAGCCTGCCTCGCCCTCTTTATACTGCTGTGACTTTGCCTCTATCTTGACCTGATCGATGGTCATATTAGCTGCGAAGAGCTCAGATACATCGAAGAAGTAACGGAACTTAACATTCTTTGCAACTCTTGTAGGCCATGCAGTATGGTTCATTGCCCATGCCTTAACTTCTGTATAGCTGTCAGCAGGCTGTCCGTTGAGAACTGCTGCTACCTCCCACTCAGCCCACTTGGGAGTCTCTGTAGGCGGGAAGTTATCGAGGGGCTTGCCGCCGAAATCGTCGATCATAGCGCAGAGAGCTGCGGTATAACCAGCATTGTAGTCAATAGCGACCTCAGTGTACTGGTAGTCGGAAACTGTGTAGCTGCCGTAATTTCCTTCCTTATCAGGACCGCCGATAAGTGCGCCGTAGAGAGTATGAGCATACTCAGTCTGCCATGACTCTCCGCCGGCTGAAGCCTTTGGAGTGGTTCCGAGTTCATTCCAATGGTCATCATGTATACCGGAAGCACCTCTGTGGTGGATAGCAGTCGGGTTCTTATCGCCCATTCCAAGTACATAGCTTATGCCCATTTCGTTATCGCCGAAGCAGTAATCCATCTGCTTGTCAGCCCATTTATCTATTTCTGCAGCAGAAGAATCGTCCTTTAAAATAGTATCAGAAGCCAGCTTTGCCAGCCATGCTGTTGTTGTTGAGTGACGGAGACAGCCCCACTGGAAGAGCCATGAAAGTCCCTTGGGAGTGATGGCCTCAGCGAACTTCTTGATAGTAACGTTATCGCCCTTGCCCATCCAGTAATATAAATGCTTTTTAACATGAGCTGCCCACTCAGGATCACCTGTGTTCTGAGCATAGAGGAGAGCAGCTGCCTGTGAAGAGTCATCCCAGCAGAAGCCCCATGTGTACTTCTTTTCTGTAGACTGGCTCTCAAGAGGATACTCAGGGATATACTCGTTCTTGCACTTGTCAAGATAGGACTTATCGCCTGTAGCTCTGTAGAGCCAGTTAGCGGCATACATAAGCTCATCGATATAGTCTGTAACATCTCCGTGCTGCTGAACATTATAGAAGCCCTTCTGAACGCCCTGTCCGTCATCGCTTCTTACCTTATCTGCACGCTCAAAAAGGCTCTTTGCCTGCTTGAGGTATGCAGCTGCAAGTGTAGGATCCTCGTCCTTGAGGAGCATAGAGCCCTCAGCAAGTGCAGCAGCCATGTATCCTGTAACAGTTGTACACTTGATAGTATCATACGGTCTTTCCTCAACGCCGCCGCTGCCCATTATCTTCCATTTTCTGATATATACCTCAGGGCTGCCCCACCACTTGTGGTCAAAGCCGTCCTCACCGATAGTACCGATAACTTCATCGCCGAGGTCACATCTTGAGATATAATCGAGACCGAACTTAAGGTTGTCCATGTAAAGGTCATAGAGTCCTGCCTTCTTTACAGCATCCTTGTACTCAATCATTCCCCATGCAAGAACTGAAGCGGTATAAGCATTTGTAAGTGTGAACTTGAAGTGGTCACCGGCATCGTACCAGCCGCCCTCAACAATATCAGCACTTGTACCGTCTTCCTTCATCATGGAGTCGCCTCTCCACTGAACTGCGTTCCAGTCAGGGAGTCTTCCGGACTGCTGTACCTCATAGAAGAACATTGACTTCTGAAGAGCCTCAGCATAGTTGTAACTGCTCTCAGCTGCAACAGCTGTTACAGGAGCGGCAGTCTTTGCGGCAGGGAGATATCCCGCCATTCCTGCAGCCATAGCAAGTGATGAGACTGCAGCAACGATTTTCTTGTGATTCATAATTAATACCCCTCTCTTAGTATTATCCGACACGGCCTTATGCCATGCCTATACACCTTAATAATAACTGAAAAAACACGATTTGTCAAGGGTTTATTGACAATTTCGTAAAATGCCGGACTTCGCTGCCAGACAAAAAGGGTGCCTCAGAAAAGGCACCCTCTATACTATTATAATATGTAGGAACTATGCGATCAAGCCTTGTTAACGCTTCCGAAGAGTTCCATCTTCTCCTTGACCTTAGCCTTGATAGCCTCAAATCCGGGAGCAAGAAGCTTTCTGGGATCGAAGCCCTTACCCTGCTGATCCTTGCCAGCCTCAATGTACTTTCTTGTAGCCTCTGCGAATACCAGCTGGCACTCTGTGTTAACGTTGATCTTTGCAACGCCGAGAGAGATTGCCTTTGTGATCATATCGTCAGGGATACCTGTGCCGCCGTGGAGTACGAGAGGCATATCGCCAACCTTCTTGTTGATAGCCTCGAGAGTCTCAAAGCTGAGTCCCTCCCAGTTTGCAGGATATACACCGTGGATGTTGCCGATACCAGCAGCAAGGAAGTCTACGCCGAGATCAGCGATCTGCTTGCACTCGTCGGGATCAGCGCACTCGCCCTTACCGATAACTCCGTCCTCTTCGCCGCCGATAGCGCCAACCTCAGCCTCGATTGAAAGGCCAAGACCGTGAGCAACGTTTACGAGCTCTGTTGTCTTTGCAACGTTCTCGTCGATGGGGAAGTGTGAACCGTCGAACATGATTGAAGTAAAGCCAGCCTTGATGCACTTGTAGCAGCCCTCATATGAGCCGTGATCGAGGTGGAGAGCAACAGGAACTGTGATTCCGAGAGACTTGTCCATAGCTGCAACCATAGCTGCAACTGTCTCGAAGCCTGTCATATACTTGCCTGCGCCTTCGGAAACACCGAGGATAACAGGGCTGTTGAGCTCCTGAGCTGTGAGAAGGATAGCCTTTGTCCACTCAAGGTTGTTGATGTTGAACTGGCCTACTGCGTATTTGCCTGCTCTTGCTTTCTGGAGCATTTCGGTAGCTGAAGTTAACATAATCTAAATTCCTCCTGAGAATTTCATTTACAGGGATTATAACCCTATCGTTAATATTATAACACACCCTTCAGGAAATTGCAAGAGATTGAGGAAAATTTTCTTAATGCTTTATATTCACTTTTTAATCGGATTACCGCACATACGGCAAAAAGCTGAATCCTTTCCGAGAACCGTTCCGCATTTCTCGCAGTATCCCGGTACAGCTCCGTTATTTATCGCCTTTCCGCATTTAGGACAGAATGAGCATTTATATGGGATGATATTTCCGCAGTTCAGACAGGTTATCGTTTTTTCTTTTTTCTTTTTATCCTCCTTTTCATTGCTCACGTTGATATATATAAAAAACAACACTATAAATATTAAAATAGACAGAGCAATAATCGCAAAAGTGCTTAAAGCATTAACTGCTTTTGCTGATTCTAAAGCATCTTTATATTTTTCATAATCATAATCATAATCTTCAATGCTAAAAGTTGCATTTGAATATAAGACTTTTATTAAAATTGCCACAATCAAAAGTACAACTAAAAATGCCAAGAATATCTCTTGAAACACCAACATATTACCACCTCCAAATCAATTATATATCCAAATGGATATATTGTCAAGCCATAGCGGCAATAATATGATAGAATTTGTATGAAAGAATAATTCGGCAGGAGTGATTTTGTGTACTATTTACAGCGGCTTAAAGACCTTCGTGAAGACATGGATATGCAGCAATCTGACGTTGCAAAACTGCTGAATACAACACAGCCGCAGTACTCCCGTTACGAGACAGGTGAACGAGAGCTGCCTTTGAGACACCTTGTCACTCTTGCTGATTATTACAATGTATCCGCCGATTATATCCTCGGCCGGACTAATGATAAGGAACTGCATACAAAATGACTGCCGGAGGAATCAAACCTTCGGCAGTTATATTTTTGCGGAGAAAATGTCTTTATCCCGGGAGGCCGAGGGCGGCCTCCCCTACTTTCTCAATTCTCATTTCTCAAGATTTGACATACATATTAAAATATGCTATAATAGCAACTATCTACGGAAGAAAGGAAATAGCTATGATAGAGATAATAAAATCCATAATTCTCGGAATAGTCGAGGGAATTACAGAATGGCTGCCCATAAGCAGCACAGGACACCTGATACTTGTAGACGAATTCCTGAAGCTGAAGCAGTCGGAGGACTTCAAGAAGATGTTCGACGTAGTCATTCAGCTGGGTGCGATAATGGCGGTAGTAGTCATCTTCTGGCACAAGCTCTGGCCCTTCGGCAAAAAAGAGAATAACGCTCCCCTCTCTGACAAAGGCTTCGGGGCATACATTAAAAAAGACATATTCCAGATGTGGTTCAAGGTACTTGCAGCCTGCATACCTGCGGCTGTAGTGGGACTGCTCTTTGACGACTGGATAGACGAGCACTTCTACAATCCCTGGACTGTTGCAGTAGCTCTGATAGTATTCGGAATCGCCTTCATCATAGTTGAAAACTGGAACAAGGGACGCTCTCCCAAGGTAACGGATATAAGTCAGCTCACCTATAAAGCAGCATTTATAATAGGTATGTTCCAGCTTATTGCAGCTGTTTTCCCCGGCACATCACGTTCCGGAGCAACTATAGTTGGTGCGCTTATGATAGGCATTTCAAGAACTGTTGCAGCTGAGTTCACCTTTTATCTGGCAGTTCCCGTAATGTTCGGAGCAAGCCTGCTGAAGCTGGCAAAATTCGGACTCGACTTCTCAGGTACAGAGATTGCAGTCCTTGCTGCCGGCATGATAACTGCATTTGTGGTATCACTATTCGTCATCAAATTCCTCATGGGATATATCAAGAAGCATGACTTCAAGGTGTTCGGCTGGTACAGAATTGTCCTCGGAGCACTGGTAATACTCTATTTCGCAATCAAATAACTAACGGACAGCCGCAGACAGGGCATTAAGCTCATCTGCGGCTTTTTATTTTGCATAAGCAATGCCCTCATGACTTCGTTCACAAAAAAGTGTTGTAATCCCGATAAAAATATGATATAATGTAATATGTATACCACTATCGTCCGGAACAAGGCGATGGTATGGTGATGAAACGTAAAGGAGAACACATAATGGCTATTACAGAAGCAGTTGAAAACTACCTTGAGACGATACTCATCCTCTCACAGAAGCAGCCCGATGTTCATGCTATAGATATCTGCTCATACTTAGGATATTCCCGTCCTACCGTGTCTATCGTACTCAAGAAAATGAAGGACGATGACCTGGTCAAGGTCGACTCTGACAACCACATCACCCTTACAGAAAAAGGCCGTGAGGTCGCAGAGCACATATATGACAGACACAAGGTACTGTCCAGCTTTTTTGAGCTTCTCGGTGTAGATAAGGATACAGCCGCAGAGGATGCATGTAAGATAGAACACGATATCTCCGACCAGACCTTTGAGCTGCTCCGAGCTCATTTCTTAAAGCTCAGAGACAAGGACTGAAATACGGAGGAAGAAATGGATAAATTTGAAAAGTTCAGAGGCGAATATCCAGTATTCGCCTATAAGTCATGCAATATTGCTGAAACCGACAGCACCGTAGATATCTCCTTTGCCTTTTCTATTGAAGGACTTGCGGATTTCTCTCCCTCATGGAGCTTCCCGAAGCCTGAGGGCATTTCTGTAAAGGACGATCCGGTATTCGAGCGCCTTGCTTTTTCAATGGGTATGGCTGAGGCAGTCAGCTACTGGAAGGCCGTATGCTCTCCGGAAGTCAGAGTCGAGTGCGGTGAGCTGTCAGAAGATCAGATAAATTGGTGGAAGAAGCTCTGGTTCCTCGGACTGGGAGAGTTCTTCTACGTCAACGGCATAAAGACCGATATCGAGTCATTTGTCAGCATAAGATCTGCCGGAAAATTCTCCCTGCCGGAGAAGCCTTCCCAGCGCAGTCTCAGCGGATGTCTTGTGCCGGTAGGCGGCGGAAAGGACTCAGCACTGACGCTGGAAACTCTCACTCAGGCCGGTATGGAATGCCGATGCTATGCAATAAACAAGCGCCGCTCAATAAGCGCTACTGTAGAGGCTGCCGGGCTGCCGGAAGAGGCTCTCATCACCGCAAAGAGAAACTTCGACCGCTCTCTCATCCCACTCAACCAGCAGGGATATCTGAACGGCCACACTCCCTTCTCGTCCATAGTCGCATTTTCCGCTGAGATAACCGCTTACCTCAACGGACTGAAATATATCGTCCTCTCCAATGAGGCCAGCGCCAACGAAAGTACAGTATCAGGTCAGGAGGTCAATCACCAGTACTCAAAGAGCTTTGAGTTTGAGCGTGACTTCCATGAATATGAGGAGAAGTATCTCCGTACCGGCATATACTATTTCAGCTTCCTGAGGCCTCTTGCAGAATTCCAGATCGCAAAGATGTTCGTATCACACAAGAAATATCTTCCCGTATTCAGGAGCTGTAATCTGGGCAGCAAGGTATCTCCCGATATATGGTGCGGAGAGTGTCCGAAATGCCTGTTTGTAGCCCTTATCCTTTCGCCGTTCCTCAGCCGTGAGGAGCTTTGTGGCATTTTCGGAAGAGATATGCTCCGCGACGCAGACATGAAGGAATACTTCATTGAGCTCATCGGACAGTCCGAGCACAAGCCATTTGAATGCGTGGGCAGCATAGATGAGGTTAATCTTGCGGTAACACTGGCTATCCGCAGAATGCTCTCTCAGGGAGAGGAGCTTCCCCTGCTCTTTGAGGAATACAGGTCAAGAGGTCTGTATCACCCCGAAAATATCGACGAACTGAACAGGGAATGCTGCGGCTCATTCAACGAGGAGAACCTGCTCCCGGATGAGTTCAGAACAATTTTGACTAAGGAAATGGAGCGTTTGCTTTGAATAAATTTGCTGAATACATCAGAAACCATACAGCCGGAAAAACAGTCTGCATACTTGGCTTCGGCCGTGAGGGAAGATCCACATACAGGATACTGGAAAAATACTGTCTGCCGAAGTCGATCGCTATAGCTGACCTCAACAATGTCGACAGAGCCGCAAATAAGCTCCCGGACAGCGTTGAGCTCATTACCGGAGAAGGATATCAGGAGTGCCTCAACAAGTTCGATATCGTATTCAAATCCCCGGGAATAGTGCTGAATCAGCCTCCGTCACATCTCAGCTGTGAGATAACATCTGAAACACAGATATTCTTCACTGTCTACCGTGAGCAGATAATCGGCATAACCGGCACCAAGGGCAAGAGCACCGTGACCTCCCTCATATACCATATACTGAAGGAGTCGGGAGTTGACTGCCGAATAGCAGGAAATATCGGAATACCGGTATTCGATATCGCAGAGGATATGGGCGAGGATACTATTGTGGTATGCGAGCTCTCCTGCCACCAGCTTGAATATATGACAGTTTCCCCCTCCAAGGCCGTTTTCCTCAACCTCTATGAGGAGCATCTTGACCATTACGGCACTATGGAGAATTACTACAACGCAAAGAAGAACATATATCTCCACCAGCATGATGAGGATACTCTCCTCATAAACTCTGAGATAGCACCTAAGGAATTCCGCTCCTGGTATGTCTATACCGTGTCCAACAGCGATCCCAGCGCTGACGTTTTCGTATCAGGCGGAGTTATCATCGCTGAGGACAATAAATACGTCATACCAACAGACAAAATAAAGCTCCTCGGAGTCCACAACCACTACAATATAGCAGTCGCATATGAAATGACCGTAATGTCATCACTGGTAGAGCCTGAGGATTTCGATAAAGCCCTTTGTACCTTTGACCCGCTGGCTCACCGTCTTGAATTTGTTGACACCGTCAAGGGTATCCGCTGGTATGACGACTCTATCTCCACCGCCTGCGCTACGGCTATAGAGGCTGTAAAAAGCGTTCCGGAGGCTGCAACTATTCTCATCGGCGGTATGGACAGAGGCATAGATTATACTCCTCTTACCGATTTCCTGAAAACATCAGATGTAAATGTGATCTGTATGGAGGCTTCCGGCAAGAGAGTTTATGATATGCTTATGGAAGACTGCGGAGATACTCAGAGAATAAAATATGTACCGCACCTTGAAGAGGCTGTAAAACTTGCTTCGGAGATAACTCCTGAGGGAAAGAGCTGTGTGCTCTCTCCTGCTGCAGCAAGCTACGGTATTTTCAAGAACTTCGAGGAACGTGGAGATGTATTCAAGAAGCTTGTAAGTGAGCTGAAATAAACAGCATCCCCTTGCCCGGATTATACTGACTCAGGCGCTCTCATTTAAGATCATTTACTATAAAAGGAGGCATCTCTATGGACAAGAAAGCAATGTATAAACTCAGCTACGGACTCTTTGTAGTCACAGCCCGACAGGACGGCTTCGATAACGGCTGTATTACAAATACCGTCGGTCAGGTAACGACAACTCCAAACAGGATAAGCCTGACCGTAAACAAGGACAACCTGACCCACGAAATGATACAGAATACAGCCAAATTCAACGTTTCAGTCATAAGCAAGGCCGCTGATTTCGCACTTTTCAAGCGCTTCGGCTTCCAGTCCGGCAGAGATGCGGATAAATTTGAAGGATTCGGAAAATGCAATCGCTCCTCCAATGACCTTTACTATGTGACAGAGGGCACAAATGCCTTCATGTCAGCAAAGGTCTGTCAGGCCATAGACCTGGGTACTCATACAATGTTCATTGCAGATATCACTGATATGGAAGTTCTCGACGATACACCTTCCTCGACCTATGAGTACTACCTCAGCAATATCAAGCCCCGTCCTGCAGAGGTGGGTAAAACTCCTGAGGGCAAGACCATATGGAGATGTATTATCTGCGGATACGAATACATAGGAGACGAGCTCCCGGAGGACTTTGTCTGTCCCATCTGCAAGCACCCTGCCTCTGACTTTGAAAAAGTAACAGGCGGAGCTGCCCCTGAGGAGGCTGTACCAGTCGGCAAAACTCCCGAAGGCAAGACCATATGGAGATGTACCGTCTGCGGATATGAGTATGAGGGAGACGAGCTGCCGGAGGACTTTGAATGTCCCATATGCGGTGTCGTTCCTTCAGAGTTTGAAAAGGTTTAAAAAAGCTCATCATTTCGGGCGCCGTTCAAGGCGCCCTGAATTTTATATTTTTTATGTAAAAGGAGATATATATGGAAAAAAGCAAGTCCCTCAGCAGGGACAGGCTCACTGGGATAATACTGTTCTTCATCCTGACAGCTCTGTCTGTATCCGGAACATTCTTCCATGAGCCGTGGTTTGACGAGATACAGGCCTATCTCATTGCAAGAGATGCATCATTTCATGACATTTTTTTCGTTCTCCCACATTATGAGGGACATCCCCCGCTCTGGCATATCCTGCTCCTGCCTGCAAAGCTGGGACTCTCCTGCCGAGTCGCTCTTAATTTAGCGCAGATCGTCACATTTGCCGGATTTGCTGCAATGCTGGAGCTGCGCTCCCCCTTCGGCTGGAAAATGAAGATTTTTCTTTCCCTGAACTACTATATCCTCTATCAGTACAGCGTCATTTCAAGACCATATGCCATGCTGATGCTGGCTGGTTTGCTGGTGGCTGATGTTTACCCTGACAGAGACAAAAAGCCCTTCAGATACCTGCTGGCTATGCTGTTTATCTGCCTGTGCCATTCCTACGGTATCGCTGTCGCCGGAGGTCTTGCCGCTGCTGACCTGCTCCACAGAATACTGAAAGAAAAGAGCATCTCCGGAGTTCTAAAAAATACCAATAAAAAGCTTATTGCCTCTTATTGTCTGCTCCTGGCAGGCGCCGTTATTATCATTGCTGATATTTTTCCGCAGGGAAATGCTAACGGTATCCGTCTGCTCCATTTTAATAAAGTGATCTTGGCATTTATTATGTGCTGGACCCTACTCCCATCAGAGACCGTTTTCACATCATACATCAACGATGATACCTGGCTGCAAACCCTGGATCCGGGATTGACCGATCTGATAGTCGGCGGATTTTTCTCTGCATTGATCTGGTATATCCTTATATCTATCTGCAAAAAGCGAAAGATCATAAGCGAACTGCTTATCCCGTATATTTTTCTTACATTTTTCCTTTCAATGTATGCAATGCCGCACCATTTCGGCATCTTTATAACCTTTTCAATAATGATCCTCTGGATAGCTCAGAAAACAGAACCGATAACCATAGAGGAGCTGAAAGCCCCCCTTGAAAAATCACAATCATTGAAAAAGAGCTCCAGGTATATTGTAGGCGCGTTTTTCGGAATTGCCACAGCAGTCAACATCTACTGGAGCGTATACAGCTATTCTATTGACATAAAGAATCCTTATGATGCCGGTGAAAATGCCGCTCAGTGGATAAAGGACAATGACCTTGAAGACAAAAAAATTTTTTCCGCCTGGAATGAAGACACTACAAGGATGCTGACATACGGTTCTACCAGCGTTAACGGCTTCATGGAAAAAAATATCTTCATAAACGCAGACCAAGGAGCCTCCTACTCAACTCATGTAATGACAACTGATGAAGAGTATGCATCTGACATTGAATGGATGAGATCCCTGGGAAGTCCGGATGTTATACTTACATCCTCAGTTTCAATTGCGGAAGAGACCAAGCAGCTTGGATTGGAAGACAAATATACCCTCTGCTATCTCAAAAGGGGCCAGCGTGTGTTCAAGGATAAGATAATAACAGTATACACCGTCATATACGTCCGCAGTGACCTTGCGGAAAATGTGAAAAAGGACATAGAATGAGATACTGCAATATAGTCCCGGCAGTATTTATCAGCCGGCCAAATAGATTTATCGCAGAAGTCGAAATAGATGGCAGAACAGAAACTGTCCATGTAAAAAACACCGGCCGCTGCAGGAAGCTCCTGATAAAGGGGCGTCAGGTATGGCTGGAAAAGTCTTCAAATCCTGATCGCCGCACGGCTTATGACCTGATAGCAGTTGAAAAGCTGCGAGACGGACTGCCTCCGCTCATAGTCAATATGGACTCACAGCTTCCTAATGCATTGGCCGAGGAATGGCTGAGAGCCGGAGCTTTATTTCCGGCCGGCAGCAATATCCGCCGTGAGGTCACCTACGGCAGCTCACGATTTGACTTCTGTATCGAATATGGCGAAAAAACATCCTTCCTTGAAGTCAAGGGAGTTACTCTTGAAAACGATGGGATAGCTTCTTTCCCTGATGCACCGACAGAACGTGGAGTCAAGCACCTGAAAGAGCTTATAGAGTGCAAAAAGAACGGGCTCGGAGCATACATCCTGTTTGTTATACAGATGGATGGGATGAAGCTCTTCCGCCCAAATGATATTAATCACAAAGAATTCGGGGACACTCTGAGACAGGCAATAGCCTGCGGAGTGGAGTGTATTGCTGTCGGATGCAAAGTTGCTTCGGATTCAGTGCAGATAGATCATATCGTGCCGATAGATACAACCGAAATGATGGTGTAGCAGTCTCAGAGCGTACTTTTTGTACGCTCTTTTTATGCCCTCCGCTTCAGGACTCCATATCCTCAAGATAGGCTCTCAGATCCTGTTCCGTATCGAAACCTATCCCCTCCCTGATCTGCTCCCGGTCACTTTCGGGAAGCAGGAAGAGGTTGATATCCGCATAGCGGAACGGTTCATTATTGCCCCGGCAGAATATCCCTGCCCGCCCGCAGTGCTCCCGTATGGTATACAACGGCTCAGTCTGTTCAGTGGCTGCAGCAGCAAGCTTCATTTCCGCCTTGTACTGCCGGACGCTTTGCCCCATAGTACAAATGGCTATAAATCCGGAAACAGTAACAGCCGATACCAGTGTAAAATATATCCTCTTATCCATGAACCTCATCATACGAAGGCCTCCTTTGCCGAAATAACTGTATTTATTATCGGCTGATTTTTCTATATTATACAAAATGACGTTTTTTAAAAAAAGGCCTTAACATATGAGATAAAATATGCTATAATATATAATGTATAATTATGTGAAAGGAGATGTCCCGCATCACTTCCGGGACAGTCTGAATGACAAAATGAACGATGAAATAATGACTCCTCCGGAGCAGCCGGCAGACATTCCGGCAATGGAGCAGCAGCCGTTTGAGGCAATGACTCCGCCTCCGCCGGAAAAGAAGAAAAAGAAGAAACGGCACAGCCTTGGATTCAGAATATTCAAGAAACTCATGGCTGTAATCGCCACTACACTTCTTTCACTGTTCCTCGTAATGATAATAACAGGAACTATCGTGGCCACAGCGCTGACTGTGTATGTCCTCGACTTCATGGACGACAGCACAACTATCACCTTCCAGGAGCTTGAATCCGGAAACGATACCTTTATCTACGGCATAAAGACCGATGAAAACGGAAACGAAACTATCGTACAGCTCCATAAGGTAAAATCAACGGTACAGAGAATCCCTGTAACTATCGACAAGATACCTCAGCACGTTCGTGATGCCTTCGTCTATACTGAGGACGAGCGTTTCTACACCCACGACGGTGTTGACTACAAGCGTACATTCTCTGCGTTCCTGAATATGTTCCTCCACATCTACGATACTGAACAGGGTGGTTCGACTATCACCCAGCAGCTCATCAAAAACCTAACAGGTGACGATGAGCACTCACCTCAGCGTAAGATACGAGAAATATTCAGTGCCATGCAGCTGGAAAAGACCTACTCCAAGGACGAGATCCTTGAAGAATACCTGAACTACATCAGCTTCGGCGGTGCAAGAAACGGTATCGAGATAGCTGCTATCCAGTACTTCGGAAAATCAGTTGACGAGCTTACCGTTCCTGAGGCAGCAGTCCTTGCGGCTATACCAAAGAGCCCTGAGGAATACGGCCCCTTCGTTGCCTACTATGAGGATGACGACCCGAGAAAAACTCTTCTCGTTGACGGAAAGGCCAATAACAAGAACCGTCAGAAGTACGTTCTCTATAAGCTCTACGACAACGGCGCAATAACCTACGACGAGTATCAGGAGTACCTGAACACGCCTATCATATACACCGATTCAGAGGAGTATAAAAAGCTCCACCCCGAGGATTTTGCGGAACAGCTCGCAAAGGAGCACCAGGCTTACTCATGGGCTCTGGATGCTATATACTTTGAAGCCGCTGACTTCATAATGAAGGAATACGATATCGATGACCAGGATGAAGCCATAAAGCGAATAAACAAGGGCGGATATAAGATCTACTCCAAGATCGATGATAAGATGCAGTCCTATGTTGAAGAAAAATTCAAGGATCCAAATAATCTTATTGACACCGATAACCTCCGCCGCTGGGTGGATATAGACGGCGACGGCAATATAACCGATCAGGAAAGTATCCCTCACGTTGCTTTCGTTGCTCTGGGATATGACGGTTCAGTAAAGGCTACTGTTGGTAACTGGGGCGAGAAGAAGGAATCCCTCATCACAAACTATGCTGTTACGGATAAGCGTTCTATCGGTTCAACTATCAAACCTGTCTCCACCTACGGACTTGCCCTTGAGAAAGACCACATCCACTGGGGCTCAGTATACCAGGATAAGGCTGTTGACAAGGACGAAAACGGCAGACCATGGCCGACTAACTACTCAACAGGTTCAGATATCTCCATTTCTGGTATAACAAACTTCATTTACTACTTCCTCCAGAAATCATATAATACCGTTCCTGCACAGCTCTGTAAGGAGCTTACCCCTGAGGCAGTATTCAAATTCTCCAAAGAAAAACTGGGCATGGACCTCATTGAGCCTCCTCTGTCTCCTAACGATATGGCGGTCGCTCCTTTGTCAGTAGGTTCACTTACTGAGGGTCTTACCCTTGAAAACCTCGTAAATGCATATATCCCCTACGGAAATGAGGGAATCTACAATGAGGCTCACATCATCACAAAGATCGAAGACAGCAACCACAACGTCATCTACGAGAACAACGGCAACCCAAGACAGGCAGTTTCCGATGAGACTGCATGGGTAATGAACCGTATGCTGAAAAACGTTGTTGAAAACGGTACAGGTACCGGAGCAAGACTTGCAAACAAGGTCGTTGCCGGAAAGACCGGTACTACCGAGAACTGGTGGGACTCTGCCTTCGTAGGACTTACCCGTGACTTCGCCAGCGGAGTAACAGTAGGTTACATGGGTTACAGAGACAGCCAGACCCTCCCCACAAACTTCCATGCCTGCGATGTATGGAAAACTATAATCGGCGATTACGCACAGGAAGAATACGCTGATACAGGTTCAGACTTTGATCCGGTAAAGACTGTAATAGCAAGCCCCTGGTGTACGACCTCCGGTAAGATAGCCGGTCAGTACTGCCCCAAGAGCGGCATGAACGGCTACTGGAAATCGACAAATGCTCCTCAGTGTGACGGACATTGGTCTGCGGCTCCTGTTGATAATGGCGGCGGCTCCGGCTGGACAGATAACAGCGGCGGAAACGGCGGCGGCGGAAACGGCGGCGGCGATAACAGCGGCGGCGGTGACAACAGCGGCTGGGTCGACAACGGCGGCGGCGATAACGGCGGCGGCTGGGTCGACAACGGCGGCGGCGGTGACAACGGCGGCTGGGTCGACAATGGCGGCGGCGATAACGGCGGCGGCGGCGGTGACGGCGGCTGGGTCGATAACGGCGGCGGCGGTGACGGCGGCGAATACGGACAATAATATAAAGATAAGGTGATCTTTTGAGCAGAACATTAAAACTATGCTGCCCCTGCCATTTCGGCCTGGAGAGCGTACTGAAATACGAGATAACAAAGATCGGCGGAACTGACCTGAAAGTCAGCGACGGAAAGATAAGCTTCTGTGGGGATGAAAACATCCTCGCAAGAGCAAACCTCTGCCTCTCAACAGCAGAGAGAGTCCTCATAGAACTGATAGAATTCAAGGCCTCCACTTTCGAGGAGCTCTTTCAGGGAGTGAAAGCCATAGAGCTTGAACGCTTCATAGGCCCTCTGGATGCCTTCCCGGTAAAGGGATATTCCCTCAACTCAACACTTCACAGCGTACCGGACTGTCAGTCCATCGTAAAGAAAGCAGCTGTGGAAAGGCTGAGCTCCAAGTACGGCATAAGCTGGTTCGAGGAATCCGGCCCTAAGGTCCAGATACAGTTCAGCATACTTAAAGACGTAGTGACCATATATCTTGACACAAGCGGTGCCGGTCTCCACAAGAGAGGCTACCGCAGAAATTCCAATGCTGCTCCTATCAAGGAAACACTGGCAGCAGGAATAGTTGATCTTGCCAGAGTAAGACCCGAATCAGTAGTCTGCGATCCGTTCTGCGGAAGCGGAACCCTCCTTATCGAGGCCGCTCTCAAAGCACTGAGGATCGCTCCCGGCATCAACAGACGCTTCGCTGCAGAGCAGTGGGAGTGCTTCGACAAGAAGATATGGCAGGAGGAAAGAAGCCGTGCTATCGATAATGTCGACCGCTCTGCTGAATTTCACGGTATCGGCGCTGATATAGACGATGCAGCAGTTGCCCTTACCCTTGATAATGCTCACAAGGCCGGTATCAAGTCAAGACTGGATATAAGACAGGCCGATATAACGGATTTCCGTCAGCCTGAGGATTCCATAGTCATATGCAATCCGCCTTACGGCGAAAGACTTCTGGAGCTCCGTGAAGCAGAGGATATCTACAGAAAAATGGGAAGAGTCCTCGGCAAGGGCGGCAGCAGACAGAGCTACATCATCTCCCCTCACGAGGAGTTTGAAAAGTTCTTCGGCGCAGGCGCTTCAAGACGCAGGAAGCTCTACAACGGCATGATAAAATGCCAGCTATATATGTATTTTTAGGAGGAACTATGGATATAGTACTTCTCATCATGGGGACGATAATAATCGTCCTCATGTTTGTTTTAATAATAAGAACAGGCGGCAGGGATAACAGCATCAGGCCGGAGCTTGACAGGCTCCGAAATGATAAGGCTGCCTCAGACAGACAGCTCCGTGAGGAGGTCTCATCCAGTGTGCAGAGCAGTGTCCGCAGCCTGGGAGATATGCTCGCCTCCGGCCAGAAAAGCTCCGGTGAGGCTATGAACAATCAGCTTTCACAGCTTGAAACACGCCTGAGAACACTGGAAGCCAACAACGAAATGAAGCTGGATGCCATGCGTTCAACTATCGCAAAGCACCTTACAGGCATCCAGGAGGAAAACAACAAAAAGCTCAGCGAGATACAGACTGCTGTAAACGAAAAGCTTGAGAGCAAAATGACAGAATCCTTCAGGCTGGTCAGCGAAAGACTGGAGCAGGTCTATAAAGGACTTGGCGAGATGCAGTCAGTTGCCGCAGGCGTCGGTGACCTGAAAAAAGTTCTGTCAAATGTGAAGAACAGAGGTATTCTCGGCGAGATACAGCTTGGTGCGATCCTCAGTGACATCCTCGCACCTGAACAGTACGATACGGATGTTTCAGTTATCCCGGGAAGCGCCAATCGTGTGGAATTCGCCGTAAAGCTTCCGGGGAACAGTGAAAGCGGTCATATCTACCTGCCAATAGATTCAAAATTTCCCGGAGATACCTACTCCGCTCTTCAGGACGCTGTCAGCACCGGCGACCCGAAAGCTGTGGCTGCTGCAAGAAAAGAACTGGAAACTGCCCTGAAAAAATGTGCAAAGGATATCCGTGACAAGTACGTTCAGCCGCCATACACCACCGGCTTCGGTATCATGTTCCTGCCGTTTGAGGGACTATATGCCGAAGCAGCAGGAAGCGGTATTATGGAAACTCTTCAGAAGGACTTCAGCGTGATGATATGCGGACCTTCAACCATGGCTGCAATGCTTAACTCTCTGCAAATGGGATTCAGAACACTTGCAATACAGAAAAAGAGCTCTCAGGTCTGGGAGATACTCGGAGCTGTAAAATCTGAGTTTTCCACTTTCAGCAAGGCACTTGAGGAAACTCAGAAGCATATCAAAAAAGTGGATGATGATCTGGAAAAGCTGGTCGGTGTCCGTACAAGGCAGATAAACCGCCGCCTCAGCGCTATCGAGAACGAAAGCGAAGAATAACAGGCAGTCTGCGGACTGTTGTAATAATTTCTGTACAGTTTGATATATTCTATGGAGCGCTCATAAAAAATGGGCGCTCATTTTTTATGAGCGCCTTTTTGCATAAGATCATTCTGTTATAATCAGCGTTGAGGATCATTCCTCACCGAAAAAGTATGTATCAATCAAATCGTTCATCGATAACTCTTGCGGTCTTTTTCATGCTTCTCGGAAGCACTCCGACCTCGACTACCTTTACAATAGGAGTAAAGCCGATACGGCTCTTGACCTTTTCAGCTATGCGCTTGCTGAGCGAAGCAAAATCCACATCTCCTGTAGACTCAACATAGATACGCATAGTATCCTTTCCGTCCAGGTGTGAGATACGGATCTGATACTCACTGGAAATCTCCTCGAAAGTACCAAGTACCTCCTCTATCTGGCTTGGGAACACGTTAACGCCCTTTATCTTCATCATATCGTCAGTACGTCCCATGATCACATCTATCCTCGGATAGCAGCGTCCGCACTTGCACTTTCCGGGAACTATCCTTGAAAGATCATGGGTACGGTAACGGATAAGAGGAGCTCCCTCCTTGACAAGAGTAGTAATAACTATCTCTCCGTACTCACCGTCAGGAACATTCTCGCCGGTCTTGGGGTCGATTATTTCAAGATAGATGAAGTCATCCCAGTAGTGCATAGCTGTCTCACCGGGACAGTTGATGCCGATTCCGGGGCCGTATATCTCAGTAAGTCCATATATATCAAAGAGCTCTATTCCCAGCTCATTGGCGATACGGTTTCTCATCTTGTCGCTCCAGCGCTCAGAGCCGATAACTCCCTTTTTAAGGTGTATCTTATCCTTGATGCCTCTCTTCTGGATCTCCTCAGCGAGAAGAAGAGCATAAGAAGAAGTGGAGCAGAGAACAGTACTCTTCATAGCCTGCATCATTTCAAGCTGTTTTTCAGTATTTCCGGGACCCATAGGGATAGCCATTGCTCCCAGCCTCTCACATCCGTTCTGGAAGCCGATACCTGCTGTCCAGAGGCCGTATCCGGGAGTTATCTGGATGCGGTCCTTGTTTGTGATGCCTGCTGTTTCATAGCAGCGGGCAAACATTATAGCCCAGTCCTCAACATCCTTTGCAGTATAGGGGATAACTACAGGAGTACCTGTGGTTCCGGATGAAGAGTGTATGCGGACTATCTCCTCTTCGGGAGCAGTCATAAGTCCAAGCGGATAAGCGTCACGGAGATCCTTCTTTTCAGAGAATGGAAGCTTTGTAAAGTCCTCCGGTGTTTCAACATGAGTAATGCCTGCTTCTGCAAGCTTTTTGCCATAAAAGCTATCTGCCTCAATGAGCGCACGGATGCGGTCATTAACGAGGTCAAGCTGCTGCTGTGAGATCTGCATAATGATCAGTTCCTTTCATTTTTTATTGATCGATTTTATTACGTCTCTTTATGTTGTTCAATAGCGCAGTGCCTTGCTGTTGAGCTCAACAAACTGCGGTTTTACTGTCTTTTTCATTATGTCCTCGATCTCGTCTATCGTGAATGGGAGCACGTCGTTGCGTACTGCTGCTCCCAGCATGACCATATTAAGCACCTTCGGGGAGCCTATCTCCTCGCAGGCTCTGTCGCCGTCCACAAGAGTAACATCCTCAACATTCCGCTGAAGGTACTCTATCATCTCTCTGCCTGTATAATCTGAACCGCTGAGAGTTGCAGTTACCGGCATTATAGGATGTGTATTGAGGACTATCTTTCCGCCGTCCTTCAGATAAGGCAGCATCCTTACAGCCTCAGCAGGCTCGAAGCCTATTATGATATCCGCAGTTTTTTCCGGGAACATAGGGCAATAGATATCATCGCCCAGTCTCAGGAAGCTGAATACACTTCCCCCCTTCTGAGCCATTCCGATAGTCTCGGCGCTCATTACGGGGATATCCTTTTCCATTGCAGCTGCGGCGATAAGCTTTGATGTGAGCACTATGCCCTGTCCGCCGACTCCGCATATAAGTATATTACTCTGCATTTCCAGCACCTCCTATAGCGTTGAAGGGACATACCTGCGAACAAAGTCCGCAGCCTGTACACAGGGAATTCTCAATAGCCGGTCTGCCGTCACGCATAACTATTCCGGGGCATCCGAGAGTCTTTATGCAGCGCTTGCAGTTTGTACATTTATCAGGGTCTATAACAGCAGGCTTGCCGCTCTTTATGAGCACTGCACAGGGAGACTTGAAGATTATAGCCTTTACGCCGTCCTCAGCAGCAACACGCTTTACGGTCTCAACAGCAGTTTTCAGGTCCAGAGGGTCAACTGTTTCCACGGTCTTTACACCAACTCCACGGAGTACCTCCTGTATGCTTACCTTATCAACGACCTGTCCCATCATAGTACGGCCTGTGCCGGGATGAGGCTGATGGCCGGTCATAGCAGTTGTGGAATTATCCAGCACCACCAGTGTCATATTTGCCTGATTGTAGACTGCATTGACTGCGCCTGTGATAGCAGAGGCAAAAAATGTTGAATCTCCCACAAAGGCAAAGCAGTTTGTATCAGGCTCTATCTTGCCTATTCCCTGAGTGATATTCACTCCAGCGCCCATACACAGACAGGTATCCACCATATCAAGAGGCATTGCGTTTCCGAGAGTGTAGCATCCGATATCTCCGCAGAATACGGACTTCTTGCCCTTCATAGCCTCTTTGACTGCAAAGAATGAGGCTCTGTGCGGACATCCTGCACAGAGTACAGGCGGCCTTACAGGAAGTGCCGGCGGAGCTTCTGTTTCGGAAGTCTCAGGGATATCCCATCCCATGAATCCGGCGATATTCACTGAAACTGAACCGCAGGTATTCTCACCGGCAGTTTTTACATTATGAGTCAGCTTGCCAAGTATCTTAGTGCTGAGATGATACTTTCCGCATATATAAGTGAGCTCCCTCTCTATAACCGGGTCAAGCTCTTCAATACAGAGCACCGCATCAAGTCCCTCAAGGAATTTGACTGCGGCCTGCTCCGGGAATGGGAACGGTGTTGAAACCTTGAATACTGCCGGAGCCTCCTTATCCTTAAGAGCTTCCATAACATATGTATAGCTGATACCATGAGTAGCTATTCCCTTGCGGCAGGAGCTGTCCTTTGCGGGAACAATAAAGTTGTGTCCATAGTCTGAGAATACCTGAGAAAGCTCTGCATTACGCTCCTCAATATGCATATGAGCGTTGTAGGAAAGTCTCGGGAAGATGACCCACTTCGAGGAATCCTTCACAAAGCCTTCGGGCTTATTGACCTTGTATTCGCTCTCATCCTTTACTTCAACAGAAGCATAGCCGTGACAGACTCTCGTTGTAGGACGGAAAAGAACAGGGGTATGATACTTCTCAGAATACTCGAAAGCGTCCTGTATCATGTCATATGCCTCCTGCACAGACGACGGGTCAAAGCAGGGAAGCTTGGAAAATGAAGCAAAATGACGGGTATCCTGTTCAGTCTGTGAAGAAATAGGACCCGGGTCGTCGGCTACCATTATGACCATTCCGCCCTTTACTCCTATGTAGGCAAGACTCATAAGCGGGTCGGAAGCCACATTCAGTCCCACCTGCTTCATAGTCACCATTGCTCTTGCACCGCTGTATGCAGCTCCGGCACCCAGTTCAAGTGCAGCCTTCTCGTTGACTGACCACTCAACATATATGGAGCCGTCATTGAGCTTTGCAGTGGTCTCAAGGACCTCTGTGGAAGGAGTTCCCGGATAGCCTGATACTACGTTCAGTCCGGCAGCAACCGCTCCCCTTGCAATGGCAGCATTGCCCATTAAAAATTCTTTATGCATGATCTCACTCCTTGGTGTGATTTTCATATTTTGCGGCCGGAAAGCAATATATCCTCAGACCGCACATCTATCCCATTATAGCATTTCTCACCCCTGATGTCAATTCAGAAGCAGGGAATGCTGGGAAAAAACAATAAAATACTACATTCCATGATGCTATCCGGACTAAAAAAGAGCTCCCCTGACATAGCCGCCAGAGGAACTCCTGATGTGGATTTATTCGTTTGAAACAGGCTTTTCCTTTACCTCAGTAGTAGCGTCCTGATCCTTTTTATGCTTCTTTCCCATGGAGTTCACCTCTTTTCCAGCGGCAGACGAAAAAACATCCGTCAATACCGGTTTATACCTATTATTGACGGATGATGTTTTATTATTCAGAAATCAGAAAAACTGCCGGGAACTCTGTCTTTTATCTGCTGATAAGGGTAAAGCGTCTTACATCACCGGCTTTTCCGGTGAACATTGTCTTAGGTCTTGCCCATACCTGTCCATCCTTCAGGGACTTATAAATGACCAGCTCCTCATTGTTCTCACTGTGACGGGCAACAGCTATCAGCTCATATTCTCCGCCCTTGAAATGACGGTATTTAGCTCCTTCGATAAGTTCAGTCTCCTTGTCCTCAGCCTGTTCAGCAGCAGGGATATCCTCTTCAGGCACGGTATTTACGATGTCATCTGAGACGATTATCATTGCTGAATACGGAGGCATCTTTACATAGGCATTTCCGTTCTCCACCTGTATCTGCTTCGAGCCGATAACATCCACAAGTGCAGGGAGATGTGTGCCGAAGTTAAGGTCAAACTCATAGTCCGCAAGGTTAAGTGCAACATATACAGTCTGGTCGCCCAGTATTTTCTTGAAGAGAAGCTGCTGATTTGTTATCATTATCCTCTCATACGAACCTGTGCGGAGTGCGGGATAAGCACGGTAGATGCGTCCCAGCTTGACGATATGTCTGTAGAGAGCAGTATTCTCACGCTCCATATCAGGCAGGAAGAGACAGGGGCGGAGATTATCATCGGAATTATTCTCCTTGCGGCCCTGTATGCCGTACTCACTTCCGTAGTAAATGGAAGGTATGCCGGGCATAGCGTACATGAGAGTATATATAAGCGGCAGGTATGCCTGATTATTGACTGTGCTTGCAAGACGGTTGACATCGTGGTTGTCAACAAAATTATAGAGATTGATATTCCTGTATATTCCGCCGTTTGCACCGGACTGACGGTTTATTGAATAGTCTATCTCGAAGTAGTTCTTGTCGTTATGGGAGGAATAAAGTCCCTTGTAGCATTCATAGTTAGTAACGCTGTCCAGCATTTCCGGGTTAGCCCAGCGGTTGTAGTCGCCGTGGATTATCTCGCCCATGAGCCAGAAATCCGGACGCTTGCCCTTACAGAAGCTTCTGATACGCTTGAAGAAGTCAAAGTCAATGCAGTCAGCAGCATCAAAGCGTATACCGTCTATTTTGAATTCCTCAATCCAGTAGTTGACAGCGTCAATGAGATGATCGCAAACTCCAACGTTGCGGAGATTCAGCTTGACAAGATTATAGTGGCCGTTCCAGCCCTCATACCAGAATGGGTCTCCGCAGGGTGAAGGGCCGCCGAAGTTAAGATTCTGGAACCAGTCGCAGTAGCCGCTGGACTGTCCCTTTTCCTGTATATCAACGAACTGAGGGAATTTTCTGCCGACGTGATTGAAAACGCCGTCAAGAATAACTCTTATACCGTTTGCGTGAAGCTCATCACAGATATGGCGGAAGGAATTATTGTCGCCAAGTCTGCGGTCTATCATTTTGTAGTCAGTTGTATCATAGCCGTGCTCCACAGATTCAAATACAGGACCGAAGTAAACTGCGTCAACATTCATTTCCTTGAAGTGAGGTATCCACTCAAGCACCTTATCAAGACGATAGACCACTTCGCCGCCGTCATTGAACTTTGGAGCGCCGCAGAATCCGAGAGGGTAAATGTGATAGATTATTGCGTTGTCGTACCAATTCATATAAAAACTCCTTTATGATATCCGCTTTGTGCGGAGAATTGACAAAATAAATACCTGGGCAGGCAGTTCAGCAGGAGGGCTATTTATTGCTTCCCTCCAGAAAATATGAAGCCTCCATATCTGCCACATTCAAAGCCAGTGCCAGGGGATACATCTCAAGTGCCTTGCCTATGGAATTCTTATCCTCGACACCGGAGAAGCCCATGTGGTAACGTATAGCAAAGGCCTCCTCCCGGGTAAGTCTGTCCTCGCCGTAGAAGAATCCGGAGAGTATGTACACAGACTTCTCCCCATGTCCATACGGCAGGGTATCATTTATAGTATAGTAAGGGACTTTCTCCCATACACCTGTCTCGTCATTCTTTTTATTGCGGTAATCAACACTGTAGAAATTGACCTTGCACACATCGTGAAGGAGCGCAACAAGTGCAATGGTCTCCTCTGAGTAGTCCATGCCGTAGAGTTCCTTTGTCCTGGGACGTGCGAGATAATCCTTGAGGCAGTGATACACGTTCAGGCTGTGCTGAACAAGTCCGCCCTCATAGCTGCCGTGAAAGCGGGTACTGCTGGGAGCGGTAAAGAAATCAGACTTCAGCAGGTATTCCAGAAGCTTATCAGCTCCCTTTCGCTTGATATTCTCATTGTAGATCGATATAAATTCTTCCTTTGCAGTCATAAAATACCTCCTTGAGAAAACTATAATTAACGTCTGCTCAACAACTGAAAATTGGCTTCATATAGCTTTCAAAGTCAATTTTCAGCTGCCAAAGTGCAAGGGAAATAATATTTTTAGTTTTCTTGCACTTTATTTTGCCCGCCTGGGCAAAATGAGCCTGACATAAAAAAATGTGATGCGAAATTCCTGAAATTATAAAGGATTTGCGCTGCCACAAACAGAGTTCGTGGCAATAACCGCCTTACAGCGGTTATTGATGATACATTACTTATATTATATCATTTCTCAGCAGCTTATTCATTAGCATATCGTGAATAAGTATAAAAATAAGCAAAAATATCCATTACCTTGTTGACAAATCCTCTGTCAGCCTGTATAATTGACTTAGAAGCTATCGGATCACCGGATAGAAGCATTTTCCAATGATCCATATACTGTTTGTCGGGGATACTTAAAAAGGAGGAATCCAATAATGAACATTAAAAAATTAGCTGTATTTACTGCGGCTGCTATGCTTACTTTTACAGCCGTCCAGAAGCCTTCTGAAAAAGACTGCATCTGCTGTGCTGCTCCCCATCAGGAGATATGGTACAAAGACATTCCCCTATCCTTCAATAACGGAGAGCCTATAAGAGGTGCTGATGTTTCATCTGTTATCTCCCTTGAAGAGGCAGGAGTTAAATTCTACAACGAGGAAGGTCAGGAACAGGATATTTTCCGGACCCTCTCAGACCACGGTGTCAACTACATCCGTGTAAGGATATGGAACGAGCCCCACGACGATCAGGGACGTACCTACGGCGGCGGAAACTGCGACCTTGAAAATGCCAAGAAAATAGCTGCCCGTGCAGCAAAATACGGCATGAAAATGCTTGTTGACATACACTACTCTGATTTCTGGGCTGATCCCTCACGTCAGACTCGCCCCAAATACTGGGCTCAGCACGATCATGAAACTCTGAAAAGAGAGATATACAACTGGACATCATGGGTAGTAAAGTCCATTGATGAGGCTGGCGGAAATATCGGTATGGTACAGGTTGGAAACGAGACAAGCTGCCTTTTCTGTGATGAGGACGATATGTATAAGATCTGCGATCTCTTCTCCAGCGGAAACAAGGCTATCAGAGACTTCGACCGGAATATACTTATAGTTCACCACTTCCCCAATCCTGCTTCCGGACACTACGAATGGTATGCCAAGGTCATGAACGAATGTCACCTTGATTATGATGTTTTTGCGACATCATACTATCCCTACTGGCATGGCTCTATCGATAATCTCACATCAGTTCTGAAAACTATAGGCGACAGATACAATAAATATGTTATGGTGGCTGAGACAGCCTATCCCTATACCAATGAAGAGGGAGATGCATACCATAATGATGTTTCCCAGGCTGACAGCTCTCTCCCATTTGTGTACGATGTCTCTGTGGAGGGACAGACTCAGTGCCTGACCGATGTTTTCAAGGCAGTTGCAGATACCGGCCACGGACTTGGTGTATTCTACTGGGAGCCTGCATGGCTGGGACGTCCCGACCTCTCCTACGATGAGCAGAAGGCTCTCTGGAACGAGATCGGCTGCGGCTGGACCTCCGACTATGCTGTGGGATACGATAAAAATGTTGTCGGAGCAGGCGGCTCCGGATTTGATAATCAGGCATTGTTTGACTTCTACGGAAAGCCTCTCAGCTCACTGAATGTCTTTGACAACATCTATCCCCAGAAGAAAGAGGATAAAAAAAGACCCGGCGGTGACATCGACGGCGACGGCAGGATCGATGCCTTTGACCTCACTCTGCTGCGTATGCACATCATCGATAAGGAGTTCTCAAAGCACGCTGATTTCAACAGGGACGGAACTGTGAATATCTCTGACCTTGTCTCACTCAGCAAATTCCTTATCAATTCGTGATTCAGACATTTCAAGTAAAATAATCAGCCCCGAAGCAGCTTCAGATCTGTTTCGGGGCATTTTTACGGCATGGACAGCCTTGTATTTACTTGTTTTCGCCGAGCATTTCCTGAGCTGCAAGCATAACTCCCAGCTTGCCGCTTGTATAGGTGATACCGCCCTGCATCCATACAGCAAACGGCTCACGGATAGGCGCATCCGCAGAAAGCTCTATAGAAGCACCGTTTGTGAAGGCGCCGGCAGCCATGATGACCTGATTTGAATATCCAGGCATATCCCAGGCTTCGGGAGTTACAAACGAATCCACTGGAGCACCCTTCTGTATGCCACGGCAGAAAGCCGTCAGATGTTCTTCGTCTCCGAGCTTTACAGCAGTGATTATATCTCCTCTCGGGTCGTCCTTACGGGGAGAGCACTCGTATCCCAGCATGGTAAAGAGCTCGCTGGCAAAGGCAGAAGTCTTTATAGCGCTAGCAACTACGTCCGGAGCAAAGAAAAGTCCAAGCAGTATCTCACGGTTCATGCCAAGAGTACAGCCCACTTCCTTACCCATTCCGACACAGGTCAGGCGGTATGAGCACAGCTCCACAAGGTCTGCTCTTCCGGCAATATATCCCCCTGTACGGGCAATACCTCCACCGGCATTCTTTATAAGAGAGCCTATCATTATATCCGCACCGACAGCTGAAGGCTCACGCTCCTCGACAAACTCGCCGTAGCAGTTATCCACCATGATTATAACATCCGGATTTCCTTTTCTGGCAGCCTTTACCATTTTTTCTATATCCGCTACAGTGAACGCACCTCTGAGTGAATATCCTCTGGAGCGCTGTATATAGGCGATCTTTGCATCTTTTACAGCCTCTGTGATCTCATCCAGTTTCGGGGTGCCGTCCTCGTTGAGGTCCACCTGGCCGTACTCAACACCATAATCCTTGAGAGAGCCATTCCCCTTATCTCCGCTTATACCTATGACCTCCTCAAGGGTATCATAGGGCTTTCCGGTAATTGAGACCATCTTGTCTCCTGTTCTGAGGACTCCGAAAAGTGCTACTGACAGGGCATGGGTACCGGAGACAAAGTTGAATCGTACCAGAGCATCTTCTGTTCCAAGCACCTGAGCGAATACCTTATCTATGACCTCACGTCCCATATCTCCGTAGCCGTAACCGGTTGAGCCATAGAAGCAGGGCTCACTTACCCTGTTATCCGAGAATGCCTTAAGCACCTTAGCTCCGTTGAATTCTGCGGTGGCCTCTATTCTTCTGAAGGCCTCCTGACAGTTCTCCTCAGCCTGCTGAGCAAGCTCCGTAAGCTTTGGTGAAAAGCCGTAAATATCATTTATCTTACTGTTCATCTTCAAGTTTTCCTTTCGCAGCGCTGTCCTTTTCGACATCTATTCTTTCAAGCACGATCTCCCTGCCGGCAATTTTGAAGCCGATCTCCTCGTAAAAGCTGACACGAACATCAAGTGCCAGGAGATAAGCTCTTTTTCCAAGTCCGTTGAAGAACTTTGCCAGCCATTTCAGGAACTCTCGTGCATATCCTCTTCCTCTTGCGGCCTTATTGGTAGCCACCTGAGCTATGAGCACGGTACTGCCGATATCAAATGCTGCCGATGCAGTAGTGCTGTCCCGGTATGTGAACACCCTGCTGATACCATGCCGGCAGCGGTGAGAGGTGTCGGTGTACCAAAGTGAAAAATCCGATATATTCGGGAATCCCTCACTTAATATCTTGTAGACCTCAGTAAGCTTAGGGTCAAAATTGACGTGTTCCTCAATAGCCTCAAGGGGAGTATCATCCGGGATAAGCTCAAAGATCGTGCGGTTCAGCACCTGATACTGCTCCGGTTTTCTGATGCCCTGGATAATATCAAGGTCACCCTCTATACGGAAGGGCTGATTCATGCTTATGAAGAGGTCAAGCTCCTCTGTGGGCCGTAGATGACCGTCACCGCAGATTATCAGAGTAGAGTTTATTATAAACATATACCCTGTTCCGCAGTCGTCAGTTATCCTGTAGAACCGGCAGAACTCATAATTCGGGCCGTATGCTCTCATATACGACAGCATTTTCTTTCCCAGCAGAGTCTGGTTCAGCAGCTGACTATCCAGCTCGTTTTCGTGTTCGATGAGTTTTATCATAATTCCTGAATCCTCCAGGCAAGCTTTCTTACAAGTCTGAGTGAGTTTTCGAGGTCAGCTGTCTCTATCACACATGAAGGAGAATGGAGATATCTGCACGGCACCGATACCGCTAAAGTACGCACTCCCTTTCTGCTGATATGTATTGCACCGGCATCATTTCCGCCGGCTATCATTGTCTTTGTCTGACAGGGAATATTCTCCTCTGCGGCAATATCGAAGGCCAGTCTGTAGAGCTCCTTGTCATACATGGTGCTTCTGTCCATAAAGGATACCACAGGACCGTTTCCAAGTCCGCATACACGCTTTGCACCGGAAGCTCCGTCAATATCAGCAGCTGTTGTTGCTTCAAGGACTATAGCATAGTCCGGAGCGACTGCAAAGGCAGAAGCAGTTGAACCACGGAGGCCTATCTCCTCCTGAACGTTGAAAACGAAATATGTATCGTATTCAAGCTCCTCATGGAGCATTTTTATCATCATTGCACAGCCTGCACGGTCGTCTATAGCCTTTGACTTGACTCTTCTGCTGCCCAGCTCAGTGAACTCAGATACAAAATAAGCATTATCGCCAGGAGCTGCAAGCTTTTCGGCCTCAGCTTTATCCTCAGCACCGATATCTGTATAGAGGCTGTCCATTTTAGGAGCCTTCTCCCTCTGCTCCTTAGAGAGATTATGCACCGCAGTTGTGCCGACAACACCATATACAGTTTCACCGGTGATACTGCTCTTTACCATTACCTGACGGCCTATTATAACTGACGGGTCGATGCCTCCGACAGCACCGAAGCTGAGAGTACCGTCTGAGCGGATATAGGTGATTATGAAGCCTACCTCATCCATATGAGCACATATCATCAGCTTTTTCTCCGGAGTTTTCTTTCCCTTCTTAAAGCAGATGATACTTCCGAGATTATCCACACGGTACTCGCATACGTCCTTTATTTTATCTATTATATACTCCCTGACAGCGCTCTCATCTCCGGAAACGCCGTTTATCAGGCAGAGTTCTTTGAGAAGTTCCTTCATGACCTGTCCTCCTTGATATACTCAGCCAGCAGTTTTGCAGTCAGCTCAACGTCCTTCAGATCAATGACCTCAACAGGAGTATGCATATTTCTCAGAGGTATCGAAACGGTACAGGTCTTTACACCGCAGCGGTTTACAGAATATCTGTCCGCATTGGTAGATGTCATGCCGCTCATCACCTCTCTCTGAGAAGGTATACCGGCTGTCTCCGCAGCAGCAAGCAGTCCGCATGATATCTCTCTTGAAAGTGAGGGGGATATTCCTATCATCGGACCTTTTCCCAGATATCCGCAGTTCTCCTCGTTCTCACCGTTGGCATAGGCAAAGCTTACATCAACTGCTATAGCGATATCAGGATCTATCTCAAATGCGCCGATCTTTGCTCCTCGTTCACCAAGCTCCTCCTGAGTGGAGAATATTACAGTAACATTGTACGCAGTCTCATGTCCTCTGAGCAGGTCGAGAGTATACAGCAGAGCGGCAACTCCGCAGCGGTCATCCAGAGCTCCTCCGGTAATACGGCTCCCCATAAGGTCACGGCACTTCACGTCAAAGGTGATGTGATCGCCAAGGGACACTATCTCCTCCAGCTCCTCCTTTGACATACCTGTATCAACAGCTGCATTATCAAAGCTCAGCACCTCGCTGCCTCCGCTGGCAAGATGAGGCGGTACAGAGCAGATAACTCCGCTGATATCCTTTTTTCCGTGTATCACAACAGGCTGCGCCGGAAGGAGCCTGCGATCGATGCCGCCTATATTTCCCATGCGGATGAAGCCTTCATCAGTTATATATGTGACGATCATGCCTATCTGGTCAATATGTGCATCCAGCACCAGTGAGGGCTTCCCGGGAGAAAACTCTCCGAAGCGGCCTATTACGTTGCCGTTCTTTATCCCTGCCCCGGGACAGTACTCCCTGAGCATTCCAAGCGCCAGTTCAGCAGCAGCCTCCTCATTTCCGGAAGTTCCCGCAGTCTCTGAAAGCGCCTTGATAGTTGATTTAAGTTCCATAGGATCGTTCCTTTCAATATACACTATTTTAAATTATAGCATTATTGAACATTGAAGTCAAGAAATAACTTAAGGCAACAGTTTTCTGTTCACAATAATTGGTCATTCAGCCTGAAAAATACATCTTCCCCTGACTTGACCTTCATTCAGATTTGTGTTATAATAGTATCTGGATTTTTCAGGAGCCTGATGCTCCAAAAAGACAACTGCCATTCATACGGCAAAAGGATAGATAGCAAATGAAAATTATCAGCTTTGCAGTCCCCTGCTATAACTCGCAGGACTACATGAAAAGATGTATCGATTCCCTCCTCCCCGGCGGAGATGATGTGGAGATAATTATTGTGGACGACGGCTCCTCTGACAGCACCTACGATATCGCAGAGGAATACCGCAGGAAATACCCGGATATCATCCGTGTAATACATAAGTCCAACGGCGGACACGGCTCAGCCGTAAATGCAGGACTTGCAGCTGCATCCGGGCTTTACTTCAAGGTTGTGGACAGCGATGACAGACTTGAAAAGCCTGCTTATATGAAGATACTTGGTATCCTCAAAAAATATCATGACAGAAAGCCTGCCCTGGACCTTCTCATCAGCAATTTCTTCTACGACAATAAGGATGAGAATAAAAAAACCACAATGCGCTACCGCACATTCCTCCCTAAGAACCGTATCTTTGGCTGGAAGGATATGCGATACCCCATAAAGGGCAGCTACATACTCATGCACTCTGTTATCTACCGTACAGAGCTGCTGAAAAAATGCGGACTTAAGCTTCCGGAGAACACATTCTATGTGGATAACCTCTTCGTATTCAAGCCAATGCCGTTTGTAAGGACAATGTACTACCTTGACATGGACTTCTATGACTACATCATAGGCCGTGAGGATCAGTCAGTCCGTGAGGACGTTATGATCTCCCGTATCGACCAGCAGATAAGAGTCAATAAGGAAATGTACAGGTACTACTCCGAAAACTACAGCCGTATCACAAAAAACAAGAGAATGAGCAGATATATGCTCAATTATCTTGAAATAATCACCGCAGTTTCCTCTATCATGCTCATACGCTCCGGCACGCCGGATCATATAGCCAAAAAAAATGAGCTCTGGGCATATATGAAGGAACGTGACATACGCATATACAGAAAACTCAGGATCGCCATACTCGGTATCGGACTCAATCTTCCCGGAAAATGGGGCAGAAAGATAGCCTCCGGAGTTTACGGCGTTTTCAGAAGCATATGGAAGTTCAACTGAAGATAGGAGATGCATATGAAGAAAAAATTTCTTTTGCATAAGTTAGTTATCGCTCTTCCCATACTGATATTCATGGTCGTCTATATGGCATGGTTTGGTGCAGTCGAAAAGGCGGATTTCTCCGGATGTACTGAGATACACACCTTCCTTGATGACAAGATACCGTTCTGTGAATACTTCATCATACCGTATCTGCTCTGGTTCGGATATGTGGCAGCAGGAGCCGTATATCAGCTCTTCGCTGATGAAAAGACCTTCAAGGAGCTCTGCGGAGTACTTATGTCGGGAATGTTCGTATTCCTGATAGTTTCCACAATGTTCCCGAATATACTCTTTCTCAGGCCGGCAGAAATGCCGAGGGATAATGTGTTCTGCCACATGGTAGAACAGCTCTACAAGACTGATACTCCCACAAATGTTATGCCCAGCATCCATGTTTTCAATACCCTTGCGATACTGTTTTCAGTATTCCGCTCACAGGGCAGGATAGCACGGAATTTCTGGGTAAGGACAGTCTGTCTGATACTTTCTGCATCAATAATCCTTGCAACAATGTTCCTGAAACAGCACTCCGTACTTGACGTTACCGGCGCTGTTATCATGTTTGCTGTATTCCAGACACTCTTTGCCAAGATCTTCGATCCTGAAAGCAGAGAGGAAAAATCTCTTGTTACAGCCTGAAGCTTATAGAAATAAAAATACTGCCAGAGGAGTTCCATTCTCCCCTGGCAGTTTTTATTAATTTATCATATCCTTGACAGACAATACTTTTTCGAGCAGTGTTTCTCTCAGAAGTGTAAGATCATATCCGTTTATAACACCGTCTCCACATATATCTGCACTTATTTTCTGTGCATCGGTAAGCTTTTTAGTATATCCGAGCATATATCGGTTTGCTGTAACAAGATCAGCAACGTCAATGGAACCGTCCAGATTGAAGTCTCCTTCCAGTAAAATGTCTCCGATCCCCCTCGCTACCGGATCAAAGTAACCGTCGTTAACAGTCAGTATCTCTGCTCCCAATTTGCCGCTGAAACTTCTCTCAGCAAGTCCGTCGCCTGTAGGAGTCAATACATAATAATTGTATATGTCTGAAGTGGTAACATAATAACCGCTGTCCCCGTCAAAATAGCATTGGCTTCCTCCGGTAAACATATCCGATATCTCGGCATTTCCGGAAACAGATGGTCTGTTGGCAAAGTTCGGTTCAAAATTGTACTTGAGAATATATTTTGAACCAGAAGTGCCGCTTCCGTTTGAATCAAGATGATCTGTAAAGCTGAAGAAAGCATCCTTTTTCAGCTCAGTGCGGGCAAGCAGGTAATAATTCTTATCAAGCAGAGTATCGATACTGCCGGCTTCATAGTGGCCAGAAAAATCTCCTGAACCGCTGTAAATCAATGAATATATCTTATCAAGATCCTCCTGATTTCTTCCGCTGTAATTATCCATCATCCGGACTGAGATGCCATCCTTTCTTGAACGCTTTATACAATAGTCCCTTCTTACAGGATAGGTATATTCGCAGTTCCTTTCCACCCATAAAAATTCATTATCAGTAGTAATGACCTCTATAGAACCATTAATGTTCTCCTTTGTCATGTGAAGGCCTGATACAACATATGTATCTTCCTCGGAACCGAAAATGCTCGGGTTGAATACGAATCCGTATTCCTTGCGCTCGATATTATAGCGGTTATTACAGTTGACCACGATATCCTCATCATAGCTTATCTCATCCTCAGGCTTGATGAAGAATATGTTTTTCTCCTCTTCATTTATTTTGAAGCCGTATGGATAGGCTGCCAGCATAGCCTTGTACTGAATGTCATTTGCCGGATACTTTATCAGCTCTCCGGGTTCAGCTGCTGCAATATCAGCACTCTTTCCGCTATTATCGCCGGTAATGGAATGATCATCACCCACATTTACAACAAAGCTTTTTTCAGCATAACCGTCTTTAAGGAAGTCAACAGTCACTTCGCCTGGTTCCAAGCCTGAAACAAGTAAATATGTTATACACGTTGGTTCATCCTCAAATCCGTATGGCTTGACTGTACCCTTCCTCTGTATTTTCAGTTTGCCTGTATTGTTCGCCTTTTCAGAAACAGCTAATTCAATATCCCTGGGCTTTATCTCGCCGCCGGCAGCAGGCATTTCCTCTCCAATGAACAGCGCATATCCGCCGTATGTGACGCATACGCAGTCTTTAAAATCGGTAAAGCTGCGCAGTATATACTGAAGCTGACCATAATCATAGAAATCAACAACATCCTGATAGCCATAAGGAGCATCAGTCACAGGAAGGTTTCTGTCAGTATATCTGAGCTGAAGGTCTTCATCAGCTTCAAGATCGACCTTATCCGACTGACCGTATTCAAAGTCAACATAAACAGAGCCCTTGCTCTTGGCAGTAAGGATCATTGTATGATACTTTACCTGCCTGTCATCATAGACATGGAAACTTACTCCGCTGACGATCGAAGTCTCAGTAGAGAGATTCGCAACGCTGGTATACTCCTCCTTCTTTTCGTATGTGCAATCGCCTGTGACACTGAACGGAACAGTTGCGATCCCCAGATCATCACGGCTGTCGTAATTCTCCATTCTCTCTATGAGGAGTGCATTGTCACCGGATATCATGCATTTTCCGAAATTGTTATACAATTGCAGCACTGAAGCGAAATTCTTGAGATCATCGAGATGATCTGTATCATAAGCGATACTGTGATCCTTATTGACTACAAGATATGTATCTTTATCACCGCCGGAAATCTGTTTGAAGCTGGCCTTTATATCGCCGGCAGATTTAGCCTCGATAAGAACACAGTGCCATTTGAGAGAAACTTCATGGCCCGGCTGTACCGCAGCATAATCTATGCCCATAAGTTCGCCGTAGTGTTCTTCAGTGGAATAAGTTGAATATATATCCTCTGTTGTTATCTCAGCACTTCCGCTGAAGGAATACTCTCCGGGATCAGGATCAACGACAATATCGCTGCTGCCGGCGGGTTCCTTTATAAGGTTAATAATAAGGCACTGATCGCCAAGGAAGAAGACATCTCCGTAACGTCTTCTTAACTCGCATACTGTATCAAAATCATTCAGATCATAGTTTGAGATATCACTGCCATCCTTATCGACTGCAATAGGTGTTCCCTTAAAAGCAGACACAGCTGCGGAAGGCTGCTCCTCTGCAAAGACTGTTCCGGAAGGAACTGCTGCTGTCATTGATACAGCTGCAATAAGTAAAGCTGCTGTTTTTTTGATTACTCCCATATTAATTCTCCTCTCATGAAATAATATCGTGCAATGCCGCACAGCAGGCATTATTGATCGTTATGCGGCATTATCATCGTTCATCATTTATACGCGCGATCGTATTTACCAATTCCATAAATGTCGTTCTGTCACGGCTTGAAGACTCGCTGATAAGATAGCCTCCGCTGCTGTGAAATACGCTGTCACCGTTATCAGAACTCAGCTTATAGATACCCTCATCTTCCACAAGGAAGAACACAAACCTGTCGCCTTCCTCTGGCATAAAGGCATCATTTCTGTTGTCAAAGACAAATGCATTGGGATACTTGTAGGAAAAGCCTCCTTTTACCGCCGGTTCGTACTCATTCACCGGCATATATCCTCCGCTGCTTCGGACTGATATCTTGTCTCCGCTGTTCATGCCTCCGCTGTATACATTTTCTATGACGATATCAGACTGCGTTACAGGAAATCCATTTTCCGAGGTATATATGACCTTTTCCACCTTTGCTGAAACTATCAGGTCGGAGTTGTATACAAGGCGTTCAAGATCCATAGTGTTGGTATATACCGGATCCATCGGAGATACAGGATCGGTAGCCTTATCTCCAGGATCACTCTGTGCATTTCCGGTGAATTCCCTGCAGTCCACAATAGTACCGTGAACATCATATACCACATCAGGTTCAACGGTATTGTCCCTTGAAGACTTAGAAGCTTGTGAAGTCGTTGCCACAACCGGCCATTGCGAATGACCTTCTTCCATTTGCTGCGTTGTAGTCACCACAGACGGACTTGTCTTTACCGCTGCAGTAGTCCGGATAACAGATGTTCCTGTAGTAACAGCTGTTGTGCGGGTAGTTCGTCCAGAAGAAGGTGCTGTAGTTCTGCCTGAGGGAGCTGTAGTTCTTCCTGACGAGGGCCTTGCCGCAGCTGTGGTAGTCCTGCCGGTCACTCCGGGAGCTGCCTCTGTCTGCACAGTAGTAACGGAATTACCCTTATCATCGCTGCTTACAGTAGTAACAATGATCTCACCATCACTGGTAGTTGTGACGGTGATATCCTTACCATTTCCCTCCGGAGCTGTTGATGTTGTATCCTCTGAGCCGGTAGCTGACTCAGCTGTATTTGTTTCCTCCGTAGCAGTTATCTCGTTAGCCGGGAACTTGTCATCCTTTGCCCAGTTCCTGAAGCCTCCCCAGACACCTATCACCGCAGCAGCGGCAACAGCTATAGTACCATAGCGGAGTGCAGCAGGTATCCTGTGGAACAGGAGGGCTCTGCGGCGTTTTTCCTTTACTTCTGCAAATTCAGGTCTTTCAAAGAATGTATCAGCTTCAAGTGGTTCGGGAATGCCGAATGCATTTTTCAGCGCTTCTTTATCCTTATGTTTCATACCGCATCCTCCTTTCCAAGCTTACTTCTCAGAGAAGCAAGTATACGTTTCAGCCTTCTGTCAATGGAAAACCTGGAAATACCCAGCAATTTGGATATGACTCCAAGTGGTTCTTCATTGACATAACGCAGAAGCACAAGCTCTCTGTCTTCGGGGGCGAGACTTTCGAGGGCGGCATGAAGGGAGATGTCCTCGATAAGTTTTTCGCCGTCTGCCGAATCATCCGGAATATCTTCCGGAAGCTCATCATGGGTCTGTTTGCGGAAATGATCTTTGCAGAGGTTGCCGGCTATGGTATACAATATCCGGATATCCTCATCTATATCCCGGTACTGAGGGTGTTCAATGAACCGAAGGAAGGCTTCCTGTGTGATATCCTCCGCCGTAGGGCGGTCGTTCACACGGAGATAACAGTACCGGTAGATCTTGTTGTATTTTTCTTTTAAGTCAAGTGACACGATTTTCCTCCCCTCACTTACTATAACGGATAAGCCCCGCAAAATGTGCGGACTTTTTTGTAAACAATATATGAATTTTATAAAAATAAAAAAAGGTCTTCCGCTGTGAATGTATAATATACAATAATTATACATTCTTTAGGAAGACCTGTCAATAATCATACTATACCGAGCCTTTTCCGCAGCTCAGCCCTTGCTTTCATACTGTCCGCCACAGACAGTACTATGACGACCACAAGCAGTATCATACAGACTATCAATCCCACACCGGGTCTTATCTTCACTGTATGATTCAAGGATTCGTCATTGCCGACCATGCTTACGATTATGAAGAACATAACATATATAACCAGTGTTCCAAGAGCAAGTGTACCGTATCCCCTTCTTAGCGCCACAGCCCCAAGCATAAAGACAAAGCCCAGTGAGAGGGCTATAAGTGTTACCCAGGCACCTGCTATACCTCCGTCATTGGAAACATCAGTGCCGTCGTCTTTCATTATGTAGTCCTTAGCCTCCACCATAAAATCAAAGCCGCTGTATTTTTCATCTCCGCTCATATCGAAAAGATTCAGCGAACCAGTGATAAAAGGCAGGAAGAAGCAGACCATAGCTGCCGTCATCAGGATCTTTGCAGCCCAGAAGAAGACATTTCTCGGCGGGCGCTTAGTCGCCTGTTTATAGTGCTGCTTAAGGGCAGCATAATTGAGCTGAGATGTCGGCGTATCTATAGGCGGTCCTGAGAATGGATTGTATTCCGCCTGAACAGGTGCTTTGTCCGCAGCAGTCAACGCTTCACCGCACTCCGGACAGACTGTCGTTCCTTCTGCTATCTCTTTACCACATTTTTTGCACAACATAAATCGCACCTCCCAGCTATTATCTATTTGTTGTAATTTTATTATACAACCTTTAAAAACATTTGTCAATATTCTACTATAAATATTCACTGAATCTTTTCATTTAGACGGAATTGTCTTGGCGTGACACCGTAGCATTTCCGGAACACTTTGCCAAAATAGCTTATGTGATTGAATCCGCAGGCAAAACACACCTCAGTTATCTGCATATCTGTACCGAGGAGCAGCTCTGCGGCCTTTCTGAGACGGTAATCATTCAGATACGCCATAGGCTGTGAGCCTATAAGCTCCCGGAAGCAGCGGAAACACTCGCTGAGGCTGATATTGGCTGAACGTGCTATGTCCTGAACTGACAGTTCACTGCGGTAGTTCTCATGTATGAATTCTATCATGTCTTTCAGCCGTTTTTCCTGGGGACTGCCAGGCTGAGTTTCCGCTCCGCCCAATACCTCCGGACGGAGATTCACTGCAAGACCATACCACATCTCCGAGACTATATTCCGGCATTTCAGCTCGTGTCCCCACTCCTTGCTGACGCTCATACTGAAAAGCTCCCTGACAGCAGACAGAATCTTCCCCTGCCAGGGTATCTCACCGGTAAGCTTCATTCCCCGGGGAGCATTTCCGTCAAGGAAGGGGCTGATGTACTTCTCATAAATAAGGTCTGAGCCGCAGTCACCGATAAACTCCGGCCTGAAGCATACCGTGACCATATGAGGCCAGTTTCCGTCCGCCGGTCTCTCCATATGAAGGGTATTTGCATTTATAAAGAAGCCCTCTCCCTCTGCGGCCTCGATAACCTCGTCACCGATGGTGCAGATAACTTTTCCGGATAGTACTGCGGCAAATTCAAGCTCCGGATGCCAGTGCCAGTCTATGATATTATTGACGTACCATGAAAAATCGTTCTCATACACTCTCATAGGAAACCGAGGGGTACCGTGTATTACCGCTTCTCTGTACCGGAGCGGAGCTTCCGGCGGTAAAAACCTGTCCATACTCTCTCCTTTTGGCATTATTGTTATATTTTCAGCACATATTCTGATAGAATAATGCCAGTTTCTATGCTATCATTATAGCATAACTTTTTTTCTTCGTCAACGTTTATCACAGCAGTTTCAGCAGGTGATAGTGTGCGGTATTCCGCCATTTGCTGCTGACGCAAAGGAGTGCAGGAGTATGAAGGTTTCAGACGGATTCTGGATGAACAAAAACGGATATAGTGTTGATTATGCAACTCAGGTCTACGATATTGAGACCGATGAGCGCTCAATAACTGTATATGCTGCCAACCAGTGGATAGCTGACCGCGGCATGACTCTGGGCGGGCCTATGCTGACTATACGCTTCACATCTGCTATGGAAAACAGCATCAAGGTAACAGTGGAGCACTTCTCCGGTGCACTGAAAAAGTCTCCCTGCTTTGAACTCAGCGAGGACAGCTCCTTCTGCCCGGTGATAAAGCAGGACAAAAACGGCTGCTGGACTCTTACCTCCGGCAGAACATCCGTCAGGATAAATCAGGAGAAAAACTGCTGGGAGGTCTTCTACAGCTATGACGGCCGGCTCCTCACAAAAAACGGATACCGTACCACTTCAGTTATCCGGGAGGAAAAATGGCACTCCGACAAGAGGCGCAGCTATGAGGCTGACGACCGCTTCTATGACTGTCCTGACAGCGGTGAGAATACTTATATCCGTGAAATGCTTAATATCTCCCCCGGAGAATATATCTACGGCCTGGGCGAGAAGTTCACCTCATTTCTCAAAAACGGTCAGTCCGCAGAGATATGGAATAATGACGGCGGCACCTGTACAGAGCAGAGCTACAAATCCGTTCCCTTCTTTGTTTCCTCACGGAATTACGGCGTATTCGTAAACCATCCTGAAATGGTGCAGTTTGACACTGCCAGCGAAACTGTTTCAAAAACAGCCTTCACTGTTCAGGGTGAAAGACTGGAATATTGTCTTTTCGGCGGCAGCTCCGTTGCAGAAGTCCTGGAAAGATACACCGCCCTCACCGGCAGACCTGCCCTTCCGCCGGCCTGGTCTTTCGGACTGTGGCTTTCTACCTCGTTCACCACAAAATATGACGAGGAAACTGTCTGCTCATTTATCGATGAAATGGAAAAAAGAGACATTCCCCTTGATGTTTTCCATTTTGACTGCTTCTGGATGAGAGAATTCCAGTGGTGCAGCTTTGAGTGGGACAAGAGGATGTTCCCGGACCCGGAGGGAATGATATCACGGATAAGATCAAGAGGGATAAAGGTCTGCGTCTGGGTAAACCCGTATATAGGACAGCAGGCTCCCATATTCCGTGAGCTGTGCGAAAAGGGATATTTCCTGAAAAACAGGGACGGCTCAGTTTTCCAGTGTGACCTGTGGCAGCCCGGTATGGCTATCATAGACTTCACTAACCCGGAGGCTGCCCAGTGGTATGCGTCCCGCATCAAGAAACTTTCAGCTATGGGGATAGACGCTATCAAGACCGATTTCGGCGAGCGGATCCCAACTGATGTTATATGGTATGACGGCTCTGACCCATTCCGTATGCATAACTACTATTCCTATTTATACAACAAAACTGTCTTCCAGGCTCTTGAAGAAGCAAAGGGCAAAGGCAATGCCTGTCTCTTCGCAAGGTCAGCTACAGCAGGCGGACAGCAATTCCCTGTACACTGGGGCGGAGACTGCTTCTCGGATTACAGCTCCATGTGGGAGACACTAAGAGGAGGACTTTCACTGTGCCTCTCAGGCTTCGGATTCTTCTCCCACGACATATCCGGCTTTGAAGCAAAAAGTACTCCCGACCTCTACAAGCGCTGGACAGCCTTCGGACTGATGTCCACACATTCAAGATACCACGGCAGCGGCTCCTACAGAGTACCCTGGAATTACGACGAGGAAAGCTGTGATGTTGCCCGTCATTTCGTAAAGCTCAAAGGACGGCTCATGCCCTATCTCTTTGCCAACGCAGTAAAAACTCATCTTACCGGTGTACCGATGATGAGAGCAATGGTTGTTGACTTCAGCTTCGACCGTTCAGCCCTGACTGTTGACAGCCAGTATATGCTGGGAGAAAGCCTGCTTGTTGCCCCTGTATTCAACGACGAGGGACTGTGCAGCTTCTACCTCCCCACCGGCGGTGTTTGGACAGATATACAGACCGGTGAAGAATTCTCCGGCGGAAGCTGGTACGAGAGAAAATATGACTACTTCGGACTGCCTCTGCTTGCAAAGCCTGATTCGATCATCGTTTACGGTGATTTCAAAGGCAGAGCAGACTACAGCTATGCCGATAATATGCATATCGTAATATACGGTCTTGAGGACGGTCATTCCGCCGAAGCAGTGATATATGATCCTGATTCATCTATAGCGGCTGAAATAAAAGCTTTCCGCAGCGGGGACAGGATAGAACTAAGAGTTGCCGGCACAGACAAGCCATTCACAGCCGAAAGCTCCCAGGGACTTGAGATCACTATACTATAAAAAAAAGGCAGTCAGCATATCTGACTGCCTTTTTTTCCGCAATTTTATACTGGACATCCACTTCCATTTATAGTATAATATATACAGTTATGTGTGCGTAAGCAATTTTTGAAGGGAGTAAAGCTATGAACGGAAAGCTTATAGTCATCGAGGGACTTGACGGAAGCGGCAAAAATACTCAGGCGCAGAAACTTTTAGAGCTGCTTGAAAGCAGAGGAGAGAAGGTCGTGAAGGTGTCTTTCCCCAACTATGACAGCGATTCCTCAGCTCTGATAAAGATGTATCTGGCAGGAGAATTCGGGAAGAAAGCAGATTCTGTAAACCCCTATGCGGCATCAAGCTTTTATGCAGTGGACCGCTATGCAAGCTACAAAACATTCTGGGGAAGCTTCTATGAGGAAGGCGGGATAGTCATAGCAGACCGCTATACCACATCAAATGCGATACATCAGTGCTCAAAGCTTCCGGAATCAAAGTGGAATGATTTTCTGGAGTGGCTTTTTGAGTATGAGTACAGATACCTTGGTATCCCTGAACCGGACAGCGTTATCTATCTCAGAGTCGACCCGGATGTTAGTCAGGAGCTTATGAGAAAAAGATACGGCAACGATGAGAACAAAAAGGACATCCACGAAAGAGATGTGGAATATCTGAAGCGCTCAGCAAAGGCTGCCGAATATTGCGCTAAACAGCTCGGATGGGATATCATAAGCTGCACAAAGGACGGCGAGATACGTCCGATAGACGATATATCAGCAGAAATAGCAAAAATTGTACTGAAATAAGTATACAAACAGTAAATGAATGTACATATGCTACAAATCGTGAACTGCGAAATAGGAAAAGTTCACAAAAGAGTAAATAGCTCTTGATTTTTATCATTTTTTGTGCTAAAATAAAAAATGTAGCTATGGCAGCGATAAGAAATGCACAAAAAGTTATGACAAGATTGATACACTGTTGTCAAAAGTGGCAATATGTAAATACTGACAATAGGCTATAAGCATTGACATACCCCCGATTATATGCTATAATGTTCGTAAATGAACGCTATATAGCGTCAAAACCACAGCAGCCGTGCAGCTCAGACAGCTGTTCCTGCATATATGATCGGGTCATAGTACTGGGTGGTTAATAATTCTTACTTCTTTTTATCGGAAGGGAGGAGGAACATGGAAGCAATGTTATATAAGTCTCAGAAAGATCTGCTCTCTGAGGAAGAGTTTAACAAAGTAACTTTAGATAAAATGAAAAACGAGCCTGAAGGCATAACAGATTACCCTGTTCTGGATTTCGACGAGAAGGCTCTGAAAAAGCTGAGTACCGGCGTTGAGGAAACTCTCAGGTATTCAAAAGTCAAGCCCGCAGGCGGAAAGTTCTACGAGTTAGTAAAGAGGATCTTTGATATCTTTGCTTCATTTATAGCGCTTGTGATCCTGTTTATCCCTCTTGGAATAATCGCATTCATAATCTTCTGCGGCGACAGAGGCAACCCCTTCTTCTCGCAGGTGAGATTCACAAAGAAGGGCAAGCCCTTCAGAATGTACAAGCTCCGCTCTATGTGTATCGATGCCGAGGCAAAATTTGCCGAGGTTCAGAAGGAAAACAAGAGCGACGGACTTGCTTTCAAGAGCGATGATGATCCGAGGATCACTAAGATAGGTAAGTTTATCAGAAAAACTTCCATTGATGAGCTCCCGCAGCTCTTTAATGTGCTCAGGGGAGATATGTCTATCATCGGACCCCGTCCCCCTCTGCCGAGAGAGGTTGTGCTCTACACCCCTCAGCATATGGACAGACTCCTTGTAAAGGGCGGTCTTTCCTGTATCTGTCAGACTGAAGGCAGAAGTGATATGCCGTTTGAGGAATGGGTGGACAGCGACATAGAGTACATAAAACACAGAAGTATCGGGTTTGATGTCAAGCTTATGTTCAAGACAGTCAGCGCTGTACTGCTCAGAAAGGGCGCAAAATAAATATCGTCAGCAAGGGATCTGTTATGATCCCTTTTTATTTGCCTTCTCCGTCAAAAGCAAAGCTCCCCGGATGCTCCGGGACTTGACAAAGAAGGCATATTACATTATAATTAATGTGTACGCTCTGATCGCCCCTGCGGCGGTTATTTCTACGAACTATGTTCGGAAAGCGTAAATTCTTTATGTCGGACTTGTTTTTGCCCTATAGTCAAAAACAAGCAGACATTAATCAAACTGCGGCAGAAATGCCCTGTAAACAATGTGAGGTTAATATGAAAAAAATATTGCTTGCCGGCGGTGCCGGATACATAGGCTCACATACGGCTGTTGAGCTTATAAACTCAGGCTATGATGTGATAATAGCAGACAATTACTCCAACAGCTGTCCTGAAGCTGTCAGAAGGATAGAGGAGATAACAGGTAAGTCCGTAAAGGCCTATGAACTGGATATTAAGGACAAAACTGCACTGGAGACTGTCTTCAAAGAAAACAAGATCGATGCAGTCATTCACTTTGCCGGACTTAAAGCTGTAGGCGAGTCCGTGGCAAAACCTGTGCTCTATTACAGAAACAATATAGATACTACCCTCTCCCTCCTTGAGTGCATGGAGGAATTCGGAGTAAAAAACATTATCTTCTCATCCAGCGCTACAGTCTACGGAGAAGAGAATCCCGTCCCCTATACTGAGAAGATGAAGCGTGGTACCTGCACCAACCCCTACGGCTGGACAAAGGTCATGATGGAGCAGATCCTTGAGGACGCTGCAAATGCCGATAAGGAGCTTTCAGTTGTCCTTCTCAGATACTTCAACCCGATAGGTGCACACGAATCCGGAAAGATCGGTGAGGACCCCCAGGGTATCCCCAACAACCTTATGCCATATGTGGCTCAGGTAGCTGTTGGCCGTCGTGAGAAGCTCACTATCTTCGGAAATGATTATGATACTCCCGACGGTACCTGCCGCCGTGACTATATTCACGTTGTAGATCTGGCTAAGGGCCATGTGAAGGCTATCGACTATATCCTCAGCCATGAGGGTGTGGAGATATTCAACCTCGGCACAGGTACTCCCTACAGCGTTACTGAGATCGTTGAGACATTTGAAAATGTCAACGATATGAAGATCAATCACGTCTATGGAGACAGACGTCCCGGAGACCTTCCCGAAAGCTATGCCAACGCAGACAAGGCTCTGGAGGTCCTTGGATGGAAAACCGAAAAAACTCTTGCTGATATGTGCCGTGATACCTGGAACTGGCAGAAGAACAATCCCAACGGCTACAAGAAATGACATTCTGAGAGGGGAAATATTATTATGATGAATATTGCAGTAGCACAGTCCGGCGGACCGACCTGTGCAATCAACGCTTCACTTGTAGGTGTTTTCAAGGAGGCTCTTAAAGAGTCAACTGTAGACGCTATCTTCGGTTCCATAAACGGTATCGAAGGAATGATAGATAATCACCTTGTGGATATGAAATCCATGATACTCACCAACGATGATATGGAGCTCCTCAGACAGACTCCGTCAACAGTACTTGGTTCGTGCCGCTATAAGCTTCCTGACTGGCGTGAGGATGAGGAGGTCTACACAAAGATCGCAGAAACTCTCAGAGTACGCAATATAGGTGCTTTCTTCTACATCGGCGGAAACGATTCTATGGATACTGTAAATAAGCTCTCTGAGTATTTCGCAACTATTGACCTTGATGTGAAGGTCATAGGTATCCCTAAGACTATCGACAACGACCTCTGTATCACAGACCATACTCCCGGCTTCGGTTCTGCGGCAAAATATGTTGCTACTACTATGCATGAGATCACTCGTGACAGTATAGTTTACAGCATTCCCTCAGTAACTATAGTTGAGATAATGGGACGCCATGCAGGCTGGCTCACAGCTTCAAGCGCAGTCCTTCATGCTATGGGAGAAACTGCTCCCCACCTTGTTTACGTCCCTGAAAGAAAGTTCACGCTTGAAAGCTTCCTCAGCGATGTCAGACAGGAAATGTCAAAGCATAAGGCTGTTATCGTAGCTGTTTCAGAGGGTATAGAAGTTCCGGAGGGAGTTCAGTCCGGTGTTGTTGATAATTTCGGTCACAAGTATCTCTCAGGTATCGGTAAGTACCTGGAGGATATCGTAAGATCAGAAATAGGCTGTAAGGTACGTTCTATCGAGCTCAATGTTATGCAGCGCTGCTCATCTCATCTTGGCTCAAAAACTGATATCGATGAGGCTGAAGAGATCGGCGCAGCTGGTGTTCGCTGTGCTCTCAAGGGAAATACAGGCAAGATCGTTGTGTTCAAGCGTATTTCCGATGCACCTTATACTGTAAAAATCGAAACTGCAAATGCTAATGAGATTGCAAATAAGGAGAAGTTCCTGCCGGACGAGTATATCAACTCCGCCGGAAACAATATCCGTGATTTCGCTCTTGATTACTTCATGCCGCTTATACAGGGAGACCTCAATCTCGTTACCGAGCACGGTATCCCCAAGCATTTCGCTATACATGAATCTGTGTTAAAGTAAAATAACAAAAAATTTGGGTGTGATATTTATCACACCCTTTTTTCATAACATATATTCAATTACAGTTCTGCTTCAGCCTTATCCAGCGCCGCAGCAATAACTGCATCCATATCATAGTACTTATACTCACCGAGACGGCCGCCGAAAATGATATTCTTCTCCTGCTCTGCCAGCTTTTTGTATTCAGCATAAAGAGCACCGTTTTTCTCATCATTTACCGGATAATAAGGCTCATCTCCGGGCTTCCACTCAGAGGAATATTCACGGCTGATAACAGTCTTCGGAAGGTCATTTCCATTCTTATCCTTTCCGAACTCGAACCACTTATGCTCGATTATGCGAGTCCACGGAGTTTCTCTGTCAGTATAATTAACAGCAGCATTTCCCTGGAAGTTAGGCTTATCCAGCAGCTCGTTCTCAAATCTGACTGAACGATACTCCAGTGTTCCGAGACTGAAATTGAAGTAAGCATCTATTGGACCGGTGTAGACTACCTTTTCAGCCATCGAATCGAAATCAGCCTTAGCCTCAAAGTAATCAGTGTTCAGACGCACCTCTATGCCATCCAGCATATTTGCAACCATCTGTGTATAGCCTCCTACAGGGATTCCCTGGTAGAGGGCATTGAAGTAGTTATTATCAAAAGTAAGGCGCACAGGCAGTCTCTTTATAATGAAAGAAGGAAGCTCCTTGCAGTCACGTCCCCACTGCTTCTCTGTATAGCCCTTGATAAGCTTCTCGTATATATCACGGCCTACCAGTGAGATAGCCTGCTCCTCAAGATTCTTAGGCTCTCCGGTGATCTCCTTGCGCTGCTCCTCGATCTTTGCAGCAGCCTCCTCAGGAGTTACCACTCCCCACATCTTATTGAATGTGTACATATTGAACGGAAGTGAATAGAGCTCACCCTTGTAATTGGCAACCGGACTGTTTGTGAAGCGGTTGAACTCCGCAAACTTTGTAATATAATCCCATACTTTTTTATTGTTTGTATGGAAGATATGGGCGCCGTACTTGTGTACGTTTATTCCCTCAACTTCCTCTGTATAAACATTTCCTGCGATATTAGGGCGCTTATCTATAACGAGAACGCTCTTGCCGGCTTTTTTTGCCTGCTGTGCGAATACGGCACCGTAAAGTCCTGCGCCGACTATTAAATAATCATATTTCATTATTATCATTTCCTTATCTGATTATTGCTATTTCATTATCCGGACGTCTGTCTGCACATATGCATTTAGCTTCATCTGCAAACTTGCCGAAACCAACAGCAGCGATTATCTCTTCATTTTCAGGGATATCAAGATCTGCTCTCAGCTTGGCAGCAGTATCGGAAAATAGCGGGAACTGGAATATACAGCTTCCTATCCCCTGACTATGAAATGCTGCACTAAGATATCCAAGGAAGATACCTCCGTTGACATACCACTGATTTATCTCACTTGCATTGAAAAGAGCCTTGTCTGCGGTGACGATACCGAAATACGGTATTCCGTCAAGGAAGCTCTGCTTCGGGACTGCATCAGCGATAAGGCGGCATTTATCCTTATTCAGTGAAGTGTAGAACTTCCAAGGCTCTCTGTTACAGGCTGAAGGAGCGTATTTTGCCAAGGATATTACCTTCAGGAGCTCCTCCTCAGTAACAGCCTCCTGGGAATAAGTCCTCATAGAATGTCTTGAACGGACAAAGCCTTCAAAGTCCATATCCTTTCCCTTGAGGAATTCTTCCTTCTTTATGATATTATAACCGCCGTTATACTCGGTATCATATTTCTCTATAAGGTCAGAAGCCTTGGATTTAAGGGCTGAAACATCAACACCTGTTGATTCCTGATATCTGAAATATGCTTTCAGTATTGCAAGGCTCTCTTTGAAGGTATAGCTTTCAGCAGCTCCTTCAGCAGCCATATCAGTAAGAATACCTATCAGCTTCTCAGTTTTTTCTTTTCCATATCCCAGCTTAACATTTGGTATACCCATGCCTTTCTCGAGTGCGTGGCACAGCAGCAGCGCACTCAGCTCTTTATCCGGGCGCACCTTATAAACAGTCCTCGCATACTTAAGGGCAGTTGCACGGCGTTTAAGGCCTAAATTTAATCTCATAAAGATCCTCCTCCCATTTCAGCTCTTCTTTTTTACCAAGCCGATCTTACGCAGAACAGCCATAACGATCTCCTTGTTCAGGAGCATACATACAGAAACTCCGAGAATAAAATTGATCACATTGCAGATCATATTTCTCTGGTAGCATAATAAAACTTCAATAAGCATAATCATGTTCAATATAATGAACTGTTTGATATCCATTCTTACATTTGCAAGCTTTTTAACATCGATTATTCTGTAAGTGAAAAGAGCGATATAGCTTACAAGAGTAGATATGGAAGCTGCAAAAAGGCCGATAAAATGGATCAGTGCCAGGTTAACGATAACATTTACTGCGGCTGAACACACAGATGTTATCCCGACACTTTTGGTTGCCATTTTAGCAACATATATACCGCCAAGATACACAGCCATTCCCTGGAAGAAAATGGCATAGCACAGTATAGGCATCTGCACATATGCATCACCGTAATCGCCTCTGATAAGTATCATAAAGAGCAGAGGCATACTGCCTATTATCGCACTGAAAACTCCGGACTGAAGATTCATCATGGTTCTAAACATTTCAGTATAATATTTATCCGAGTCCTCATCTTTTTCTGATATAGAAGCATTTTCCTGCCATGCCAGAGTAAGCGCACTCTGGGCAAGATTTATAAGTGACGGTATTTTAGTGGACGCAGCATATACTGCGTTGACAGTAACACCCAGTATTCTTGTAACGATAACTCTGTCAGACGCATTCATTACCCACAGTGACATCTCATTGGGCACCATTGGCCACGAATATGAAACAAGACTTTTAATAGTCTGACCGCTGACAAGATTTCTGTCAAAATAGCTGAACAGCTTTATCTTGAAAGCGATATAGATAAACGAAAACAGCGAAGCAAGGCACAGTGCTATAACACCGCCAAGAAGTCCCATTCTCAGGAAGAGCACAAATAAAACGGCAAATATCATTTTGCCGAGAGCGCTTATGACTGCACTGATCGAATAGGGCAGATTCTTTCCAAGACCTCTTGCGACCTGTCTTGCTGTATTTACAAATATATCAGCCAGATAGTATCCGCATATGAACAGCTTTATCAGCAGTAAGTCTGAAGGAAGCACGAAAAACAACACCACAAACAAAATCATAAGAGATATGATCGATACAGGTGTAGTTAGGGCGAAAATATTGGTTATTATCTTCTTCTGCTTCTCTCTGTCATCTCTGACATCGATGAGATACCTGAAAGCAGCCGCTTTGATCTGGAGTGTCATTGACGGGAGGAAAAGCGATACCAATATGGTTATCAGGTCATACGAGCCGTACTCTGCCTTTGTAAGATATCCTGTAAGTATGGGCAGGGTGATAAAGCCGGCAAGCTTTGGAAGGAAGGTTCCTATGGAGAGTATCAGTGTACTTTTGGCAAGATTACCTTTTTTGCTCATTATTCAGACCTCTCCGATCTGTTCATGCCAAGAGCTTTATCAAGGAAAGCATATGCGAACTTCCTGTCCTTCTCCAGCACTTTCTTGCCGTCAGAATAATCGGAATCAGTATTTCTTTCAAATGCAGATTCATCTGTAACTATCCTGTGGCTGAGACCATATTTGTTGACAAGATCGTTGAATTTTTCATCCTCATCGGATCTTGCTCTTTTAAGCACATAGAATTCCTTATCGTATATGAAGGAGAATACCGCTGCATGGAACGAATCTGTAACAATGAACATGGAATTCTTTATCAGGCTTATGAATTCATATGCAGTACCGGTCTTTATAACGGTATACTCGCTTTTTTCATCGGAATAATGCATAGGAAGCACAACTATCTCCGCATCCGGAGCAGTATCAGCCACCTTTTTTACATACTCCCAGTATCTGGGATCATCCATTACAAAATAACAAAGAATGTACTTTTTGTTTATCAGATCACCAAGCTGGGCCCTGTCCGCAAAGCCGTCCCAGAAATCCTTGTCATGAAGCAGGGTGGGATCGATCACCTTATGGACCTTGCGTCCAAGAAGCTCTGAGAAGAAGTCAGCAGAATTCTGCTCCCTTGTACTTATTGCACGGAAGCCTTTCAGAAGCCTCTTATAGTCCTTGTAATACTTCTTAGGCAGCTCCTTAGCGCCTGTGCTTGATGCATAGGCTATCCTCGTTAGTCCATCATATGAAGCGAAATCCAGAAACATCCTTCCGGGTCTTCCCATTGCAGGCTGCCATATGATATCACTTCCCGAGATAAACATCATCTTATCCTTAACAATTTTGCTCCAGTCATCGGCTGTATGTATCTCGAGAGGATTGAAATTTTCCTTAACATACTCGGCAATACATGATTTCCTTTCAGACGATATCTCATATTTAACTGGATGAAAGAACTTAATTCTTTTCTTTTCATTCAGTCTGACTGCTATCCTCGTCAGAAGAAGCTGAGGATGTTTTAGAATATGTGGAATATATTTGAAAGCTTTGAGAACATACACATCAAGTCCACACTTCTCAAGATACTTACACAGTGCAGCAGACTGCAACTGTGTTCCATAATTATCTGTATTATACCATGTAACAACACATATTTTCTGCATTTTCACCCTCCAGAAGATTATTATAATTTGATTTTTATTCTCCTGCCTAATATTCTTTTTCGCTGCCGTTTAGGGAATGCTCTTCTCAATACATCTTCTGCATCAACAATATCATTTTGTGGAATAAGAATTGAAAAGAATACAAACCATAGTGAATTATATGATAAATACAGTACCATATCATCTATCATTCCATGTACTGCAAATATAGTCAACATTACTAACATATAATAGTCTTTTTTCTTACAGCATCTATATGCCGCTATGGTAGCAATTACAATAAATGCGATAAGAAAAATATATCCAAATTTAAGTAATACACTTTCATAAAAATTATCAACGTAGTTGTATCTGCCAACCATTTCATTACCATCGGCTGTCAAACCATTACCAATGAAATCTATCTTCTGACCAAATGGTTTAATCTTATACATACTGAATGCTTCTTTGCCTAAGCGAAGTCTCTGTTCTAAAAAAATATTCATTTCCCGCATAAACGGATTTGCCTTTGTATACTTATATGTAACTACAAAAGAAATCAAGCCGCAAATAACAAATGAACTGATCATAATTAATTGTATAAAAAGGTTTTCAAAGAGCTTATTTGAACCATAGTTCAGCAAAAAGAAGCACACTATTACAAAAATGGAAAAAATTGAAAAAAGCCTCGAATCAGTTTGTTTATATATAAACAACGTCATTACAAGCCATATTGCGCAACGTTTCCAGCTAAGGTCTTTACGATGTGAATAAAGGTCGATTGAAATTATATTAAATAGCATTCCAGCAGGGTATAAAGCATATCTAAAACCGATATAGTGTCTCACTCGAAGTGAACCGTCAACAAATGTCGTTGATACATAATTAGGTATAATTCCAATATATGAACTCAAGATTACAAACAAGAGGGTCCCCACCCCCACAATCGCTGTAATCCTTGCTATCTTCTCAAATCTTATATTGCGTCCGCAGTAAAGTAACAAAAAAAAGGGAATCAGCTCATATCGTCCGCTTAGTCTAAGTAAAAAGACCCCAGAAAAGAACAGTGAAATAACAGCAAGGATAGCTGATTTTTTTGAAATATTATCTTTCGCTAACACGCCCATTGCTAGAAAGAATGAAACTGACAAATATAAAACCTTGTTAAATATAGAAGGAATATACTGACTATAAAGCGATGATTTTAGCATCAAAAAGAAAAGATATACTACATAATTCAAAAAGAAAATATTTTCACTATCCAGATACGTTTTTATATATATTCTCTTTTTTAATAATAACTTCATGCCGTCCTCTCAATCAAATCATTTACCAATACTCAGTGCAATGTCAAGAGCCTTATAGAAGAAGTAGCCATTTCTCAGCTTCTCAGCTGTTTTCCTTGCATTAGCACACATTTCCTTGTATTCATCAGCTGAAACAGACCTTATCGCATCCTCAGCATCATATAGACTGTCGACAGTGATTCCCAACTTGTTTCTTGTAACAAAGTCAGCAATAGCAGCCTTTTTCCATACCACAACAGGTACTCCAGAAGCAAGATAGAGAGAAGTCTTGTGAGGATTGTTATATTTAAGATACTCTCCTACATGACCAGCACAGGTTTCGGCTGAAGTGCCATCCCATACAAGCCCAAAATCCCCTTCAATCTTCTCTGGAAGCTCAGCAGCAGGAAAAGACCCATGATAATCCAGATTTTCATTCATAGACTGTGTATCAAAATTTATCCCATAAAGATTAACTTTAAGACCTATATTATGTCCATCATCATGAATATGATATATATATCCGCACTTTGTTTTGAGAAGATTGCCAGCAATCGCAATAGAAGGCTCTGCATTCTTAATATCATTATGAACAAACTCACAGTCAGTTAAATAATCGAAAATCTCAAGATCTATCAATTTATCCTTGTCATAACCCTGATCAATCATATATTGCTTCATTTTTTTATTATGACATATTACAGCATCAAATTTCTTCAGAAGATTACCTTCTATCATATTATTTGCTGTTTTATTAACGTTTACTGCACCTTCAATACCCATTCTAAGAGTCTCAAAATCATGTATAAGTACAATCATCTTAACCCCTTTTGAACTAAGCTTATCTATATACTTGGGAAGAGTTCTACTTACATAAAGAGGATGTTGATATACAAATACATCTCCATTCTTAGTTGCTTTCATAACTCTTTTCCAGTATTTCAACGAGAATAAATACTTCCAAACAAGCTGAAGCGGCCGCGGCAGTTTTTCCGGTGGACGTTTTACTTTCAAGAAGTTATATTTTCGTTTATGGCAGAATTCAAGGATATCAGAAGGTGCCTTGGCACCAGCTGTATGTCTATTCTCAATTCCAAAACCTGCATAATATATCATCGCACATTACCTCTTTTGTCCATAATAAGCGTTTGGTCCATGCTTCCTGCTGTAATGCTTATCAAGTACATACTGCCTGATCTCAGCATCAGGATTAAGCAGAAGTGTTTTAATATCCATTTCTGCAATAGTTTCCATCACAACAGCGTGGTAAACCGACTGTGCAGCATCTTTTCCCCAAGCAAACGGTCCGTGATTCTTAACAACTGCACCCGGAATAGCCATAGGATCAAAGCCTCTATTTTTAAAAGTTTCAACTATCACTTTGCCGGTATTCAACTCATAATCAGTTTCAACTTCTTCTTTTGTAAGCTCTCGTGCACATGGTATATCACCATAAAAATAATCAGCATGAGTGGTTCCAAGCACTGGTATATCCCTTCCAGCTTGTGCAAAAGCTACAGCATGAATGGAATGTGTATGAGTAATGCCTCCTATTTTCGGAAACTGACGGTACAGTTCCAAGTGTGTAGGAGTGTCTGATGAAGGATTCCATTTGCCTTCTACAGTTTTTCCCGTTTCAAGCTCAACTACGACCATATCATCAGGCATCATTCCATTGTAGTCTACTCCCGATGGTTTAATTACAACGAGACCATTTTTTCTGTCAATCCCGCTAACATTTCCCCATGTATATATAACTACACCTCTGCGCACAAGCTCTAAATTCGCTTCACAGACTTTTTCTTTCAATTCATTAAGCATTCTTGAATCCCCCCACGTTTTATTTTCCCTGAAGTATTTGTATGGTATGTGATACTCCTATTTCAAGCGAGAATTTTCCGTTCCAGCCGAGCGATTCAAGTTTTTCACTGCTCAGCACCTGCTTAGCTATGGGGGTCTGATTAGCAATATCGCACTCTGAAGGATTCTCAAAAACAACATTACATCCAGCAACTGAAGCAATTGTATTTGCCAATTCAGCAATAGTCACCCTTACATCAGGATTAGCAGTATTATATGCTTCACCAGACTTTCCTCTCATAAGTACAGTTAGTATAGCTGAACAACAATCACCGATATAACAATAAGAACGCAACTGCGTTCCTGCACTTTTCATCACAATATCCTGTTGAGCTACTCCATTGCGAATGAACTGTGCATGCGCACGATTATCCACATTTGTAATACAAGGACCATATGTATGACAAGGACGAACCATAACTGTTTCCAAACCGAACTGTTGTGAAAATGATGCACATAAAGTCTCGGCGGTACGCTTGCTTCCAGGATAGCATGAACGAGGCGAGGTAGGATCAACATACCCACTATAACTCTCTTTGAATGAGTCCAGGGAAAGGTCTCCTTGGCCATAAACCTCACCGCTGGAAATGTATAGCAACCTTTTGGCTTTATGCTCTTTCGCATAATTCAAGAGCTGATATGTGCCTGAAATATTGCCCCATATCGTCCCTACCGGATTCTTTCTGAAAGCATCCGGAAACGCAAAGCCCGCTGTATGAATGATATAATCACAATCAAACTCCCAATCGATGCTAGTAAGAATATTATGCTCTACATAATCAAGCATATCAGTCTTTACAGCATCAAATCTATCATGAAGAGCTTGTAAATCATAATTTGCTGCGATTATTCTTATTTCAGCTCCTTGCTCATTATACTTGAGAAGAGCATCAACAAGATAAGAACCTATAGTACCTGTAGCACCAGTTATAACAACCGTTTTTCCCTTAAGTTCTTCTATACCTACTGAAGCACTTATTGTTGTCAACAAATCATTATTATAAACTTCACTATTACTAAACACTTTTATGCTCCTTGTCACTTCAGCCAGTCAGAACGTTTCTGTTTTAATAAAGCCTTGAAAATGTCTATATCTTCAACAGTAGTAAGTTTAATATTTTTCTCGGAACCCGCCGAGAAATGTACCTGCTCACCCATTTCAATCATGAGAGTGCACGAGGCAACCGAATTGGTTATGCCAGCTTCAAGTGCTCTTCTGTGAAGATCGCAAATCTTTCCTACAGTGAACCCCTGTGGTGTCTGTGTTCTTTTCAGATTATCTCTCGGATAGCTTCCACACGAGGTTAGACCGTCCTCTGTCTGCATCATTGCTTCCGCACAGGGAATGACAGTTATTGCATCACCATATTTACGTGTTTTTGCAATACAGTCAGATATAATCTCTGCCGAAACCATAGGACGAATAGCATCGTGGATAAGGACTATATCATCTTTAGCAAAATGCTGCTCCAGTTCATATACACCATTACGAATTGAATCCTGTCCGTTCTTGCCGCCCTTTACCACATATTTTAACTTAGTGATATTGAACTGCTTCGCATAAGCCCAAAGTACCTGCTCCCATCCCTCGATACAAACAACTGCTATTGCATCTATCTCCGGATGAGTTTGAAACGCCTCAAGAGTATAAACTATAACCGGCCTTTCGTTTACGGTCAAAAACTGCTTTGGTATATCCTGATGCATTCTGTTACCCGAACCACCAGCTATGAGTAATCCAATATTTGCCATCAAAAACACTCCTTTTCATTTTCTATAGCAACTGAATCATTTATCAGAGCTCAAATTCAACGTACACATGTCTCTCCCTCTTATTTTCGGGAGGAATTGTCATATAATCCTCGCCATACCGATTTCTGAGATAGTAATCAGAATTCGAAGGTATATTTGCCGTATGTCCTTCAAATTCCGTAGGAATAGTCTTGACCATATAAGGTCTTATAAAAATTTCGCCGAAGAAATGTGCTCCTCCGCTTGGGCACACAACATACTTAGTCTTTGAATTCTTTACTGATGAAAAAGCTTTATCGCTTGCTGCCATCCACTGCTCCATTGATCTGAAAGAAAACAGCTTTGCAAAAGCTGAACGGAACTTTACAGCCTTGATAAGACTTTTATCGTCTCCCGAATATTTTAGAATTGAATCCTTGCAGACTGCTGTTCTAACGGCAGAATCAATAAAAAGATACATTGAGCATCTGACACCATGAAGAGTTCTGAGAAGCTTGTTATCGTATGTGTTCTCAAGGATAAAGATATCAATATCAAGACCGTGCGGCTTTCCGTCAGACTGAACAGGAAGCAGTTTTGTACCCTTTTTATAAATACGCGGGAAATGAAAAAGAAAGCCCTTGTCTCCAGGCATTGCAAGTTCATACTTGTCAGAAATCTCTGGAAAAACCTTCCGGAACTTATTCAAAGAAGCCCTCGTCATAAAGATATCTATATCATCATCCCATG
>DFHF01000046.1 GCA_002371825.1 Ruminococcus flavefaciens | reverse complement strand
GCTACAGGCGGTGTTATGGAGGCTGCTCTCAGAACAGCTGTTCATACTCTCACTGGCGAGAATCCTATTGACTTCCCCCAGGTTCGTGGTACAGAAGGAATCAAGGAAGCAGAGTATCCTGTAGGCGACCTTAAGGTAAAGGTAAAGGTTGCAAGCGGACTTTCAAATGCAAGACAGATCCTTGATGATATCAGAGCTGGCAAGTGCGATGCTCAGTTCATCGAGATCATGGCTTGTCCCGGAGGCTGTGTAAACGGCGGTGGTCAGCCTCAGGTTCCTATGGGAATCAGAAACTTTGTTGACATCAGAGCTGAGAGAGCTAAGGTCCTCTACAACCTTGATAAGTCAATGCCTCTCCGTCAGTCACATGAGAACCCTGCTATCAAGAAGGTTTACGAGGAATTCTTCGAGAAGCCCGGCAGCCACAAGGCACATGAGGTTCTCCACACATCATATGTAAAGAGAAAGGTCAACGAGATATAATTTCGTAGCTGGATCCACTTAGAGCGGACTTCGGTCCGCTCTTTCCATAGGAGAAAAAAATATATGGACAGAGTCAGTTATATTGATAAGGTTTGTGAATTCTGTGCGACAGAGGTACTTTCCGGTACACTTGCATCGCCATACACCATTCAGTTCTATCCCACAGGAGAGGAGCAGAAGCTTCATCCTAAAAAGAGCCAGGTCATATGTGATGCTTGTCCGCAGTGCGGCCATATACAGAATATACGCCTTAAATTCCCTGAACATTTGAGAGATGACTGATCTTAATATCCTCAGGATATTATTTGCGGTGATCACAGGATCTATCGGCACCATAATTATTATCGGAAACTGGCATGGAGTTATTCGCTCCAAAAGAACTGAGAAAAGCTTCTCCTGTATACCATTTCTGGGAGGAATATTTGCTGCACTATGCATAGCATTTACTTCTTTCAGACGATTTTTCTGGATCGGTTTAGTTATGGACGTTGGAACATGGAGCGGTTTAATCGGTCTGCCATTTCTTATAAAAGAGATCGTACTTAGAAATAAGGACGAATAATAATCTGATTTAAACACAAAATACCTCCATAAGGAGGTATTTTTTTATGCAGACTAATTTTTGTGAAAGCAGAACGAGAGAAGCCCTGATGAGAGCATTTGCCGGTGAGTGTCAGTCAAGACAGAGATATTATCAGGCCGCATTGATCGCTCAGGATCAGGATCACGTTGCACTGGAGAGGATGTTCAGATTTACCGCTGAGCAGGAGGAACGCCACGCAAAGCAGTTTTTTGAATTGCTTAAGGAATGTGCAGGAGAAAAGATCGAGATAACCGGAAGCTATCCTGCATCAGTGTATACTGATTTAGGTGACTTGCTAAGGGCATCAGCAGAGGAAGAATATCATGAGGCGAATGAAGTTTATCCCGAGTTTGCCAGGCTGGCCAGGGAAGAAGGATTTACGGATATAGCGTTAAAATTCGATATGATAGGTAAGATCGAGGAGACTCACCACAAGAGATTCGATCATTATCTCAGGCTATGGGAATCGGACAGTCTTCTGCGCTCTGACAGTACGGGAGAGACCTGGATCTGCCTTAACTGCGGGCATATCCACACAGGAAGTGAGCCGCCAGCTGAGTGTCCGGTCTGCGGAGCCGAAAAGGGATATTTCATTCGTGAAGCAGAAGCTCCATTTACAGATAATAAAATGCTGAAATAAGAAAAACCGGTCATCAGACCGGTTTTTTGTAACATATAAAAGGATAATGAATATAATATATCAGACGTCAGCGATGTTAAGGACCACTCCGGCATCAGATATATCGATATGACCGAATGAAGGGGCTTTACCGTCACGGGGACATGAGCAGCTTCCGGGATTCATTATGTAAAAGCCATCCTCGGAGCGCTGATCCCTTATATGAGTGTGTCCGTAAAGAATAATATCACAGCCGTGTTCCTCGGCGAGCATTTTTAGCCTTTCCAAAGAACTTCTTACACCGTAGCGATGTCCGTGAGTCGCAAGTATTTTATGATGCATTACCGGCAGCACGAAAACGTCGTGGGATAGAGAGGCATAATCGCAATTCCCGGCAACATGGATGATCTTAGGTGCGATCATGGGATGGGAGTTGATAAAAGTGTCAAGCTCACGTTCTCCGTCGCCGAGGTGGAATATCCAATCAGCATCAGTATTTCTCAGAAGGACTTTTTCAAGAGATGCATAATCTCCATGAGAATCCGAAATAACAATGATACGCATATTTACCCCCTTTAATATAAGTGTCAGGTAAATTATAACATAAAATCAGGAAAAATGCAATATATATTTATAAATTAATATTAAATTTCAGGAGGCAGCTATGAACAGAAAAAGCATCGACCCTAACAAGGCAAACGGATTTATCAATGTGATAAGCAAGAAAATAGGAGTACCGCCGGAGCAGCTCCGAAGTGAACTTGAGTCGGGAAAATTTGACAATACATTATCCGCAATGAATAAGAATGATGCGGCGAAATTTCAGCAGGCGCTTAATAATCCGAAGCTTGTTGAGAAGATGATGAGCACTCCACAGGCACAGGCGCTGTATAAAAAATTATCAGGCGAAAAATAATAAGTCCGGAGGAAAACAATGGATGATGTAATGGGAAAGCTCGGGGAGCTGCTCTCAGATGAGGAGAGTGTCAGACAGCTGTCTGAGCTTGCAGAAATGATGATGACAGAAGGTCAGTCTAAGTCTGAGGATGGAGTGGAGGCTGCACAGGAGGGAACACCGGATCTGAGCTCAATACTGAAGCTGAGCGGACTATTGGGTGCGGTATCTCAGAAGGACAGGAATACGGAGCTTCTTCTGGCACTTCGTCCTCATCTTAAGGAGGAGAAGCAGAAGCGGGTGGATAAAGCACTGAAGCTGCTCAAGCTTATAGCGGTATGGAATATGGCTAAGGAAAGCGGATTGCTCAATGATATGATCTAAGCAGGGAGGGGGAATAGATGGCTGTATATGACAGAAGAAACATGGACAGGATACGGAGAGATTCTATAATCCGGTCACAGGAGATGTACAGTCAGTCTATGCCTCGTCCTGAAACGGGAGCGGGGGATTCTTCGGCAAACAGAAATATCAAGAGGAAGGAACAGGACAGAGGGCGCAATGTTCTTGAGGAACTGCTTGACGGTCCGATCGACGGTGATAAGCTTCTTATAGCAGCGCTTATTCTCCTGCTTATCAGGGAAGGCGGGGATAAGAAGCTCATACTTGCACTCGGTTACATACTTCTTTAAGGGAGGAAAAAATGAGTGATATCATATTTGCAGGAATATGTATTGCGGCAGCAGCAATAATGATAATATATCATTTTACAAGACGGAATAGGTGGGGGAGCATAATATCAAGTACACTTACCGGAGTCTCAGCGCTATGCCTGTTGTCACATTTTGGCAGCAGATTCGGTACAGATATCCCTCTGAATGTTTTTAACATATTCGGGAGCGTAATACTTGGTGTACCCTTCCTGATATGTGAGGTGTTATTGAAAATTTTATGATTATTCGGATAAAATTTCATAAAAACTATTGAAATTTTGTTACAAATATGGTAAAATATAAATATCATATACAGGAGGTGGAGTATGAACGCAATTGATATAATCAATAAAACCAAAAAATCCATAGCACTTACTGATGATGAGATCCGCTGGCTCGTTCAGGGATATACTGACGGTGAAGTGCCCGATTATCAGATGGCAGCATGGCTTATGGCAGTTCGCCTTAACGGACTTACAGAGCAGGAAACACTTTCGCTGACTTACGCTATGCGTGACAGTGGTGAGATAATGCGGCTGAATATCGGACTTACAGCTGACAAGCACAGCACAGGAGGAGTAGGTGACAAGACAAGCTTTATAATAGGTCCTGTAGCTGCAGCCTGTGGTGTATGTGTAGCAAAGATGTCAGGCAGAGGCCTTGGTCATACCGGCGGCACTATCGATAAGCTTGAAAGTATCAGCGGTTTCCGTACTCAGCTTTCTGTTGAAGAATTTGAGAGTATTCTCAGGAAGACCGGCTTTGCGATAATATCTCAGAGCGAGGCATTGTGCCCTGCCGACAAGAAGATGTACGACCTGAGAAATGCTACCGGTACAGTTGACAGTATCCCGCTTATTGCTGCAAGTATAATGAGCAAAAAGCTGGCAGTTAATGCGGATTGTCTTGTTCTGGACGTAAAGTATGGATCAGGAGCTTTCATGAAGACCCGTGAATCAGCTGAAAAACTTGCTGCCTTGATGGAGAAGATCGGTAAGGGAGCTGAAAAGCGGTGCAAAGCTGAGGTAACTGACATGGACAGTCCTCTGGGAATGAATATAGGAAATGCTCTTGAAGTTGCAGAGGCAATAGAGGTCCTTCAGGGCAAATGCAAGGGAAGACTTTATGATACAAGCATAGAGCTTGCTGCTGATATACTTGAACTTGCAGGAAAGGGCAGCAATGCTGAATGCAGGAAGCTTGCTGAGGAGGCGATAGCGTCAGGAAGGGCACTTGAAGTCCTTCGTGAAACTATTTATCTTCAGGGCGGAGATCCCGGAGTTTGTGATGATGTATCACTGCTTCCGCAGGCAAGGTGTACCTATGTGGTAAAAGCAGTACAGGATATGAAGATAATCAGGATAGATTCCGAAGAGATCGGTATGACATCACTTCTTCTCGGAGCCGGAAGACTCCGTAAGGGAGATCCGATAGATATGACTGCCGGCATTGTAATGCATATACAGCCGGGGGACAGTGTATCTACGGGAGATAATCTGATGACACTGTATTCGACAGTTTGCAGTGATTTCTCGGATGCGGCTGTAAGAGCACTTAATGCGATAGATTTTGAATCAGTCAATTGTCATAAGCCCTTGACTTGATGTGAAATATATGATAAAATGTAAAAAAACACCCGAACGGAGGTAGTAATCATGGGATTTATGGATTCAGTAAAAGGCATTGCAGGTAAGGTAAGCGGTACCGTAGAAAACGGTGTCAGATCCGTTACCGACAGCACCAAGAAAATGGGAGAAAAAACCAAGGTAAGAAATGAGATCAACAGACTTGAAAGTGAGATCCAGAACGCTTATCTTGTGATCGGAAAGCGCTATTTTGAAAAGCATTCCGAAGCCCCTGATGAGGAATATGCTGCACCTGTAAGTGACATTATAAGCAAGACAGAAAGGATCGAGAAATTCAAGCTTCTTCTTGCATCTTATGAGGACAAGCAGCCCTGCTCTAACTGCGGTGCAGAGGTATTCAAGGGACAGAAGTTCTGTGATAAGTGCGGAACAAAGGTAGAATTTGTTGAGCCTCCGATCATCGAGGGCTTCAATGATAATGTACAGCCTGCTAACGATAACTTCCAGCAGACTGCGGAGCTTGTACAGGAACCTGTAAAGCCTGTATGCCCTAACTGTAATGCCGTGCTCGAACCTGCTCAGAGATTCTGTGATAAGTGCGGTACCAAAATAGGAGAATGATAAACGGCCGTACCGGAGAAAGTCCGGTGCGGCTTTTATTATGCAAAATGCTTATATAAAGCCATATTTTTTGTGCGAAATGTTTCCTGAAAAGACTTTACTTTTTTGGTGATTTATGATAAAATAAATATAGTTTATCACTTTGAAGCTGTGGTGCTTTAAGGTGTTAGCTTGCTGACGATTAATTCAATTTTCAGCTATGACATATAACAGCATTGTTGCAGGAAAGGAAAAATAATAATGCCTATAACAGAATTACTTGAAAGAAATGCGGAGCTTTATGGAAATGATGTCGCTCTTGTAGAGGTAAATCCGGAGATCACTGAGGTAAGACGCAAGACATGGAGAGACTATGACCTCATTGAATCTGATCCCATAAGCTTTTACCGCCGTGAGATAACCTGGAAGGTATTTGACGAAAAGGCAAACCGTTTTGCTAATCTTCTTCTTGAAAGAGGTGTAAAAAAAGGGGATAAGGTCGGCATACTCCTGATGAACTGCCTTGAATGGCTTCCTAT
>DFHF01000032.1 GCA_002371825.1 Ruminococcus flavefaciens | reverse complement strand
TCCATGTCGGAGGCAAGTCCATAACTCTGCCGGGAAGACCTATAGCAGGACATCCGAGTCTGGTACCGATTCGCTTACAAGCGTTCTTAAAAATTACTATGATGATAAAGCTATTCATGCAGACAGGACGGAATCACATGAAAACCTTGGTTGAAGCCAATGTCATTTTTGATGTGCTTTGCAATCGCTCTGAATTTGGTGAAGCCTCATCAAGAGTTTGGAATTACTGTGAAGTTAACCAGATAGAGGGTAATTTCATTATGATAATTCCGTATATGCTAACACTGATTCGAAAGTTTATATCCTTGGACGGTCGGTTTTATAACAATAAAACTCAAAAGGACAAAAAATTTGACTTAAAAATATCTTTTTTTAAGATACACATAATTTGAGATCCCACAGATGACTTAAAATAGCCGTTTGTGGGGGTTATTTTTCTAAAAGTCAGACTTGGGCACTTATTATCTATTAATTATTAATGTTGGTATCCTCAGAGCTTTGGCTATGCGGTAATTTTTGGCTCATAATGCCAGTGCCTGCTGCTCGTTCTTGGCTAAAGTATGGCGAAATAAAGATAAAGTGCTGCTTTAAGTAATATGTAACTATTGAAGAAATAATAGTCATCGATTTCTTTTAAAAGCAAAACTAAAAGATGAAATAAAAATGCCGACATTTCCATAGCTGCATATTATTCTTCTCATTTAAAGCGGAATTCTTGTTATTACAGCATTTTTGATATGAGTTGTAAATGCTTAAAAGTCCAAACAAAAAGCTGTCCCATATCAGATCGGATCAAGCTGAACTGCTTTATGAATAAATTGTAAATATAGGGTGAATGAATTTACAAAATGCAGCTAATTTATTGACATCTCGTTACATATATGCTATAATCACCTCGAACATAGTTAATAATATTCTACAAAACGTCAAAGCGGGAGGTGTTCGTATGTTCTGTCCAAAATGCGGAAAACAAATAAACGATGATGATATTTTCTGTGCCTACTGTGGTGAGACTATCGTTCCGGATGATCCCGGAACTATGCTTGCGTCGGATCCGGCAGCGGATAAGATATATTCGCCGCAGGCAAATCAGTCTCAGCCTGCCCCTTCCTACGCACAGCATCCCCAGCCATTTTCTCAGCCATATCCGGTCAAAAAGAAGAAAGGCGGTGCGGCAGCGATAATCATTACGCTTTCAGTTCTTCTTGCAGCAGCGATCGGAGGCATCATATTCCTGATAGTAAGTAACAGCGATGGCGATGATCCTGACCGTGCATCACGAAAAAACAGCAGTATTGCGGAAACTACCGATGCCGAAGAAGAGGACAGCTCGTTTGCTACAGAGGCAACTACCACTGAGACCGGAACAAGTACCCAGACAACTACAACTACAGAGGAAACTACTTCGGTCACTACTGAAACTACTGCTGTGACCACTACTGAGATAACAACAACTGAACCGCCGGCTTCCATTTCCGATGATTCAGCTGCAAAAGCTGAGGCTGCGGCATATTCAACGCAAGATCGACCGACATTTGCGGAGTTTGATTGGTGCTATGGTCAGAACGGACTGATAATGTCTCCTCCTCAGGGTGCTGATCTTATCGACAATTATTTTGCTACAGGCGGCGGCTGGAAATCAATGCTGATCTATGAGGATACCGAAGGCATAGGCGCTACACGGGAGATCGACAACATAGAGCTGTTCTTCAACGGCAACAGAGTTACTTTGTCAGTTGACTGGTATTATGTTGAGCCGCCTTATTCCGAAGCGTATTATATGGATGAAGGAACAGTAACGCAGTTCTCAGGTGCTGTGAACGGAAGTGTTATACATACAGCAGCTGACGTGAACGGAAGTACCGTCACTATTGACCTTTATTCGTTCTGGAGAGTTGACGGAAAGCAGTATGCTCTGGGAACACTTTACCTCCCGGACGGTACATCGAATTATCTGGCACTTGTTAGAAAGTAAACCACGATCCACATGATAAGAGGGAGGGATCATATGAACGGAAAAGTTTGCAGAAATTGCGGTGCCGAGCTGCTTCCGGGAGCTTAATGCTGCTCGAAGTGCCGGTGTCAGGTGAATACTGCGTTCAATACCTCTCCGGTTTCGCCGTTTGCTGTATCCCAAGCTGCCGCCAAACCTGAAAAAGCAAGCAAGGGAGCTGTTATTCGTACAGCGATAGCCAGAACTGTATGTCTTGCACTGCTTGTGCTAAGTGTCATTTTCATCCCTGACAGGATACGCAATGCAAGGAAAGAGGAAGAAAAAGACGAATTTGTTAGTTGCAGAAGACACTACCAGCGAAGAACAGGCAGCGGAATATGACAGAATAAATGCTGCTATCGACGCAGGCGAATACGATAACTATGAGCCTGAGACATCTGAGGACGGACCTGAGTATTTTGAAAAAGAATTCGGACCTTATGAGTGGATGAACTACTCTGAATAGGAGGCGGATCATTATGATCGGAAGAAAAAAGAACAAGTCTCGCTGAACACGTTGATTTCGCATCACCGCCTTCGGGAACATATTCAGTCAGCGTAGTTAATTACACCGACAGAACTGAAGGGGCGGATTCGCCGTTTGTAGTTGTTGTTGAGATCGAAGGCAAGAAAAAGGTCTACGAGTTTACAGCAGGAGGAGAAGGCAGCCGAACAATTGTATGCCGATTCACTTATGATAAACCTGAAGGTACAGAAAAGGGAAACGAACATCTTGATGACTGACAGGAGCCATATTACCTGCAAAACGGAAAGGCATTGGTGAGAGCGGATTTTGATAGAAAGAGGTGTGAAATAAGCATAGGGATTCTTCTGGTTTAATTATCTATGACAATGCATTATTTCATGCTTAAAAAATGCTTACAGCTATGGGATCAAAGATGGATCATTATAAGCCGGATTTATTATAAACACTATAATCAATTTGATTCCTCTAACTACCAAAAAAATGCTCAGGAATTAGGTTGCTCCCCTTAGCGGAAAATATGGTTACCGAGCCTGAAATTACAGTCTCGTAAATATAACCTGCGATCCGCCGGAGGGGGCTCACCTTAACCTGAGCATTTTTATTTTATAGTTCTTTTAGTATAAAAATTGATATTCAATTATGGTAATAAGTTGAGTATTTCTTCTTCACTTCAGAATTCATTAGAATAACCGATATATCTTACTTATACTTTCTGATTATTCTTATAAGGGGAAGTGTTCGTATCAAGCCGCCCGTATTACGGGCGGTTTTGATTATTTTTCACATCAGCTGATGATCGAACAGTTCAATATACAATTGCTCCATTTTCAAAATCAGCCTTCTCATTTTCATTCAGGCCTGAAAGGTCAATTGCACCATTATGATCAGCAGAGAGTTCCATTCCGTTCCATTCAACTTTAGTGCCAGCGGACATAACGCCTTCAGAATTGAAATGATAATACTCATCATAGATCTTTACGAAAGTATTTTTCATCATACGGCCATCTTTATAAAAATAATAAACAATGTTAGATGACTCCCAGCCTGATAATCCTGCATAATTACTTGTAAATTTATAGCTTACAGTTTCTCCGTTTTCATAAATATTGAGTACTTCATCGCAGGCGAGCTTTCTGTTATTTTTGATGTAGCAGAGTTTGCCGCCAACATTGAACCAGCCGGTAATGTTGTTGAGCTTACCGTCTGTATCATATGTGCAGTACTTGCCATTTTTAAAATTACAGCCATCTTTGATCACTCCGCAATAAGAATCACAGCTGTAAACATAACCGTTATCTATATACAATCCATTTACCTGGAAACAATCATCACCAAATCTGAAGACTCTGTTCTTTCCGTTTGCAAAGAGCTCAATGTTCTCATTGCGGGCGAGGGTGCCGTCATTCTTGATGTAGCAGAGATTATCACCGATATTGAACAGGCCTGTAATGTTGTTAAGCTTACCCTCTTCATCAAATTGGCAGAATTTGTCGTTTACATATATACTGCCGTTTGTTAGCGATCCGTTATCAGGATCACAGTAGCGGACATAGCCGTCGCTTATATACAAGCCGTTTACCTTATTGAAATCGTCGCCAAATCTGAAGGTTCTTTTCTCTCCGTTTTCTTCGATCTCAACATCTTCGTTATGAGCTAAAGCTCCGTTTCCCTTAATGTAGCACTGCTTGCCGTCTATATTGATCCAGCCTTCATTTGCAACCATTTTATTATCAACATAATAATAATATGAACCGTTTATAAGTTCAATGCCATTTGCCTCATAAACCTTGATCCTGCCAGCAGCAATATCATCCTTTATAGGCTGAGGAAGCAGGTTCTCATCACCTGGTAAAGCAACTTCCATACTGCTCTGACCGGGAGCGATGTTTACTATGTTGAAGCCGACATCATAATTGATCATATTATCCTGGTTGAAAGGTCTGACCTTTGATTTGCCTGCTATAGTTACCTGAGGATACCAAGGCTCCATGTAAAAAAGATTGAAATTATCATAGTGAACACCAGACATACTATGCCACTTACGGTATTTCACATTCATTGTATCTTTAACGAATTTATCACCTGTTTCTTCAGCAATACGGTCATACAGTTCCTCATTGCAATTATAGGAACCATAAGCAGACATATCTATAAGATGCCACTTTTTGTCATAGAATACGCAGTTAAAAGCATGACCTTCACAGCCAAGCATATAATTCCTTATACCAAGCTTTTCAAGAAGAAGTGAAACAGCCATTGAGTAGCTTTCGCACTCAGTATGGTCTGTGAGGAAAGTATTTGTTGCGGAGTATATATTTTGTCTTGATATATCAAGTGTATTATAGTCACCATTCGGGAAGAGTGCAAAGTCCTCTGTACCGCCGACAAATGATGTATAATCTGCCTGGTTGAAGATATATCTGCAAACAGCATTTACCTTAGCCTCCTCGGTAGAGCAGGTGCTGTTTATCTCAGCTGCCTTTGCCTCAATGATATCTCTTACAGGAGCATACATGAAATCGGTAAACTTGAATGAACCGTTATTGTTTGCCAGGAAAGTCTGGAGTTCCTTTTCTTCCTTAAGGATCTCATCAAGCTTTTTCTGATCATACTGATCGCTCTGTGCAGCGCTTGCAACTCCAAGCTCATTATAGGTCTTACCGTTTACCCACTTTATATTTGAACAATCGAACAAACCTTCATAGCTTGAAAATGCATCATTGTGGATATACTTTACTGTTTTCGGGATATTTACAGAAACCTGTTTATCGCTGTTTTGGGGATTAAAAGCATTTCTTACCTGATTTGTAATAGTTGTTGTTCCTTCAGCAATATCAAGATTGTATATACCGTCACGAAGAACAAGAGATGTTGAAGCATCAGCACCGCAGGCAACAAGGGCCTGATCATCGCTGCTCTTTACATAGGTGATACCGTTTCCTTCAACCCAGATATTATCAGTTGAGCTGCCGAACTTTGTTCCGCTGAATACATACTGAGTGAAGTTGATATTCTCCTGGAAATTAACTGTTGTAAGATTAGGGCAATTTCTGAATGCGCCGTCATTAAGATTTATGAATGTGCTGTCGGCAACTGTTCCGCCGGTAGTGATAGGAACTAATCCGCCCTTTGCTCCGTACAGTTCTTCCTCACAGTTGAATTCTTCGATCATTCTGAACCATTTTGGCTGAATGTAATTTCTGATAGTGAGTGAGGTCATATTCTTACAATTATCAAAAGCGCCTTCTTCAACATATGCTACAGGCAAAATGCACCATGCATCGCCCCAGAGTTCGTTTTCAGGAAGACTGTTATTACGGCTTTTTTTAATTCTTATTTTAACACAGAGCTCTGAAGGAAGAGTGATATCAGTCTTATCAGAAACGAGTGCGCCTTTCTTTATAGAGATCCAGCCTTCGCCAACATCGATTGAAAGCTTACCATTTTCCGTTGTATTAGTAAAATCAGTATAATCAGCTGTAATTCCAAGCTGTTCCTGTGAATATCTGAGTACACTGCAGTAATCATAGTAGCTGAGCTCGCCGTCACCGTCAACGTCGCATCTGATCCTGTTGTAATCAGCACCGTCCTCCATTGTAAAGGAGTGTTTTTTGAAACCGTCCTTGCTATAGAGCTCGTTGATATAGTCTCTGATGCACTGATAATCATCATAGTTGATTTCAGCGCCGTTGTATGGACGAGTTGTTGAGAGATCAAAAGCGCTTGGATCATTTTCGATACGTTCTGCTGCGCTTTTGTATTTCTCTGTAAATACGGAATCGTCGGCACTGAATGTCTTTGAGCGTTCATAAAGCTCATCATATGCAGTTTTCCGAGCTTGTGCATCAGCTGTTTTTTCATCAGCTGAAGCGTTAAGAGTTGCTGACATTGTAAATGTCATTGCAGCAGCAGCTAAAAGGGACGTGATTTTAGTGATTTTCTTCATAAAAAATACCTCCATTTTTCATTGGTTGTTATGTAGATATCGTGTCAATTTAGTGCTAATTATGAATTTTTTTAGTACGATTTTTTTGATTAAAAATCATACAGCTAACCCCTCAGCTATGGATAATAATTATCTATTTCTCAATTGTAAATTATGCTCATCTTTTTTACTTGTTTTAATTTTGTTAAGGATTGCGCAATCCGGATGTTATTATATCGCATAGATTGGTGGATGTCAATAACTTTAAAAAAATAAAAAAATTTCTGCAAAATAAATAATCATTCAGCACTTAACAAAAAGATATTTGTAAATATAATTCTGGTATATATTTTTTATATAGATAAACTTGACCAGTTTTCTGCTTCAGGGATATTGAATATATGTAACAGTCGGAACTTTGTTCAGCAATATTGACATAATTTTCTTTTAAGGCCTGCTGAAATTTCGTCAAAGGATTTTGTCCTATTTTTTCACTGTATCTCGAAGCCGTTTCTATAAAATGCAGCTGAACTGTATTTTTTTTAGAAGAAATGCGGGTTGACCACAAAGATCTCCTGTAAAAATTAAGGCTGCACTGATATTTGCTTGTTGAGTTCTTTGCAAAAGAAAAGCTGAATACCGATGTTCTCGATACTCAGCTTAAATGCTCTATTCGCTTGTTTGGAGATGGCTTCTGACGATGATTCCGTCTCTGCGGAGACTGTTGTGCAGATGATGCTTGCGCTGATGCCTGAAATCATGAAAGTATCTGGACACAAAAAGCCATGCAGTCAATGATCCTGTTCAAGTTTCATAAGAGTTTCACGAATATCTCCATTGATGCAAATACTCTGCTCCCTTATCTCGTCCGGCGCATAGGCTTCGCCGAAATTCAGGCAGGCATAGGCCGCATTTGGGTTCTTCGCAGTCATTTTCCAGAAGGGATATTTGATGATAACAGGCGTATTATAGCCCACACCAAGCTCCAGAAACAGGATATGGAGTCCATCATGACGGCGAAGGAATTCATCATATCGCTCCGCAGCTTTGTGCCAGCCCTCGTCCTCGACGAAGGTATCATCGGAGCGCAGATTCATCGTCATAGGCTTGCCGCAGACGGGACACTTTGGGATCAGCTCGTTGGGGATTTTCATATCCTTTTGAAACTCGATCATGTCCTTGACGCTTTTCTCATTGTCATAGGTCTGATCGTGGCAAGGCTCACTGCACTGGAAGAGTCCGTAATCACCCTGAGTGTAGAAAAGGCGCTTTTTGTCGAAGCCTGCCTTCTGGAATTGGTGGTCAACATTTGTAGTGATAACAAAATAGTCATTGTCCTTTACAAGCCTGAACAGCTCCTTGTAAGTGCCGTTGTCGATGTCCATATAGCGGTTGCACCAGATAAAACGTGACCAGTATGCCCACATTTCTTCGGGCGTTTCAAAGGGGAAAAAGCCGCCGGAATACATATCGTGAAAGCCGTATTTTGCTTCAAAATCCGAGAAGAGTTTCTCGAATCTCTCACCGGAATAGGTAAAGCCTGCGGCGGTGGAAAGTCCTGCGCCTGCACCGATCACGATAGCATCGGCAGTCTGTATTTCTTTTCTCAGACGGTCAATTTTCGCTGAGCAGTTTCTTGTAGTATTCATGATCGTCCTCCTTGAAAACATTGAAAATCACCTGTATATCGTGGTTCCTGCGGAACTCCCTGACGGTTCGGACGGCTATTTCCGCAGCCTTATCCTGTGGAAAGCCGAACACTCCTGTTGAGATACAGCAGAAAGCTATCGACTGCACATTGTTCTGCACGGCTATATCCAGACAGCTTTTGTAGGAGCTTTCCAGCAGCCGGCAGTGCTCATCGTTGAGCCGTCCCTGCACAATGGGACCGACTGTGTGTATCACATAATCGCAGGGCAGGTTGTAGGCTGGGGTTATCTTAGCCTTACCGGTTGGTTCTTCATGACCCTGTGCCTCCATTATCTGTCCGCACTTGTACCGCAGACGCACTCCTGCAAATGTATGGATGCAGTTGTCGATACAGCTGTGACAGGGCTGATAGCACCCAGTCATTCCTGAATTTGCAGCATTGACGATAGCTCCGCATTTCAGAGTGGTGATATCGCCTTTCCAGAGGTAAATGCCCTCCTCAATTGGCGACAGATCGGCAATATCCGTGATGCCTTTGCTCTCGGTCAACTTCGTGAGATACTCGTCCTCAGCCTGCAGAAATCCTTCATCTGCCTTGATCGCAGGGCGGATATTCACAAGGCTTCTGTAAAGACGGAACTTATCCGCTTCATTTTCGGGTATATTTATACCTCCGAGGTCATCTCTCTCGGAGAGAAGATAGTTTATCAGATAATTCACTTTGCTCATGGTATCACCGTCCTAAAATAATGTAAGCTGCATATCTATCCAGCTTTCCTGACTTGCCTGATGAATGACCTCGCCATCTTTCAAATCACCCACAAGGAAAGGTGATTCTGGATCGTGGAGCCGGATATTCCCTCTGACATTTTCATGGTTATAGTTTGCGTAGCAGTAGCGGCAGAGGTGTCCGCAGGTGTCGTATGCGCCGATATCTGTACCAAGAACGCAGGCACATTCGTCCCTTTGGGATTTCTTCTTCGGCACGATAAGGTTACTGCCGACCGCCGCTTCAAAGGTCTCCTGTGTCATGCAGCCTCCGCAGTCCACTCCAAATGGTGCAAGATCGTTTCCCTCAGCACAGGCTTTTATGGTTATGCCGTATCGCTTGCCGATCTCAGCGAAAGCCCTGCCGACAGCGATACGTTTCTGCGGCGAAACTGTATGAACCTGCGGAAAATTGCGCTTCACCTTTTCGTAAAGGTCAATAAAGCTGATAACGCAGACCTTGGTATGACCTGATAATGTTCTGCACATATTCTCAAAGTCGGCTATATGTCGTTCAATGGTGTATGTTCTGTCGATGAATACTGGATCATATCTCCAGCCTACGCAGTTTACTCCGACTTTTTCGGAAAGCTTGATAAAGTCCTGCATTACCTTTTCTTTGGCCGGAACATTCGGTTCGATGTCCCTGCCGTAGGGAGTTATCGTTACGAACCAATACTGATGATATGGTTTCAGCTCTTTAAGATGTTTCAGCATCGGTTCGGGATTTTTCGTGCAGAAGGCGATACAGTCCACAACATCGGGATTCAGTTCATAGCGTGTTATCCAGTCCGGGCGGTAAGGATTCCTCACCAGCACATAGCCTGCCCGTATCCTGTTCATAAACCACTCGGAATAAAATGCAGGGATATCCGTCCGCATACCTGTGTTGATTATCATTGTCCTCACCGTCCTTTCTTTCTATTTTACCATATTCAGCCTGTTTCCACAAGGCTCGTCCCTTGATTTGTTTCCCTGTTGTTATCAGTATAGCAGAAGTTCAGCAGTTACACAAGTACGCACTTTTTTGTGCCTCAGTCACCAAAAAGTAACTATTGCGCTGATAAGGGATCTCTGAGTAATTTTTTTGAATGAGCGTTCACACTTGTCTTTTTGATGGTAACGTGCTATAATGAATGTAACATTCTTTTTGAAACTATTGGAGGTGCGCTATGCTGAAAAAAGAAGAACTGCCGGATTGTCCTGTTGCAACTACGGTGCAGCTTATCGGAAACAAGTGGAAGCTGCTGATACTGAGAAATCTGCTTAGCCGTCCGTGGCGGTTCAATGAGCTGCGGAGATCCCTTGACGGAATCAGTCAGAAGGTGCTGACAGAAAGCCTGCGGTCAATGGAGAACGATGGTATCATAATCCGCACTGTTTATGCCGAGGTGTCTCCGAGAGTGGAGTACTCCTTAAGCGAGCTGGGAGAAACGCTTCGCCCGATCCTTGATGCAATGCAGGCTTGGGGGCAGGAATACAAGGAAAGCTTTGAATAAATTATCGTAAAACAATAATAAACGAAACGCTCAGGAAAACATCCTGAGCATTTTTTATGTCTGCTCAAAGCGGCTTTTGATAATTAATATGTGTTGCGGAACAGTAATCTGATCGGTATCATAAAATGTGTATGGGTGTATTACAACACTCAGAAAAAAGATTGGAGCATAATTATGAGATCAGATACAAAAGGCTGTGATAAATGCGGCTGCTATAACTATTACCCCGCTTGCAGGAGGAACACGTCCGGTTTCCGCACATCTTGTAATAATGCAGATCGGATAGGAACTAAAGTAGGATTCAAAGGAAGAATACATCTGTTTTGAAGGTTCTTCTGATGAATGTGGATATCATAACAGAAATCAGGGAGCAGAGTTCTGTGCCCTGATTATCATGCTGCAATATGTGTTATATAACTTGAATTTCAAAAAACTATTTGTATTTGCTAACAAAAATGTTACTCATAAAAATAGTTAGATATAGATAATATCACAAAAAGCTTTTTCATATATTGACACCCATTTTTTTAAGTGATAAGATATAAATGTTATAAGATGCTAACATTTGAAGAGGGTGAGAAAGTGACGGAATATCAGCTGTTTCCTGATATAAAACTGATAGTCGGTGCCGCAGATAATATTGCGTGTGATAATGCTATAGAAATAAGTTATTGCGTGGACGGCATCTGTGAGTATAAGACTGACAGCGGATATTACTATGTTTCCGGCGGCAAATATTTTATTTGCGATCACAGAAATGAAGTTCAGCGCTCACTTTCCTCAGGCCATAGCGGTATTATTGTTCTTATTGATCCCTGCTGCGGCAGCAAGGCTTTTGACGGGGTAATTGATATGCCCGGTATACTAAAAAATTTACAGGATCGTGAGCAGTGTGTATTCAATGCAGACGACAGTATTAAAAGAATGTTTTCAGACATATATGATGAAATGGAAATTTCAAATATAACAATGCTGAGGATAAAGGTGCTGGAGCTTCTTATGCTTATGAGCGGAAGTAGGAACTCGGTCTGTGATAAAAGCAGGAAGATAAGAAAAGCAGGCAGTTTTATCTGTCAGAATCCTACCGAACACTATACGATATCTCAGCTTTCGGAGCTTTTTAAAGTCGATGTGACCACACTTAAAATACTTTTCAGGCAGATATTCGGGTGCCCTGTTTATACCTACACTAAAAACAGGAAAATGTTCTATGCGGCGGCACTTATCAGAGATACGGAAATGAAGATCATAGATATTGCCGAGGAAGTGGGATACAGCAATGCAAGCAAGTTTTCAAAAGCATTCCGTGATGTAATGGGGACAGCTCCGAAAAAATACCAAATGGAGCATAAAAAATCCGAAAAATATCAAAAATGCCATATTTCGGCATAGAATGCCTATTAGCACTATATATCAGCTTTTGACTTTTCGGAGCGGAAACAGCTTATTAAATATGATATCATAAATATAACGAAAACGATATTTCATCCATTCTGACTGAGGTGATATTTATGAGATTTACAGATATTCCATGGAAAAAAGTTGGCGTATTCGCAGGAGGAGTACTGTTCGGCACAGCAGGTATAAGAGTACTCTCAAGCAAGGATGCAAAGAAGTGCTACACTCACGCTACAGCGGCTGTACTTCGTGCAAAGACCGATGTTATGCAGACTGTAACGACAGTCCGTGAAAACTGCGATGATATACTTGCGGATGCAAAGGAGATAAACGAAAAGAGAGCTCTCCGGGAAGAAGCCGATATTATTGAAGACAGATCCGAAGAGATCGAAGATACAAGTGAAGAATAATCGCTAACAGGTCGCAAAGGCGGCCTGTTTCCATAGGAGGCCAATTATGAAATGCAAAATACTTCATGAATCACGAGGACGTATCCGTGTTCGGTTCTGTATAAAACGTATGAGCCTGAGACAGGCTGATATTGCTGAATATGCACTGTCTGCCGTTGCAGGTGTGACCAGGGTACAGGTATTTGACCGTACCTGCGATGCAGTCATTGCTTACACCTGTGACAGAGCTGTTATAATACAGAAGCTATCTCGTTTTTCATTTGATGATGAGCAGAATACGGCTCTTGTACCTGAGCAAACGGGCAGGGAACTCAGCAGAGAGTATGAAAACAAGCTTGCAGGTGCAGTAATGAGGCGCCTGATAAATAAATTTGTGCTGCCGGTACCTTTCCGCCGTGTTATTTCAGTATTCCGTGCAGCCAAGTATATTTTCCGGGGAATAAAATGCCTGCTTCAGGGCAGGCTTGAGGTGTCAGTTCTCGATGCGACAGCAATAGGAGTTTCGATACTGCGAAGCGATTTCGATACCGCAGGTTCTGTTATGTTCCTGCTTGACGTTGGCGATATTCTTGATGAATGGACACACAGGAAGTCCATAGATGATCTGGCAAGGACAATGTCCCTCGGAGTTGAACATGTATGGACAAAAACTGCGGACGGTCAGGAGATCCTCATCCCTGTTAACGAAGTATGCAGGGGAGATGTGATAATAGTCAGAACAGGCTCTATGATACCTCTCGACGGCAAGGTTATATCAGGCGATGCAATGGTCAATCAGGCTTCTATGACGGGAGAATCCGTGCCTGTCCACAAGTCAGAGGGGGCATATGTCTATGCCGGCACAGTGGTTGAGGACGGTGAATGTACTCTCTGTGTTGAAAATACTGCCGGTGGAGGACGATATGACCGTATCGTGAAGATGATAGAAGAATCTGAAAAAATGAAGTCTGCCGCAGAGGACAGAGCTTCACATCTTGCTGACAGACTTGTTCCGTGGAGCCTTGGCGGAACTCTGCTGACCTGGCTCATAACAAGGAATGTCACAAAGGCACTGTCAATTCTTATGGTAGATTTTTCCTGTGCTCTGAAGCTTGCTATGCCCATATCTGTTCTCTCAGCTATGCGTGACTGCAGCCGTGAAGGGATAACTGTCAAGGGCGGCAGATTTATGGAAGCAGTTGCCGAAGCTGATACTATAGTTTTTGATAAAACCGGAACTCTTACTCATTCAAGTCCCCGTGTAGCTGATATTATCACTTTCGGTTCAAGAGACAAGGACGAAATGCTTAGACTTGCAGCTTGTCTTGAGGAGCACTATCCGCACTCCATAGCAAATGCAGTAGTTGCTGAGGCTGCGAGAAAGGGACTTGTTCATGAAGAGTTCCACTCAAAGGTAGAGTATGTAGTCGCACACGGCATATCAAGTACCGTAAATGGTGAGCGTGTTCTTATCGGAAGCTATCATTTCATTATCGAGGATGAAAAGTGTACTCCGCCTGAAGACAGGATCTTCAGACATCTTCCAAAGGAGTATTCTCACCTTTATCTTGCGATAGGAGGAGAAGTTGCAGCTGTCATCTTTATCGAGGATCCTTTGCGTAAAGAAGCTGCTGATGTTATAAAGCAGCTCCATGAAAATGGTATATCACGGGTAGTTATGATGACAGGTGATAATGTACGCACTGCCCGGGCTGTTGCGGAAAAAGTCGGAGTTGATGAGTATTTTGCAGAGGTGCTTCCTGAGGATAAGGCGGCCTTTATCCGTGCAGAGCATGAGGCAGGCAGAAAGGTCATAATGATAGGCGATGGAGTGAACGATTCTCCTGCGCTGAGTGAAGCTGATGCCGGTATAGCTATCAGCACGGGAGCAGCGATTGCCCGTGAAATAGCTGATATCACCATATCGGCAGATGACCTGTATGCGCTTGTAGAGCTTAAACAGCTGAGCAATGCGCTGATGTCACGCATAAGCTGGAATTACCGTACTATAATCGGCTTTAACGGCGGACTTATAGCACTTGGAGTTCTTGGGGTGCTTCCTCCTGCAACATCGGCTCTTCTGCATAATGCTTCAACGCTCGCAATAGGACTTAAAAGTACGACACGGCTTAAAAGCTGATAAAATGCTCTGGCAGTTTGATGGCTGTCAGAGCATTTTTTTATATTCATTTCATGAGTATAAGGCATGCCGCTTTCAACAAGGGAATTCAATATCATGTTCAAGCTTCTTTCATACCCTAACAAAACTTTTTCAAGGGCACAGCTCATGGATGAATTCTGGGATGTTGATTCTGATGCGAGTCTGAGATCAGTGGATGTTTATATAACAAGACTGCGTGATAAGACCTCGGTATGTACTGGATTTGAGATAAAAACTATACGGGGGATAGGCTACAAGGCGGTACTGAAATGAAGCGTCAGGATATAGCAAAAGCGGCAAGAAGCAGCCGCTTTCCGAAATCGATCTTTTTTGGCTATTACGGAGCTTTGCTTCTGCTCTCAGGTGTACACATCGGCTTGCTTCTCGGAATGCAGGAGGCACATTTTCATGCTATCCTTATTATAATAGTGATACTTGTTTACTGGGCGCTTGTTGCGGGAGGACTTACGCTATATACACGAATACAGGTCAGAAAGACATATGAGATACCTATGCTGCGCCTTGCTGAGGCCACTGCAAAGATAGCTGACGGAGATTTTTCTGCTCGTGTGGCACCTGTAAGCAAACACGAAAAGCTGGATTATCTTGATGTGATGATCGAGGACTTCAATAAAATGGCGGAGGAACTCAGCAGTATAGAGACTCTCCGTGTAGATTTCTTTTCCAATGTTTCCCACGAGATAAAAACTCCTATAGCTGTCATTCAGAACTCCGCTGAAATGCTCAGGAATCCCGGGCTGACAGCAGAGAAGCAGCAGGAATATGTGGATACGATAACAAATTCCGCCAAGCGGCTTAATACTCTCATCACCAACATATTGAAGCTGAATAAGCTGGAGCGGCAGACTATCACACCTCATATCAGTGAATTTGATCTCTGTGAACAGCTTGTGCAGTCGGCGCTGTTATTTGAATCTGTATGGGAGGATAAAGGTATCGAATTTGAAGCTGATATTGCCGATGAGCGAAGGATGATAACTGCTGATTCTGAGCTCCTCCCACTTGTATGGAACAATCTGCTTTCCAATGCCTTCAAGTTTACTGATAAGGGCGGAACTGTCATACTGCGTGAATATTCCGAAAATGGGAAGGCAGTGATCGGGGTTGAGGACAGCGGCTGCGGCATGGATGAACACACAAAAAAGCACATCTTTGATAAATTCTATCAGGGTGATACCTCTCATTCCACCGAGGGAAATGGTCTTGGACTTGCTTTGGCGCTGAGGGTCATACAGATGTCCGGCGGAAGTATAGATGTTGAGAGCCGCCCCGGTAAGGGAACAAGATTTATTGTAAAACTGAATATATGACAAAAGCTGTCGGCTGATAAAGGAGCTCCTTATGGCGGAATGCAGGTCACATTTATGAGAATGCAATTGCAGGCTCCGTGACCATTTTCCGTTAAGAGAAGCAATCTGATGCCGGCAGCTTTTTTAATATTACTGAAACAAAACTGCATTGTTTCTGAAACAATAGTGATATATAATACGGACATAACAAAGGAACAAACAATAATCTTGACAAGATGCGGAGGGATAAAAGATGAATGTAATCGAGGTGGACAGGCTGACTAAGGATTACGGCCATGGCAGGGGGATATTCGATGTGACATTCGAGGTGCATAAGGGTGAGACTCTTGGATTTCTCGGACCTAACGGTGCCGGCAAATCAACAACGATGCGCCATTTGATGGGATTTTCAAGGCCTCACAGCGGCAGAGCTGAAATAGGAGGCATGGATTGTTCTTCTAAGCACCATGAGATACTTAAAAATATCGGTTATCTTCCGGGAGAGGTCGCACTGCCGGACGGCCTTACGGGCAGGGACTTCATTGAAATGATGCAGAATATGCGCGGCACAAAGGATAATGGACGCACAGAAGAACTGTTGAAGCTCTTCCGGATGGACCCGGGAGGAAATGTAAAGCGCATGAGTATCGGTGAAAAGAGAAAGCTTGCTATAGTCACGGCATTTATGTCGGACCCGGATATACTGCTGCTTGACGAGCCTACAAGCGGACTTGACCCGGTAATGCGGGATGCCCTGATAGAGCTCATCCTTGAACAGAAAAGGCGTGGAGCGACTGTATTTATGTCCAGCCATATTTTCAAAGAGCTGGAGGATACCTGTGACAGGGTAGCATTTATCCGTAACGGGAAGCTTATTGATACTGTAGGACGTGACGTTTATGCTGAGGATATGCCGAAGCTTTACCGTGTCGGCTTTGCAGAGGAGAGTCAGTACAATGAGTTCATAAGCCGCACAAAATTTCAGATAGAAAGCAGCAATGACAAATATAATCATCTTGTTGCTGCTGTACCTATGGGGGAGATAAATGGGTTCATAAGAGAGCTTTCGGATTATGATATGCGGTATATGCGTTATGTACCGTATTCTCTTGAAATGTATTACAGGAAATTTATTGAAAATGGAGGAAATATATAATGTTCAGCCTGCCTTTATTCAAGCAGTCAGTAAAATCAAATTGGGTGATGTGGACTGCCATCACTGCTGTTATGTCAGCACTATGTGCACAGTTTTCAATGCTTGAGATGACACAGTCACTTCTGTTTGTTATTTTCTACGGAATGATGACAACTATCCTGCCCGGCATTTATGTTCTTGTTACAGCAAACAAGCTTATTGCAAGTCAGGTGGACAGAGGGTCAATGGCATATGTGCTTTCAACACCAATAAAACGAAGCACTGTTACCTTTACTCAGGCAGTTTTCCTTGTCGGCTCTGTAGCGGCGATGTTCGGCATACAGATGCTCCTGCATATGGGACTTAATGCGGCAAAGCCCATAGCTCTTTCAACGGCAATGGGCGGCGGTCCGAAGTTTGCCGATGTGACAGGGGAGCTTACAGGTCAGATGATATTACAGGTGAATCTCTCAGCAATGGTCGTTTGCATTGCACTTGGTGCAGTATGCTTTATGTTTTCGGGAGTATTCAATTCCACGAAATACTCTATCGGACTGAGCGGCACATTCATCGGTGTGAATATTCTTGCAAATATGCTTGCAATGTTCGGAAATCTCGGAGTCAGCGGCCTTGACAAGTTCAAATATCTTACACTGTGCTCATTCTATGATTACGAATCTGTTCTTAACTCTGAGAACGACTGGATCATCAAAATGATATATCCTGCGGCAATTGCTTTCCTGGCACTGACGATAGGTTCAGCGGTGTTCAAAAAGAAAGACCTGCCGCTTTGACAGGATCCTGGATGGATATGGGATAATTGAACGTGAAGGTTCCTAATATGATAAAGGCCTCCGCAGCGGTGCTCACTGCGGAGGCCTTTTGGCTTTCAGAATGTTCAGACAGCTTCTGAGTGCCTGGTCATTTCGGACGGATAGTGTAACATATCACTTCTGATACTTTGCCTTGTCCATTTCACGGATAGCAGCACGGCGGATCTTTCCGCTGCCTACAGTCTTCGGAAGTTCGTCAACGAATTCAACCACACGGGGATACTTATAAGGTGCGGTTCCGTTCTTGACATATTCCTTGATCTCCTTGACAAGCTCTTCAGAAGGAGTCTTGTCCTTTGTGAGCACGATAGTAGCCTTGACTACCTGTCCTCTGATCTCATCAGGAACACCTGTAACTGCACATTCAAGGACGTAAGGAAGCTCCATAAGAACACTTTCGATCTCGAATGGTCCGATACGGTAGCCGGAGGATTTGATAACATCGTCAACACGTCCGACATACCAGAAATAACCGTCCTCATCTACCCAGGCGGTATCGCCGGTGTGGTAGTAGCCGTCACGCCATGTTTCGGCAGTATTTTCCTCGTCTCCGTAGTAGCAGAGAGCGAGTCCCGGAACTCCGTAGCCGGGAACTGAAGTATCCTTGAGCTTTACACAGATCTCACCGGTCTCACCAACACTTGCGGGAGTGCCGTCAGGCATAAGCACCTGTACATCATACTGCGGATTGGGCTTGCCCATACTTCCGGGCTTAGGCTCCATTCCAACAACATTAGCGATAGAAAGGGTAGTTTCGGTCTGACCAAAGCCCTCCATGAGCTTGATGCCGGTAGCTTTGTAGAACTGGTGGAATACCTCAGGGTTGAGGGCTTCACCTGCGATGCAGGCATATTTCAGTGATGACAGATCATACTTTGAAAGATCTTCCTTGATAAAGAAACGGTACATAGTCGGAGGCGCACAGAATGAAGTGATATTATACTTCTTGAACATGGGGAGTATATCATCAGCATGGAAGCGGTCGAAGTCGTATACGAATACAGCCGCTTCACACATCCACTGGCCGTAAAGCTTGCCCCAGAGAGCTTTGCCCCAGCCTGTATCTGAGATAGTGAAGTGCAGACCGTTCGGGTCTGCATTCTGCCAGTAACGTGCAGTAACATAGTGACCGAGGGGATACTGATAGCTGTGGAGGACCAGCTTAGGATTGCCGGATGTACCGGAGCTGAAGAAGATGAGCATAGGATCAGTTCCGCAGGGAGTATCGGCAGTGCGCTCGAAATGAGTACTGTATGCCTGGAGTTCAGCATTGAAATCATGCCAGCCCTCACGCTGACCGTTGACCAGCACCTTTGTTTTGAGTGTGGGAGAAGCTGCACAGGCGAGATCAACTTCATTTGCCACATCTCCGTCTGCGGTGCAGACGATAGCTGAGACCTCAGCAGAGTTGAAGCGGTATTCAAAGTCGTGCTTCTTCAGCATATTTGATGCAGGGATAACAAGAGCACCGATGCGGTGAAGAGCGATTATCGAGAACCAGAACTGATAATGGCGCTTAAGTACGAGCATTACACGGTCGCCCTTCCTGATGCCGAGAGATTTGAAATAGTTTGCTGTCTGGCAGGAATATTTCTTGATATCCTTGAAGGTGAAGCGGCGCTCATTTTTATTCACATCAACATAGATCATAGCAGTCTTGTCAGGGCACTTTTCTGCCATAGCATCTACGATGTCGTAAGCAAAGTTGAACTTATCCTGATTTTCAAAATTAACTGCGCTGAGGATACCTTCTTCATTGGTCTCGCACTTTACGAATTTTTCAGAAACAGGATGAAGCAGACCAGCCTTGTCAACGTTGGTAAGGTGATGCTCAGCAACGTGTTCGTGGTATTCTGACATACCTGTGGTGCCCTTTGGAGGCATTACAAATGCGTATATCTCACAGTCCTCGCCGCCAAGGGCAACTTCATCGTGGGGCATTGAGCTGTCGTAGTAGATACAGTCGCCCTCATGGAGTATCTCGGTATGAGAGCCTACAGTCATCCGGAGAGTTCCCTTGATAACGATATCCATTTCCTGTCCCTCGTGGCTTGCCATATGCAGAGGCTGAGAAAGAGCTTCCTCAGAGAAGGGGATAACAACATGGAAGGGTTCTACAGACTTATTCTTGAATTTAGCTGCAAGACGGTTGTAAGTGAAGCCCTTTCTACGAACGATCGGAACTCCCTCTCCCTTTCTTGTAACGGTATATCCGCTGAGCTCAGGGCTGCTTCCTTCCATAAGCTCTGTGATCTCAACATTGAAAGCGTTGGCGCATTTATAAATAAACGTAAAGCTGAAATCCTGTTCGCCGGACTCAAGCTTCTTGTAGTCATCAACTGAGTAGTCTGTTATCGCAGCCATATCCTCAATGGATAATCCCAGGTCCTCACGCAGGCTTGCGATTCGCTCTGCTACCTCTTTGATCCTGGTTTCTGCGTTCTGCAAATTCAACTGTTCGCTCATACTTAACTCTCCTTTTTGGATAAAATAAAAAAACTCGTCTCAAAGAATAATCTTTGAGACGAGTATCATGATCTGATTACCCGCGGTACCACTCAAATTGTGCCGCTATTGCGTAACACCACTTCAGACTCCAGCAAGTCCTATTCATTGACGCAGAATCACGGAAGCGCTTACTGAAAGCTTTCAGCACTTCGGCTCAGAAGGGATACATAGCATTGCTTATCACCGGCTCACACCACCCGCCGGCTCTCTGCAGACATTGGCAATCCTCTGCTTGTCTTCCTCATAGCTTATGCTTGGATTATATCACAAGGAAATAACTTTGTCAAGCATTTTTTGAAAAATTTTTCTTTTAATTTTTTTGATCTGAAAACAGATCCTCAGAGGGATTGCCTTATTGCATCAGCTGAAAAACAAAATTAAGTTAGTGTTATATCACAATATGGAGGCCTGTGAATAGTGCAATTTGCCAAAAAATAAAAATGTCTGAAAAATATATTGACATCGTGTCAGAATAGTGATATACTATCTATAGTGACACGATGTCAGAATAATATAAGGGGGCAGTGTAATGCCGAAGGGATCACCGGAGCTTACAGCTTCAAGAAAAGAAGAGATCGTCAGTGCCTGTGAAAAGCTCTATCAGACCATGAGCTTCAAGGAGATAACTCTCAAGGAAATAAGCGTTGAAACAAGCTTTTCCAGGCCATCAATATATAACTATTTTCAGACAAAAGAGGAGATATTCCTTGCACTGATGCAGCGTGAATATGAGCAATGGGCAGGAGAGACGGAGCAGCTTGCGGCTGAAAACGATACTATGTCTGCTGACAGCTTTGCTTCTTCACTTGCACGTTCACTTGAAAAGCATGAACAGCTGCTTAAGCTTCTTGCTATGAATCACTACGATATGGAAGAGCACTCACGGCCTGAGAGACTGACCGAGTTCAAGGTGGCATATGCTTCTTCCCTTGATGCAGTCAGAAAGTGCATCCGGAAATTTTTCCCTGATACCGACTGTGAAAGCTTCATTTTTGTATTTTTCCCGTTTCTGTTCGGAGTTTATCCCTATTCAGTGGCAACTGAGAAGCAGCTGACCGCAATGCGTGAAGCAGGGATGGATTTTAAAATGCACAATATTTACGAGATAATTTATTCCTGCGTTATGCAGCTGTTAGGAGGTAAAAAATGAAATATACCAGACTTGGAAATTCAGAACTGAACGTATCCCGTATATGTATGGGATGTATGGGCTTCGGTGATGCTTCAAACGGTCAGCACTCCTGGACCATAGATGAGGAACATTCCCGTGAGATCATTAAAAGAGGACTTAAGCTCTCAGCCGTGCAGAATCATTACAGTCTTATAAACCGCTCTTCCGAGGATTCCGGAATATTGGATTACTGCCGTGAGAATGACATCACTTTCTTCTCATACATGGTACTTGAGCAGGGAGCGCTTTCCGGAAAATACGATACAGCTCATCCCATGCCTGCCGGCTCTGCAAGAGCAGATAGCTACAATCCTATTCTCGGCAAGCTGGAAGTGCTTAACAAGACACTTGCAGAGATTGCAGAAAAACATGGAGCAGGAATCGCACAGATACCGGTTGCCTGGGCCATAGCTAAAAATACACTGCCTATAATCGGTGTAACTAAGGTAAGCCACGTTGAGGATGCAGTAAAGGCTGCAAATATCACGCTTACCGCAGAGGAGGTCAGTGAGCTTGAGAGAGTTGCTGACAGTCTTGAACTGAATGTTATAAGATTCTGGGAAAAGGAAATGAAATGATCTGATATCTGCTTTGAAAGGAGAATACCATGAATAAATCACTTTCAATAATTGCATCAGGAGCCCCGTATCATTGATACTTTCCTTGAAAGCTACTCCACAGTATTTATCGGCTATCCTATCTGGTGGGGAGAGGTTCCGAGGATAATGAGTACTTTCGTAGAATCCCACAGCTTTGACGGAAAGACTGTTATCCCGTTCTGTACATCAGGCAGCAGCCCTATAGGCAGAAGCGGCAGCGATCTTGCCTCACAGGCAGCGGAAACTGGCTGGCAGAACAGCAGAAAGCCTGCAAAGACCTATAATAAACAAAGTGTAACTGAAGCTGCTTCGGTGCAGCAGGAGACCGGTGATAGTCAGCATTAAGTGTTTATGAAAAAGAGGTGCATTATGAAAATAATAGTTCTTATGGCAAGTCCGAACCCCAAAGGCTCCACAAGTATTCTGGTGGAGCAGTTCCGAAAGGGTGCTGAGGAAAAAGGTCACTCTGTGGAAGTGATAGAGGTCTGTAAGCTGAATATTTCGCCGTGTACAGGTTGTGTGGCCTGCGGATATGAGGGAGACTGTGTACAGCATGATGATAACGAGCTGATACGGAGAAAGCTCCTGAGCTGTGATATGGTAGTGTTTGCGACACCACTGTATTACTATGGTATGTCAGCGCAGCTGAAAACTGTTGTTGACAGATTCTGTGCATATAACAGCAGCCTTAACCGCCGTCACCTGAGATCCGCACTTCTGACCGTGGCATGGAATTCCGATGACTGGACATTTGATGCACTGGAGGCACACTATAAAACTCTGGTGCGGTATATAAATTTTGAAGATATGGGAATGGTCCTGGGTTATGGCTGTGGAAGCCCTTCTATGACAAGGGCGGGCGAGTTCCCGGAAAAGGCATATAAATTGGGATATATGCTGTGACAGCTTCTGCATCCGCTCATGAAAAGAGTCCTGTTAAGCGGAATCGGCCGCCTGACAGGACTTATTTTTCAATATAAAGATAATACTGTGTTCTGAAATTTCAACAGAGTTGACAGTATCAGTCTCTGTTATCTTTAAGGCTTTCTATCATATCCACCTTTTCGATCTTTCTGCGTACCAGGAACAGTGAGACAAAATAGCAGGCTGTAACGATACATATAGTCAGGAGTATATGGGGCAGTGAGAAGGCAACAGGTATCATCAGTCCCTCAGTTTCGACGAAAGCATCACAGTACCAAGCCATAGCGCCGAAGCCGGTAAGCATACCGAGGATAAGTCCCGGTATGAGCAGGAGATGATTTCCGTTCAGTACCATTTTATCGATCTTTCTTCTGTCGTATCCCAGTACCTTCAGCATTGAGATGTTATTTGCATTCTCTGATACCAGCATATTTATAGAGACATAAAGCGCTGCGATACAGATTATCGCTCCTATTATTATAAGTGCATATACCAATCCGCTCATTTCGTCCAGCATGGTTTCCATCTGATTTTCAAAGGTGTCGCTTGTGATTATTTCCTGAACGATATCCCCGTCGAAGCTTCTGCTTTCATCGGTGAGCAGGCAGTTATAGAGTGAAGGATCGATGTCTGTGATTTTGCTGGCATTTTCACGGGTGGAGACTATATAATTCTGATAGCCGTTCTTGATTATGCCTTTTATTGTAACGGTGTATTCTTCAAGGCTGGAGATGCTGCGGAATGTGAATTCGTCTCCGGCTTTTACATCGAATATCTTTGCACAGAGAGAACTCATATACCAGCCGTCTTCGATGTCACACTTGGAGCCGGTATCGCTGTCAGTCAGATTCCAGCGTTCGCAGTCTTTATCAACTCCCATAAGTGAGAAGCGTTTTCCATTGGTATTCTCATAGGCTACTACCATGACAGGATCAGCATTTTCAGGGGTATCATCCTGAATAGTGTTAAGGATATACTCATATTTAAAGGTGCCGAATTCATCCATTGCCTGTGAACCGACTGCCCTTACTGAGTCTATAAAGATATAGCTGAATGAAACTATCATGGCTCCAAGGAATACTCCCAGGAAAACCACGAAGCTTCGTCCGGGATTTCCGAGAACAGAGCGTACTGCAAACTTTTTTCTGACCTTTAGCTTTGTATCAGCAAGCATCCTGTGAGTTTTGGACTGTGTTCCCACAGAACCGCTGAGAAGCTCAACTGTGTCATGCTTGAGCAGCTTGTTGACCTTAAGGCAGGCAGCTATGAAGTAAATTACAGTTGGGATAATTATTCCGGCAGCAGCGATAAGTATTGGAAGCTTGAATTCCGGCTGCATGGGTTCATAGTCGGCAAGTCCGAGACGGCCGAATTTATCTGACAGGAGCATTGCTGCGATGGTCATCAGCACTCCGCCTGCGATACCCGGGATAACTGCAAGCAGACTGTAATGAAGCATAAGAGTGGAGCGCTTGTAGCCCTGAGCGGAAAGAGTACCGATTATTTTCTGTTCACTGCGTATTTTTCGTCCGATTATGATGCTGATGAGAGCTACGGTTATAAACGGCAGCATGACCAGCATTACCCATGCTCCGAGTATAAACATATCAGCCTGTTCATGGACGAAAGTGATCCTTGTATTTTCATCGGCTGACAGGTAGGACAGAGTGTAGTATTCTTTGTTAACAGCGAGACGGAAATCCTTTTCGTTATCTGTATCGTTATAGATGACCTTGTAGGATATGGAAGGCTGTTCAAAAGCCTTGTCAAAGGCATCGTCTGTCAGGACTGCAAGGAAGAATGTGGTTATATTCTTATAGTCATCGTCGAGGTTTTCGAGCATATACAGATAGTCAGGTCTCAGGAACCAGCCTGTCACTTTATATTCTCTGCCGCTGATAGTTACCTTATCACCGATATGAATATCGTTGTTTTCGGCATATCCTGCTGAGATAACAGCCTCATCGTCTGCTTCCGGAGCTCTGCCCTCTATCATTTCATACAGGTCTATATTTTTATTTGCACGGAAAACCCGGACGTGCTTGCCGTCAGCTTCTTCGGTATTGACATAGCGTTCCTTTTCAAGCTGAACATCGAACTTTTTTTCAAGTTCACTGAGAGCCTCGCCGCTGATCTCATCCATTGTTGTGAAGCTGGCATCCTCACGGTTATTCCGTGAGAAGAAGTCATCTCCGTACTTGCCGATACCGGTGCCTGCCACATAGAAAAGGTAAAACAGCAGCAGTCCCACCATGGTAAGTACAGAAGCAGAAATGTAAAAGGAAAGATTTGAGCGGATATTTCTCACATAGCGTTTGTTTAACTTCATGCTGCACCGCCTTACAGATCCAGCTCAGCGGCGGATTTTTTCTGTGTGTTTTCTTTTATCTTAGCTATCCTGCCGTCACGGATCTTTATAACGCTGTCCGCCATATCGGCTATTGCTTCATTATGGGTGATTATAATGATAGTGGTGCCGTAGGACTGATTGATCTTTTCCACGAATTTCAGCACAGCCAGTGAGGATTTGGTATCCAGAGCACCGGTCAGTTCGTCACAGAGCAGCAGCTTCGGGTTTTTTATCATAGCACGGCCTATAGCAACTCTCTGCTGCTGGCCGCCTGAAAGTTCCTTGGGGAAGCGCTTGCGGTATTTCTCTATATCAAGGGCTTTGAGAACTTCGTCAATGTCAAGGGGAGACTTTGATATATCAGCCACCACCTCAATATTTTCCTCGACTGAAAGATCGGGTATAAGGTTATAGAACTGGAAAACGAATCCCACATCCTCCTGACGATAAGCGGTAAGGGCTTTTTTGTCAGCCTTGGAGATGTTTCTTCCGTCTATGATGAGCTCTCCGGAATCGAGAGTGTCGAGCCCTCCTATCATATTCAGCAGGGTAGACTTGCCTGAGCCGGAAGGTCCCAGGATGACATAGACCTTGCCCTTTTCAAGAGACAGATCGACGCTGTCCAGGGCAAAAACAGCGGCTTCTCCGGTGCCGTACTGTTTTTTTGCATTTTTGATCTCAATAAACATATTATATCCCTCCATATATCATTATGTTAGTTTTTGCAAACAACATTATATCACAATCATGCCCTTATTTCAAGACGGGCAGACTGAAATTAAAACTTTTCTGCATTTCTAACAGTTTATTGTTGAAAAAAGCAGACAGCTATCCATAGCTTCAACAACATGATTCGGAAGATGTAAGCATATTGCAGGGGCAGGTCTGAATGTTGACAAAAAGCGGCAGATAGGCTATAATTACAAAAACGAAAGGAGAGATTATATTGGATATAGATGAGATCATGCAGAAGCCGTATCACATTATAGATATACTTCCGAAGCGTGTTGAGGAAGGATCTGCAAAGCAGTATTCTGCTGTTGAAAAGTATTATATGAGCTCGTTTCGCATCACAGATGTCAGGAGCAGGCTCGCAGGTGTGATAATAAAGCTGAGCTGTTATTACAATATTGCTATAGCTGAATCTCCGGAAGAGGAGTGGCAGAGCTCTCCGGATCCGGAACTGCTGTTCAGTAAGTTCCGGGCTTGTACCGGAGCAGGGCAGCTCTGTGTATCTATAGGCTCCGGAGAGCAGCTGATAGTGCTTGACGGCTGTGATACCTATATGACAGTGTATAATGCAGATGAAGAGCTGCTTGAAATGTTAGGCAGGCTTGCTGCTTCGGAGGGATTGTTTTTGTGGGCAGGGGATAATACATGACGATGCTTATTTGTATGTTTTGTAACTGCATTATTTGACACAAGTCCGGATGAATGATATAATATTTTATATTCAATAAATGCCTCAGGGTACTTATTGCTCGATACATAAAGCAAATAGATCAAATTATCCACCACAGTTTTCAGCCATGTTTATGCAGCATATCATGATAAATAATAAGGAGAATATTAAATGCTTCAGATAAAAGACATACGAAAGGAATACATAACAGGCGACCTGAAACAGACTGCGCTTGACGGCGTTTCACTGAACTTCCGTGACAGTGAGTTCGTGGCCGTACTCGGACCTTCCGGTTCGGGAAAGACTACCCTGCTCAATATAATCGGAGGCCTTGACCGCTATGACAGCGGTGACCTGATAATCAATGGGATATCCACAAAAAAGTACAAGGACCGCAACTGGGACAGCTATCGTAATCATACGATAGGATTCGTCTTTCAGAGCTATAATCTTATACCGCACCAGAGCGTACTTTCAAATGTTGAGCTTGCGCTGACTATATCCGGTATATCAAGATCGGAAAGGAAGAAACGTGCCAAAGAAGCTCTTGAGAAAGTCGGCCTCGGCGATCAGATACACAAGCGCCCTAATCAGATGTCCGGAGGACAGATGCAGCGTGTGGCGATCGCCAGAGCTCTGGTCAACGACCCTGATATCCTGCTTGCCGATGAGCCGACAGGTGCTCTTGATTCTGATACCAGCCTTCCGGTAATGGATATGCTGGCGGAGGTGGCCAAGGACAGACTGGTAATTATGGTAACTCATAATCCTGAGCTTGCTGAGAAATATGCAACGAGGATAGTGCGGCTCCGTGACGGAAAGATAACCGATGATTCTGCACCATTTGAGGTTGACAGCAAAGAGGAGAAGGCTCCTGTTCATAAGAGCATGGGAAAGTCCTCAATGTCACGTCTCACATCTCTGGGTCTCAGCTTCAACAATCTCCGCACCAAAAAAGGAAGGACCTTCCTCACATCATTTGCAGGCTCTATAGGCATTATCGGTATAGCACTTATCCTCTCCCTTTCAAACGGTGTTAACAAGTATATCGAGGATATTCAGCGGGAAACAATGTCCTCTTATCCTATAAGCATTGATGCACAGACGATAGATTATTCCTCGATAATGTCCATCTCCGATGAGGGGAATGACAAGGATGTGGATCACGAAATGGACGGAGTTTATCCTGATGTTTCTGACCTTGAGCGCCGTGCGGCATACACAATGAGCATAACCGAGAATAACCTTACGGCATTCAAGAAGTATCTGGATGACAAAGACAGTGAGATACATAAGTATGTCGGAGAAAACGGAATAGTCTACTACTATGATACGAAGTTCAGTGTTTTTACATATGACGAAAACGGAATGTTCGTTAATGCTGACGGAAGCACTCTTGAGAATACAGCGGCCTCTCCTTTCGGAGGAATGAGCACAAATTCTCCCATATCCGAGTTTACCGGGGGAGACAATGATTTCACTCAGCTGATAGCAGGCAAGGATGACGAACAGGTTGGATCAGCAATAACTGATAATTACGACGTGGTCTACGGCAGATTCCCGGAAAGCTATAATGAACTGGTGCTTGTGCTTGACAGCAATAATGAGGTATCATCAAAATCGCTTTATCAGCTCGGTATCCTTCCTACATCAGACTACAGGGCTATAATGGAAAGGATCGATGCAGGTGAGGAGCTTGCGGTAGAGCCGAAAAAACTTGATTATGAGGAGATATGCTCGAAGGAGTACAGACTCATACCTCAGTGCGATATGTACGTCAGAAAAGATAACGGCTATTACGAGGATATCTCCAGGGATAATACCAGACTTGAGGGAATGTTCGGGGATGGCATTGAGATGAAAATAGTCGGAGTTATCAAACCCAACGGCAAGTCAAAGATAGAGCTTATACACAAGTCTGTAGGCTACACAAAGGCTCTTACAGAATATCTTATTGATTATACCAACAGCAGTGAAGTGGTCATTGCTCAGAAGGATAATAAAGATTTCAACGTTATCTCCGGTCTTAGCTTCAATGCTGAGGATGATGCGGCAAAGATCAGGGACGCAAAGACATATATATCAAATATGAATACCAGTGACAAGGCCAGACTTTTTACTGCTATGCTTCAGTATATGGACGGAGGTATGATGCCTCAGGAGACTCAGAGCGGTAATAAGCCGGCGGATATTCCTGAAATGTCTGAGCTTTCGGATATGAGCGAGACGGAAATGGCAGAGGCTATGGATGGACTGCTTGACGGGCCGTATGACGAGCTGCTGCTCTCTGTATATGATATGTACATTTCAAGCGGAGATTACGATGAGACTCTCTCTGCACTTGGTGTTGTAAGTCTGGATGCTCCTTCGTCTATCGACATCTATGCCGACAGCTTCGAGTCAAAGGACAGGATCGCTGACTGCATATCCGATTACAACAGCAAGGCCAGTGAAGAGGATCAGATAACATATACGGACTATGTCGGACTTATTATGTCATCGGTAACGACTATAGTCAATGTCATAACCTATGTTCTTGTGGCATTTGTAGCGGTATCGCTGATAGTATCTTCGATAATGATAGGAATAATCACCTATATCTCCGTACTTGAAAGAACAAAGGAGATAGGCATTCTTCGTGCGATAGGCGCCTCAAAGAAGAATATCTCACAGGTGTTCAATGCCGAGACATTCATCATAGGACTTTTTGCAGGACTTATCGGAATAGGAATAACGCTCCTGCTGCTAATACCATGCAATGCGGTCATCCACAGAGTAGCTGAAACAACAGATGTAAATGCATCGCTGCCTGTATTCAGTGCTTTAGTGCTTATAATGCTGAGTATCCTGCTGACGCTGATAGGCGGATTCATCCCCTCTAAGAAAGCGGCAAAGAAGGATCCGGTAACTGCACTCAGGACTGAATGAGCCATATAGTTCAGATATAAAAATGCCCCTTGAAAGGCAAATTGAGTTTTTTCTCAGGCCTTTCAAGGGGCTTTGTATTATATTTTTGCTTATAAGGGGATCATTCCGTTCTGAGAGCAACTACAGGATCCTTCTTTGCAGCGCTTCTTGAAGGAATAAGTCCGGAGATAAGTGTCAGGAACATACTTATAAGTATAAGCACGATAGCTGCTGTTATCGGGAGAGTAGCCCTGAGGTTTGTGATGCCGGTAAGGTGCCTGATGACTGCATTTATGGGGATAGTCATCAGCCATGATACCACAACTCCGAGCAGTCCGGAACTGAATCCGATTATAAGTGTTTCCGCATTGAACATATTGCTTACATTTCGCTTGGAAGCACCTATAGCACGGAGGATACCTATTTCCTTGGTACGCTCCTGAACAGATATAAGTGTAATTACACCTATCATGATAGAGGAAACGATAAGTGATATACTTACGAAAGCGATGAGTACATAGGTGATAGCGTTTATGATAGTAGTGATACTGCTCATCATAAGCCCTACATAGTCAGTGTATTTTATCTGCTGAAGCTCATCCTTGCCGTCGTTATAATCTGAGATAACATCCTCAATAACATCCTTATTCTCAAATGAGGAAGCGTAGAGGTTAATGCTTGAGGGCTTGTCGAGACTGAGATATCCCATATTCCTCAGGTTATCTTCATAAGTGGAATTTGAGAACTGGATTATCTCGTCATAGTATGCCGCAGCCTGTGCGGAGTTCATTTCTTTAAGGAGCTTATCAAGTGCAGCCAGCATTTCCTCCGGCTTCATTGAGGATATCTGTCCGATGACATTCTGGGCGTATTCTTCCTTTATCTGAGTCTGAACAGCATTTGTATACATGGCTGACAGCTCTTCATCTGACATCTTTGCAAGATATCCGCTGATATCGTTTTCGCTCATATTCATCTGCTGAGCCATTGCCTGGGACATGGCCTTTTCCATATCCTCACGCTTAACGCCCTTCATGGCATCCGCAGTCATCTTTTCAAGCTCATCCTTTGATGGGAGAGAAGCCATTTCCATATATACTGCCATTTTTTCGTTGTCGTTCATGGAGTCAATATACTGGCGGAGTATCTCTTCCTTGTCGCTGTCATCAAGACTGTTCTTTTCTGATTTAAAGGGGAGGCCGGTTATCACATCCTTGTTCGGAGAATCCAGCTGAGCCTTTATAACGTCAGCTTCTGATGAATTGTTGATAATGTACTCAGTGAGAGTGTTGAGGTAGCCGATAGAGCCTGTAAGCATTGTAGCAGTGGCATCCTCGCTGGGACGGATTATACCTGTGACTTTAAGCTTCAGAGCGTTGTCATAGAGGTACTGGAGACCGGCTTCTGTCTCTCTGAGGTCTGTAAAGAGACCTGTTTTTTCATCGTAGCTGTAGCAGTCGGAGTTGAGAACGACACGGTATTCCGAATTGCATATATCAGCGTAGCTCCAGCTTTTATCCTCGCCCTTTTCAAGGACAGTGCCGTTCATAGCAGCATCCATTATTTTGCTTATCTCTTCCTTTGATTCAAGTCCGAGAGCGTAAAGTGCCATATCATTGAGCTCGTTGTTCTTATCGAGGACGAGGACTACCTCATCATAGCTGTTTGGCCAGGAACCGTATACCACATCGTACTGTTTTTCAAGCATGGGAGAGATAGGCTTGCCGTCGTCCCCTGAGAGCATTTCCTGCCACAGGCCTGTAGACATACCGCCGCTCATAAGTCCGCCGCCCATCATTGGGGAGTTGTTCATGCTTGACATGGCTGACATATCTATGTGCATTGTCTCAGCAATAAGGTCCTGAAGGAGCTTTTCTGTATCTGAGAGAATGATATTTCCGTCAGTATTCTTAGTGTAGACCAGCATATCGTAATCGTAGGTGTACTGTATGCCGTTTAGAGCCTTGTGAAGTTCTGAATCCTCATCGGCATTTTCCTTATCAAGGAAAGCCTTGAAGCTTACGAGGTCATTTTCCTGACCTTCAGTATTGTTGAAGGCATTGATTATCTCATATATAGCAGAACGCTTATATACAGCGTCTTTTTCATGGTCTGCATTACCCTTGTCCAGATTCATGAAGGTCTCCATGATAGCGGAGAGGTCAGTGTTTGTCTCCTCAATGGTAAGAGGATAGGAGGACAGTGTTTCTTCCTGTATATCATCGATATAGTTCTGGAATCCCTGAGAAACCGCATATATCAGGGCGATACCTATGATTCCTATGCTTCCTGCAAAGGAAGTGAGGATAGTTCTTCCCTTTTTGGTAAAGAGGTTTTTAAGTGAGAGCCCGAAGCTGGTGAAAACAGACATTGAAGGCTTCTTCTTTTTTATCTTTGCCTCATCCTGGACAGTCTTGTCACGGACCTCCTCCATCTGTATCTCCTTTTCGGTAAGAGGTCTGGTATCCTCCTGTATAACACCGTCGAGCATCCTTACTATTCTCGTGGAGTACTCCTCAGCAAGTTCCGGGTTATGAGTTACCATAATTACAAGGCGGTCCTTGGAGATTTCCTTGAGTATCTCCATGACCTGAACGCTGGTCTTTGTATCAAGAGCACCGGTGGGTTCGTCAGCGAGAATGATGTCGGGATCATTGACGATAGCACGGGCGATAGCTACTCTCTGCATCTGTCCGCCTGACATTTCAGAAGGCTTTTTGTGGAACTGATTGCCCAGTCCGACCTGTTCAAGAGCTTTCTTTGCACGTTCTCTTCTTTCTGATTTTGATACTCCTGAGAGAGTCAGAGCCAGCTCAACATTCTGGAGAACTGTCTGGTGAGGGATGAGGTTGTAGCTCTGGAAAACGAATCCTACAGAGTAATTGCGGTATGCATCCCAGTCACGGTCCTTGAAATCCTTGGTGGAGCGGCCGTTTATGAGAAGATCACCATCTGTATACTGATCCAGACCGCCTATGATATTCAGCATTGTGGTTTTTCCGCAGCCTGACGGTCCGAGTATAGAGACAAATTCAGACTTGCGGAATTTCAGGTCTATTCCTTTCAGGGCGTTGACAGTGTTCTCGCCTGCAAGGTAGTCCTTTTTTATGCCTTTAAGTTCGAGCATTGTAAATTCCTCCTTTGGGTTATGAGGATAATATACACTATGATCCTCAACTGAATCTCAAATCAATCTCAATTTTTGTTGAGATTCAGGGCTGTTCTTGAATTTAAAGCCGTATTGTGCTATAATTTCTGTATATTCAGAAACGAGGTGCTTTATGTTTCAGATACTTGTATTAGAGGACGACAGCTCCCTGAGAGAGCTCTTTTCCCGTACTCTTGCAAAAAACAATTATGTGCCCGTACCGGCTGAAAATGCAGATGAAGCTCTTGAAATACTTGATAGGGAGTACATTGATCTCATCATATCCGATGTGATGATGCCCGGCAAGGACGGATTTGAATTCGTCAGGGAGCTTCGTGAAAGCAATATAGATATCCCTGTGCTGATAATCACTGCTAAGGGTGATATCAGGGATAAGGAGACCGGATTTTCCTGCGGCGCCGATGACTATATGGTAAAGCCGATAGATATAAAAGAAATGATATTCAGAGTTGCGGCACTGCTGAGAAGAGCCAGAAGCGTCAGCGAAAAGAAGCTCACCTTCGGGGGAACTGTTCTTGAATACGGAAACTGGACCGTTGAGGATGTCAATGGGCGGCAGATACTTCCGCAGAAGGAATTTATGCTGCTCTATAAGCTTCTTTCCTATCCCGGGCAGATATTTCCCCGCCAGCAGCTCCTTGACGATATATGGGGCTTTGACGATGTTACGGATTCCCATACTCTCGATGTGCACATCAGCCGCCTCAGAGAAAGACTGAAAAAGAATCCTGATCTGAAAATAGTTACGATCAGGGGACTTGGATACAGGGCAGTGAAAAATGAAGATTAGAATGAAAAGGTCGGAAGTCCGGCACTATAAAAAAATGGTGATAAGACTTACCCTGTCGCTTATCACTACAACTGTTATAATAGTATCAGCGCTCAGCCTTATCACGCTGATACTGAAAAGACTGGGCTTCAATGCAGTATCAAAAGCCAGCTCAGTCATAGTGCTCATACTGTTTTACCTGATATGTGCGGCAATTGCATCGTGTATCTCCTATTTTGCAATGTGGAACATTTTCAGGCCGCTTAAAGACCTGAGCTCAGCTTCAAAGAAGATAGCCGACGGGGATTACAGTATACGGCTGAAATATGACGGGCGGCTCGAGGAACTGGCAAATGCCTTTGATAACTTCAACTATATGGCTCAGGAGCTGGATTCTGTGGAGATGATGCGGAATGATTTTGTTGCCAATGTGTCCCATGAGTTCAAGACACCGCTGTCTGCTCTGGGAGGATATCTCACCCTGCTTCAGGATGATTCCCTGACTGAGGAGGAGAGGGACGAGTTTATCACACGTTCATTTTTCAGCATTGAAAAACTCAACGATCTTACGGACAATATTCTCCGCATATCCAAGCTTGAACACCAGTCTGCACTGGATGAGCCTGAGACATTCAGACTTGATGAACAGCTCCGGGAGGCAGTGGTGATGATAGAGCCGAAATGGAGCAGAAAGAATATTTCGTTTGATATTGAGCTTCCGGAAATTACTTATACCGGTCAGCGGTCTATGCTGTTTCAGGTCTGGACAAATCTTATAAGCAACGCTATAAAGTTTTCGGATGAAGGCGGTATTGTTACCTTGAGGTTAGAGCAGTCTGAGCACCATGTGAAGGTCTATGTCGGAGACGAAGGTGCAGGCATGACTGAGGAGGAGCAGAGGCATATCTTTGAGAAATTCTATCAGGCTGACACTTCAAGACAGTCCCAGGGAAACGGTCTTGGTCTGGCGATATGCAAGGAGATTGTATCAAAATGCAGCGGAAAGATATATGTTACCAGCTCTCCGGGAAACGGCTCCGTTTTCCTTGTCAGCCTCAGGAAATGATGCTATTGAAATTTTATGGGAGATATGTTATAATATGTATATAGTTTTGCAATGCTGAAAAGGAGCATTGCAGCTTGGAATTATTTTTGAAAGAAGGTATTTCTCTATGGGCATCAAAGCAAAAGTAAGATCAGCAGTCAAAGCTGTTGAAAAGAAAACAGGCATCGATCTTCCCGACGAACAGATAGGCAGTGCAGTTTCAAAAGCTGCTTCCAAGGGGAATATCGAAAAGGCAAAGGTAGTTGTACACAAGGTCGCTAATAAGGAGAATCTTGAGAAAGCTGCCGGAGCTGTCAAGAAGGTAGCAACCAAGGAAAATCTCGACAAAGCTGCCGGAGTTGTAAAAAAGGTGGCGACTAAAGAGAATATCGACAGAGCTGCCGGAGTAGTCAAAAAAGTTGCAACTAAGGAGAATCTGGACAGAGCAGTAGTTGTAGTTAAAAAAGTGGCCAATAAGGAAAATCTTGAGAAGGTCACCGGAACAGTCAGGAGGATAGCAACAAAGGAAAACCTCGAAAAAGCTCAGGATGCTGTTGAGGAGACTATTGAGACTATCAAGGACTGACATTGTATATAAGTTGATTTATCACTGAACAAAAGCGCCTTACATGGAGTAAGGCGCTTTTTCATGTTATTCTATTGTATTCAGGTCATTCTGGTCTATGTAACCGTTCTTGTCGATATCGGCATTGAAAGCTCCCTCCGGAGAGAGACCGTTTGTATTTTTCATGTATCCTGTAAGACATTCGTAGTCTGAGGGGCCTGTTTCTCTGTCGAGATCCACATCTCCAGCAAGATGGGAAATATTTGCTTCGCCAAGCTCGCTGTAGTTGGTCTTTTCGTAAATGAATCCGGCAAATTCATCTGCGCCGACGAAATCGCTTATAAATGTGCTGAATCTGTAATTATCGATACCGGCATTCTGACACAGGTAGTACATACTGTTGACAAAACGGTAGGTATCGGCACTCAGAAACAGCATAGGAGTATGAATACCGTCGTCGAAGCCGTATCTGTAGTTCTCGCTCATATTGATGCCGTCGAGAGCGCCGTAAACTACATCATTAGTGAGATATGGCGATTCATATTCGCCGCTGAAGAGATCTTCGAGTATCTCCCAGCCTCCGGGGATCTTTGCGGCATATTTACCGTATACGTTGATTATATCGTAAAAACCTTTTTCAGCATCACATTCAGGCTGAGCATTTATCATAGCCTCTTCATAGCAGCCGAGATAGACTCCGTTTTTTACGATAGCGGTATCTCTTAGCTGCTGACAGTTCTGCATTGCTGTTATGGCACGGACATTAGTGTGAACATCGTCAAGGCTGAAATTATAGGCTTTTGCGAATTCGTTCTCATATCCGGTAAAGGCATAGCAATGGGAGATCTCATGCATGAGTCCCCAGTCCAGACGGCCGTCCCGGACGGTCTGCATGAAGGAATCTGCGTTATAGTTTACAGGCATCATTACGACTGCTGTGGTATAATCCGGGGAGATTATAGCATGATCGCAGCAGGCGCAGTCAACATATCTCTCATCGAACATGACATAGATATCCTTATGCTGAATATTAGTGAGTTCTGAGAGGCTGTTGATATAGCGGCAGAGCATACGCATATAGTCCTCAATAACCTCTTTGGGGATATCCTGGGTGTCGATATTCATGTGGATAGTCTCACCGCCGGGCATTTCAGCACTGCAAAGTGAGCAGCCATAGTCGTAATCTGACATAGCCAGGCCGGATACTGTGACCTTTTCGTTTATGAGGGTATTTTCATTGCCGGATCTGAATTCTATCCCGGCCTTGAAGCTGTCGCCGTATACTGAAATAGGAAGACTGATATTGTAGGTGAGTGTATGATAATTTGAAAGAGCAGGATCCAGTGAAATATTGAAGCGGCTGTTATTGAGAACAGTTCCGCCGTCTGAATGTCCCTCCTTGCGGTAGGTGACACGGATAGAAAAGGAATTACGGATCTTGTCTATAGTATTCGTATTTTCATTGTTGGGGACACTTATATTGAATGACAGACGGCTTTTTCTGAGTATGAGGGAATGGGAGCTGCTTATCCATGGAAGTTCTATGGAAGGCTTTATCCCTCGCTTATAATAGGTAATAGAGCTGCCATTTTTGTTCGGGGTCCATTCATTGTTTGAAAAAGAAATAGCCCCGCCGTGTGCGGAATTGATCTTATTGATCTTTACATTGATACTACTGTCGGGGATGGACATTGCTTTTGAGGTTCCGGCAGTTACCGGAACGGCATTTGCTTTCAGAGCGGTGGCGGTGCGTATGGATGATGCTGGGACTAAGCAGACAGCTGCCGAGCAGACTGCTGCAATGATCTGGGGTATTTTTTTCATAGTTTTTCCTCCGTTAAGCTTATCTGCCCGGAGAGCTCTAATGAAACTATTGCCGGGCAAAATAACGTCTGGATCTCTATTTGTCCGTAGTAAACTGTAAATGGTATGCAGCAGACCGCAGGTCGGGAAATCACGGTTTGCTGACGTGTATGAAGCGGGCGAGGGGATGGTAAGTGCGAGGGAGTTAAGATCTTTTCATAAAGCTGCTTAAGGCATTTTGTAGCTGGCTTTAATAGATCATCAATTGTATTATAACGTTATTGCTATGAAATGTCAACCATATTATAAAAGAATTATTATTTATCTAATTAATAATTTTATTTGTTTACAAATAAACAAGGCTTAAAATAGACTGAAATTTACTCACAGCATATTTTATCTATTGTTTATTTGTTAAAATATTACAAATAGTTATATATTGTGCAAATTATCCAAACTTTATGAAATAATAAAAACCCCGGACAAAAGTCCGGGGTAAACGAGGTATTGTAAAGTCTCCTGAGGGGAGACGGTTTACTGTTTATGCCAGTCTGCTGCGAATATCGTAGTGGCTGAGGAGTTCTGATGAGCCGTATGAAGTGTCAGCAGAGAGATATGCGAAATCTGAAGCAGCAAATTCGTTCCAGACATCATCAATGCTTCTTCCTTCAAGCGCTGAGCCTGAAAAGATCTCCTGCCATGCTTTGTCCCACTGGAATGAGGGGTATTTTTCCTCATAGCATACTCTGAAGAAATCAAGCATGATGTCCTTGGAAGGAGTGGAGTAGGTGTAATCCAGCCAGACATAAAACCTGTTGGATGAGTCGATGCTGTTTTCGTAGTCTGCTGACCACAAGGTCCAGCATGAGTCATTGTAAAGGCCGCTTCTGAAGGCATATTCATACCTGCAAAAGTCAGCAAAGCGCTCGATGAAATCGCTTGATCCGCAGAAATCTCCGTCCCATCCGTTCTGGATAACGTGTGCAAATTCGTGGGTGAGGCAGTCGAAATCGTCGGGATTATCCCTGAGCCAGCTGTCGTGGATATGAACGAACTCTCCGCTGGCTTCTGCCGGGGCATATCCCTCGTTCTCGATCGCAAGGATAACATCTCTCGGTGCAGCTGAGACAGTACCAAAGCGGGCGTACATACGGGGATAGCACTCCCAGAACAGCTGTGAGGCTGTGACTATCTGGTCGGGGGATGTGTTTCCTGCCCATTTGCTGAGATCAATAGTGAGACTGAACTGGTATCCTTTAACAGTTCCGGACTGATAGATATTCTTGCTGTCCGAGGTTATTGAAATGCCGGGAAGAGCTGAAGAGAAGCGGGAGATATCCACTCCGTCAGGAGCGCTTGCGGCCTTAGGTGCGGGATCTCCGGATACTGGTGTATTGACTGTGGGTGAAGGCTTGCTGTTCTGTGATGCCGGAGCTGTGGTATTAGCCTGTGGGATCGCAGTGTATCCGGAGTTTGTTCTTTTATCGGAGCTTTCTTTTTTTTCTGCACTTGTGCTCGTTTCTGAGCTTTCTTTCTTTTCTGAAGCTGTATATGTGGCAGTAGTTCTGGTGGTCCTGCCTGGGCGGGACAAAGTCGTAGACGAGGAGCTTTCTTCTGATCCCGAGTCCATCACAGCTGATGTGACACGGATCTCATAAGTAGATGAATAGCTGCTGACTGTTTTTTTACCTGAGCATGAGCTGAGCAGTGCAGCTGTCATAATGGCAGAAAGAATAATACTTTTTCTCATTTATAATTTCCTTTCATTCAAGATCTTACCGTATAAAAGTCTATTTAGATAAGTCAGTCTGCTTTCACGGTATGATCTGAGTTCCTGGTCTGTGACCGTTCCATTATGTACTCTCGTAGTAAAAAAACATTTTCGGACAAAAAACTGAAGAAATTTCATAATTTTTTTCAGAAAAGAAAAAGCCTCTGTAACAGAGGCTTTTGTGTCATATTATTTTAGTGGACCACTCTTCGATATTCCAGATCTTATCAGCCACATCCATGTAGAATTCGGGTTCATGGCTTACAATGAGGACGGTGCCCTTGTAATCGTTTATAGCTTTTTTCAGAGCATCCTTTGCGTCAACATCAAGGTGGTTGGTAGGCTCA
>DFHF01000050.1 GCA_002371825.1 Ruminococcus flavefaciens | reverse complement strand
AGAATCTTTTAAAACTGAATAGTATGTTTGGAAAAGTGTGACGTGAAAGGAGTTCATATGAGATCTGAAACGAATGAAAAAGCTCTTTGCGTTGATAAGAAGATGACCATTAACGGACAAACCTTTGACGTGACGCTTGTTTTCAAACCTCCTGAAAAGCCAAGCGAAACCGTTGAGGATAAGATCAAACATCTCATAAACGGTGATAAAATAAAGTGAGAATAGGTCTGGACTTTCGAGCCGGGTAGTGATATACTGTTGGTGTATCCTATTCGGTTTGATTCCAGAAGCGAGTGCTTCGGAACAGGAGGATATATGAAAACAGAATCAAACGCGGAACAGATAACAGCGCTGTACTGCCGCCTCAGTCAGGAGGACTTGCGTGCAGGAGAGTCGCTGTCAATAGAGAATCAAAGATTGATGTTGAAGGAATACGCTGACAAGAACGGATTCCGAAATTGTCGGTATTACGTCGATGACGGTTACAGCGGAGTCGATAATACTCGTCCAGAGTACGTTCATATGCTCAGAGATGTTGAAAACGGACTTGTCGGAGCAGTCATTGTTAAAGACCAGTCGAGACTTGGACGTGACCACTTAGAGACCGATAGGCTTATGGAACTGGTGTTCCCTGCGTATGATGTTCGCTTCATTGCTATCACCGATAACGTGGACAGTGCAAATGGTATCAACGAGATGTCTGGTATCAAAAACTTGTTCAATGATATGTATGCCCGTGACTGCTCAAAGAAGATTCGTGCTGTGCAGCGTGCGAAAGGTGAACGAGGAGAACGTGTCGGAACGACAACTCCATACGGCTACATGAAGGACGAGAAAAAGCACCTGATACCTGATCCCGAGACAGCACCAATAGTCAAGCGTATATTTGAGATGAGCGCCGAGGGTAAAGGCGTCCGAAAGATATGTGACATACTGACCGCAGAGAAAGTTCTGACCCCGAGCGCGTATGCGGCACGAAAGTCGGGCAAGCAGAAAACAAGCTCGCCTTATCGCTGGTCGCTGAAAACAGTCAGGGAGATGTTAAAAAATCGAATTTACTGTGGCGACACTGTGAATTTCAGCACCTACACAAAGTCATACAAGCTCAAAAAGACGCTCAAGAACGAGCCTGAAAATATGCTCATCTTCGAGAACACTCACGAAGCTATAATCAGTCGAAAGCTGTTTGATGTCGTTCAGAAACACTACGAAGGCAGAAAGAAGTCGGACAAGTTCGGCGAGACGGATAAGTACGCAGGCTACCTTTACTGCGCAGAATGTGGCTCAAAGCTCTATCTTCACCGAGCAAGAACTCTTGACCCGAAGAAGAATAACTATATGTGTGGAGGCTATCAAAGCCGTGTCACAGACTGTACCGCTCACTACATTCGAGAAAAGGTGCTCGACAGTATTGTGCTTCGGTATCTGAGACAGGTAGTCAACTATGCGCGCGACAAGTCCGATGAATTCTACGCTATGGCAATGGCTAACGGCGAAGCCGAAGCAAAAAAGCAGATCAAGGATAATGAGAAGCTCCGCAGTGAATATGAATCCAAAATCAGTCAACTCGACAATGCGATACAGCTTCTATTAATGGACAGGTCAAACGGAAAGATCACAGACGAGCGCTACGATATACTCTCTGCAAACTTCGATAAGGAGCAGTCAGAGATAAAAGCCAAGCTCAGCACTCTCGATTCTCAGCTGGACAAGATGAAGGTACGCGAGAAACGTGTCAGGGAGTTCATCAACAACGCCAAGCAGTACACAGAGATACATAGGCTCACTCCCGAGATACTGAAAACCTTCATTGGGCGCATTGAGGTCTACGAAAAGGCGGTCAAGCGTTCGAGGACTTGCGGCAATCATATTGAGATCTACTTCACATTCATGCCCGACAAGGCAATAGCTATTGACAGGATGATATCCGAGAATGGTGAAATCATAACCCTTTAATAACAAAAATCTCCGAGGGATTGCTCCCTCAGAGATACAACACATATTAATGTTCGTTAAGGAACGTGAGCTAAACTCCTTTCCTAAAACTTCCGGTTTTAATTTTTTCCATATAGGGCGCTCTACATAAAAAAGAGCGCTCATTTGTTTTATGAGCGCCCTATATGAAAAAAATCAGGATCAAAAGTCTTTGGAAGGGGCTCGGGGAAACCTTTCCTCAGAAAGGTTTCCACCGATAATTACACATAATACTTCTATCTAAGTGCTGCTGTTACGCACAGCAGGATTTTTCGTATAAATTCTTACTTTATAAGTCCGATTCCCCAGATAGTGAAATCACTTCCGGGATTATCCATGCTGATAGAAACATCGAGCTCTCCCGACACATCCTGATAATAACCAAGCTCTGCATCAGGTCCGCCCCATGTGTACTGCTTGTTTCCATTGACCTTTGTAGTCTTTCCGTTAACAGTAACATTTACTGCTCCCATACCGCTGGAGTTAGCCTTGAATACGATTATGATTCCCTTTCCTTCAGTCTTGAACTTAAGAGGAGTATTAGAGCTGCCCTTCTGGAAATTATAGCTGTAAGGAAGCTTGCCGTATCCGTTTCCGGACTTGAATGAACCGGCACTGAAACCGGTACAGTTCTTAGGATCGATATTTACACAGTCAGCATACTCTGAACCGTAAGCCTTTGTATTCGGTATCTCATAAGAATCTGAGCGATTCTCTGTTTTCATTGCCTGACGGAAGAAATATGCAAGACAATTTGCAACAAGCTTTCCTCCGGCAGCATGAGGATGGTATTCATCAGTAAAGTAATCACCGGTCTTAAGGAATCCGCTGTTGAATGCCTTTGTCAGAGCATCATCCATACTGATTATCGGAACATCAAAATTCTTTCCGGCTGCAACCATCTGATCCTGGCTTGAGAAGCCGCCCTTTGACCTGTTGATGAGAACTATTACTGCCGGTTCATTTGGCTGGGACAAGCACTTCTTGATAAGGCTCTCAAAGCACTTCTTGTACATGATATCCTCATGGTCATTTACGGAGAATTCAAGGAATACTATATCAGGCTTATTCTGGATCACCTCAGCCTCACAGCGGACAAGTCCGACAACTGAAGATGTACCGGAAAGACCTGCGTTGACCTCCTTGAAAGAGCCTTTCGCAAAGGTCTCCTGAACATAATTCGAAAACGGTGATGAATAATTCTTGCCCTCTGTAATTGATCCGCCAAGATAAGCCACTGTCAGCGACTCGCCATTCTCAGCAGCTTCAAGCTTGGAAGTGAGACGGTGAGTATTTCCCATGCTCTTGATAGAGCTCTTATAGAAGTTGATCCAGTCAGCAGAATCTGTTTCCTGGTAATCATCCCACTTGTTGTCAGGCTTCGGCGGCACAGGCCATTCTGCTATGTCACCTATAATATACTGCTGATGAAGTACGAGGTCTGCTGTGTCGAGCTTTTTATCACTGTTCACATCAGCAGCCTTCAGATCTGAACCTCCGGTTATGCTTCCATCGATCAATGCCTCACGGAGAAGGCAGGTATCGAATCCATCTATCTTTCCGTCAAAATCCACATCTCCGAGAATGACTTTTTTAGGGCCGCCGGCACCTTTTATCTCTGTTCCAGCCTCAGCACCTATTGCCTCGTCGATATAAAATGAAATTTCTGAATCTTCTGTTTCAACATAGAATACCAGATCTGTTGCTCCATCCGGTATCTGATAATTAGTATTTGACAGCTGCACCCAGTCACCTTTGCTCACGGTGGCTTTTGCTATATTGCTGTAAATAGCTTTTCCGTCAGCGTCATTATACTGCAGTGTGAGTTTAAAAGAATCCTCCGCACTGCCGCTTGAATACATTACATTCACGCTGAAGCTGTATTCATTTCCCGGAACAAAGACACTTGTGTCAAGCGCTTTTGATGCACCGTTCCAGGATGCTGCTCTTCCCGAACACAGAAGCGAGCTGTTTCCGGAATAGGCAGCTGCACTGCTTGAGACGACCTTTGCCGAACCTCTTCCAGCCCAGTCACCTTCTCCTGTTTCAAACGTATCATGGAAAATATAATCGTCAGCAGCATTGACCGGAGCTGACCTCATTTCCGCCGGAGCTAAGGCAACAGTCATAGCTGCTGCTGTAACTGCGGACAATACAGAACGTCTGATTTTTCTGGATCTCATTAATCATCCACTCCTTAAATAAAATAAAAAAATTTTGCCGGGATAGGGAAACAGCCGTACATCATGTACAGCTGTTCTTCCTGATTTGTCCCTTACAATAAAATTTGGAATTTATCAATCTGCCCGGACATATTGTGCAGATAGTCCGGGCAGTATCGATCAATTAAACTGCCACCAGTCGAAAACTACATCGCCGCTGAATACAAAGTAAATATCCTTTGTTCCGCTGATGTTGTTTACGGGGAATGTTAATTCTGAAAGCGTTCCGCCGGATGGTATCTCTGCATAGCCGATAACATCACCTGTGGTGCTTCCTGCGCATATTTTGATAGCAGCGCCATTGGTTGATGAAGCATTAACTGTTATGCTTTCGCTTCCATTGCTGAACTTAGCTCCGCTTACCTTGATCCACTCGCCCTTGGAGGCACGAACAGTTGTGTCTCTTAAACCTTCTACAGATATATTCTTGGACTGATTTGACATTGTCTCAGCCTGTACCTTATTGTACGGATTAAGAGTCTCGATCTGTGTGCATCCCCTCATATCGCCTGAGCAAGTAAGCTTGCCGTTGCTGAATGAAGCCTCGTTGATCTGAGTTGAACGATAGTTACCGTCCTTATTGTCCTTATTGCGGTTGTTCGGATCACTGCTGTCTATAAATGTATTACCCATGCGCAGTGACTGCTGACGTGAGTGATATGCTACATAGTACTTGTTCTTGAAGTAGATGATAGAGTGGTGGTTGTTACCGCCGTTGTCTATTCTCTGTGTACCTGTATTCTTGAATACATTTCCTGACAGATTATTTGTGCTCCATGAAAGCGGATCCTTTGAAGTCATGTAAAGGATATCAGCGCTTCCGAAGTTTACTCCGTTGATAGTCTTGTTTCCGACATCCCAGTTAGCACAGTATGAATAATACCATGTGTCACCGATCTTGATAACGCTTGAATCCTCAAAGAGGTAAGGTATATCCATCTTTACAGGGTTGCCTGCCAGTGAGGTCATATCCTTGCCGAGCTTAACAACTCTGCCGGTACCGGGCTTAGCAGGGTCAACACCGTTCTTTCTGCCGCCGCCGAAGAAGAGGTAAGCTTCATCTGTTGTCTCATCGTAGTATACACCGGGATCGAACATCCACTCAACATCTGAGCAGTTAGGTGAACCATGTGTAAGAAGTGCGTGTCCGAGAGGATCACTCCAGGGACCTGTAGGACTGTCAGCTGTGAGAACTCCGATTCCTCCGCCGCTGTTAGCGAAGTAAAGGAAGAACTTGGGCTTGCCGTCTATCATCTTCCAGCAAGCATCGGGAGCCCATGCTGCACTTGCCCATGATGCACATCCGTTCTTTGTTCTGCCGTTTCTTGCAGCTACAGGGATTGCACCGTGATCTGTCCAGTTTACCATATCTGCTGTAGATACGCAGTTTATAGTACCTGAGTTATATGTATTGATCTGAAGTCTTCCGTCCTTGTATGTCTCAAATGCGTCGTTAGTTGTGTAGATATAGAGTCTGCCGTCATAAACCATCCAGCCGGGGTCAGCGCCGAAACGCTGAGTTGTCATAGGATTGTTTTCTCCATCCTTCTTCCAGCTTGAGTTTATGCTCATGCCACTGAATAATTTTTCTATTTCTCCGGAATTGATAACTCTCTCAGCAACAGGGAACTTCTGGATCTTGCCAAGAAGAAATTCCTGGATAAGAACGAGATCGTTCAACTCAAACTTTCCGCTCTTATCAACGTCAGCTGCCTGCTTTGTCTTGCTGTCTTCAAAACCGCCCTCAAGAAGGCCGATGCGTCCGAGAGTAAGATCGAAGCCTGTTATTGAACCGTCAAAGTCGATATCACCGAGGACAACCTTTCTTACTACAGGTGTGCCTGCGCCGGGAACATCAGTTCCTGCCACTGCTCCGATAACCTCATCAATATAGAAGTTGTTGTATTCCTCTGCATCGTTTGAAGCTGTCTCAATATAGATAGATGCATCTGAAGCATCCTCAGGGATAGTGTAATTTTTGTTTGCAAGCTGGAGCCATTCACCCTTAGGTGCAGTACCGCTTGCGATCTCATCATAGTGAGGCTCACCGTCAGCACCTGTGTACTGGAGCTTCATCATAAATGTATCTGATTCAATATCTCCGTCAAGGTAGCAAACATTAGCTGAGAAACTGAATGTTTTGCCTGCCTCGAAAGGATTGCTGCTTATGTCAAACTTGGCGCCGTTCCAGCCAGCCGTTCTTCCCTTTACAAGAAGAGCTTCGCTGCCAGCATAATTTGTACGTCCGCTTGTGAGGACTTCCTCACAGAATCTTGTATCCCAGCCATTTGTTGTTCCCTCAAATGTATGGTGGAAGTAGTATCCATTACTATCGGGCTCAACCGGTGTAGGAGGAACGGGAGAATATCCGTTGCTTCCGGGACCTGTATAAGGTATACCAACGCCCCATTTGCTCTCAGGTACCATTGACATGAGCTTGTTATATGCAGCCTTAGGCTGGTTATTTGTGTCACGGAGAGTACCGTTTGCGCCTGAACCAAGCCATGAGTTAGCATCGTTAGGTCCCCAGATCTGGAACAGTGTTACACGGCCTGTTCCCTGAGGATTGTCGTTCCAGTCCATAGCTGCCTGAGCCAGTGCCGCATACTTTGTAGCCTGGTCGTTATTGTTGAACTTAACAACATTGTTATCCTTGAGGGATACATCAAGCTCTGTTATATGTACTTCACAACCGATAGAGAGGTACTTCTTCATAGCTGTAACATAGTTGTTAACACCTGAGAAGCCGTCATATCCGGCATTGATATGTGACTGCATTCCTACACCATCGAGGATTCCCTTCTTATAAAGGTTGTTACACATATTGTAAATGCAGTCTCTCTTGTGATCCCAGTACTCATTATAGTCGTTATAGAAAAGCTTACAGGTGCTCGGAGCATATCTTCTTGCATAAGTAAATGCCTTTTCTACGAAGCTGTTGTCGCCGTAGATCTGTACCCATGCAGACTTTCCGCCCTGACCCTGGATGTTGCTGTCACCGGGCTCTCTTGCGCCGCCGTAGTTCTTTGTACGGTTGGAATCATCTGATACGCACTCGTTGCAGACATCGTATGCAAACAGATCAAGTGAAGGATACTGTGTCTTGAATGCGTTGAACATATTCTTTATGTAGCTCTCCATACGAGCATCCATAGTGCTCTTATCAGCCCATGATCCGTTATTCTGGAGATTGCTCTTGAAGAACCATGAAGGTGTCTGGCTGTGCCATACGAAAGTATGTCCACGGAAGCCGATACCGTTCTTTACACAGAAATCTGCGATAGCAGAGCAGCTGTTAAGTGAAACAGCGATATTTGTGCCGCTTGACTGTCCCTGTACCATAGTACCTGTGGGCTTAGTCTCGTTCTCACACTCTATGCTGTTGAAATCCTTGATGTAATCAGCACAGATAGTTGAATTTCTTATTGTGCCGCCGTTAAGGATATTACCTACACGGAAGTAATTGGCAAACTCGTCCTTCAGGCCCTTCTGTGTGGATGCAGCATAAGCTGTATTGGATGATCTCTGTTCAGTGATAAGTACATCATCAAAGCTGAAGTCATTTGTAGAATCTGTTGTAATAGTTATAAGATACTCAAATGTATTTTCGGGAGCCTTATACTCGGTTGAAAGGTTCGTCCATTCGCCGCCCTTGACATCCTCGTTGATAAGCTCTACTACAGTCTCCTCCTCAGTCTCGTTGTCCTTATAGAGAAGGCTTACATGGAAGGTCTCGTCAGTCTCGCTGTAGACCTTGATATTGTAGTCATATTCTTTTCCGCCCTCAAGGTAGAAGCCCTTTGAAGAAGCAGCACCGGATTCCGGACTTGTTCTTCCTGTGACAGTCATACCTCTTGTGCCTTCGTAACCAGCGCCGATAACAGCGCTGATCTGGCTTGCTTCGTCATTTGCGTACCAACCCTCGTAATCTGTCTCAAAGCCGTTATAAACGACCTCGGCAGCATATGTACGCTCCGTAAGCTCCGGAGCAACTACGATCAGGCCGGCTGTGCAGGCTGCAGCAGTTGCAGCTGACACGATTCTCCTAAATTTCATCAGGATACCCCCTTATTATAGATCAGAATTTCGCTGCGGTCAATCCAAAAATTGCCGATTTCGTACCAGATTTTGCTCAGCTATAAGCAAGTTGATCGTGCACCTTACATCATCCGCATTCCGCCTCAGAAAAGCTTTTTTCACATATCTTTGTCCAGATCATGCTGCCAGCTACAAAAGTACACAATTTCTCCGCACACACTTCGCATCTTCTGTATCTATTATACAATTGTAAATTTTCTGTTACAACCCACATTTTGCAGTTTTGGTGGATAAAATGAATTATATTTATTCTTTTTCGCATTTTTTTCATATTTGCCTTGCTTTCAGTATCAAAAAAGCACCTGAAATTCAGATTTTCAGCAGTTTTACAAAAAATATAGCCGCTATATATATTATATTTTGTGATTAAACTGAATTGCATATCCTTTTGAATAATGATATAATTATAGTGGTATGTTATGTATCAATACTATATGGAGAAGGTAATTTATGAATAAAAAGATTTCTGCACTCCTGACAGCATCTGCACTTCTGCTGTCGTGTGCAGGCTGCGGCAGCAAGAACAGCTCGTCTGCTGCTGATAACAGCTCAACAAATAACGCTTCGACTACCGGAGCAGCCGAGGAGGAACAGACTGTGACTGCAATAGATGAAAAAGTGTCTCTTACAGAAGGAACTACAGCAGACCCTGTCCCGGCTCATGTCAGCCCTAAAGAAACTGTAACAACTGAATCCGGTTCACAGATCGAGGTCGGTAAAACTATCCCCTATACTGAGGGAAGCAATACTATAAAATTTGCTCTTGCTGACCTTATCGAAGAAGGAGACAAGGTCAAGTCCTTTACCTTTGTTATCCGCTCCGGCGACGGCAAGAATATCGGAGAGTTCAAAGGCGGCTGCGGTATCGCAGTATCCGCTGACTGCCCTGCGGCAACCACTAAGGGCTGGTATCAGTCCCCGGATTTCTCTGCTCCTACACAAGGTACATACGGCGAGATCAAGTGGGATGTACCCTCTGAGCTCCGTGACTATATATCAAACGGCGGCGAACTGCTCTTCGGCTACTGGTGGGGCGGTGCATCAAATATCACTATCGAAAGTGTTATCTGCTCATTCACCCGTACCCGTGAAGTTCCGGTTGACGGCACAGCTTCTATAAATCTAAACCTCAGCACAGGTTATACTCAGAATGCAAATCTCATTTCCGTGCCTCTCAAGGATATCATCCCCGATGATACTCTCCCGGAGGTCCTCACATTTGATGTTTCTGCCGGCGGAAGCTTCAAGAAACTCAACTGCGGATTCAGCATCGGTTCAGGAGACAATTTCTATCAGTCATCTCCGGATACTGCTATTCTTACAAGTGAATCCTCTGCAAGCGTGACCTGGTTCGTTCCTCAGGCTGCTAAGCAGTACGTCTCCCCTGATGCAGTGGTGAGATTCGGCTACTGGTGGAGCGAACAGCCTACTCTCACTCTGAAAAAGATAACTGCAAAATACAGTCAGAGTGACGGAAGCATCACTTATGTAGCTGATCCTTCACTCAATTCTCCTGATCCGGAGAAGCCGGCTTCAAACAGCGGCTTCAGAACAGCCTCCCAGATCGTTGAGGCTATGAATGTGGGCTGGAATCTCGGAAATACTCTCGATTCCTATAACACCGCTGCTTCAGGTACAAATACCGAAACAGGCTGGGGCAATCCCCGTACAACTCAGGAAATGATCGATTCTGTTAAATCGGCAGGCTTCAATTCGATTCGTATCCCTGTAACGTGGGGAGAGCATATGAACGGAGATCAGATCTCTCCTGAATGGATGTCCCGTGTAAAGGAAGTTGTGGATTATGCTTATAATGACGACCTATTCGTCATACTCGATATGCACCACGACGATTATATCTGGTTCACTCCTAATGAGAGTGAATATCAGGACGACAGTGCAAAGCTGAAGAGCATCTGGACTCAGATATGTGCAGAATTCGGTGACTACGGCGACAGACTCATCTTCGAGGGAATGAATGAACCAAGAACTGTCGGAAGCCCCAACGAATGGCTCGGAGGCACCTCTCCGGAGCGCAGCGTTGTAAATAAGTATCAGCAGGACTTCGTGAGCACTGTAAGATCAAGCGGCGGAAAGAATGCTGACAGAACCATCATCATCACATCTTACGGCGCTTCCGCTGAGACAGTTGCTATTAATGATGTCGTATTCCCTGCCAATGCCGGAAATGTTATATTCTCCGTTCACTATTACGCTCCCTGGAAGTTTTCTGACGGTACTCAGACAAGCTACTCTGAAAGCGATATGAACGAGGTCGCAAATAAATTCAAAGTACTCCATGATAAATTTATCGCTAAGGGAATACCTGTTATTATAGATGAATTCGGATGTGTCAACGCAAGTGATGACACTACAAGAAGCAACTACTATAATACTTATATCAGCTCCGCCCGAAGTCAGGGCATCAAGTGCTTCGTATGGGATAACGGTCAGTCCTCAGGTTCCGGAAGCTATGGTATTTTCAACAGAAGCTCACTTTCCTGGAATAACACTATTCTCGATAAGATTATGAGCGCCGCTAATTCATGACCTATTTACCGCTGTATGTTTTCATACAGCGGTATTTTTGTGACAGCACTGTGTTTCTCATATTGACACCGTTTTCACATTATTTCACATTCCGTTCAGTTAAGTGAAAAATTATTCACTGAATAATTCACAAATTTATACATCAACCGCAAATCTATTTCACATTCCACGTCTATAATATGACCATAGCCTGAGGAAAGGAACTCAGGAAAATCTGAAAAGGAACGTGAATATTATGATGAACAATAAAAATGAAAATAACGAGTACAACTTCAATAACGAGGCTCTTCACTTTGAGTCAAATCCCTATGTGTTTGAGACAGATCCAGTTAAAAAAGCTCCCGTAACCAAAAAGCATATCGGCGCTAAGATCACTGCCTTCCTTATGGCAATGACTCTTGTATCAGGCGGCTCGATCGCTGCTTACCGTGAGTTTGCTCCCGAATACGAAAACTCCCAGAGCTCTTCCGAAGAAGTCGCCGAAGTAAGCTCCGCTAAGTCAAAGAACTCACTTACTGCTGAGACTATCAGCCTTATCGAGCCCTCAGACAATACAGGTAATGCCCTTACTACAGAACAGATCGTTGACAAGGTCCTTCCTTCTGTTGTGGGAATTGAATCCAAATTCACATATACAAGACAGAACGGCAGCTACTATTTCGGATACGGCAGCACACCTTCTACCTCATCTGCTTCCGCTACAGGTACAGGTGTTATCATAACTTCTGACGGATACATCGTTACCAATGCCCATGTTATTTATGACAATGAATACGGTGCCGGTCTTTCAGATGAGATATCTGTCCTCCTCAATGACGGAAAAAGCTATGATGCAAAAGTCATTGGATATGATACAGACTGCGATATCGCTGTACTTAAAATCGACGCCGAAGGTCTTGATGCCGCTGAATTCGGTGACAGCGACAGCCTCAGACTTGGCGAGGACGTTGTTGCTATCGGAAATCCTCTCGGCTTTGACCTTATGAATACCGTCACAAGAGGTATAATCTCAGGCAAGGACAGACAGATCTCCATAAATGACCAGTCAATGGATCTCCTCCAGACAGATGCTGCTATCAACTCAGGAAACTCCGGCGGCCCTCTCATCAATAAATACGGTCAGGTCATCGGCATCAACTCTTCAAAAATGAGCAGTTCCTACTCCGGAGAGGCTTCTATCGAGGGAATCGGATTTGCTATCCCTTCTAATGCTGCCTCCAGGATAATTGACGATATTATTGAATTCGGTTTCGTGACCGGAAAGCCTCAGCTTGGCATAAGCTGTCAGGATGTCACCGAAACTGTCTCACAGATGTATAACCTCCCTGTAGGTGTTTACGTTACAACAGTTTCTGAGCACAGTGCTGCCGACAAAGCAGGTCTGAAGACAGGTGACGTCATAACTGCTGTTGACGGTACTGAAGTCAAGACTGCTACTGAACTCAATGCTGTCAAAAACAAGCACACTGCCGGTGAGACTGTAGTTCTTACTGTTGTAAGAGAAGGCTCAGAAAGAGATATCGAGGTCACACTTGATGAAGTAACTGAGAAAAACTGATCCCGCTTTTTCATTCATTCTCCTTTCTTTATATAAGCAAACGGACTCTTCCTTAAACGAAGAGTCCGTTTTGCATTTCAGTGGTTCGTCCTGTTGATATGTTCGCAGCAGTGTACAAGCATATTCCATGTACCGCTGTCGACCTTTCCGCTCTGAGGCAGTCCCACTTTTTTCTGAAAAAGCTTTACTGCTTCCGCTGTGCTTTCGTTATACCTTCCGCATACTTCCGGAACAGGGAAGTTATCGTAACTCTCCCCTATTTCATCAAGCATAGCCTGTATTATATACACAAGCCCGCCTTTGTCTCCTTTACCGCATACATATCCTGCTGACGGGAAAACCTTGTACGGGACAGGTGCTGAATGCTGATATGCTCTGTATACGTTGACTATTTTGTTCCATGTGGCAGTATCAGTATTACCGGTCTCAGGAAGCCCGTACTCCCTCTGAAAAGCCCTGACAGCTATGGATGTATCGCTGTCATATACCCCGTCAGGTATGACCTGTGGTATCTTGTCATTGAAAAGCGATATCGCATAAAGATAGGTCTGTAGCTCATAGATATGCTGCTTTTTCTGTGCATTTGTGTATGCCATTTTCTCCCTCCTCAGCCTGTTATTGTGTAGCCGGGACTCTGATACGGTCTCTTGTCAAATCCATAGCGCAGGTCGGAGTATATCTCCGCTATCTTATCCCATGTGACAGCTCCCACTATACCTGTGGGATCAATTCCGAAGGCTCTCTGAAAAGCCGTTACTGACTGTCTTGTCAGCGGGCCGAAGTATCCTGTATTATTTACAGCAGGGATATTGCTGTAGGTCCGGTTGATATATGTCAGATACTCCTGTATCAGCCGGACAGACTCTCCGGATACTCCCTCCCTGAGCACTGTCCCGGGATACAGTGCCACAGCAGTATATTTCGGCGGGACTGATTCTGCTATTCCCTGATATGCCCTGTACAAGTCATTTCTTGTAGCCCTGTCAACTTCTCCGGTCTGCGGCAGTCCGAAAACTCTCTGGAAGGATTTCACTGAGCGCTCGGTTTTCTCTCCGAAATATCCTGTTATCTCAACAGGTTCAACTGCTGCATAGTATGCTCCTATCACCGCAAGATAATATTGCAGGACACTTACCTCCACGCTTTGCATTCCAATCTTGAGATCCTCTGTATAGCGGTTTTCTATCTCGTCCCAACGGACTCCCTCTGAATTCAGTTCAGCAATATGCTTCACACTGGTATAAATGTAGGTTATCCTGTACCATGTTGCCTGATCTACTATCCCAGTTACCGCAAGGCCGAAAACGTTCTGAAATACTCTCACAGCATCTTCTGTAGCCTGATCGAAAATTCCGTCAGCTGCCTGTATCTTCGGGATGGCCGGGTAATTTCCGGAGATACGGTTGAGATATATCTGTAGAGAACGAACGTCATTTCCGGCTGAACCAAGCCTCAGCTCTATTCCCGGATAAGAGGGCATGGCTGTTTTAACAGGAGCATTCTTCACTATCTCAATATTATCGCCATAGTAATATTGAAGTATCTCATATGGCGTTAAACCACGATTTGCCAGTGCAACTGTGCCCCATTGGGAAAGACCGCTGCAGGTGGTGGTAGTACCGTTGCAGAAGGATGTGAAAAGCGGCTCCACAGTTCCCTGTCGTCTTACATAATCATTGAACAGCTCATCAACAAGATAACTGATATTCTGAAAGTACTCACGGCCATTTATGAATTTCTGATCGTATTGCGTTGTTGCAGTTATATCAAAATCATATCCCCTCGATCTGTACCACTCGGTATATATGCGATTCAAGGCAAATGAGATTATGGCATAGATATTGGCTCTGAGTGCGTTTTCCGGCCATGTAGGAAAAATCTCGCTGGAAGCTACATTCTTTACATATGACGCAAAATCAAGTGTAACGTTAGGAGCAGCAGAATCAGGTGTTCCAAGATGAACGGTTATTGTTTCAGGTATAAACGGTGTTCCTGTCAGCATAGATCATCCTCCATTTTCACCAAATGACGGCTCCTGATTGTATGTGGTCACTGTCTCGGAACCCGCCTCCATCATCAGTGGCACAGGTATCATGCTGAAATTCTGTACAGATGTTATTCCCGAAAATACCGGAACATCAACACTCCTTGCATTAAAAAATCCCTCAGCTGTTACACTGACATCAAAAAGATTATAAGGACGTGTAGATGACCCGGGACCCTGGGAGTGACTGAGGTCCGGAGCAGGCACCTCAAATTTCTTGGTCGTTCCGCTCTGGTCTGTAATTCCTGAAGCTAACATCACTCTTTTCCCTTCAACTATAGCTGTGACCATTACCGAGGCTCCTTCTACTGCCGATGATTCATCACCTGTTCTTACATTTACAAGGATGTAGCCTTTTGAATCTCCAAGACTTTCTTCGGAAAAATATTCCGGAGGACTTGTTTTTTCCTCATCTGCTTCTATGTCTTCTATATTGAATTCAGACAGATCAGGATCAGGGTATTTGCTGTTGTACTCATCCTCTGTCTCATCAGTGAGATCCCTGTCATTTTCAGGAAATGGATGATATGCACTGTCATCCTCTGCTTCACTGTCAACTGCTTCTATCGCAGGCTGAAGATCATCTGTATTCTCCTGTATCTGGTGAGCAGTACTACTATCTTTCGATGTGCTCCTGCCATACATATTCATCATTTCCTTTTTGTATTTTTCAAGCTCATTTTTGTCCACGCTATCGCCTCCTTGAATAAGTCTATTCATCAGGGGACTGATATATTACAAAAAGCCTGAGAGCTTTTTCCTCTCAGGCTTTGTTCTGGATATTATGATCTTATCTCTCCGCCTTTGTATCTCCTGATAAAGTCTTTCGTCTCAGAAGCAACTACTCCGGAGAGAAATATTATCGCTATGACATTCGGTATTGCCATAAGTCCGTTGAATATGTCCGCAAGATTCCATACTGCTTCAACTGTAAGGAACGGTCCCACAAAAACAGCTGCTACATATACATATCTGTAAATTACCGCAACTCTCTTATTTGAACCTGTCAGATATGAAAGACAGCGCTCCGAGTAATAATTCCATCCGAGTATTGTCGTGAAAGCAAATACGGTCAGACAAGCCATCAGTATGAACGAAGAAACTTTTGCCGGGAACGGAAGTCCGTATCCAAAGGCATCTGTTGTTATAGCAACTCCTTCAAGACCCTTATCATAGCTGCCGGCCATAACGATCGATAAGCCAGTCATTGTACAGACGATTATGGTATCTATGAATGTACCTGTCATTGTTACAAGTCCCTGACGTACAGGTTCTTTTGTACGGGCAGCTGCTGCGGCTATCGGTGCTGAACCAAGTCCGGCTTCATTTGAAAAGATTCCTCTTGCAACTCCGTTTCTCATTGAAAGCATCATAACGGAAAAGCCTGCCGCACCGCCTGCTATAGGCCTGATGCCGAACGCATTCCTGATTATTACACCAACCGCAGACGGTATCTCTGTAAGATGTGTGAATATTATTATCAGGCAGCTTGCTACATATGAGACTATCATCAGCGGAACTATTACCTGTGTAACAGAGGCTATACGCTGAAGTCCGCCTATGGTTATAAGCGCTACACAAATAGTGATTATCAGACCTGCAATTATAGTAGTGTATGTATATTCTCCGCCAAGGACACTGACAGTATGTGTGGAATCAGGATCAAAGAAGTTATTTGCCGCAGAGGTTATTCCGTTTATCTGTGTTATTGTACCTATTCCCATAAGGCCGGCACACAGTCCGAATACCGCAAACATTTTTCCCAGCCATTTGAATTTCTTTCCCAGTCCGTTTTCAATGTAGTAGAACGGACCACCAAGTATATTGGAATTTCCGTCAGTTATCCTGTACTTTATCGCAAGAAGTCCCTCTGCATATTTTGTAGCCATACCGAAAAATGCGGCAAGCTCCATCCAGAAAAGGGCTCCGGGCCCGCCGGCTGCAAGAGCTGTAGCCACACCTACTATATTTCCGGTTCCTACTGTTGCAGAAAGTGCAGTACATAGTGCGGCAAAGCTTGATACCTCACCATGTCCGTCCTCCTCGTCCTTCAGCATATACTTAAGTGCAAGCCCAAGCTTTCGCACCTGAAGAAATCCCGTTCTTACTGTGAGAAAAAGTCCGCAGAAAAGAATGAGGACTATAAGCGGGATACCCCATACATAACCGTCTATCTGTTCTATTATCGAATTGATCCTGTCCATTGGCAATGCTCCTTTATGTCATACATCGTTAATTTTCTAACAAATCCTATTATAGCATATTTCTTCTTTTCGGTCAAGAATTATCTGATAAAAATTAAAGGCTCATTATCTGAGCCTTTAATAACTTTATTCAGTTTCTTATCTGAGTTGCAACAAGACTTTCTCCGCAGTATTTCTCACGAAGCTTCGGCTTCTCGATCTTTCCGGTGGGATTTCTCGGTACATCTGCAAATATGATCTTATGAGGTCTCTTATATCTCGGAAGCTTCTGGCAGAAGTTGTTGATATCCTCTTCTGTACACTGACATTCTTCCTTTATAGAGATTATTGCTGCTGCTATCTCTCCGAGACGCTTGTCAGGAAGTCCGATAACCGCAACATCCTTTACTGCCGGATGTGATCTGAGGAAGTCCTCGATCTGAACAGGATAGAGATTCTCTCCGCCGCTGATGATAACGTCCTTCTTTCGGTCTACAAGGTAGATGAAGCCATCCTCATCCTCCTGTGCCATATCTCCGGTAAGGAGCCATCCGTCTTTCAGTGTTTCAGCTGTTGCTTTTTCATCTCTGTAGTAACAGGTCATTACACCGGGGCCCTTTACATAGAGCTCACCGACCTGTCCACGTTCAACAGCATTGCCGTTCTCGTCAGCGATCTTGACCTCCCAGCCATATCCTGCCTTGCCGATAGCTCCGACCTTATGTATGTTTTCTACTCCAAGGTGTACGCAGCCAGGGCCGATAGACTCGCTGAGTCCATAGTTGGTATCATACTGATGATTCGGGAATACCTTCTTCCAGCGGGAAATAAGTGAAGGCGGAACAGGCTGTGCTCCGATATGCATAAGCCTCCAGCGGCTGAGATCATACTGTGAAAGATCGATATCGCCTCTGTCAATTGCATCAAGGATATCCTGTGCCCACGGAACAAGCAGCCATACGATAGTACATCCCTCATAGTGAACAGTTTCAAGTATAGCCTTAGGCTTTATTCCCTTGAGAAGTACGGCTTTGCTTCCGGAATAAAGGCTGCCGAACCAGTGCATTTTTGCGCCGGTATGATAAAGAGGCGGTATGCAAAGGAAAATATCGTCACGGGTCTGACCATGATGATTCTGTTCAACCTTGGCAGAATGCATAAGACTGCGATGCTTATGAAGAATAGCCTTCGGGAAGCCGGTAGTTCCTGAAGAGAAATAAATTGCTGCATAATCGTCATCAGTAAGCTTGATATCAGGTGCAGAGCTTACGCAGTTTGCCACAAGGCTGTCATAGTGCTCACTGAATGAGGGACATCCCTCTCCTACATAGAAAAGGAGTCTATTCTTGCTTATCTCGTCAGCGATCTCCTCTATGCGTCCGATAAACTCAGGTCCGAACATGAGAACATCGACCTCAGCAAGATCAAGACAATACTTTATCTCATCAGGAGTATATCTGAAGTTGAGCGGAACTGCAAGAGCTCCGGTTTTAAGAATCCCGAAATATATAGGAAGCCATTCAAGGCAGTTC